>CAMBFI010000012.1 GCA_945865935.1 Bordetella parapertussis | reverse complement strand
TGCATAAATCTGATAACGTTCAGTTTGGCTGAGATGTTTATAGCTCATAAGGTAACTTTGACTTGGCGGTCGGGAAATCTGAGATGCTAGAACACTCTCAGCCAACCCGCCTAATTAATCAAAGTTGCACTTCGTACTTGAATCCGTCTTTATTCTTAAGGATTTAAAATGAATCAATCATCAAGAAAGATGACCATGATCGGCTTTATGCAGGCTCAAAATTGCTCGATCTATCCTGGAAGCTGGCGTCATGCCGCAACCATGACGGATTTCTTGACCCCTGAGTACTACCAGCGCATTGCTCGTGTGTTGGAAGAGGGGAAATTTCACATGGCTTTTTTTGATGATCGCTTGGCGATGCCGGATATTTATTCTGGAGATCATCGCGATACGGTCGCACATGGTATCCGTGCAACAAAGCTTGATCCAACGATCGTTTTGGGCGCAATGGCTGGCGTCACGACCAAACTTGGCTTGGGTGCAACGTACTCAACAACCTACTATGAACCTTTTCACGTTGCGCGATTGTTTGCAACGCTCGATCTCATGACCAAAGGTCGGGTGGCTTGGAACGTGGTCACGTCACTCAATAATTCCGAGGCAGCAAACTTCGGCCAAGACAGCCATTTAGAGCATGATTTGCGCTATGACCGCGCTGACGAGTTTCTTGAAACGACACTCGGCCATTGGGACACGTGGGAGGAGGAGTCATTAGTTGTTGACAAGGAAAGTGGCTTGTTCGCGCATCCCGACAAAGTAAAACGGCTTGATCATAAGGGGAAGTTCTTTAATTCGCGTGGGCCTTTTACAGTGCCAAGGTCGCCTCAGGGCCAACCTGTTTTGTTGCAGGCCGGTCAGAGTGGGCGCGGTAAGGCCTTTGCAGCAAGATGGGCTGAACTTATTTTTGTCGTCTATCCGAATTTGAAGATTGCAAAAAAACAATATGCCGATATGAAAGCGACCATCGCAGGGGCGGGCCGTGATCCCGAAAAAGTGCAAATAGCGACAGCCATCTATGTAGTCGTTGCGGAAACGGATGAATTAGCTCAGAAGAAATTTGAGTACATTGATAAATTAGCAAAGCCCGAAGATTCGCTCGCATTAATTTGTGAGGTATTGAACTACGATTTTTCAAAACGCGATTATGAGGAACCAATGTCTGATGACGATATGGCTTCTGTGTCAGGTTTGCAGGCAATTAGGGACCGTGTCGTCACCCAGAGTGGCAAGCCGAATCCGTCCGTTCGTGATTTTGTTGAATATTCAAATCGCGCCAGATTGAGAGAGCTCAATGTTTTTATTGGCTCACCTAAGACTGTGGCGGATGAAATGGAGCAATGGTTTACAGAGGGCGGATGCGATGGTTTTGTTTTAGCGCCAACGCACATGCCGGGGTCGTATGAGGACTTCGTGCGACTAGTTGTTCCGGAGCTGCAACGCAGAGGCCTCTACCGGACCGATTATGAGGGCGACACACTTAGATCGAATCTCGGCTTACCTTATGCAAATAGTGGGGACTGGAAGGCGCACGCATTTCCAAACAAGAAATAAGCGACTGAGCAAACCGTGTTAATTTTGGTTTAAACGATCAGAAAATACGGGAGATCTCATGAAAGGTGTAGTCGTATGTCCGCAGCCGCGTGCTGCCGAGGTGGGGGCAAAGATACTAGAGAAGGGTGATAACGCCTTTGACGCGGCCTATACAAGATGCCATCAACAAATGGCTGCGCAGTATGGGGGAAATGCAAAAAAAGCATAGGTCTTCATACGGTAGGGGTCACAAGTTCGAACCTTGTAACGCCCACCAAAAATATCTTCAAATGATCCAAGCACTCATCGTTTAACGTGCTTGAAATTTGCTACGATTCGTTGAGCGCCTAGCATGACGGTTCCTCACACATGAGGTTCTGAGTCGGCCATAACTAAAAAAATAATTCATAGCCCATAGTCAACTCGTTATCATGACCCATCCTCTATCAAGTCAATCTCCTAATCCATGGAGTTTCTTGCCCTTTGCGCTGACGATTTTTACGAGCGCGTTTTTGTTGTTTCAGGTGCAGCCCCTGTTGAGCAAACAGATCCTGCCATGGTTTGGTGGTAGCCCTGCAGTTTGGACAACGGCCATGCTGTTTTTCCAAACTCTGTTGTGCTTGGGCTACCTCTATGCCCATGCGTTGGCCTCCTTGCCTTCCCGGAAAACTCAGGCGCGTATCCATGTGGTCTTGCTGGTGCTTGCTGCCTTGTTGGCTACCAGAGTGCTGCCCGGGGCAGAACTTCGACCTGATTCACCTGATGTGCTGAAATCATTTGGAACTTCAACCGAGCTGGAGATTTTGATTTTGCCTGTTTGTTGCCGGGTCACTACGAGGCAGGTATGGTTGGGAAAATTACCGTGATTGCTGGGGCGAAATAATGCAGCTCAACAGATCGTTGATTAAATTATTTCTTGGAATGACCATGTTTGCACTCAGTGCAAATAGCTTTGCACAAGCAATGGCCGAGGGAGTTATTCGGCGTGTTGATCTGGACAACAACAAAATTACTATCCGTCATGGAGACATCAAAGCCCTCGATATGCCTCCGATGACGATGGTGTTTGTCGCAAAACAACCTGCGCTGCTAAAAAGTCTTCAGCCGGGTGATGAAGTCGAATTTGAAGCGTTTGAGGTAAATGGTCAATATTTAGTTGGAAAAATAAAAAAGAAATGAAGAAGGTATTGGTGGCCTTCACACGGCAGGGGTCGCAGGCGCAACACGTACCTCTCACAAATTTACTAATAGAGTCAACGGGTTAAGGGCCTCACCCCATTAGCAGGGGATGAGCAGTCAACATCAAACAACAGCGTCGATTAAACACGGCAAAATTGCTTCTGTTTTAAGATCTTGATATCATAAGCTAAGTCAAAATATCCTTGCAAAAAAAATATTAAATATTTAAAATGCAAGGATGTTTAATCGAATCGCTTTCTCTAAAATAAATGACCATCTAGAATGGAGCCCCTCAGTGGGGATCCTTGGTCCTCGTCAGGTTGGTAAAACAACTTTAGCGAAAACTTTTGCATCAGATCCAAATCATTCAATTTATTTAGATCTTGACTCCACCGAAGCACTAGCTAGACTTACGAATCCAGCTGCATTTTTTCTGGCGAATCGTCAGCGGTTAGTCATTTTGGATGAAATCCAAAATTACCCTCAATTACTAAGCGAGATACGCGGAGAAATAGATGCTGATCGTCGACCAGGACGATTTTTAATATTGGGCTCAGCATCCTTCAAACTACTCAAGCAATCACAATCCCTTGCTGGGCGCTTGTCGCTAGTGGATATGTCACCCTTAATGCTCAGTGAAGTATACGAAAATTTTTCCGATACTCAGTCTCTGTGGTTGAGAGGTGGTTTTCCGAACAGCTATTTAGCCAAGAGTATCAATTCCTCATGGGACTGGCGCTCGGCACTCATTCGACATTTCTTGAATACGGACCTACCTAGTCTAGGTATCAACGTTGACCCACAACTAATGCATCGCTTTTGGAGAATGGTTGCCCATCTGCATGGACAAATTTTTAACGCGTCGGCGGTCGCAAGTTCGCTGGGCATCTCAGCACCAACGGCGAGTCGCTACTTAGATCACCTTTGCGACACGCTGATGGTACGACGACTTGAGCCATATTTCATTAACCTAGGTAAAAGACTAGTCAAATCACCCAAGATTTACGTGCGCGATAGTGGACTGCTGCACAACTTACTTGGCATCCGCGAGGTCAATGATTTGCTCGGTCACCCGAGCACGGGCGCTTCATGGGAAGGATTTGTGATTGAGCAAATCGCAGCTCACCTTCCAGAAGGAGCCTCTATGTCATTTTTTCGCACGGCGGCTGGTGCTGAACTAGATGTAGTCGTTGAGATCGGTTTGAAGAAAATTGGTTTTGAAGTGAAGTTTTCCAGTGCCCCAAAAGTAACGAAAGGCTTCTGGCAAGCGTGTGAAGACGTCGGTGTAGATAAAGCCTATATTGTTGCACCAGTCGAGACTGGCTGGACCGTACAGAAAAACGTTGAGGTGATTGGGGTGATGGACATTCCACATTATCTAAAACAATAAGATACGTTTTCTCTGTCACACCTTGTCCCATCCCTCTACTCAAGCAATCACTCATCCATCAAAGCGATCAGCGTCCATCACCTTGGCCCATGCGGCGATAAAGTCTAGGACGAATTTTTCTTTATTGTCATCTTGCGCATAGACCTCTGCATAAGATCGCAATATCGAGTTCGAACCAAAGACTAGATCGACACGCGTGGCGGTCCATTTCGTTTTGCCGGACTTGCGCTCAACGATGTCATAACTATTGCGCCCTGTGGGTTTCCATGAGTAGGCCATATCAGTCAGATTCACGAAAAAGTCGTTAGACAGTGCACCTTCGCGCTCAGTCAATACGCCGTGTTTCGTCGCGCCATAGTTTGTACCCAATACACGCATGCCACCGACCAACACGGTCATCTCCTGAGCGGTTAGGCCCATCAGTTGTGTACGATCGAGCATCAGTTCTTCGACACTGACCGCGTAGTGCTGTTTGGACCAGTTACGGTAGCCGTCATGAATAGGCTCAAGCACGGCAAAGGACTCGGCGTCTGTTTGCGCAGCTGTTGCGTCACCGCGACCTGGCGTGAACGGAACTGTCAGGTTGTGACCCGCCGCTTTGGCCGCCTGCTCAATCCCTACATTACCAGCCAGCACGATCGCGTCAGCAATGCTCGCGCCCGTGCCCTTGACGATACCTTCCAGCACACCAAGCACCTTTGCTAAACGCTTGGGTTCATTGCCTTCCCAGTCTTTCTGAGGCGCCAGACGGATGCGGGCACCGTTCGCACCACCACGCCTATCTGAGCCACGGAAAGTCCGGGCGCTATCCCACGCTGTTGCAACCATCTCGCTCACCGACAAACCACTCGCGGCAATCTTGGCTTTGACTGCCTTGACGTCATAGCTCGTATTGCCAGAAGGTACGGGATCCTGCCAGATCAAATCCTCTTTGGGTACTTCGGGTCCGATGTAGCGAACCTTGGGTCCCAAGTCACGGTGTGTGAGCTTGAACCAAGCACGAGCAAACACCTCGGTGAAGTAGGCTGGATCTTTATGAAAGCGCTCTGAAATCTTGCGGTACTCAGGGTCCATCTTCATGGCCATGTCCGCATCTGTCATCATGGGATTCAGGCGAATCGATGGATCCTCGACATCAACAGGTTTGTCTTCTTCTTTGATATTGATCGGTTCCCACTGCCATGCACCCGCGGGACTTTTCTTGAGCTCCCACTCGTAGCTCAAGAGCAAATGGAAATAGCCGTTATCCCATTGAGTGGGATACGTGGTCCAGGCGCCTTCGATGCCGCTGGTCACCGTATCGCGCCCGACAGCTCTGGTGGTGTGGTTCATCCAGCCGAGGCCCTGCTCTTCTACATCTGCTGCCTCAGGTGCGGGCCCAAAATTTTTGGTATTGCCATTGCCGTGTGCTTTTCCAACGGTGTGGCCACCTGCTGTCAATGCAACCGTCTCTTCATCATTCATCGCCATACGAGCGAAGGTTAAGCGCACGTCTTGTGCGGTACGAAGAGGGTTTGGTTCGCCGTTCACACCCTCTGGGTTTACATAGATCAGACCCATTTGTACGGCAGCGAGAGGATTTTCAAGGGTTTGACGATCGTCAACTTCGTAACGACTCGAACCCAACCACTCTTTTTCCGCACCCCAGTAGATATCGATCTCTGGCGCCCAGATGTCCTCGCGACCAAAGGAAAATCCATAGGTTTTTAAACCCATTGACTCATAGGCTACATTCCCTGCGAGAACGATCAGGTCTGCCCAGCTCAGTTTGTTGCCATACTTTTTTTTAATTGGCCATAGTAGGCGACGCGCCTTGTCCAAATTATCGTTATCTGGCCAAGAATTTAATGGCGCAAAACGCTGGTTACCTGTTCCCGCACCACCCCGGCCATCGGCTATACGATAAGTGCCCGCAGAGTGCCAAGCCATACGGATCATCAAACCACCGTAATGGCCCCAGTCAGCAGGCCACCAGTCTTGACTGTCTGTCATCAGCGCAGTCAAATCTTTTTTAAGCGCCGCGACATCAAGCTTTTTGACCTCGTCACGGTAGTTCAAACCTTTGAGCGGATTGGTCTTTGTGTCGTGCTGGTGCAAGATCTCAAGCTTCAGTGCATTCGGCCACCAAGCCATAGGCGACTTGCTTTCAGTGGTGTTGCCACCGTGCATCACGGGACACGTTCCTTGGTTTGACATGATCAACTCCTTAATCTGCTGGATCCTTAGATTAAGGCTATTTAAAATAAAACTCTAATTGTTTTTATTGATCGGTGCCATAGCGGATCCAGATATCCGGATAAATTGCTAGGACTCAGCTAGACGGGTATTAGATCGACCGGGGTTTCCCGATTAGCGAAGAGGGGTGTTGCTACTTTGCTAAGTAAGTCACCGCAGGCAGCTTGGCAAAATGGGCATCAAAAGTCAGCAATTCGGCGCCGCAATGTTTTGCCGTGGCGTATACGATCGCGTCCGCGGTAGCCAGTTTAAATTTTCGATGACATTCTGCCGCTAGCAAGGCAATGCTGGTTTCAAGCGGTGCCACAATGCATTTTTGTGTGTAGGCGATCACAGTATCTGCTCGCTCTTCGCCAAGCTCTCTCGTCAGCCACTTCGATAATTCAAGTTGTACGATCGTTGGCACAACACAAAAGTCTTTTGTCGGAAATTGATTACCAAGTTTTTTGGCGTGCTGGCTATCGGTCAGCCATTCAATCCATGCAGAGGTGTCTACAACCCACAGTTGCTTGGATGCCATCAGAAGCGATCCTTGCGGTCTCGGTACTTGTCGACATTTGCGCCTTTCGCGATACCTCGAAGTTGATTGAGTTCGGGTACGGGCATCACGAGTAGCCCCTCACCCTTGGGAAGAAACACAAACTCTTGCCCAGCAGACCAGTGCATAGTCTCTCTGATCTCCTTTGGAATAGAGATTTGGAACTTGCTCGATAGAGTGGCGGTATTAGACATTTCTGGTCATTTTGTGATCGATAGGTTAATGGTAAGAATAGCGATCTTTTCGGAAGCAGTCAACACGTAGTCTGACTACAGGTTGGTAAATAGGTTTGTACATCGCGAGGTTGCGTTTAATTTCATCCCCAAACTGAGCAGCCGTTGCGTTTGAGGTACTTGCAATTTCGGCGGCTGAACGAGCCAAATTGGATTGTCCCGCTCGGACAACAAAAACCTACCCGGAGGTGGCTTGAACCAGATGGGTATGGGTTACTGCAGTTGAAACGCGCCGTACGACTACTGTGTATCGACCTGGCTTATGGTCCAATCGACAACGTCACTTCCGGTAGTGATCCAAACATCTTTGTGTTTTGTGATGTGGGCCAGAATTTCAGTAAATGCCTTAATTCGATATGGTTGCCCTGTGATCCAGGGGTGAATATTTAAAACAAGCACTCTTCCCTGAGATTGTCCATCGAGGTAGAGCTGGTCAAAGCACTCACATACCAGTTGGGCCCAGCGACCAATCGCTATTCTTCGGGCTCGGTTGACACTATCGTCTAGTTCATGAAACATGGGCAAGGCTATCATTTGTCCTTGCGGGACCGTCATTCGATAAGGTTGATCGTCGTTTGGCCAGTCGCACATATAGCGAATACCATGCTGGGCTAGTATTTTTATTGTCCGAGAAGATTGCCCGTAGTCCACACCAGACCATCCCAGAACAGGCTCACCTGTTACTCGTCTAATAATTTCGAGAGATTCCCGAATGTATTCAGTTTCTTCCTCATCAGACAT
This sequence comes from Bordetella parapertussis, assembly GCA_945865935.1. Taxonomy (GTDB): domain Bacteria; phylum Pseudomonadota; class Gammaproteobacteria; order Burkholderiales; family Burkholderiaceae_B; genus Zwartia; species Zwartia parapertussis_E. Next base: position 79,063 of record CAMBFI010000012.1, on the reverse strand, counting down.
ATTTTGCGAAATCATCCGGTTTGAAACCAATGAATGACCAATGATCTCCCAACCCCGCTGTTTAATCTGATCAATGATGAATGGGTACCGTAAGGCGACCGCTGCATCTAGCGCAGCCGTGCCTTTAATCCCATAATCATCCATCGCCTTGAGCACTCTAAAAATCCCAACTCGGTTGCCGTATTCGCGTGGTGAAACCTCATGAATGTCTGGAAGTTTTGGATAGGGGCCCTGCCGAACAAAAGTTGGTGGAACTAATGCGTTCTCGGGCGGCATTAGCTCGGCATATTCGACTGCAACCACGACAACGACAGCAACGCGCTGACCTTTGGGCCATTTGAGTAGTTTTCTAGTATTTATAGGAGACCAAGTGTGATACGGAGTATCTGAGCCAATCTGATTACGGATAGCAGGCATTTATGTTCTCCTAGACGTATTTTTTAGACGCGCAAGCTCTTGATCATGGTAATGCCTTAAATAGTGATCAGCAATCTCGTCTGCTGTGGTCATCCATGTGCCCTCATGCCTCGCGACGTAGTCGAGAATTTGGCGCAGATAGTTGATTCGATATGGTTGCCCGATAATGTAGGGATGTAGGGCGATACACATCACGCGGCCACTATCGCTACCTTCTTCCATCAAAACGTCAAATTGCCGTTTGCAGATATCTAGCATGTATTCGCCTTCGAACCCACCGGGGTTAACGAAAACGAGGGCGTCATTAAGTTCCCTAGAATAAGGAACGCCAACTAGTTTTCCACTGTCTACGTTAATCGGAAAGGGCTGATCGTCTACGAACCAATCCACATGATATGTTAAGCCGGCCTCAGCCATTAAATTTGGAGTGTTAAGCGTCGCAGAGAACCCTGGTCCGAGCATTCCTTTTAGTTTTTTACCTGTATGTTTAAACAAGGTGTCTATGGTGTCCCTGTAAAACTCGCGTTCTTCGTCTATCGACATGCCAAAAAGATAGCGCGTGTTGTAGATACCGTGGCTCATAAATGCCCAGTCACGTTTCAGCATGGCTTCCCCAATTTCGGGGTAGTGTTCCAACACTGCCATATTCAGCGAAACGGTCCCTTTTATATTGAACTCATCGAACACCTCCAACATCCTCCAGAAACCAACGCGATTTCCATAGTCTCGGTATCCGTAATTCATAACATCGGGCGCTGGCACTCTTGGCCAAGGAGTTCGATATTTAGAAGGCGGGGGTTCGAATTCGTAATGCTCAAGATTTGGGGCAATCCATACGGCTAGTTTCTTATTGTTTGGCCACTTAAGAGGTGGCCGATCGATGATGGCCGAATAGTTGATGAAATGCTCAATCGAAACAGTCATGTTAATCCTCACAGTAAAGCCGACAGAAGAACATTAAACGAAAGATACTTAGACTAAATAACGTATTAGAGACATATTGATGTCATCGTATTGAGGACTTTCAATTCAAAGATATTACCCCCATATACCTCGTGCTCGACAGTTTGATTCCCACCTTTTTCAGGAAACGCATTCACGATTCGGCTTTCGCATGCCTTGGTGCGTGAGGGTTCCCCGAGAGTAGTCGCGAACAATCCAAAGTCTGCTCGAAATTCAAAGTCTGTTCGAAATCAAAGTTGAAATCGTGACCAGACAAAATGATCGAATTAGGAAATAAAATCAACAACTTACAAGATCTTGACGTGCGAACGTTGGGACGCGACTGGTACAACTTATTTTTTTATAATTAACTTGTCTTTTTATTTTTTTAGCGCTATTGTCAATCGCATAAGTTAATAGTAAAAGAAAAAGACGATAATTTCAAAAAAGTCAGGATAGAAGTGGACTTTTACGAAATCGCCTCGCCTCGCATCGTGAGGACTAATTTTTGAGGAGACTTGTTATGTTCAGCACTCGTACACTTAGGCACGTTTTGTTTTTGTTGATGTTTACAGTTTTGGGTATTGCCCGAGCGCAAACACCCGAAGAACTAAAAATCGGCGTAATCGCTCCGTTGTCTGGAGGAGGAACTGCATGGGGTCTTGCTCTGCAGAGAGGCGCTCAGTTAGCTGTAGACGAAGTAATGGCTAAGGGTGGTCTCAAGATAGGCGATAAAGTGTATGCGCCAAAACTAGTCGTTTTTGACAGCCAATACACCGCAGCTGGTGGCCGTGTCGCAGCTGAAAGACTTATATCGGTTGAAAAAGTAAAATTTATTATTGGTCCGATTGGTTCGCCTGAAGTGTTGGGTGCCTTACCCGTCACGATGAAGTCAGAAACGCTAATGTTGAGTAACGGGTTTGCTGTGCCCATTCTTAAAAATCCTGAAAACTCGCCTTACAACTTTCGAGTCCTCAACACGTCCGTCGAATTCGGGCCAGCCATGGTGAAGTGGTACCGAGAAAACCATCCCAAAAGTAAAAAAGTTGCGATGATTGGGCCTAACGATTCTGTAGGTCAAATGGTTGTTCCGCAAATGGCTGAGGTTTATAAATCTCAGGGGTTTGAAGTTTGGTCCGAATTATATGAGCGGGGATCTAAGGAATTTACTCCGATCTTGCTTCGGATGATCGCTCAAAAAGTTGATTTATTTGACTTGGCTGGGAATGCTCCCAGTGAAGTGGGATTGATGATTCGTCAGGCTCGGCAATCGGGTTTTAAGGGGCACATCTGGCAGGCAGGAGGGCCTGCAGTTGACGAAGCAATAGCTATTGCTGGAAAGTTGAGCGAAGGATATATGTCGTTCAATGTTTTCGACTTTGACAATCCGAAAGCAGCCAACTTTGTTAAGGCATATCGTGCCAAATACGGATCGGGCGTGATTAACGCGCAGACACCGATCTGGCATAACGCTACCCATATGCTTTTCGAATCTATGCGACGATCGGGTGGTACAGATGTCAAAGCTGTGCGTAATTCGCTTGAAAAATTAGACGGTTTCGAGGGAGGGTTGGTTGGGCCTGTCAGCTGGGGGGGGCTCGCCGAGTATGGTGTAAATCATCAGTTGCTCCACGAATTTTTAATTGTTGAGGTCCGTGACGGCAAAATTGTTACTCGGGCGACGATTACGCCAGACAAACGTTAAAGACGTTAATAAATAACCCAGCAGAAAGCGATACGCGCTTAACAAAAAGCAAGGATCCAACATATGTTTTCAATGGCTATGTTCGGACAAGCCCTTGTCAATGGAGTGAGCCTCAGTGCTATCTATGTTCTGATAGCCCTCGGCTTCACTCTGTTATTTGGGATCATGCGAGTGGTGAACTTCGCCCACGGCGCTTTCGCTATGCTTGGTGGATACGCTTTGTTTTTTGCATATGGGCAATATCAATTGCCTTACGCCGTCGCCATTATAGGATCTGCTCTTTTAGTCGCGAGTGCCGGTCTAATCTTTGAGTATTTGGTGGTTCGTTGGTTCTACCACAAAATGTTTCAAAGCATGATTGGTCTCATGGGGTTGAATATGGCCATGGTGTTTACAGGCGTGATCGTCTGGGACGCACATGAGCGATCAATACCTGCCGCAGCCTCGGAGGTGCTATTCGTTGGGGACCTCGTCATTCCTGCTGATCGTGTGGTGGTTCTAGCGGTCGCGATAGTTGTACTTTTCTTGTTCTGGATGTTTATTAGCAAAACAAAATACGGGTTAGCTATGCGTGCAGCGTCCCAAGACGTAGAAATCGCGGGTACGCAAGGGATCAATGCGCGGAGAATTTATCAAGTTGCGTTTTTTATCGCTATCTTCATGACCGCGTTGGCAGGGTCACTCTACACACAGGTTTATGCCCTTTCGCCGTTCGTTGGAGAGCGAATTTTAATGGTTGCCTTCGTGGTAGTCATTTTAGGTGGAATGGGTAGCATACCGGGCGCGGCGCTTGGAGGAATTCTTTTAGGACTTTCCGAAAGTTTCTTGTCAACATTTTTTGGATCGGCCGTTTCAACTTTTGTGACTTTTGGAGCAGTGATTTTGCTTTTGGTTGTTCGACCTTGGGGAATTTTAGGTGAACCGGAATAATTCATAGACGCGGAAAACCATTAACAGCATGAAATCAAAAAAAAACTTTCTTTGGTTAATTGTCATCCTTTTTATGTTGGTGATCTGGCCAATATTTACGTCGAATCAATTTTTATTTACGATGGCTTCGATGGTTTTACTGTCTGCAATTGGGGCGGCTAGCTTAAACCTAATCATTCGGACAGGCCATGTATCGCTTGCGCACGCCGGCTTCATGGGAATTGGCGCCTACGGCTGCGTGTTAACTCAAATGTACATGGGGTGGCCTTTCCCGCTCGCTTTGATATTTGGCTGCCTGCTATCAGGCCTTGTGGCTTTGGCAGTGGGACCAATAATATTGCGATTGACCGGTAAATATTTTGTTCTTATTACATTTATGTTGGGCGAAATAATAAGGATGATTTTTATTGAATGGAAGAGTCTAACTGGCGGGTCTAATGGACTTGGTAATTTCCCGCCCATACATCCTATATTTGAATCGTCGATAAATTTTTATTATTTAGCCCTGGTTGTTTCAGTCTTGTGTGTGGCGCTGTGTTGGCGCATCTTGACGTCCGAGCTCGGTCGAGCGATTGACTCAATGAGAGAAGCTGAAAAAGTAGCTCTTTGTTCAGGGGTTCCGGTTATTAAAATTAAGATTTTAATTTTTGTTATTGGTTGTGTTTTAGTAGCGATACAAGGAGCGTTTCAAGCTCATCTCATCAAGTTTGTCGACCCTACGTCGTTCAACGATCTTGCGTCATTAAATTTTGTAGTGATGAATGTGATTGGGGGTATGTTCCACGTTGCTGGCCCTTTGATAGGGACGATTTTTATAAGTTTATTTCCTGAGTTATTGCGTGATTATGTCGACTATCAAAGAGTAATTTTTGGTGTGGTTTTAATTATCGTCATGGCTGCACTACCTGGCGGTATTGTTGGTACGTTTGCCAGGCTTAGAGGTAAAAAATGAGTGCTCTATTGCAGGTAAACAATTTAACGCGGTCCTTTGGTGGCCTTAAAGCGGTAAGTGATTTAAGTTTTAGTGTCACTAAAGGGGATATTGTCGGATTGATAGGCCCTAATGGTGCAGGCAAAACAACCGTAGTGAATTTAATTAGTGGCCTATTACGACCTGTTTCGGGCAATATAATCTTAGACGGGGAAGATATAACGAATACTCCAACCCACAAGCGGTCGCAAAAAGGCCTAGTTCGTACGTTCCAGTCAACCGTAGTCTACACGGCACAAACGGTAAGAGAAAACGTATTGAGAGGTTCATTTATGCAACTATACCCAGGTTTTTTTGCGGCGTTAGTGAGAACCACGGCGGCAAAAAAGATGGAGCAGGCTGCCAGGCAAAGTGCGGATAAGATCCTCTCGTTACTTGGACTTACTCTTTTTGCCGACACACTAGCAGGCTCATTGCCATATGGCATTCAAAAAACTCTAGGCATCGCGATCGCACTCGCTGCAGAGCCCAAATTAATACTGTTGGATGAGCCGGTCGCTGGCCTCAGCGCCGAAGAGGTGGATCACGTTAAAAACACCATTAAAACTGTGCGAAGTAATGGGGTGACTGTGGTTGTGATTGACCACAACATGAGATTTATTGCAGGGCTCTGTGATCGCGTGGTTGTCATTTCACAAGGATCGTTTCTTGCAGAGGGTACCCCCAGCGACGTACTGTCTAACCAATTAGTTATTGATGCGTATCTTGGAAAGTCATATGCCGCTACTTGAAACAAATAATTTGGAAGTGCGGTACGGACCGATATACGGCACGCATAGCGTATCTTTTGCTGTTAGCGCTGGCGAGACGCTTGCACTTATTGGATCGAATGGTGCAGGTAAAAGTAGTAGTTTAAAAGCAATCCTAGGTATGGCTTCTTATCAAAAAGGTGAAATTCTATTTGATGGAAAGAGCTTAAAAGGAGGGGAGTCGTTTCAAATTATGCAAAGGGGTATCGGCTACTCTCCTGAGGGAAGGCGAGTCTTTCCTGCGCTGACTGTGGAGGAGAACCTATGGGTAGGATGCTTTACTCGTACGGCTAAAGAATATAAGACACGTCTTGAGCAAATGTATTCCTATTTCCCGAAACTTAAGGAACGGTCAAGGCAGCGCGCTGGCAGTTTAAGTGGCGGCGAACAGCAAATGCTAGCAATTGGACGAGCGCTTATGTCTTTTCCGCGGCTACTTCTACTTGACGAGCCATCTCTAGGCCTCGCGCCAATCATTATTGAAAAAATTGGCGAAATGCTTATCGAAATACAGAAAAAAGAAAATCTGGCGATTATCTTAGCTGAGCAAAACTCAGTTTGGGCGCTTGAAATTGCTTCCCACGCAGTTTTACTTGAGCTAGGCAAAGACGTGACCCATGGATCAGCCGCGGAATTGAAAATCAATTCCAAGATTCGTGAAATTTATTTAGGAATAGGTTAACTATATTGAAACTAAAAAATCAGGTGGCCATTGTGACTGGCGCCGCCTCCGGAATAGGGGCTGCGATAGCGATTTTATTTGCGAGCGAGGGCGCGCGGGTAGTTTTAGTTGACATCGACGCAAAAGGACTGCAAAAAACTAACGAAGTAATCGAAAAAAAGGGCGGACGTTCCCTTGCAATTCAAGGGGATGTGACGCAAACACAAGAAGTCCAAAGCGCAGTAAAAAAAATACTAGCTAAATGGAAGCGAATTGACATCTTGATTCCTTGCTCAGGGATTTCAGTGGGTGGAACTGTAGCAACGATCGACGAGCAGTTATGGGACAAAGTGTTTGACCTTAATGTGAAAGGGACATATCTCTTCGCACATGAGGTCTTACCCCAAATGATCAAGCAAAAAAAGGGTAATGTTATTTTAATTGGATCGCAGCTTGTATTTTCTAGCGGGGGTAATAATGCTGCGTATATCGCTTCCAAAGGTGCCATTATCAGCTTGACTAAAACGATGGCTGTCGATCATGCTTCTCAGGGTATTCGAGTAAATGCGCTTGTACCTGGAGTTATCGACACAGCGATGTCGCGCAGATCTCTGCTTCGATATCCAGATCCAGATGATGTGAGAAAGAAATGGGCTCGCAGACATCCTATGGGACGTATTGGAGAGGCAATTGAGGTAGCGCGCGCTGCACTATTTTTAGCCAGTGATGATTCTTCGTTTACGACGGGCAGTTTGTTATTTGTCGACGGGGGTTGGACTGCTACATGAAGGTGATTGACGAGAATTCTACAGTCCGACTGAAGATGGTTTCGAGCTTGAAGTGCAATAAGCCGACCGTAATACTTTTCTGTATTAAATGTATCTGATAAAAAAATAGTTGTGCAGGGTATTTAAAGCTAAAACTTTTCGAGAGAAAGCATTTACGCAGTCTCTGATGGGGCTGCCTGCTCATTGATTGGCAACCATAACCAAAGTAGTTCGACCAGCACGGGCGGGCTGCCACTTCAAGTTACGCGATGCGTTATGCGTAAGTTCTCGACTTAGGACACTATCCATGGCGTAAGGCTGCGGGTTGTTTCTGAGTGGCGCCGCTTCGCTTATGGCTCAATTTAATCAAAGCCTTAGTTTTCAGAATTGATATGTTTGTATTAGATATTCATCGCAACGCAGTGCCTAAGAATTATCATCACGTTTTTTACTCTATATCTCGCAGGGGACCGTAATGTTTAAAAAATTAACGATATCTGAGATCGAACAGTATCAAAATAATGGATTTGTATTCCCAATCGATGCTTTTTCAAGCAAGCAAGCGAGTGATTACTTAGACAAATTAGAGATGTTTGAAAAAAAACAAAATCGGGAGGTTGGTAAAGGATTCAACTTTAAACCACATTTGTTATTTCCCTGGGTTGACGAGATAGCGCGACACCCTGCGATACTTGATGCAGTCGAAGATTTAATCGGACCTAATATTCGTCTTTTTCATTTGACTGTTTGGCCTAAAGGCCCCTCGGACGGAGCCTTTATTGATTGGCACCAAGACGCAACCTACTTTGGCTTAGATCCGTCAATGCAAGTCACTGCGTGGGTTGCATTAAGTGATGCGCCTATAGAATCAGGGTGCATGGAAATGATTCCAGGCTCACATAAATTAGGGCAACTTCACCACGCCGAAAACGATAGTAATAAGATCCTTTTGTCGCGCGGTCAAACAGTGAGCGTTGGGCTTGATCAATCCGACACAGTATTTATGCCAGTCAAAGCGGGCCAGTTTTCTTTACATCACACCCACACTGTTCATCGATCGGGGCAGAATATGGTGGCTTGGCGTCGCGTGGGGTTAGGTTTTAGTTATATTCCAACGCACGTTCGGTGCACTAGCCACACGCGACTGACGGCGGCACTTGTTCGAGGTCAAGACTCTTTTAATCACTTCGATGATGAGGTGCGGCCTGTGGAGGACTACGGTGTGAGCGAGCGCGCTTTCCATGCACACGCAGTACAAAGATTTAAGGCATCGAATGACGAGCAAGCCTCAAAATATTGAAATGTTGAATATTTTTTTGGGAGCTGATATTGAAAAAGCTTCCTAGTCATGGGCGATTCAGTTATTCGCCAATAACCAAATGACCAGATTATTCTTTCCCCGGCGGAAAACGGTTGGCAATTTACTTTGGTTTAAACATAGAGCATTTCGCTTTCGGTGCCGGCTTAGGGCACATGTTCTCTGTTGAGGCTCCGCCGTACGATGCACGGACATTTGCTTGGCGAGACAACGGTAATCGCGCAGGCGTATGACGACTATATGAACTTTTGGATGATCTCAAACTGCCAGCCTGCCACTTAATTCATACGTCAGTATTCGACTATGCTCCAGACGTCATCGAGCCCATTATGGCTCGTGGAGATGAAATTATCGGACATGGCGTACCACTGCAAAACGCCATGTTCAATGGTGGGAGGAGGACGAATTACGAATGCTTATAGAGGTTCGGAGTTTCATTAAAAATCGAACAGGGATTGCTCGGCGCGGATGGACGGCACCATGGATGTCTCAGAGTCGGATAACGCCAGATCTGCTGCATGAGGCGGGCTATTCTTTTGAAATCCTTAAGGTGTAGTCGCGCTGTGTTGGGATTTAGTTGGATTAACTGGAGAATAGAATGAGCGTACTGGTGACCGGTGGAACTGGCTTTGTTGGATTAAATGTCGTCGAAGAGTTAATCGCTCGCCGCGAATCTGTCATCGTTTTAGATAGCCGCCCGCCGCCGGATCAGTTTTTAAAGCTAATTGCTCCAAACCGTCATCTTATGCACTTTGAGCAAATCGACGTTACTGATCAGGTCGCCGTTAAGTCTGTCTTCTCTCGCCACGTGATCAGTCATGTTTTTTTGGGCGCTGCGATAACCGCGGGGCCACAAAGGGAGCGTGATAACCCTCAATCTGTGGTTGATGTGAATTTGCAAGGTAACCTGAATATCTTACAAGAGGTGGCTCGACAAGGTGTGAAGAGGGTTGTATTTCCAAGCTCATTAACTGTGTACGGCGCGAGCCTTCATGATCGTGAAATTGTAGAGGAGGCACAGACACCACCTGTGCCCGAAAGTATATATGGCATTACAAAGTATGCTGCTGAGCGAGCTGTATTACGTATGGCGAGGTTATTGAATTTTGAAGCAGTAGCTGGTCGAATCGGTTCGGTATTCGGTCCATGGGAAACCTTCACCGGTGCACGCGATTTAGTTAGTCCGTTTGCACAAATTTCGCGCGCATGCGTACTGGGCGAGACAGTTGTACTACCCGACAGATATCCTCGTAGAGAAATGATATACAGTCGTGATCTGGCAAGAGCACTTGTATTGTTGATGTTTGCGCCTCGGCTAGCCCATGAAGTGTATAACTTGTCAACAAACGTCATCTGGACTAACGCGCCTGAGGCGTGGTGTGAAGCCCTCGCCAAAAAATTCACTGCGTTTCGATGGGATCATGTTCAGCCAGGCCTAGCGGCGACGATTGATTACTACGATGCACGCGACAGGGGTAGCCTAAATACTGACCGTATTAGCAAAGACTTGGGATTTTCATCCTCCTTCGATCTGAGACGGTCGATCGAGGACTACACAGATTGGCTGCAGCAAAACCAACAGTACTTCCACGTGTAAACAATGTTCGACGTGCGCTAGTTCGAAGCAAATAGTGGTGTTTGATTAGAGGTTATTGGACGCTGCTCGGACTTATGCTCAACAACCTGGACTCCGGAGTTCGACAGTTAAAAGCGTAAGTTATTGTTTTAATTGATTTTCAATTTAAAACGTTTCCTTACAAGATGCAAAGTTGTTGCGTGTGGCTCGGTGGTTTGACTCCCAACGCTCTTAATAACGCATCATCCTGCTGGGTCATCGTATGAGTACATGAACTAGCTCCAAGCAGTCCAACTTTTCTGCCGCGCCTCCAGCGGATCAATTTTTGGTGCAAATGAACATTCAACCCTATTAACTAGGGTTGAGCAGGTCACTCGTTTTCCGATTTGCTTAATTAACTTTGATGCCGGCTTTTTCAACGACGGGTTTGTACATCGCGAGGTCGCGTTTGATTTCATCACCAAACTGAGCGCTCGTTACGTTTGCGGCTTCGATCCCAGCGGCAAGCAATTTCGCTTTGACTGTAGGATCCTGCAAGACTGCGTTGATCTCTTTGTTGAGTCTGGCAACGATGGCGGCGGGAGTTTTCGCGGGAGCCATGATACCCACCCATGAATTCAATTCAATCCCAGCGATGCCCGACTCTTTAAAGGTGGGAATATCGGGATAGGCCGCCGAGCGAGTCGCACTTGGCACGCCGAGGGCCACCAGTGTTCCGGCTTTCAAGTGTTGATTGATCGACGCAGCCGAGGCAAACGTCAAAGGAATATGTCCCGCTAAGGCATCGGCGACAGCAGGTGCTCCCCCTTTATAGGGAACGTGTACAAAATTCGAGTTGGATTGTTGCTTGAGTAACTCACCTGCCAAGTGCACGATACTGGCGTTACCGGAGGTGCCATAGGAAAGACCACCGGGGGTCGTGTTTGCCAAGGCGACCAATTCTTTCAAGCTCTTTGCCTTCACATTTGGATTGGCTGCCAAGATAATGACCGAGTTACCGATCTTTGCGATGGGTTCAAAATCCTTGAGCGTATCGAAGCCAATCTTTCAATATGCGTGCGGGTTAATCACCAAGGTGCCATCCAACGCTAAAAACAGCGTATAGCCATCGGGTGTTGCGGTCGCAACTTGCTGAGCACCAATATTGCCGGAGGCGCCGGGTTTATTTTCAACGATGACTTGTTGACAAAGTCGTTTCGATAATCCCTCCGCAACGATGCGACCACTTGTATCCGTCACGCCACCTGGCGCGAAGGGCACGACGAGCTTAATGGCCTTGGTCGGGTAGGTGTCAATCGCTTGCGCGTGTGTCTGAGCACTTGTTAGCGCAATGCCTGTCATCGCGATGAGCGCGGCACAGATTGTTTTAATAGGTAAAGTTTTCTTCTTCATTATTATCTCCTGAACAAATTGTGGTCTGTCTTCAATCCGCCTAAATAGCAGGGCTGTGCGAAGAGCCTTATTAAAGGTCATTGTAGACAAAATGGTTTGGATTGATTTCTAACTGTGTTACGGCTTAGTCCGTGTCGTTTTTGCAAGCTTCGTCCATGGCAGATCCGCAGGGTCCGCGGCCATGGGCCCAGCTGCCTTAGCCACCAAGATATGCGATGCGATCGGTGTGAAATCTGCTCGAAAATGATTTGAGCTTTTCACGACCAATACCTTCATTGTTTCGGGATGCACACCTAACATTCTGAAGAGCTCGCGATCAAGGAGCTGTTTTTTGCCGCTCGCTACCGCCACCAGCACGCCTTCAATTTCTAGCAAGGCGCAGGGCCCCAGCGCGATGGTCGAGCCTGTCATCATCGGGCCCTTCAGGGTCACTTTCCCATCAGAGAGCGCCTTGACTTTGAAGCTACCTTGCACCGGTGGGTCACTAGGTTGTCCGGTAAAGGTCGGTACCGCTGTACCGATCGCTGTCGTGATAGAAGCTCCCAAGCCGGCTTCGTGGGCCATGGTCGCTGCAGCACGATCAAAGAGTAGGCCGAGCGCAACTTTGCCGGGCAATCGTTTGCCCGCACCTTTTTCAAGCAAGGCCCGTAACAAGCCTGTTGTATTACTGTCGCCACCCGCACCTGGATTATCTTGCGTGTCGGCAATCACTACTGGTTTTTCGTTCGTCTCACCAAGCAAACAAGCGCGCTCGACAGCATCACGAGCCGACAGTATTTCTAAGGCCCATTGAGTGGGCTCACTTACGTTTGTGTAGAGCCGTTGTACTGCTGCTTCGGCTCTCTCACCATAGCCCCAAACCATCGGAGCGCACTCAGCAATGTCTGAAGCGGGGAACGCCATACAAAAGCTCAGACAAGTGTCGAATTCACCGTCCAGAGCAGCGAGTTCCTCATAGCGCGACTTTGCAGGTTCAAGCCAAGTGCTTTGTGCATTCAGTGGAATCAAATACGGCAGGCGACGAAAAGCGAGTGGCTCTTTTGAGCCGCGCTTTAGGCGTCGCTTTAAAAGCTTCGCGGCGAGCTCGCCCGTCTTAGCCATATCGACATGTGGATAGGTGCGATAAGAGACCAACGCATCTGCCTCAGCCAACATACGAAGCGTCACGTTTGCGTGCAGATCCAAGCTCGCAACGATGGGAAGATTCGGTCCGACAATCGCTCGTATGCGCGCAATCAATTCACCCTCGGTATCGTCAACGTGCTCAGCGACTGCGGCCCCGTGTAGATCAAGATAGACAGCATCGAAGCCGCCTTGACGGATATCGGTCAAGATTGAATCACTAATACGCTCAAACGCGTCTTGCGTGACATGTGCAGAAGGAATAGCACCGCACCAAGAGCCAGGCATTAGTTGCCATCTTTCGAGACGTGCTGCTTCCATGAAGCCAGCAATCGGAATATTCACATCGCGCAAACTATCTAGCATCGGTTGGCCTGTTATGAAGGCCGGGAAGGATTCTCCCCGATTAAAAGCGGCCCAGTCCGCCTTGGTAGGTGCGAAGGTGTTCGTTTCATGTTGGTAACCGGCGACGTAGATCTTCAAGGGCTCGCTCCCAGTGGGTTGCTTAGTTTGTGGTGAGGCTAAATTCTAACGCCGTCCGCCGGCCATTCTCACCGCCTCGGGTTGTTGTCGCAGCGCCAGCATGCTGATAGCGCCAAACAACGGACCGATCGCGAGCACGATGAAGGCGTAGCGCCAGCCAACCAGTTCGGCGGCTTGCCCGATCAGCCAGATTGACCCCGCAGTGAGGAGAAAGCCCAGACTTGTCTGCATTGTCAAGACGGTTCCAATCAAGCGCGGGTCAGCAAGCTCGGCAGTTGCCGCTGAAAACTGTGCCGAGTCTGCGACAACAGTCATCCCCCATATTGCCGCAATCACGATGACCGCTATTGGACCAAGCTCAACTGAAAATCCAATGATGAGTGCGCAGCTGCCGCTCAGCAACAGCGCACCGACAGTTGTAAGAGTGCGACCGACGCGATCGGCAAGCAGTCCTGCGACCAGGCAACCAAAGGCTCCAGCAGCCATGACGAGAAACGTGATGAGTGATATTGAAGATTGACCGAGCTCCGCTTGCATGCCAGAGGCGGGGAGTGCCCAGACAAGAAAGCTACCCAGCCACGCCCACATGGCATAGAGCTCCCACATGTGACCGAGGTAGCCTCCTTGAGCGAGGAGAATCGGCTTGCTGTGCAGAAGGGACTTAAGGTCTGACCAGTGAAAGTTCGTTGACTTTGCATGCTTGGGTCCAAGCCGAACAAAGTGTATGGAGATTGCAGCAATGAGCGCACAGCCGCTGGCTAGAGAAACAGGAACTTGCCAGCTAACCTTGGAAAAGGCATAAAAAAGGTGAGGCATGGCAGAGCCTAGCGTTACCGCTCCAACCAAAGAGCCCATCAACAGGCCCATGTTTCCTGCGGCCCAGCCAGCGGCGAGCTTCATGCCCACTGGATAAATGCCCGCCATACAGACTCCCGTGGCAAACCGGAGAATTGGCGCAGTGGGGTGATCAAGGCCATAGACTAGTAACGCTCCATTTAGTATGGCGCCAAGTACGGCTGCAGCGGAGAAAAGTGTGCGCGAGTCAAAGCGGTCGGCAAGGCCGAATAGTGCGCTCGTCAGAGTCCCCGCGACAAAACCGAGCTGAACCGCAGAGGTCAAAGCGGCAGCGGCACTGACCGAAATTTGATCGGAGTCCAAGAGACTCGGCACGGCAGCTGAAGCAGAGAACCATAAGGCCATCGCCGCTATCTGACATACGACGATCAGAAAGATTGACGATCTGCGTGCGCTCGCGGCAATATCTGGGTTGTGCAAGATTCACATACTGTGTGGCTGAAGTTTATCGAGCATACCGCTATTTTTCGTGCAAAGTATTGTTTTAATGGGCTATGCTCAAATCCCAAAGTCCGCTAGACCAAAAAATTAACTGGGCATGTTATGAACGTTGCAATGGGAAGCTATTTGCCGATGCAGAAATTGCGGAACATTTTATGCGGTCTATTGTTGGTGCTGATCGCTGGTCCTGCGCTGTCGCAACAAGACTCCAAGGTCTTGCGAAGTGGTTGGTACCAATGGGATCCTTATCAATACGAAGTGGTGAAGGGTGAACTCAAACATTTGACTGGATTGGATGTTCAGTTGCTTAAAACTATTTTTGGCAAAATGGGCTACGAACTACAGCTTGATCCGGTAGGTTGGCGGCAGCATCAGGAAGACCTGAAAGACGGCAAACGCGATATCGCAGGTGGTGCGTTTAGAAGCAAAGAGCGCGAGACGTATGCTTACTATTCGATCCCCTATCGTTCAGAAAAAGACATGCTCTATGTACGAAAAGAGGAGCAGCAAAAGTTTGCATTTAATACCGTAGCGGAGCTCGTCAGGACGCTAGAGTCGGGCTCGTACAAGCTCGGCGTGATCGATGGCTATTTCTATGGCGCGCCGTTGATGCAATACATCAATGATCCTCGAAACGCTGCTAGGATCATCAAGGTAAAAAACGATCGAGAGAATTTCTCCAACCTGTTGGAGCACAAGATTGACGCATTCCCTATTGATCATCTCGTGGGTGCCACCCTAGGGTGGCGGCATGGGTGGCAAAAGAAAGTTGTAGAAATGCCGAATCCCGTATTTGAGGACTCCATACACGTCATGTTTAGCAAGCAAACGACGAGTCCCCAGCTCGTTGAGCGTTTTAATCAAACGCTACTGCAGACGCAGAATAGCGGCGAATACAACAAAGTGATGCGCGACTATCTGCTACCGGTGTTGCTCGGACAAACTACAGGTCAAACGTGGTTTTTTATCATCGATCTGATTGGCACAATCGCCTTTGCCATATCTGGATTATTGCTTGCCCGCCAAGGGAAGTACAGCTTGTTCGGTGCGCTAGTGCTGGCGGCACTCCCTTCGATTGGTGGCGGGGTCGTGCGCGATATCCTGATCAACCGTGAGAAGCTATCCGTTCTTGCGTCACCGGTTTATCTGGCTGCGATTTTTGCGACCGTCATGTTTTTCTATTTTATTTTTAAATTAGAGGACTGGTATCGTCGTAAGAAAAAAATTGCATCTAGTCACGAGCATATGTTTATTGGCCGTATATCTAACCACGCCGCAATTGAGTTTTTTGACGCGCTAGGCTTATCCACGTTCGCTGTGGTTGGTGTGATCGTAGCGGTCGAAGCCAAGATTCAGCCCTTATGGATGTGGGGGCCATTGTTGGCCGCGTTAACAGGCGCTGGAGGCGGAATCTTGCGAGATGTTATTCGCGCCGACGCGGATAACCCAGGACTCAAAGGATCCTTCTACGCGGAGGTTGCCTTGATTTGGGGATTGGTACTGTCACTTTTTCTAAACTGGTACTCGCTTCTGCCTAAGTATGAGCTGATTCATTTGACGGCAGCTGTCGTAGGCGTCATTTTAGGTGGCTTGGTAACACGAATTGCCGTGGTGTATTTCAAAATTCGCAGCCCAATGTATTGATCAGTACCCATTAATTTTTAGCTTCACTTCGTCGCTAAGCCCGCATTAAAAACATTTTTATCTTTGATATTGGAGCATTCGTTTCTGCCATTCCTGCATAACGCTGCGCGCTTGTTATAAAAATACATCATCTCTTTGTTGTAAAACAGAGCAGTCCAGCGATTCATGAGCTCGACGTCAACGTCGGGGGCAAAGCGCGGTATCCATGCGCGCAAGCGTGCGGTACTCTCTTCGATCAAGTGAACGCCTTTATAGTTTCCGTGTAAGCCTACGGTCGAGTCATCGCCCTCAAGTTTGCGATTAACGCCACCGAGCCACATACGGGAGCATGAAGACAAGCAAAAACCATCGATACTGGTTGAGATATTGTTTTTTCGGATCGTTTCGCCAATGCAGTAACCCGTATTTGCATTCCCGCCATTAGAGTTGCTGAGCACGACGAGTTCAATTTTGCTTGTATTGATGATTTGCTTGAGCTTATCGCATTCACCCCCGACAACTGTCCCGGACATGTAGACCGTTGTGCCCGTCACTGTGATGTCCATGGACGCAGCATGTTGGCAAAACATAACCATCATTACGCCGAGCATCTTTTGTGTCATTCGATTCACAGGTGTCTCTAGGTGTGTAAGATTGTCTATATCTTGGAGCGAAATGTTTAGTCCAGTGATGCCTTTGCAGACTGAATCACTTCTCGCCATTTTTTTAATTCGATTTGCGTAAACGCTGAGAATTGCTCAGGTGTGCTTTGAGACACTTCAAAGCCAAGCTTACGAAAGCGCGCAATCGCAGCGTCCGTCTTTAAGGTTTGGTTGATCGCTTGATTGATTTTTTCAACGACGTCTTTAGGCGTAGCGGCTGGCGCATAGACGCCGTACCAACTTTCAACATCAAAACCCGGTAGTCCTGATTCCGCGATCGTGGGTATGTCTCCGAATAATTCGATACGTTGTGCGCTCGTGATCGCGAGTGCACGAAGCTTGCCCGCCTTGGCGTGCGCTAACCCCTCGATGCCTGCGAACATCAAGTGTGTATCACCTGCAAGTAGAGCCGTGAGTGCTGGTCCGCCTCCTTGGTAGGGGATATGTTGCATTGAGGTTCCGGCCATCATATTGAACAGTGCGCCCGCGAGGTGCACACTCGTGCCCACACCGGATGAGCCGTAATTAAGCTTTCCAGGCTGCGCCTTAGCTAAAGCGATGAGTTGTTCGACAGTTTCAGCGCGCACTGTGGGGTGCAAGAGCAACACCAACGGCGCTACCGAAATTTTGGCCACAGACGCAAAGGCCGTTGAGGTGTCGAACGTGAGATTCTTGTAGAGCGTTGCATTAATGGCATGGGCAGGCGAGGCAATCAAAAGCGTATAACCGTCGGGCGCAGCACGGGCTACGCCGCCGGTGGCGATGGTCGACCCTGCCCCACCACGGTTCTCAATGACAACGGGGTGCTTCCAGTGTTCATTAAGCAATTGACCAAGAATGCGGGCATTCGCATCTACTGCGCCTCCCGGTGGATAACCGACGACGATTTTTACCGAGCGGTTTGGGAATTCTTGCGCTGCAACATGCTGGGTAAAGGTCAGCAAAGCGAATATCCAAAGCAATGTATTTACGGATATGCGTATCGTCATCATTGTTCCAATTTTTTGAAAATACAACGATTTAGTTATACGTGGATAATAGTAGTGCTACGAAAAATTTCCTAGTTGTATGTGGTTTGTATACTAAAACGACCTTGAAAGGACCATCGGCAATGGCAAAAAGTGAGAAGACATCGGCTGGCGTTATGCCGGACTCAAGCTTTACAGAGGGGCTCATTGCCTTCTGCCGTGATTTTCGGAATCAGCAAGTTCCTCTCGAGGCAGTGCGTCGCTCTACGGATGCAATCACGGATACGCTCGCCTGTATGGTGCTTGGTGTCAGCCAGCCACTCGAACCTAAATTGCGTCGCGCTCTGTTCTCTCAGAGAACGCTTGCGCAGCTACTCGAGCAATTTGAAGTAGCGACCTTACGCTCAGACTCAACCGAGGCGCTAGGTTCGGCAGCTCTCTATTTCGGCACGCTCGCCCATGCCGCAGACTTTGATGACATTAGTCATCCCGCATACTGCCATGCCACTGCGCTGTTGTTGCCTGCGCTACTTGTTCGTGGCGCTGCCTTGGGGGTGAGTGGTGAAGCGCTGATTCGTGCACATATGGTCGGTATTGAAACTCTCGGTCAATTGGGTCGACGTCTGAATACCGCGCACTACGAACGCGGTTGGCACACTACGGGAACCTTCGGTGCCATCGGTGCTACGGTCGCCCTGGCGTTTTTGGAGAACTTTTCAGAGGCACAGATGCGCGGTGCGCTAGGGGTCAGTGCATCGCTTGCGAGCGGTGTGCGTCAGAACTTTGGCACGATGACTAAACCTCTACATGCCGGTTTGGCGGCGCGTTCCGCTATCTTGGCGACACGCTTAGCGGAGCAGGATTTCACCTGCGCCGCAGATGCAATCGAAGGGAAGTTTGGTTTCTTTAATGTGTTTGGTGGCGTTGCTCCAGAGAGCTACGCTAAGCCGTGGGGTCAGCCGGTAGAGATTCTGACAGAAGCCGGAATCGGCTTGAAGGCATACCCCTGTTGCGCAGCAACGCATCCTGCCATCGATGCTACGCGTGCCTTGCGCGATTTGCTGAAGGGCTCTTCGGTTGAGGACATCCGTTCGATTCGTGTAGGCGCCTCACGTTTTGCCATGCAACCTCTGATCTATGATATTCCCGCCGATGGACTAGAGGGCAAGTTCAGCATGCGTTACTGCGTAGCCGCTGCATTCATCGACGGAAACGTCAAAATCGGCACCTTTGCAGAATCTCAGATCAAACGAGCTGTTACAGCCGATTTGATGAAAAAAATCAAAGTCGAGATCGATCCGTTGGTTGCGGATGATCACGAGTTTGCCGCGATTGTCGATGTAGAGCTGAAGTCTGGGCATCGAGAGAGCGTGCGGGTGGATGTTGCGAGCGGCAAGCCTGGAAACTGGCTAAGCGAAGAGCTGCTACAAGAGAAGTTTTTTGATTGCCTGGGTACTGGCAAAACCAAAAGTGAGTCGGCAAGTGCTTTGTTTAGCCTAGCAAGGGACCTGTGTCATCAGGACAGCATAGAGAACATTTACGAAACTCTTCTGCGCGTATTGGCTCAGACCAAAGGCCAAAGCGTTTAAGAGTTCACATTGTTCGCCAACAAATGGCCACTCAGCCAAGCGCCCTCTACTCGGCCGCCATTTAGCCAATCTCCGCAGAGGCCAAGTTTCAGTTCGTGATTGAGATAAAAAGCGGGAGCAGGGCTCGCAGTGCCGCTGGCATAACGCCAACGGTGAACAGATACCTCTGCTTCTGCGCAATCTAGCCCAAGCTTCTTGGCGCAGGCCAACATCTTTTCTGTCGCGTCTTCTTTACTCAACTCAATAAACTCTTGACTCCACTCTGCGTTGGCGTGGATCGTCCAAGATTCTTTGCCCGTGCGCTTGGGTTTAGACAGATTCTTGCAAATCCAGCTAATGGTTTCCTGGTTTATAAACGCCGCATCGAAAGGAAGATCCACTTTGTCTTTAAAGCGAGCCATGAGCGTCCAACAGCCCTTCATGTTGGAGCGCTCGGCGATTGCTTTGGCAGCGGGATCCAGTTCTCGTATGAGGCTGAGCGCTTGCGGCCCCGGTATCGCCAAGAGCAGTTCATCGAACCTGGTAGCGATATCGCCTGATTCTGCGCTGTGTAAGAACCATTTACCCGCTTGATGCTTCAGTGCATCAATCGTTTGACCAGCATGAATCGTTAAGTCTTTTGCGAGCTGCTTAGCCGGGGCATTCATCCCTGGGATGCCGACATATCGAACGTCTTTTGAGTTTGAAGCTGTCCATTGGTGTGCTTCAAAGACTTTGAGCGTTGGTTTCCACAGTGCCACGACCTGATCGGCCATCCACTTGTCTACCTGTTGAATAAAAAGAGGGTCTCTTGCTGTGAAGTACTGCGCGCCATGATCAGCGGTCCAGTCTTCGCCACGTTTGGTGCTCATGCGACCCGCTGGGCTACGACCTTTCTCAAAGAGTTCAACGTGGTGTCCCAACTCTTTGAGCCTTACCGCGCAGCTCAGTCCTGCTATGCCAGCGCCAATTAGGGCGATTGTCTTGTTGGTTGGCTTAGTCATCGTCTTGTCGAATAGCTCTAAAAGTAAGGTTGATGCGCGGGGCGACAGCCCGTTTAGTTTTTGTCAGGCTGTGTTGCCAAAATTCTTGAGTGGGTGGCTGCATAAGCAGCACACTCCCGTCTTCCAAAAAAAGAGAAACGTTGGTTTTATCTAACTTGTGTTTAAACGCGAACTTACGCGCACCACCTAGGCTGACCGAAGCGATTGGCGCTGCTGAGTCTAGCTCTTTTTCATCATCGCTATGCCAGCCCATGCCTTCATCGCCGTCGTGGTACAGATTCAATAGACATGAATTGAAGGCGCTGTGTGTGAGTGACTCAAGTTTATGTTTGATATGTAATAGATCTGCGGTCCAAGCTTGTGGGAATTTCTTTACGCCCGAGTAGGTGTAAGAGCAACCCGCATCACCTACCCAAGCGACCTTTCTTTTTGTAGTGATTAACTTCCCAAACATGAGCAACTGATCTTCTTTCCAGTTAATCGTGCTTTGTAGTGAGGTGAACAGCGCTGCACAGTGCGCTGGGTCGAAGAATCCCGGAACATAGGTTGCACCGCCGTCTTTGGGTAGTAGATTCATCTCAGTCAGAGCTGGGTTGGCAGTGTTTTACTGCGGTTGAGTGATAGATTTGACCCAATCTTAGCGGAAAGCGAGAAGTCAACATATTTTGAGCTTAACAACCGAGTCCTATTGCGCCATTAAGATAGATCGCCATAGGGATACCCCTAGCACGTCGGCACAGAAATACAGGCAATACTTGGCTAATCCAATCTTAAAAGAGAATAAAGATGATCTGCTTCAGTCGACGCGCTCTCATTACCCTTCAAGCACTGATCTTCAGCTTAAGCGCTGGCATCGCAGTTGCGCAAACTGAGACCTATCCTTCGCGCCCTGTAAAACTTATCGTGCCGTTTGCGCCGGGCGGCTCGGCTGATATGCTTGCGCGGGTCTTGGCCGAAGGCTTGTCCAAAGGGCTGGGGCAATCTTTTCAAGTAGAGAACAAGGCCGGCGCGACTGGCGTGATTGGTACGACCGAGGTAGCGCGTGCTAAGCCCGATGGCCATACCCTATTGTTGGGTTTTGATGGGACCTTAACCATCGCGCCCTTCATTCAAAAGAATGTTGCGTTTAATGCTAGCAAAGACTTTGCGTCGATCTCTAAGCTTACCGACGTCGCCTTTGTCGTCGCCGTGAATCCTTCCATCCCTGCAAAAAACATGAAAGAACTTGTCGCTTACTCGAAAGCGAATCCAGGCAAGTTGTCTTATGCATCGCCTGGGGTGGGTAGCACCGCGCACATGTTAGGCGAGCAGTTGCGACTCGAAGGTGGGCTGGACTGGGTGCATGTTCCTTACGGTGGGTCGGGTAGCGGAAAATTCATCATTGACGTGATTGGTGGCAGCACACCTGCCGCCGTCATTTCGATTGCTGTCGCAGCGCCGTTCGTGCGTGATGGCAAAGTAACTGGAGTGGGCGTGCCTTCAGCACAGCCCAACGCAGCGCTCCCTGCGGTGCCAACCTTTGCGCAAGCGGGGCTTGGGCAGTTCAACGTCGCGTCTTGGTTCGCCCTCTTAGCGCCAGCAGGAACTCCGGATGCGGTGGTTAGCAAGCTCAATGCAGAAGTGGCGAAGGTACTCGCAACCGATGCGTTCAAAACACGCATGGCAAGCGCTGGTATGGATGTCACACCGTCGAGTCCTGCGCAGCTCGCAGCATTGATTGCTGCAGATTCAAAAAAATGGGCTAAGGTTGCGGAACGGATCCCTAAGTCGGATTAGAAATTATTACGAAAACGACGTCATATGTCGCTGGTGGTTCTGCCCGCAAGTATTTGTTTGGACTGTTAGAGACGATTCAGCGGTGGGTGCACTTTCTAGATGCAGCATCAAAAAACAGTCCATGGCCCTTGTCCGAGCACATCCTAAAGTCTCGGAAAAAAGATAATGAACTGTTTGAGGCACTTGCAGCGGTCAACGAACGCTTTTCTAAACTGCAGAACTCTCTAGTATTGAATTTTTTTTGTGAGATTGCTGACATGAAGCTTTGTACGTTTGGTGTATTGACCCCACTCGGTTTAATCGAGCGGGTGGGCGTTTACACAGAGCAGGGCGTGGTGGACGCAACCGCTGCTCGGCAGGCTTTTTTAGAGCGATCACTGTCTACGGCAGCTGCGCACAGAGTCGGCGAGGCACAGGTGCCTGCTGAAATGATTGCGCTGATTGGCAGCGGTCAGCAAGCAATAAACTGGGTTGCAGAAGCGGTGGAAGCTGTGCTGAAGCAGGGAATAAGTGCAACATCTGCTGGTGTGCGCACGGTCTACCTTCCTTCTGAGATTCAATTGCTTGCGCCGGTTAAAAGACCGCCTAGCATTGTGAACTTTAGTGTGTGGCCTGCGCATAGCGCGAGCGCGGCATCGTTAGGTATTGAACTGGCGGCGAACACAGTAGAGGCGTTGGTCAAGCCTTACTGGAAAGGCAATCCAGACGCGGTTGTCGGCCCGGAGACGACCTTGTACCGTCCTCCTTATGCCGAAGTGCTAGACGTCGAATGTGAGTTAGTGTGCATCGTGGGAACCGGTGGGCGTGACTTGGATCATGCTGCTGCCAAGCGTGCCATAGTCGGCTATTCAATCATGAACGACGTGAGCGCCCGAGAGCGTCAGTCTGCTGAGATGAAATTTGGCCGCGGCCCTTCAAAGGGCAAAGATTTTGATAATGGCTACCCGCTAGGCCCATGGATCGTCACCGCGGATGAGCTTGGCGATCCCAAAGCGTTGCGCATGTCGCTGCTTGTGAATGGTGTTGAGCGGTCGGCTTGTGATACCTCAGGAATGATCTGGGATTTTCCTGAGATGCTCTCTTACCTTTCATGCGGGCAAACTATTCGACCGGGCTCAGTCATCAGTGGTGGCTGTTATCCGGGCGGTTCCGCGCATGAGGTGGGCATTCACTTGCATCCGGACGATAAAGTTGAAATGCGTGTTTCAAAAATCGGTGGACTGCTTAGTACGATTGGCCCCTAGCGACTGCGCACTAAGAGGTCGGTGACAAGGCGGCTGTCACAAACTCGGGAGTAAAAATTTTGTCAGCCATTATCTGGCAACGTTTAATTAACCGTGGCTCGTCTGGCCCATAGTCCGCAATGGCGTTGTGCCAAGTTGTCAGGTGATCCCAAATCAGTAGATCGCCAACCGCCCATCGATGCGTGTAGCGATACTCTGGTTTTAGAACGTGATCAAACAGTTGCTTTAAAAGTATATCGCTTTGTTCTTTTGGCATGCCTTCTATGTGCGTTGTAAAACTTGGATTCACATAAATGGATTGTTTGCCCGAGACAGGATGTTTTAAAAAAACAGAATGACGCGATGGAGGGTATGCTGCGCGTTCTGCATCTGAAAGAGGCGCGCGTGGACTCGCTTTTTCGCGACGCATAAATTCCCAATAAAAATTGAGATCATGCATGGCCGTCGCCGTGGCGAGTTGCTGTTTAATTTCCTGAGGCAAGTCGTCGTATGCGGCTGACGTATCGCAGAACTCTGTCGCTCCGAGAGGTTCGCCGTCACGCATCGGCACTTTGAATGCCAATAACGCGTTGGCGTAACCGACCGATCGGTTGTAGGTCATATCTGTGTGCCAATTCTGACCCGCGTCAGGGATGCCAATAAATTTGCCCTCCTGACGCACGTTTGACAGCACCGATACTTCCGGGAAACCACTTTTATCTTGTCCAGACCGCAAGGTTTGGAGACTACCAAAGTGCGCTGAAAAATTTCGCAATTCAGGCGCATCAATGGTTTGTCCAGGAAAACAAAGTACCTTGCGCGTTGCCAGGGCTTGCAGCAGCTCGGCAAAGTGGTTTTTAGATAGGGGTTGGTGCAAATCAATCTGAGTGACTGTTGCACCAATCGAGGCTGACCGTGGTGTGATTAACATTGGATCACTCGGTTTTAACGCCGGCTTTGACTACAGCTTCTTTCCAGCGAGCCATATCTTGCGCGACAAATACGGCCATATCCTTCGGGGAGAGGAATTGAGGTTCAAGCCCAGCACCGATTAACTTGTTGTGGATCGCTTTGTCGGCAAGCGCCTGGCCCAGCGCTGCACTGACCTTTTGCGTGATGCCTGCAGGAAGTCGTGCCGGCCCAAACACCCCGAACCATGCACTCGCCAACATTCCCGGTACACCTTGTTCTATGGCGGTTGGCAGATCTGGCGCCTGCGAGAGACGTTTTTCAGAAAGAGTGGCAATCCCTCTCAAGCGACCATCACGCACATACGGTAATAGGGCGACGGTATAAATGAGAACGGGCACATGTCCCGCCAGCACATCGGTCAAGCCCTGGCTGATATTGTTGTACGGGATGTTGACAAGCTTCGCACCTTTTGTGCGTAGCATGTCTCCGGCTAGGCTGTTCGACGAGCCCGCTGGCGATGAGGCGTAACTCAAGCCAGCCGGTAACGTGTTTGAGTAAGCAATCAGCTCTTGTAGGTTCTTAACCGGAACGGATGGATGCACCGCGATGATATTCGCCGATATCGCTGCTAAGCCGATCGGAGTGAAATCTTTTTCGATGTCGTAAGGCATCGAGTTGGGCCGCATAGCTGCCACAATCGAGTGTGAGGAAGTCGCACCCATACAGAAGGTGTAGCCGTCAGGCGCAGCCGACTTGACTGCTTGCGCACCTAAGACACCGTTAGCGCCCGGTCGATTTTCGACAACCAGTTTTTGTCCAAGCGCTGCCGACATGGACTGCTCGAGATGACGCGTCAAAATGTCGGTGGCAGAGCCAGGTGCAAAAGGCACAATCATGCGAATTGAGCGATTAGGGTAATCGGACTGCGCACGCGCTAGACCAAACGGCAAGCTCGGTAACGCGAGCGCCAAGGCGCCTTGTCCTGCAGTTGTCAACAACACACGTCTTTTTGGATCTAAGCGTTTTGTGACCATATTGCCTCCTGGGGCTGGTGAGAACGTCTCGTACGTTAGGGCGTCGAGGGATGCTTCATCCTACTAGTTTTTTTTTTCGTTGTCTATCAATACCTTGGATGATGACTGATGCAATCGTTGCATCATCCTCAGCAAATTATTTTTCTTTCATACCCGCGATATCGACGACGCGCTTCCACTTTTGCGTTTCGTCGGCCATGAACTTTGCAAAATCGCTTGTGCTGCTCGTGTCAGCCTCGAGTCCGCTTTGTGCGAGTTGATTTTGAAAGTTTTTATCGGCTAAAAGCTTGCTGATGGCACCGCTGAGCTTCGACACAACCGGCGAGGCAATACCGGCAGGTGCGAGGATGGCGAACCAAGTGCCTGCGTAGTAAGAGGGTAGACCGGCCTCAGAAAATGTGCGCACCTCAGGCAAGGCTTTCGAACGGTGATCGCCTGCAATGGCTATTGCGTGCAGTTTGCCGCCCTCTACCAGCGGCCTTGAGCCCGGAACGCTATCAAAGATCACTTCGATTTGGCCACCCATCAGATCGTTCAGCGCGTTGGCGCCACCTTTGTAGGGGATATGTTCCAGATTAACGCCTGCGGTGAGCTTAAAGAGCTCCCCTGCGAGGTGACCAGACGAACCGGCCCCCGCTGTGCCATAGCGAACGGCACCTGGCTTTGCTTTTGCATAGGCGATCAGCTCTGCCACTGTCTTTGGTTGGAACTTCGGGTTGGATACGAGCAAGACAGGTGCGGTTGCAATCATCCTGATCGGGGTGAGGTCCTTGATTGGGTCGTAGGTCATGTTTGAGTAGATGCTGGGGTTGCTCGTGAGCCCAGGAAATCCAGCCAAAAGCGTATAGCCGTCCGGCTTTGCCTTCGCGACATAATTCGCGCCGATGTTTCCGTTCGCACCGGCTCGATTTTCGACCACCACCGTTACGCCTAGAATTTCACTTAAGCCGGCGCCAAATTTCCTCATCACTACATCCGCGGCACCGCCGGCACTGAAGGCGACGACTAGGTTGATCGGGCGATCAGGATAGGATGTCTGTGCGCTCGCGTCAGCGGGGTTGCTTGCAACAGCCAGAGGGGCGCTCAATAGGCTCATGCCCAATACAAAATAGGCGCTAATTCCAAGGTGTCTGAGGGAGGTCTTTAAGAAAGTCATTGTGCTTTACCGCCTTTTGAAATGATCAAAAAATATTACGAATTGTCCGTCCAGCCCTCTGTTTTGAGCTCCGTATAAATCTTATGCGCGACAGCGAAGCTTGCCTCAGCGTTATACAGCCCACCGTATATCCCTGCCAAAAAGAAAATTTCAGAGATGCGTTTTTTTGAAACGCCACCAAGCAAAGCGCTTCTTGTGTGACGCCCAATCGCGCCATGTTGTGCAGTGGCTGAAGCAATCGCCAGGCAGATTTGACTTCTCATTTGAGGTGAAAAATAAGGGCGTGCCCAAATATTTCCAAAACAAAATTCGTGGGTGAGATCATTAAAAACATTCTCGAATGCATCACACTTTTCCAAGGCAATGTCGATAGACTGCGAACCAAATAAACGTCGGCGTATTTCCAGTCCATCCGCGATACGCTCGTCGGCGGCTGAGGTTACTGGTTGGAAATTTTCAACTTTCTTTTGTTTCTCTGATAGTTTGCCATTCGCTTCAAGCTCTTTAAAGGTTTGTGCGGCAATCTTAAATGAGGCGAGGCAAGGATAAACGCCGCTATAACAATAGAGTTGTACTAATAACTCGGCAATGTCCGTGCGGCCGAGGCCAGCCTCTGCGCACTGAATCACATGAGTGCTCACGTAATCTAACTGCAGGTTGGCGGACACCATGGCAAGGGTCAATAACGTGCGGGTCGACTCCTCCATGTCGAGATTCTGTTGTCTAACGAGTGCATGCAAGTTTTGATCAAGCTTGTTTGATTCGACTAAAAAAAATTGCTCATCCTGTTTCATTCATGTGCTCGCTTCGAGGTGTGTTGCCAGAGAGAATAGTCACTCTAATCGTCTCTATTTACCAGAGGTCATGCAAATTTAGGTTGTTTGAGAGAAAAAAACAGCTGCGCCTTAAGTTTTAGTTAATACGGTGGCATCTCACTTTCTCTCCGTGACGAGCCGTTTGACCACGCCTATGAGCACAGTCTTTGCCACGCAAGCGGTGGGTGATAGTTCTTTCTCTGGGAGGTCGACGAGAAAATTCTGTAATTGAGCTTCGGGATCGATGAGTCGGCTGACCCGTAGCCCCATCGATAGTGCGCTCGCTTTCATGGCCTCAAAAAAAGGCATCGCTAACGCTGACATCGTAGTAGGTAATAACCCTGTGCTGACGCGCCCGGTAATCTGCATTCTTTGCGCGATGCTTACCCCATCATCGGTATGGCGCAGTACCAGTTGTGCGCTGCGGTAAAAGACAGCGCCGGCTTTACCCATACTGCCCAGGTCAACGATTCGTAAAAAGTAGCGCAGTTTTCGCAGTTCCACGTTGGTCTCCCCTGTCACCCCTCATGTAAAGGTCGTTCGCGCAGGACCGCAATGTTTTAAAGAGCGAAGCTAAGGTGCCAAATGGTGGTCTCATCAAATATTCCATTGACGCTAAAAATCTATTGGACTAACTTGAGGTCGTCGCAAGTCGTGTGGTTAGCGTTTTATTTAAATGCCAATTCGCTTGAGTCAACCTGATTAAGTCCCTTTACTTTGCCAAAGTGGGACGAGGCGCCAGAGGCGTGGTGTCAGGCCTTGGCAAAACGCTTCCCCGTCTTTGTCTGGTCGCGCCAGCAGCAAGGCCAAGCTGCAACGATTGGTTATTACGATATGCGAGATCGAGCCAGTTTAGATGCCCGTCGGATCAAAGAAGATCTCGGGTTTGTGGCAGCATATGAGTTGCCGCAGGTCATGGACGATTATGCTGAGTGGCTTGTCGCTCGCGCGAACTATTTTTCTGAACAAACACTTTTTGAATACAACATTGAATAGGCCGTAC
This sequence comes from Bordetella parapertussis, assembly GCA_945865935.1. GTDB lineage: Bacteria > Pseudomonadota > Gammaproteobacteria > Burkholderiales > Burkholderiaceae_B > Zwartia > Zwartia parapertussis_E. Next base: position 50,970 of record CAMBFI010000012.1, on the reverse strand, counting down.
TAATGGAAATTGATATCAATGCATTACCGCCGGCAGAGCAATATAAGTTGTTGTCTTCGACCGTGGTGCCGCGGCCCATCGCTTTGGTGACAACAATATCCGACCAGTTTGGAGATAACGCTGCGCCGTATAGTTTCTTTAACTGTATGGGTGAGAATCCGCCGGTCATGGTTCTTGGCTTAGAGACCAAGCGCCACAATCAAGCGTTAAAGGATACAACCGTCAATATCCGCGATAACGGACAGTTCGTGATTCATCTCGTGGATGAGCCGATGGCCGAAGCGATGAATATATGTGCGATCGATTTTCCTAGCAATATTTCAGAGGTGGAACAAGCCGGGCTCACGCTAACCGCGTCGCGCCTTGTACGGCCCAAGCGTATCGTTGAGGCCCCCATTGCCTTTGAGTGCGAAAAAATCGCATTGATTCAAATTGGACCGACCCGCAACATCGCAATTGGTAAAGTCGTTAGGATGCACGTACGCGACGGCTTGCTCGATCCGGTGACGAATTACATCAACCCCGAGCTCTATCGACCTGTTGGTCGAATGTTTGGAAAGTTGTATACGCGCACCCGGGATCATTTTGAAATGGTTGTCCCCAGTTTTGAGGACTGGGAACGCGAGCACATGAAGTAGGCTGAAGAAGCCGCGATAGCAAGAAAAAAGTCGCGAGAGGCTGGAAAAACATAAAAGCGACAGGACTATGCTTGTTGGATCTAGCATTTCGTTGATAATCTACAGTTACGACAACATGACTAGGGACAAAAAATGACAAAACCTTTAGCTTTAGTGTTTGGTGGCTCACGCGGGATTGGTGCTGCCTGTGTGCAGGCTTTAGCCCAGGATGGATTCCATGTCGCTTTTACGTATATAACCAAGCCTGACGAAGCCAAAGCACAAGAAAAAACAGGACAGATTAAGGCGTATTCGGCTGATGTATGCGATCCGGCAGCCGTGCAAGGTGTATTTGCACAAGCGGCTAAGGATTTTGGTACGCGTCCCCAGACGGTTGTGGTGAATGCAGGGATTAATCAGCCTTATGTCCCCATGGGGCAGTTCACGCACGACAACTTCCGTCGGTTGATGGAGGTGAACGTGTTCGGTGCGTTTAACGTCCTGACCGAGGCGGCGAAAGAAGTGCTGGATGATGGATCAATTATCGGCATTACAACCTCCATGGTACGCAATGCGGTGCCGGGCGGAGGCCCCTACACGGCGACCAAGGCTGCAGTTGAATCGCTCTTGCGCTCAATGGGCAAGGAACTCGGCCCACGTGGTGTGCGTGTCAATGGTGTGGCACCAGGCGCTGTGGATACTGATTTGTTCAATGCAGGCAAGACCGAAGAGGCTAAGCAGCGTGCCGCCTCAATGAGCCCCTTCAACCGTATTGGCAAACCCGCCGAGGTGGCCGATGTGGTGGCGTTCTTGGCCTCGGATCGCGCCTCATGGATTCACGGTCAGATCATTCAGCCGAATGGTGGACTGGTCTAGATTACGTGTATGCGTAACAGATACGACGTCATCGTTGTTGGCAGCGGAGCGGCTGGGCTTTGCGCCGCCGCCGTTGCTGCAAGTGAAGGACAATCCGTACTGCTGTTGGAATCGGCAAAGAGTATCGGAGGCACCACGGCCATTTCTGGGGGAATGGTCTGGATTCCTGCAAACCATAAGATGAGTTCTGTTGGTCTGGAGGACAGCCTTGAGTCTGCCGTCAGTTATCTCAAGCAGACTGTTCCAGATTCAAGCGAGGGCATGGATACGTTTTTAAACGAATCTGATCCAGCCATTCGCTACCTTGAGCAGCATACGACCCTCAAATTGCGTCCTGTTAAACGGTACCCTGATTACTATCCAGAGTTATCCGGTGCAACACTTGGCGGCCGTGTCCTTGAGCCGGTGCCCTTTGATGGGCGTGAGCTAGGGAGTCATTTCGCAGACCTGAGATGGCCCTTGCCGGAGTTTATGTTGTTCGGCGCAATGATGGTGAGCCGAGAAGATATTCCTCATTTGCGACGCGTAGGCCGATCGCTGCGCTCGACCATTCATGCAATCAAATTAGTCGTTCGGTATGCTTTCCAGCGACTGACGCACCAACGCGGAACGACCCTATATCTGGGTAATGCGTTGGCGGGGCGCCTGTACAAGTCCGTTCTGGCACTGGGTGTGACGGTCAAAGTAGAGACCCCTGTAGTCGAGCTGCTGAAGACTCCAGATCATGGACGTGTGACGGGTGTGCGCGTCGATGCGCGAGAGGGCTCACAGGACATCATCGCAGACAAAGCAGTCATTCTTGCGACGGGTGGCGTATCGCATTGTGCTTTGCTCAGACGAAGCTACATTCCAGAAGGGGTGAGTGATATCACGGCCTGTATGCTCTCTGAGGCAAAGTTGCGCGGCGCAGAGTTGGCGACGCAAGCGCTGGATGCGCAAATGTCTGAAGCAACACAACAGGGCGGATTTTGGGTGCCCGTATCAGTTTTTCGACGTGAGGATCAATCGCTTGGCGTCTATCCGCACACGGTCACGGACCGTGCGAAGCCAGGATTGATTGCGGTAAATCAACTGGGTAAGCGCTTTGTGAATGAAGCCGTTTCTTACCATGAGTTTGTTAAAGCGCAGGTGAAGGCGCAGAATAATGCCGTGCCAGCGTATCTCCTGTGTGACAGTCAATTTTTATGGAAGTACGGGCTGGGCAAAATAAAACCTTTCACGCGTATGCTTGACGCAGATATTGCGTCGGGCTACTTAAAGCGCGCGCAGACCATTGCTGAACTTGCCACACAACTGGGCGTCGCGACTGAAAGTCTGACGCAAACCGTGGACTCCTTTAATGTCCATGCCGCACGCGGAGAGGATCCTATGTTCGGGCGCGGCTCGAACGCGTATCAATGTCATCTCGGAGATATGGATCAACAGCCCAATCCCTGTGTCGCAATGATTAATCGCGCACCGTTTTATGCCGTCGAGGTCATCCCTTCAGATCTAGGGATGTCTGCTGGACTAAAAACGGATACGAATGCCTGTGTGCTTGGCCCAGACGGTAACGCGATCACCGGGCTTTATGCCTGTGGCAATGATATGGCTTCGATTATGAATGGTGCCTATCCGGGGCCCGGTATTACACTCGGCCCCGCACTGACTTTCGCATACCTTGCAGCCCGGCACGCGTCGCGTCGGGCCTGATGCCCGCTATTTAACGGGCGTGCGGCTTGCCGTAAATCGGTTCCTTGTAAGGAATAGGCGGTAACTGCCAGGTTCCTGTCGACGGTGGGCGTATGTTCGCATCAACGTGTACGTCGATCACGCAAGGGCGCTTATTCTTGATGGCGCGTTCAATGGCTCCCTTGAGATCTTGAGGCTTGGTCACGGTGATGCCATCTGCACCGCAGGCTCTCGCCCACGCAGCAAAGTCGGGATTGTATTGCTCACCGGTTTGCCCTTTGTAAAACGCAGTGCCGATTTCTCGGCCATCGAACAGGCCGTACTGCAGATCGCGAATCGCACCCCATGCGAAGTTGTTCCACACGATCCAGACGACAGGCAGGTTGTATTCCACTGCCGTACATAAAACGTATGGTGCCATCGTGAAGCCACCATCCCCCACCACGGCGACGCATGGGCGATCGGGGGCGGCGAGTTGCGCGCCAAGAACGCCACACACCCCAAAACCCATCGAAGAATAACCCCAGCTATTGAGCATGCTTTGAGGGCGCTTAGCCCGCCAGAACTGCATGAACCAGTTGTGATGTACACCAGAGTCTAGTGACAGAATGGCATCGTCGGGCAACATTTGCTGAACAGCACTGACCACAAACTCAGGACGTAAGGGGCTAGTTGAATCAGTAAAGTGTGGCGAAACAAACTTGTCCCACTCTGCTTGCCATCCTTGGACTTGCTCACGCCACTGTACCCAGTTATTGATATGGATGGCAGCGCGCGCCGAAGCACCGGCCAATAGCTGACCCATAAAGGTCTTGGCGTCCGCGATGATACCAAGCGTTGGTGGGTAGTTGCGTCCGAGCTCTTGCGGATCGATATCGATATGAATCAATTTGGTGGTTGGAAAATTCCATGAATATCCCGGTAACCAAGTTGAGGATGAGCGGTCGTCAAAGCGTGTGCCAATCGTAATCACTAAATCAGCAAACCTTCCCGCCTGGTTGGCAGGATACGCACCGTTTCGTCCGATAAAGCCGAGCGCAAGGGGGTTATTGCCGTCCACGCAGCCCATGCCGTTGGGCGAGGTGATGACCGGGATGCCATATTTGTTGACGAATTCTGTGATCTCTGGACCCGCCTCTGCGAGCGTGGCCCCGTGGCCGATGAACAATACGGGTTGCCTTGCTTGCTCAAGAAGCTTCAGCGCTTCATTGATGTCATAGTCGCTCGCGCCTGGTCGATGCGGGCGGTCGATATGAGAGCGCGCGGGCACTTCAACATCGGCTTCCTCTTGAAACACGTTGTAGGGGATGTCGAGGTTCACTGGACCGGGACGACCTGTCACCATGGTATCCATCGCTTGGCGCAAGGCAAGCGGCAACATGTCTACGCGTGTCGGCTGAAAAGCGCGTTTCACTACGGGACGCAGCACCTGCGCGAAGTCCGCTTGATTGTGTTTGTATAGCTCTTGAAAAGGTGCACGGTTGTGTTGCGAGGTGGGTACGTTAGCGGTGATCGCCATAAAGGCAGACGAATCGGATAACGCCGTGGCGAGTGACATGACTAGGTTGGCCGACCCTGGCCCAGTTGAAGTAAGCGTCGCGACGGGGCGATGCTTGACACGGTAATAGGCGTCAGCCATATGACCAGCACATTGCTCATGGCGAGGCGATATCAGTTGAATTTTGTCCCGTACATCGTACAAAGCATCGAGAATGCCGACGTTACCGTGCCCGCAAATACCAAAGATGTAGGGCACACGTTCTTGTACCAATGTCTCGGCAATTAACTGACCGCCTTTCATCATTGCCATGTTTTAGTCCGCTGTGTGGAGTTAAGACAAAAAGTCAGATGGGTGTGATTTGATCGTGCACTGGCGTCGTAATCACCAAAAACACCAAGGGGTCAAGCCCCGTGTTCGAAAAACTATGCCTCACCCCCGGAGGGATGTAGACATAGTCATGCTCGCGCATCAATTTCTTTTGGTCATTTAACGTCAAGATACCTTCACCCTTGAGTACGTGATAGATCTGCTCTTGTACCTGGTGAACATGCTCCTCAACATAAGCCATCGGTTCGTAGGATGAAATCCGATAGTCAATGCGCTTGCTCCCTGAATTTTCTTCAGAGACAAGCGCTTTGGATAGGGCTCCTCCGTGATGTCCTGGGAATTCCTGCCAAAGCACTTCCGCGATGTGGCTGGTAAAGGCGGCTTGGTGACTGGTAGTGGAAGACTTGCTCATACGGTTCCTAGCGAGATGGCTATGTTGGGAAAGGTTTTTATTGACGAGGAATGTTGGCGCTAATCACCACATCACCGAGACGTTTGATTTCCGCGGCGATGAAGGCGTTGAACTGTGCGGGCGTTGTAGGTGCTGGGCTCACGCCTTGGGCATTGAGCGACTTGACGACGGCGGGAGAATTCAGAACCGTCGCTGCGTCTTTAGAGATTTTTGCAACAATCGCGGGTGGTGTTTTTCCAGGCGCCATGAGGCCATACCAGTGGTCATAGATCATGCCGGGGATAACTTCCGAGATCGCTGGAATGTTGGGCATCAATGCTGCGCGTTTATCGGTACTCACCGCTAACGCAATGAGCTTACCTTCTTTGATAAAGGGCAAGGTTAAGCCCAGGGGCGACCAGTAAAACGCAGCGCGGCCGGCTGTCGTGTCGACGAGTGCCTCGCCTGTGCCTTTGTAAGGAACGTGCACGATGTCAAGCTTGCCCATGCCTTTAAACATTTCACCGTTAAAGTGCGTGCCGCTGCCAACCCCTGCAGACGCGAAATTCAATTTACCTGGTTGCGCGTTAATGAGCTTGATGAGGTCCTGTACAGTTTTGACGCCAAGCGATGGAGAAACGACGAGTACGTTCGGTACGCTTGTTCCAAAGGTCACGCCTGTGAAATCTTTGAGCGTATCGTAGGGCAAGGACTTGTAAAGTGTAGGATTGATGGCGTGCGAGGCCGAGGTAAACATTAACGTCGTGCCGTCGGGGTCTGCGCCTGCAACGATGCGACTTCCGATCGTGCCACCCGCGCCAGGACGATTGTCAACGATCACGGGCTGACCCCAGATCTCTTGAAGTCCGCGTCCAAGTTCACGCGCAACGATATCAACCTGACTGCCGGCGGTGAAAGGCACTACGATTTTTACAGGCTTGCTTGGAAAGTTAGTTTGAGCAATAGCTGGCCCAGCCAGAGCAGCTCCTAATACGGCGATGCCTAAGGTTCTTACGATTGTTGACAGCATGATTATCGTCTCCTGGTTTTTATGGTTCTAAATAAACACAACTATTACAACTGCTTCATCTCGTCGGGTTCTCCGACCTTTCTCTTAAATTTTTATTGGATTGTCGCCATCCCCGCCTGAGCGACTTGAGCGTCTTGGTGCGACAGCACGCCAGAGACCCCAATCCCGCCGATCACTTCCCCATTGTCGATGATGGGAAACCCGCCTTCGAGCGGGGTGACGCCTGGCACTGCCATGAAACGTAAGCCCTCGCCACCTGCGGCAATCCCATCTTGAAACATTTTGGTTGGTCGACGGAAGTTCACGGCGGTTAACGCCTTGCCGGTCGCAATCGCCATACTTGAATGCTGTGTGTGATCAAGACGCTGAGCCAGTACCAAGCTGCCGGCAGAGTCCGCAATCACGATGGCGACCGGCCATTGATTTTTTGTTGCTTCCGCCTCGGCGGCAAGCATCATTTTCTTTGCTCGCTCGAGCGTAATGGGGCGCCCATAAGGCATGGGTTTGTCTAGAATTGGGGTGTTTGTTGTCATTTTTTAGGTGGCAATGTTTTTAAAGGGTCTAGCGATCTTATACTTGACCGCGTAAGTGGATAACAAGGTATTTTGTCTGATGCTAGGGAAGTCCCCAAGCGAGGAAGCAGCCATGGCAATTTTGGATGTCGATCATGTCAACGTCACGACGAGTGACCTTGAGCGGATGAGGCGTTTTTACACCGAGGTGCTAGGGCTGACCGAAGGGGTGCGACCGCCTTTTACTCGTCCCGGCGCTTGGATGTATTTAGGTGAACGCGCTGTTGTGCATATTTCTACGGGGCGTGTACCTGTTGGCCAAAGCAGCGATGCGTTTGACCATATCGCATTTAAAGCGAATGATCTAGAAGCTACGCGTGCGCGACTTCAGCGCCATGGCGTCGCGTTTACCGAATTTGGTGTGCCTGGGCGAGAAATACATCAATTATTTCTCAGAGACCCTGAGGGAATGCAGATCGAGCTCGTGTTTTCCGGAGAAGACGCTCGCTTCGCCCGCAACGAAGGAGCGGCAGTCGATGTGACGCAGCGGGGTGATCTGGCGAAGTCTCTTAAACCGCTTACAGCATCACCGCTTGGCAATGCTCTGCGACAAGCAAATGATGCTTAACGTGTAAACGCTTAATCTACCCGCGCGCCAGAATCTTTAACGATTTTTTCCCAAGTTGCAAGGTCATTCTTGATCAGCGCGGCGAACTGTTGTGGCGTGTTTTGCAAGGGATCGCAGCCTTGCTTGATTAGTTTGCCTTGAACGTCCTTATCTGCTAACGCGGTTTTGATCGCGGCATTGAGTTTGTCAACGATAGCCGCTGGTGTGCCAGCCGGCGCCAAAATACCGTACCACGGTGTTGAGCCGAAACCGGGAATGGTTTCGCTAATGGATGGCGTATTGGGCAGGGCAGCAATACGTTTTTCGTTGGTGACGGCTAAGGCCTTGATCTTGCCTGAGGCGAGCAAAGCCAAGGAGGAGGGCGCGCTCTGGACGGATACGGGCACTTGACCACCTGCTACGTCTGTAGCGGCCGCAGCAGCACCTTTATATGGTACATGTTGCATATCGATGCCGACTTTCTGCTTGAACATCTCAACAATCAGATGATTGAGCGTGCCATTACCTGCTGAGGCATAGTTAATCTTGCCGGGATTTGCCTTGGCTTGCGCGATGAGTTCATTCACATTGTTGGCCGGGAAGGCGGAGTTGACCACGAGCACATAGCCGGCACTGGCAACTAGACCGACAGGGGTGAAGTCCTTGATTGGATCAAAGCCCGTTGTCTTGTAGAGCCAAGGGTTGATCACTTGCGTGCTGTTTGTCGTGAGCAAAAGAGTGTAGCCATCAGGCTTGGCTTTGGCTGTGGCCGAGGTACCGATATTGCCACCTGCACCGGGGCGGTTTTCGACAACAAACTGTTGACCGAGCACCTCGCTTAGTTTGGCAGCAACGATGCGTGCAATCGTGTCGTTAGCACCGCCTGTCGCTTGTGGAACGACGACAGACACAGGGCGATTCGGGTAATCAGCCTGTGCCGAAGCCGTGCTAATGAGAGTCGCCGCTAATGCTGTGCCAGCGAGGATGGCGCGGGTGGTGAAGGAAAGAAGGCGCATGTGTATCTCCATTGTATTAATTACGTTGTTATACCTGACGGATTGGCTAATAGCTATAGCGACCTGATAGAAATCATGGTTTTCATCACCATCAGGTTTCAGACTTTGCTTGCGTCATATTTTGGGAGCGGAAAATGACTTCGCGGCGTTCCTGTGACACTTTTTTTACGTACTCGGTTGGTCGGGCGAGCTGGTAGTAGTGAGACACGCTAATACGTGGCATCAATGCGTTAACCTCTTGTTGGAATTGTATAAAGTCACGCATCACAACATCGAATTGTTCGATCGTTTCTGCGTGCACAAAGCGTTCTTGTAGGTCGTACAGCATGTCCTGTGCGTCACTTATCTTGATATCCCCAAGCGTAGAGCGAAAATTTGGGATTAATCGATAAAGCGGATACACAATCGCCAAAGCACTTAAGATAAAGAACCAGATGCGATCACTGAGACTCGCAAGCCTAAACCCGACGTAACTCAAAGCCACCGGCGCGCCGTTTGTGAAATATTTTTTTGCGATGGGTGCTAACGGAACGTTACTGTCTTTGTGAGAGGGAAACTCGTCCTGCTTGGCAAAAAACTGATCGCGAGATTCGCCAAGATGATCCATTGCCATCAAAAATAAAAGTTGAAGCGCGGGGTGCAGGTTTTTTTCGACGACAAGGGACAGAGTCGTTGAGACCATGTTGATGTCAGTCGCCGGAGAAATCGGATCGCTACTAAACGAGCCGCGCGGAATCGAAACAAGGTCAAGTTGCGGAAGGCGTTTGACATACGCAGGTGCCAGCGGAAAGTTGGCAATGTGGATGTTTGGGTCTGCCAAAAGTTTTTGGATGATGGGTGATTCAAACCCGTCGACAACGGCGAGTGCTTGAATCTCGCCGGCAATCAGTGCGTCCACAGATTTTAAATAGGGCCACTCTAGCAATTTATATGAGGCGGTTACGTCAGGCCGGTTCGATTTAATGACCTCCTGTACGATCGCATTGGAGCCCGACCCAGGCTCACCTATCGCGATGCCCGTGGTGGTAGCAAAATGAACAACAGGTTGCTCGGTTGTAACGATATTGCCTCGGTAAAACAGCCACAACGGTTCGTATTGTGAGCTACCGAGGGAAAGCGCTTTGTGATCGAGCTCGTGTTTTTTGTAAAGCCCACCTAGGACGATTGCACTATGAATGGACTTTTCACGTTCCATCGCGGAGATTGGCTGCTTGCCACCCTCGGTATACGTGATATTGAGCTTGACGCCATGTTCTGCGAAAAAGGCGGCTAGTTTTTCACCATAGATTCCATCAGAAGTCCCTTGTCGTCCTACTGCAATGCCAGTTACGTTTGGTGGAATCGGCTCCCAAAAGAACAACAATAGACTGACACCAAAGATCATGCTCAATATTGGCAGCCATTCATGGCGCAATAGGTGCCACCAGGCATAGCTCTCGTCGCGCATGATCTTCACAGTGCGCTTCGTGATGGGTGTGAGCTTCGGCAAAGATTCGACGGAGGAGGTTTTCTTGCGTGGCGACATGCGTAAGGTGGTTGTATCAGACGATGTAGTCCAATCATTCTACTGACAAATGATTGACCGAGGCTAGCGGATAGGCCAGCACAATAGGATTGGCTGTTTTTTTTAGTGCGTTCCCTGTAAAATTCAAAAAGGCGCAAGTATGCAAGCGTTGTCCTTCCCTCGCCCTCCCCCTCCTTTTTTTATCCCTTCATTGAGCACCCCCTTATGGCCAACGAAATTGCGCCCAAAATCCTTAATTTACCGATCGGTCTGTCCGCGACCGGCATGCGTCAAGAATTCGACAGTATCGGTAAAGTTGATGTGCCTGCTAATCACTATTGGGGCGCGCAGACGCAACGTAGTCTGATTCACTTCAATATCGGCCATGACAAGATGCCTAAAGAGGTCTATCACGCCTACGGCTACGTCAAAAAAGCCGCGGCGATGGTCAACACCAAAGCAGGGCGCTTGCCGGCATGGAAAGGACAGTTAATACAGCAAGTGGCCGACGAAGCGATTAGCGGCAAATTAGATAGTGAATTTCCGCTTTATGTCTGGCAGACGGGTTCGGGTACGCAGTCAAACATGAACATCAATGAGGTGATCTCGAATCGCTGCATTCAATTGGTCGGCGGGACGTTGGGTGCGCAAGAGCCCATCCATCCCAATGATCACGTCAATATGGGCCAGTCGAGCAACGATACCTTCCCGACCGCCATGCACATTGCTGCCTACAAAATGGCAACAGAGAAAACCATTCCTGCGCTCAAGCGTCTGCGTGATGCGTTGGATGCAAAGTCAAAGCTGTGGGCGAACATCGTCAAGATCGGTCGTACGCATTTGGAAGATGCGACGCCGTTAACAGTCGGTCAGGAATGGTCCGGTTATGTGGGTGCGCTGGATGACTCAATTGCGAACGTTGAGTATGTCACTGAGGGCCTGTTGCAGGTTGCAATGGGCGGTACTGCGGTGGGTACAGGCTTGAACTCCCCCGTTGGTTTCGGTGACGCAGTCGCTGCGGAGCTGTCTCTGCTGACAGGTTTTGCGATTAAGACCGCCACGAACAAATTCACTGCGCAAGGCACGCTTGATCGTATGGTGCGCGCACATGCTGGGCTGAAAGGCGCGGCCGTATCGCTCTATAAAATCGCGAACGACATGCGTTGGCTCGGTTCAGGTCCACGTACTGGCTTGATGGAAATGACATTCCCATCGAATGAGCCCGGTTCGTCCATCATGCCAGGTAAGGTCAATCCCACGCAGGCTGAAGCGATGTTGATGGTCTGTATTGAAATCATGGGCTCGGATGTTGCCGTACAAATGGGTGGCTCAGAAGGAAACTTTGAGTTGAATGCTTTCCGTCCGATCATCATCAACAACTACCTGCACTCTGCGTTGATCATGGCCGATATGTGTGATCACTTCCGCGAGTTCATGGTCGAAGGTGCGGTTGTGAATGAAGCGCAGCTCAAATCAAATATTGACCGCTCGGTCATGATGGTGACGGCGCTGTCGCCCGTGATTGGTTACGACAAGGCGTCGGTCATTTCACATTACGCGATTGACCACAACTTGACGTTAAAAGAAGCTGCACTTGCGAATGGCGTTGATGAGGCGTTGTATGACCGCGTGGTCGTGCCAATCAACATGACCAAGCCAGGCTCGGCAGATATTCCTGCTAAGTCTTAATTGGAGTGACATGATGAGTGCAAATCAGCCAGCCAATCTTACGGGTCAACAAGCCTTGCGTCAGCAAGTGGGTGACCGTTTTTATGCCGATTGGAAGAGTAACGATCACAGGGCTAGACGCCTCTTATCTGAGTTCATCGGCACCTCAGGTTTGACGTTTGTTTTGTCTGGTGGTGCAGCGATTCTGGCTGGGTACGGTGGCGCCACACTAGCCCCGTACCAATTTGCATTCATTTTGTCGACGGTGGCGGCGCTGTGGCTGGTCGCTGCCGTGTATTTCCTTGGCGATATTTCGTCGCACTTTAATCCGGCGATGACGCTGGGCTTTTGTCTGCGTGGGGATATTGGAGTGCCCATGGCTGTGTGTTACATAGTTGTACAGATGATTGCGGCTGCCACGGGATCGTGCGTTGCTGCGTACCTGCTCGGCACGGGTGGAAATTTGGCTGCCACGACACCGCAACCGGGGATGTTGTACCAAGCGGTTATTTTTGAAGCGATTCTGACCTTTGGTATGGTGTTGCTGGTTTTAGGGATGACAAATGGTCCGAAGCTAGACAGCAGCGCAGTGCCATTGGCGGTCGGCGCCTATGTGATGGCGATGGGCACGATGGGAGGACCTTTTGATGGTGCGGCATTTAACCCCGCCCGCGCGTTTGGTCCAGATTTTGCACGTGGTGATCTCTCAACCTATTGGGTATATCCCTGCGGTTCGTTGATTGGTGTGTTGGTGGCTGTGGCGGTTGCCCGTGTTTTGCGCGGTCCAGCAAAGGCGTCTGAGGCCAATGCAGCAATGGGAAATCCACTACAGAAATAGAAATGCAACCTGCGCTCAATTGTAAAAGAGTGCAACAGTTGACCCGAACTTATTTATTTTTTTCTCGAAATGCTTCAGACTGCTCGCTGTAGGTGATGTTGCCTACAGTGTTTAGGGGTAGTCAGTGAGCACATTCAATTCTCTTTCATATGCCACAAGACTGGTCGACGCGGGGGTGCCGCGTGATCAAGCGGAAGTACACGCGCTTGTTTTGCAGAGTGTCTATGATGAAGAACACAAGCAGTACGCGACCAAGGCAGACTTTTTAGAGCTGCGTCAAGAGGTCAAACAGCAGATTCTTCATCTCGAAATGAAGACCGACCGCATCGAGGCCAAGACCGATCAATTAGAAATCAAAACAGATCGTATTGAGGCTAAGACCGATCAGTTAGAACTTAAAACGGATCGAATCGAAGCAAAAATGAATCAAATCGAGGTCAAGACCAATCAAATCGAAGCCAAGACCAATCAAATTGAAGTCAAGCTTACTGAGGTCGAGGCTAAGCTCTCTGCCGAAATCTCTGGTTTAACTAAAACAGTAAACGAGTGTAAAGAGGAGTTCTTAAGATTTCGATCTGATGTGTCAGTCTTACGTACCTCGCACAAGTATATTGTTTGGATCAGCGGCGGCGTAGCAACTATGTGCTTGAGCGTGATTGCGCTGTGCATCCCGATTTTTCTACATACCTTAAAGTAAACTTGCGCCGGAAAACCCGTAACGCTTGGTCGCGTTGTCCACCAGAATTCGCTTCGCAGTGTCTGGTGGACACCAGCGATAAAGACTATCCAGCAGTTGTCCGGCATCAGGCATGGGTTTGCCTTCAAGATAAATGTGTGGCCAGTCGGTTCCCCAGAGGCAACGATCTGGCGCGATGTTGATGACCCGTTGCGCAAAGGTATCGACGTCTTGGTGAGGATAGGGCATTTTAGATATGCGATAGCCCACTAGCTTCATCCAGCATTGCTCACTTTCCATCAGTTTGAGTGCGCAAGCGACTTGTGGATCGTTGAGTCCTCGCTCAATCGGTACCTGCGCCATGTGATCCAGCACGACATCAACGGGAAGTGCGCGAACCATGTCTGCAATTTGAAGCAACCGATCCGCTTTGATCCATAACTGAATGTGCCAGCCCAAGGGGGCGATCATCTCTGCAATCTTAGGTAACCATTCAAGGGGCGTCACGCCTGTGATTGCGTTGAAGCGAATGCCTCGCACACCACGCGTATGCATGTCAGCTAATTGCTCAGGCGTGATGCTCGCATCCACAACAGCGATGCCTCGGGCGCGGTGTTGTCCAAACGCTGCGATGGAATCAAGCAAGCAGCTATTATCCGTTCCGTAAATGCTAGCCTGCACTATCACCATGCGTTCAATGCCGACTGTACTAGCCATTTCTAGATAGGCTGGCACATCAGATAAGCATGGGTTGTAGAGTCGCTTGGGACTCAGAGGGTAACGGTCGGTGGGTCCAAAGATATGAAAGTGCGTATCGGTAGTCCCAGCGGGAGCGAGATTAGCCGGCCTGGAGATTGGCCCGGGCGCCTCGGATTCAACAATGCCGTGTGTTTGCATGAAATAGGTATCGCTTATTGAAGGATATTGTGTATGTGTGACTATATTGTAAAAGAGTGCAACAGTTACTCGGAAGCTATTTATTTCTTTATTGAAATGCTTCAGACTGCTCGCTGTAGGTGATGTTGCCTGCGGTTTTTTGGAGTAGTTAGTGAGCACATTTAATTCTCTTTCCTATGCGACTAGACTGGTCAACGCAGGAGTGCCGCGTGATCAGGCAGAAGTGCACGCGCTTGTCTTGCAAAGCGTATACGATGAAGAACATAATCAGTACGCGACTAAGGCAGACTTTTTAGAATTTCGTCAAGATGTTAAGCAGCAACTTCTGCATCTTGAAACAAAGACCGATCAATTAGAAATCAAGACCGACCGTATCGAAGCTAAGATCACTGAGGTAGAGGTTAAGTTGTCTGCTGAAATCGCCGGTTTAACCAAAACGGTTAACGATTGCAAAGACGAGTTCTTGAGATTTCGAGGTGATGTGTTGGACTTACGTACATCGCATAAATACATTGTTTGGATTAGCAGCGGCGTGGCGACCATGTGCCTGAGCGTGATTGCGCTTTGCATCCCGATTTTTTTACATACGTTAAAGTAAATTCTCTAAAAAAAATTCGTATCGCTTAGCGAATTTAGCGAAGCACTTCTTTAATCCACTCCACCACCTGAGCCGAAGCGACCTCGGGGGCGGTGGCGTGGGTGGCGTTGACCACGACATACTTGTTTGTAGGCAATTTTACGACTTGTTGTGTAAGGCCGGAGGAATACATAGAGTTTGGGGCGTATCTCTAAGCTCAACTTTACAAGTGGCAGAGATCTTGTCGGCTAGTGCTTTCAGGTAGGGCGTTGCGATATCCCCAAGCATATCTCTTTATAGTAGGTGCGGAAAAGGAATAAACTCAAGTCAACATGTTGTTGCGGCCAGTCTGGCTGCCAAACAGAATGCGGAGACAATAATGAGACGATTGATGCAACCGATTTACGCTCGGCTGATCCAAGGCCTGATCGTTGGGGCCTCGATGATTTCGCTGCCAGCGCTCGCCCAAGAGCCGCCGCTGCCCAAAGTGATTAAGCTGATCGTCCCCTTTGCGCCGGGCGGCAGTAACGATGTCTACGCGCGTGCCTTAGCGCTAAAGCTGTCCACCAAACTTGGTGTGACGATGGTCGTTGAAAACAAGGCAGGGGCCGGAGGAAGCATTGGCTCGGATATGGTCTCAAAGTCGGAGCCCGATGGCTCGACCCTTTTGTTGATCTCGACCTCAATCGCGACCAATGCTGCAGTTCGCCCTAACTTGCCTTTTGATCCGGTGACGTCCTTCAAGCCGGTTGCCTTGGTTGCAAAGGGTGCGATGGTGTTGATTGTCGGAAGCAAAACACCGTACATGAATTTGCAGCAATTGCTCGACGCAACCAAAGATAAAAATAATAAAGTGAATTACAGCTCTGCTGGGATTGGCTCGATAGGTCAGCTTAGTGTTGAATACCTCAAGGCGATCTCGGGCACGCAAGCGTTGCATGTTCCTTATCAAGGGATTGCTGCATCACTCATCAATATGATTGGTGGGAATATTGACTACATGATTACCACCCTGGCGTCTGTCGGGGGTCAGATCAAATCCGGACAGGTCAGGCCCATTGCTGTTACGTCCTTAGAGAAGTCAAAATTCTTGCCGGATGTTCCTCCTGCAGCGCAGTTAATGCCAGGGTATGAAGTGGATGTGTGGTGGGTGGTGTTTGCGCCCGCCAAAACATCTGACGCGATCGTCAATCGTTTGAATCAAGCCATTCGTGACGTCAGCCAAGACGCAGATATGCAGGAATTGTTTGCCAAGGAGGGCGCTGAACCCATGCCCTACAGCCCTGCGCAAACAGCGGCGTATGTCAAAGCCGAAGTTGAAAAATGGCGCAAAGTGGCGCGTGACGCCAATATTCAAGCAAATAACTAATTTTGTATCGTTAATTCTCTTTACTCTCTTGCCTAACTGACTCTCGGAAGCCTTGTCATGACGACCAAAGAACAAACTATTTTGCAGACATTCGCAGACTATTTCTGCGCAGGTAAATTTGAGCAGATTCCTCCTGAGGTCGTGCATAAGTCCAAGCTCTTGATGATCGATTTAGTCGGTGTCGCGATCGCCGGTTTAAAAATGGACTTTCCGAAAATGATGATCGACTATCTAGCCGATCTGCAGGGTAAGCCTGAGGCGACTCTGTTTGGTTCGACGGCTAAAGTCCCCGCCTTACATGCCGCACTCGGCAACGGCGTGAGTGGACATGCGCTCGACATGGATGATGGTTATCGTTTTGGCGGCGTGCATGCGGGGGTGGCTGTCATCCCGGCTGCTTTAGCCTATGCGGAAGCCAACAAAGCGAGTGGCCAGTCACTCTTGTTATCGGTCATTATGGGTTATGAGATCGTGAACCGTATTTCCAAGGCGATGAATCCTTCGCACTTGAGTCGCGGCTTTCATACGACGGGTACCTTGGGTGTGTTGGGCGCTGCGGCCGCCTGTGGTGTGCTCGGCGGCTTGAATAAAGAGCAGATGGCGAGTGCGATGTCGATCGCTGCCCTGCAAGGCGCAGGCTTGTTGCAGATCTTGACGGAAGGCGCGATGGTCAAGCCCTTGCATCCAGGTAAAGCGGCGATGGCGGGCGTGCTGTCGGTAGACTTAGCCAAGCGCGGCGCGAACGGACCCGTCACGGCACTCGAAGGGCAGAAGGGATTGTTTAAGGCGATGGCCGACGAGGTCAAACTTGATGCCTTGTTTGAAGGGCTCGGGTCTCATTTCTATTTGCATGATCAGTACATCAAGCTACATGCCGCCTGTCGTCACGTGCATCCTACGGTCGATGGCGTGCAAGAAATCATGCGCAAGCATCAGCTTAAGTTCGCAGATATTGAGTCGGTTGATATCGCAACCTACCCCGTTGCGATTAGCTTTTGTGGTGCAAGAGAAATCCCCGATTCCGCCGAGGGTGCAAAATTCAGTTTGGCCTATTCGGTGGCAATGGCTGCGTATTACGGTGATGTGGGTGAAGATCGCTACGTGCAAGCGGTTGTGGCCAACACAGAGATTCAAGGCTTAGCAAACCGTATCAATGCCACGCTCGACGACAAATGGGCAAAGGCATATCCGGCTAGCCGCGGTGCCTCGATCGTGTTGAAGACAACAAAAGGTGCCACCTATAACGTGGATGTGCCGCTTGCGAAAGGCGAGCCAGAGAATCCAGCGTCGGACGAGGACATCATCGCGAAGTATCGTCACAACGCCGAGGGACAGGATCCCGCTGTTGTGGAGCAGCTGTTGCAAGTTTTGCTCTCGCTTGAAAAGCATTCAGCCTCAGACGTCACAGCGTTGATGGCCAACATGCGTCTCGGATAATGAAGAGACGAAATTTGATGAGGCAGACCGCGTTAGCACCCATGCAAATCTTTTTTTCTAAATCTTTCGCTGCAGGACTGTTGGGTATGTTGGGTCTATGGTCTGGCCTGAGCCACGCGCAGAATGTAGACGCCTGTGTCGCAGGCTTACGCAAGGAGGTGCTCGCGCAAGGCATCACCGCAAAAACCTTCGATACCGCCACCAAAGGTGTCGAGTCCGATCCGGATGTGTTGAAGGCCTTTGATTTTCAGCCGGAGTTTCGGATTGCGATTTGGGACTATGTGGCGGGGTTGGTCGATCAAGAGCGGGTCGACGATGGTCGCGCGATGCAGAAGAAATGGTCTGAGGTGTTGCAGCAGGCCGAGCAACAGTATGGCGTGGATGCGCGCGTGATTGTTGCGGTGTGGGGGGTTGAATCCAATTACGGTCGGATACAAGGCAAGCGAGAGATTATCCGCTCGCTTGTCACGCTCGTGTGTGCAAACAAGCGGCAAGCCTTTTTTAAGGGCGAACTCCTCGCCACGCTGCGTATCTTGCAGAGTGGCGATATTGCATCCGAGGCCCTAGTGGGTTCGTGGGCGGGGGCGTTTGGTCAAACCCAGTTTATGCCGACAACCTATCAGCGTTTAGCCGTAGATTTTGATGGGGATGGTAAGCGCGACATCGTGAACTCTGTGCCTGATGCGCTGGGTTCCACAGCGAATTTTCTGCAGAAGGCAGGTTGGGTCAAAGGACAGGCCTGGGGCTATGAGGTCAAGCTGCCTGCGGACTACGCGGGCCCCTCTGGTCGACGCACCAAGCAGCCTTTGTCGCAATGGACTGCTGCGGGCATCAAGCCGATTGAGCCTGCACGCGCGAAGTCTGCTGGGGTGACGGATACAACACAAGCGGCCTTGCTGTTGCCCTCTGGGCCGAAAGGCCCCGCGTTTTTGGTCTTCCGTAACTTCGATGCGATTTACAGCTATAACGCGGCTGAGTCGTATGGCTTGTCAATCGCGCATTTGGCAGACCGTATTGCGGGCGGGGGTGTGTTCAAGACCCCTTGGCCAACGGACGATGCGGGGACAAGTCGTGCCGAGCGTCGCGAGATTCAGCAGCTTTTGATTAAACGAGGCTATGACATCGGTGAGGTCGACGGGTTGATTGGAGCGCTATCGCGCAAAGCGATTAGTGATTTTCAGGCTAAAGTCGGCATGCCGGCTGATGGAAGAGCTGGGCAGCGTTTGTTGAAGGCCTTACGTAACTAATCGTTGGAAGCAGAGCAGCATGACTTCGTTGGAAAGGCCTCGCCCGCAGTCGATACGTGAGGTATTTGTTACTTTTAGCCTCTTGGCCCTTCAGGGCTTTGGTGGTGTGCTTGCGTTTATTGAACGTGAGATGGTTGAAAAGAAAAAGTGGCTGACACGCGCAGAGTTTATTGAAGAGTGGGCTGTGGCGCGTACGATGCCGGGGCCTCCTGCGTTGAACATCGCCGTGATTGTTGGTTCACGCTACTTTGGCTGGCGTGGTGCGGTGGCAGCCGTGGTGGGTATGTTTGCCATGCCGTCGGTGATTGTGCTGTTACTGGCGGTTGCCTATACATTTTTTGGACATCATCCCGAGGTCATCGCAGCCTTACGTGGCATGGGCGCTGTGGCCGCAGGCTTAATCACTGCGACAGGCATTAAGCTGTTGTCGGCTTTGAAAAGCAATGTGCTTGGTCCAGTGCTCTGCATAATCTTGGGTGTGGCCAGTTTTGTAGGCACAGCACTATTTCAATGGCGCATGACCTATATCTTATTCGGGCTGGGTGGCATTGCTTGTGTCATTGCGTATCTGAAGATTAAAGATGCGGCACTGAAGGACAAGCAATGAAGTGCAAGCCATGAATACGCCCCTCAGCATCGTGATGCAATGGTCAGACTGGTTCGACCTGCTTAGCTATTTCTTGCAGTTTTCCTTGACGTCGGTCGGTGGGCCACTGGTCATGTTGCCTGAAATCCATCATCACCTGGTGACGCAAGAGCAATGGCTGACGGATGCCCAGTTCAGTGCCTCGGTGGTGATTGCACAAGGTGCGCCAGGCCCAAATGTGCTGTTCGTAGCTTTAATTGGTTGGAATATCGGGTTGAATGCGGGCGGCTTTGGCCCGGCACTCTTTGCGGCGACGCTCAGCATGATCGGGATTCTGGTGCCGAGCTCGGCCCTCATCTTTGTGACGGCGAGTTGGGTGCATCGCAACAGAGATTTACGCGCTGTACGGGCCTTTAAGCAGGGGATGGGGCCTATCGTGACCGCGTTAATGGTCGCCTCAGGCTGGTTGCTTGCGACGGCCAATACGGAGGGTGTACACGACTGGCCGCTGTGGGTCTTGACGGCTGCGGTGACGCTGATTGTGTGGCGCACTAAGATCAATATGTTTTGGTTGCTTGGGATCGGAGCGGTGCTCGGGGCAAGTGGTGTATTGGCTGTTTAGTTATGCGTTAGGTTTAGTGACGTACGCTAAGCAATATTTGTTAATATCAACTTGATGAGAAACGATAAGCGATTCATGGCTCTTTTGCTGCGCTAGACGAGCTGCGTAAGCGCTCTCCCTAAGGTGGTTCAACTTCAAGTGTCTGAGATCATGCAAGCGTGCGAAGCCCTAAACGAGAATCTCGCCAGTTAACTTTTTGAAGACTTCGTGAAACGACATTTTCTATTTTTGCAGGGTGTGAGTTCGCCATTTTTTAAGCGCCTTGCAAAACGATTACGTGCTGCCGGGCATCGTGTCACAAAGATCAGTTTCAACATGGGTGACGTGGCGTACTGGGCGCCTGATCAGTCTGTCTGGTTTCGGCAGATGGAGTCAGAGCTTGCAGGGTATCTTGAGCAAATGTATCTGAGCGAAGGTATTACCGATCAAGTACTGTTTGGTGACCGACGACCTGTGCATCGTCACGCCGTGCATACAGCCCGCAGGCATGGAGTCCGTAATCATGTCTTTGAAGAAGGGTATTTTCGACCATACTTGGTGACACTTGAGCGCGAAGGGGTGAATAGTCGTTCACAACTACCGCGTGACGTGACGTGGCTTCGGGCTGCCGGCCACAAGCTGTTAGCGTCGCAGGTGGGACAGACCGAGCTCAGCACTTTTCAGTCGCCTTTTTGGCGACGTGCGGCTCACGACGTAGCCTACCATTTGGCCTCTGGGCTAAATCCGCTGGTCTTTCCTCGATACCATACACATGCTGCTGTGCTTGCGCCGGTCGAATACTCTGGGTTTGTTGTACGTAATGTTAAAAATAAATTTCATGCACACCAAGAACGCTTAAGGCTTCACGATCTTTTGAAGCGATCTGGAGGTTTCTATTTTTTGCCGTTGCAGCTCAATAGTGACTTTCAAGTACGGGATCAACCCGAATTGAACACCATGCAAGCGGTGCTTGAACGCGTCATCGACTCTTTTTCTCAGTATGCGCCTGCGAATACGCGTCTAGCCATCAAAAATCATCCCCTTGATTTTGATCAAGTTAATTATCAACTGTTAAGCGAACAGCTTGCTAGTCGGTATGGCGTATCGGGGCGGATCGAGTACTTTGAAACAGGCGATCTTGCCGCTTTGTTGAAAAATGCTTTGGGTACGATCACTTTAAACAGTACTGTGGGCAACGTGGCTCTTGAGCATGGTTGCCCCACACTCTGTTTGGCGCCCGCCATATATGATTTTCAAGGCTTAACGGCACAGTGCGCGCTCGATGCGTTTTGGCAACAACTACCTAAGCCTGAGCCTGAACTCTTTGCGCTATTCAAAGCTGTGGTCATAAGCACCACACAGGTAAACGGCGGGTTTTATTGCCCGCGGGGGATCGAGCTTGCCGCAAATGCCAGCGCTAAGATATTGGTTGCGGAGCAGTCCCCCTTAGAGTGTCTGATGCAGCAGATTTCAATATGAGCCTATGAATCAACGAACTTTGCGGACAGTGATGATTACAGGTGCGTCTGGGAGTATCGGCGCGGCACTTGCGCGTGCTTATGCCGCACCCGACGTCAGGCTGATTTTGCACGGTCGTGACGAAAACACACTCTCTGCGGTGGCTGACGATTGTGAGCAGAAGGGTGCGATGGTGGTGCTCGGGCTGTTTGATTTGACCGATACTCCTCAAGTGCAGGCGTGGGCGCAGGATATTGACGACCAGTATCCCCTGGATCTCTTGATTGTGAATCAGGGCGTGAACATTAATATTGGGCCAGACGGCGCGGGCGAAGAGTGGGCGGACACAGAGCGACTTTTGGATGTAAACCTGCGTGCAACCATGGCGTTGGCGCACGTGGCAGCGCGCGCGATGAAGGCGCGCGGTCATGGTCAGATTGCACTGATGAGTTCGCTCGCAGGTTTTTTTGGCTTGCCAGTTACGCCCGCTTATAGCGCCAGCAAAGCGGGCGTGAAAGCCTATGGCGAGGCCTTACATGGTTGGCTAGCGCCCTATGGTGTTCACGTGGCCGTTGTGATGCCGGGTTATGTGGATTCAGCGATGTGCCGAGCTATGCCTGGACCCAAGCCTTTTCTCTGGACGCCCGAGCGGGCCGCCAAGCTCATTAAGCGACGCCTCGCACTGCATCACGCGCGCATTTCTTTTCCGTTTCCGTTAAATATTGGCTGTTGGTTTTTAGCGGTATTGCCTCCAAGCGTATCGGTCAAAATCCTTAGCCTACTGGGGTACCGTGCCAATTGACGCACTGAAAGCGCTGATGGCCCCGCTGTTGATCGGGCTCGCATTGTCTTTTGTGCTGGAGCAAGTCCATCTGCCGCGCCCTCGGCCACCCTGGCAACGTAGCCCTGCAGATTTTATGATTCACAGTGCGTCTTGGCTGTTGCTGTATTTGTTTGAGTTTATTCAGTTCGGTAGGCCTTGGCTGGCCGTGTGTCTGACCAACACGATTTTTTACGTACTCGTCTTAATCAATCACGCAAAGTTTAACGCGTTGCGTGAGCCCTTTATTTATCAAGACTTTGATTATTTTGTCGATACCCTCAAGCACCCGAGGCTATACCTGCCATTTTTTGGGTTACTGAAAATCGTTGTTTGCCTTGCTGCTGTCGGGTTAGCGCTATGGATCGGCCTGTCGCTCGAATATGCGTTATCGCAGTCTGTACCCCTTCAAGAAGTCAAGCTGGCCGGGTTGGTTGTTTTTCTCTTTGCAATAGCCGTACTTTTTGTTGGGCATCAGTACGAAATAACTTTAAGATTTCAACCAAACGATGACTTCAAACAGAGAGGACTCGTCGCGCTATGTTGGCACTACGCGTGGGCAGAGCGCAACGCGACTACCTTAGCTGACCTTATCAAGCATTCGACTCTGAGCTCGGTTTCTTTCGCAAGCGACGTACGAAAAAGGTACGACACGATTGTCGTGCAAAGTGAATCGTTTTTTGATCCAAGGCGTGCGTTTAGCCTGATCAAACCGAGCGTCCTATCTAGCTTTGATCAAGCGTGCCGTGCGTCAGTGAGCTTTGGAACCCTCAAAGTGCCGGCTTGGGGAGCGAACACCGTGCGAACAGAGTTTTCTTTTTTAACCGGTATCGACTCAACTCAGTTGGGGATCGATCAGTTCAACCCCTACCGTCGTCTAGTGTCGTCTGAGTTACCGTCGATTGCGCGCGAGTTTAAAAAAAGAGGGTACCGAACAGTTTGTATTCACCCTTATCCAAAAAGTTTTTATCAGCGCGATAAAATTTTTGCTTTACTTGGTGTTGATGAATTTATTGATTTAGAAAGCTTTGCTCAACCCTTGCAACAGCAGGATCCAAGGCAAGGGCCGTATGTGAGCGATCAAGCGCTAACCGACAAAATCCTTGAGACGTTGACAAGGAGGCATGAGCAGCCGCTATTTATATTTGCCATTACGATGGAAAATCATGGGCCCTTACATCTTGAGCACATCACAGAGATGGAAGAGCGAAAGTGGTTGAGCGAGCCTTTGCCAAAAAACAGTCTAGAACTTGCGATATACCTTAGGCATTTAGCCAATGCCGATCAGATGATTTTGCGCTTGCTGAGTAGACTTTCCAAGCCAAGTGGGACTGATCCTACGCCAACGCAACTTCTTTGGTATGGGGATCATGTACCGGTGTTAGCCAAGGTGTATGAACAGTATGGCTTACCTGACGGGAATACTGATTATTTTTATTGGCGCTCGGATCATCTTAAGACCGACGGCGAGCTTGTACCAGAACGTAGACCGCCGCTACAACCTATTCATGTGCATCAGCTTGCCGCAGAGTTATTAAAGTAAATAGAAAACTTGCGGATGTTACAAGTTTTCAATTTCTTCTACCAGAGCGGTAACCGTATGTTCGATTTCATGTTTGGTATGCTGACAAGACATAAAAAATCTCAAACGCGCTGATTTTTCTGGGACGGCAGGGTACAAAATTGGCTGAACGTTGATCCCTCTCGCAAGCAGGGCGCTCGATAGCCGGGTCGCACGAATTGAGCTACCAATAATGGCTGGCACCACGGCTAGACCGCTACTCGTTCCAGTATTTACGCCCGCCGCTTGTGCCAGCTGTAAAAAATATTTGCCACGTTCTTGTAAAGCGGCCACGCGAGGTTGCTCCTCAGCTAGACATTGCAATGCAGCAAGCGAAGCTGCAGCGAGTGGCGGGGACATCCCAACGCTATACAAAAAACCCGGTGCTAGAAATTTTAAATGCTCGATTAAGGCAGATTCGCCGGCGATGTACCCTCCGCAGCCAGCTAGAGTCTTACTCAGTGTGCCCATCCAGAGATCCACATCTCCGCTTTGCAGACCAAAATGCTCGCGGATCCCATGGCCGCGCGTGCCCATCACTCCTAACGAATGTGCCTCATCCACCATCAGGAACACCTTGTGACGATTGCGAACCTCAACAAATCGAGGTAACTCTGGATAATCGCCGTCCATGCTATAGATGCCTTCGATTACCACTAGCACCCTTTCATAATGCGTGCGATGTTGCGTCAAAAGTTGATCTAATGCTTGCCAATCATTGTGCGGAAAAGAAAAGCGTTTGGCTCCCGATAACTTGATGCCCTCCAACGCGCTGTTGTGAATGTATTCGTCGTGCACTACTAGATCACGTGGTCCAAATAAATAACCTATGGTCGTAACGTTGGTTGCATGGCCACTGACGAACACAATTGCAGCCTCAGCTTCATATAGGGCTGCAAGTGCTGCTTCGAGTTCTCGATGGATAGGCCTTTCGCCAGACACTAGGCGACTGGCCGACACAGAGGTGCCGTATTTTTTGATCGCAGCCACTGCTGCAGCATTGATGCGCTCATCACCCGATAGGTTCAGATAGTTATAGCTAGAAAAATTAATCAGGTCTCGCCCGGCAATCTGTGTATGTGCATTTGCCAGACCATCATGTTGCTTAAAAAAGGGATTCGTCAACCCCATGCGTTGCGCGCCGCTATGAATGATCTGGATTTTTTTATAACCAGGCATCTGGTCAAAACGATAAAACGCTTTTGCAACCGCGGACGTCTGATAGTCATCACCCACCGCAGCCGCAGCGTGGGTGGCGAGTCTACCGGAAGTGGTGCCTTGATCTTTGAGTCTCTGCGCTTTTGACGGCTCCGTCAGGTCAGCATGTTTAAGCCGCCGTTCAAGCGACTGTTGAATGAGTTTGTCTTTGAGCTGTGCACTGAGGCCCGACACCACGCGTTTAGTCAGCGTCATTGTAAAAACCTTCCGGGCTGATGGATCTGTGTATCAAGACTTTCTGCCAAAGCTGTGATGTCTTCGGCGCTTGAATCAGACCCGTGTTGTTTTACTAATTCAGTGACATGAGCGACGTGTCTGTGTGCATTTGCGGAGCTTGGCGACTGAGGGGTAAAGGTGTGCGCTGCTTGAACAGGCGCATTCACTTCAGCACGTAGGATCTCAAGTAAAAGGTATGCAAGCTTCTCTATGCTAGGGTTTTCGGAAATCGCCATCACCGACAGACGTACGCCAAACCGTGCCTCAAGGGCCACGACGAGCTCAACACCCATCAAAGAATCTAAGCCCATGTCGTAGGTTGACTTACTGGCATCAATTTTTTCGGATGCAATACGTAATATCTTAGCTAACTCCTGTTTTACCATCTCGATAAATTGGACTGCAAGGGTTGTATCATCAAGCGTAGAGAGCAGTTGCGAGATATCTTCAGTGCTTTGATCGTTTAGCTCGTGGCTGAGGCTAAACCGTGCCAACTCACTGAATCGGGGCGACTGCGCGCTCGGTAAGAATTTTGACAACGCGGAGAAATCTAAATTGAGCACACCTTCGTTGGTGCGGTTGTGGATAATCGCATCCTCCAGTTGCTCAAGCGCGTGGGCGGAGGATAGCGCTTGCCCACCCATGCGGCGTTGCAAATCCTCTTTTACCCGCTGGTTGCGGGCTAGAAAACCCGCATCATCAATCGCACCCCAGAGCATACACGTGGCGGCAAGGCCCTTCGCGCGCCGCTGCGTTGCCAGTGCTTCAAGCCCGCAGTTGGCGGCGATATAGGCGGCCTGACCTGGGTTGCCAAAGAGCGTGGTAGCCGACGAATACATCACAAAAAAATCGAGAGTTTGTTTTTGCGTTAGGTGATGCAGATTCATTGCGCCAGCGACCTTTGGGCTCAACACTCGTTCAAGCTGCGTTGGCGATAAGTTCTCGACCAAACTGTCTTCGATGACCGCTGCGGCATGAATCACTCCCTTTAAGCGAGGCAAGCTTGGCTCAAGGATCTTAGAAAGTGCTGCCCCATCTGTGATGTCGCAGGCGTGGGCTGAAACCGTGACACCCATGCTAGTCAGCGCTTCGATACCCGCACGCGCTTCAACGGTGTCTGGGCCGCGGCGACCCAATAAGATAAGTTGACGAGCCCCTTTTTCTGCTAGCCAGTGCGCGCTTCTTAAACCAAAACCACCTAGCCCGCCTGTTACCAAATAGGTCGCTAGCGGATCCAGCTTAAGATGTGCGGCTTTTTTATAGACAGATTGCGCAGACGCTGAGATGTGTGTGTTGCTTGCAGGGATACCGTTACGATAGGTCACAACAATCTTGCCGATTTGTTTTGATCGTTGCATAAAGCGAAATGCGTCGAGCACATCTCTTGCCTCAAAGCGTGTATAGGGGAGGGCATACAACAGCCCTTTATCAAATAGATCCATCACCTCACTAAATAGTTTAGCGGTCAGTTCTGGACGGTCATTCATCAACTGATCTGCGTCGATACCAAAATAAGTAATGTTATTTCTGAAGGGGCGTAAACCGATGCGTGTGTTTTCATAGAAATCACGTTTGCCTAGCTCTAAAAATCGGCCAAAAGGTTTCAGAATGCTTAGATTACGATTGATCGCTTCACCCGCAAGTGAGTTCAGTACCATATCGATGCCGACCCCCTTTGTGATCGTCATAATGTCTTCGGAAAAGCTTAGGGAGCGAGAGTCTAGTACATGTTCGACACCTAGCATGTGCAACAGTTCTCGCTTTTCATCTGATCCAGCTGTGGCAAAAATCTCGGCACCGCAGCGGCGTGCAATCTGAATCGCTGCAAGACCCACCCCACCCGCTGCACCGTGAATCAGAATTTTTTCACCAGGCGCCAGACGTCCCATATGCACTAGTGCGTAGTAACTCGTTAAAAAGGCGCTCGGAATCGTTACCGCCGCTTCTGTGGAGAGACTGCGGGGAATATGAGAAACCGCTGAGGCCTTAGTTACCACGCGATTAGCAAAGCACGCAGGTCCAAAGCCGACCACACGGTCACCCACTGCAAAATGGGTGACCCTCTTACCCAAACGTAGGATCTTTCCGGAGCACTCTAGCCCAAGCGTTGGCCCAGCAAAACCATTTTCTATCGCTTCATCAGACAGTAAGCCCTGTGCATACATGACATCGCGAAAATTCAGACCGGTCGCTTCAACCTCGATTTCAACCTCATCGTCGCTAGGTGCCGGACCCCTGACTACTTGCCATTGCAGATTACGTAGTTGACCCGGTTGGCTGAACTTAAGCTGTGTGCAGGTGTCTTGCTCGCTAGACACAGAGCGCTTAATCAAGGATTCGCGATGGCCGAGCTTGAGACGTGGCACAAAGCGCCCCTGATTGTTGCTCAAAATCACTTCTGTTTCGTGGCTGCCAACGATGAGTTCATGAATTAATTCTTCGATCAACTGTTGACTGATCACGTTGGTATTTAACTCAATCAGTTGTAGGCGATTGGTATTGACCTCATTATTAAGCGAGCGAACAAACCCCCCTAACATTACGTCAGCGCTAAGGGGGTTTTCGGTAACGACTTCAGCGCTACCTAGGTCAGAGGGGCTTTCTATTAGCGCTCGCTGAGTGATCAACCATACAGGCGTCTTGGTGTCGGTGAGCTGGCAAGCTTGAATCAGCTTGGCAACACTGATGCAGCGAGTGATCGCAGCAGTGGGGGTGCCCGTCTGATAGGCTGCGCCCATCCCCTGTAAATGAATGATCCCATCGAGTTGACCGAAGTCGGCTTGCATGGCGGCGATGTGGTGGGCGATCTCTGCCGCTTCGTCTGATGCAGCCGTCAGGCTCAGGACTGAAGCCATATCTCCCTGGCGCTGCAAGCCCGCGCAGATCGTATCCGCAAGCCGCTGGTGTGCCTCAGTGTGATCAGTGATTAACAACCAGCTACGCGGTGAATCATGGCGATGAGGCTGTGTAGTGGCAGCGAGTGGACTGTGTGCAATTAATAGAAAGTCCCCCCCCGTTGCCTCGCGGGTTACTTTCATATGTTGAACATTTTCGAGCCCAAGACTTGCAAGCCGTGACTCCCACTGCGAGCGTGGGCGCTGCATCGAGATTTTTTTGTTATCGTTGCTCGCCGACCACCAATCAGCCCGTCCACCAAATGCAAAGTCGAGCCAGCGAGCAGGGTGCTGCCCCTCAATGAGTAGTGTGCCGCCTGGCTTTAATTGCCTTATTGCATAATCAACTGCCTGTCCATTAAGTGCTGCTGAGTCGAACTGCAACCAAACGAGTGCTAGATCAACGAGAGGCTCTTTAGCTGCTGTGCCGGCAGTCCCTGACTGAGTGGCCTGCGCGAAGCTAGTGAGCTGCAGGTTCGGAAAATCCTCAGCTAGCTCATGCCCTGTTGCGAGCTCTGTCACGGCGGGACACGCAAAAATCACATCACATTGGCTCGCGTCTTCATGCAAGCCGAGCTCACACGCCAGGGCAGGCTTCACCGCAGCAACCTCCAGAAAACCAAGGCGACTGTTAGGCGTCAGGCGTTGACGCGCGTCTTTGACAGCTTCACGTACCGCTTTGGTGAGTCGCCCTTTGACCCGGTTGCCGGTTAATGTGTCTGTCAGTGTTGCAACACCTTGCGCGGTGCCCAGCACCTGCATCAGTGATTCTTCGCCTGTCACAATCCGTGAGAGATGTTTGCCGACTTTTCCAACCGTATGTACCACACAAAAATAGTCTGGATAGTCAGCAATGAGAGTATTCCAGATACTTAGCGCGTCAATCTTGTTGTTACTCGATTGATCCTTAAGGAGCAGTTCAGTTTGTCTGAACTTGAGCCCATCAGCCTCTTGAGTCATTTGACCCTCTTCAAGCGCGAGCTTGATGAGGTGCTGCAGAAGGGGCGCAGTGTCTGGTGATTGTTCAGTGAGTTGTTGCAAGCGAATGCTGTTGTGGTCAGTATTTTCGCTAAAGCCTAGCTGCGCTAAGGTTTCGACCGCAAAAGCACTGCACAGAGCATCGAGCAACGGATCCAGTTCATCGATATAGATACGATAATTCTGATCGAGTACCTTGAGACGCGCAGCCTCATTGGTTAACTCAACGATCAGCGGGTAACTCACCGATGAGGGGCGCATACCTGGCTGCAAAGGCGACGGGATATAGCGAGTATGGATATTATTGGCTTTGGTGGCACCGGCGGTGTGCAGACGCACTCGCTTAAAACGCGCACCCTCAATTCGCACAAGCGCATGCCCCTCTGCGTCAAACAAGGTAAATTCAGCCAAGATAGAGCTTGGCAGTGTGCGCAGCAACCGGGCCATGACATGGTGGGGCGCGCCCAGCCCAGACTGAAGAGAGATCCGTCTAGCTTGCGTCGGGACAAACGCAATTCCCTCATTCAAATCTATTCTGTCACGCAGCAGTTGAATAATTAGCTGAAAAGAACAGTCAAGCAGAGCAGGGTGGATGTGAAAACTGCCAATTGAATCAACAAGAGACTCTGGAATCTTGAACAGCGCAGTGACGCAATCATTTAACGTATCAGGCTCAGTTGATGTTCTGCCTAACCAGCCGTATTTTATTGCCTCAAAGGCTTCGCCGTACTGCAGGCCGGCTATACGGGTTAGTCGCAGATGCGAGGCCGTATCAAAATCTGGCCTACGTAGCGCTAACTGTTCGAGTGACTGCGGTTGCAATGCGTTCTCTGTCGCATGGACTAAAAATCGGCTGTCTAAAATGATCCGAGCACGGGCGTTGAGTATCCAGTCTTGACTGCTCAGTAACTCGCGAGACTGAATCGATACTCGGCCATCGGCTGCGTCGATGCCCACCCGCAGTACTTTTCCGTGGCCAGAGTCAAACGTGAGTGGTGAAAAAATCTCGAAGTCTTCGAGCTGTTTAACACCCTCTGCACGCCACGCGTGCGCGGCGGCCAGTGCAAGTTCAACATACCCAGTTCCTGGAAACACGACCGCATCGCCCACGACGTGGTCAGCCAAAAAAGCCTGGCGATGGGGATCAAGTTGGTTTTCCCAAAGTAGATGGTGCTGAGGTACGCGATAGCCTAGCAAGGGGTGTTCGATAATACGATTTAAGGTGTTGGG
The DNA here is from genome assembly GCA_945865935.1 of Bordetella parapertussis. Classification (GTDB taxonomy): domain Bacteria; phylum Pseudomonadota; class Gammaproteobacteria; order Burkholderiales; family Burkholderiaceae_B; genus Zwartia; species Zwartia parapertussis_E. The sequence continues at coordinate 20,647 of CAMBFI010000012.1, read as the reverse complement.
TGACTCTGCACTCACGCTATGCCAGTGACGTTCTTTTTGCCAAGGGTATGTGGGCAGCCTGACATGCTGACCCACGACCGGGAAAAACGCTGACAAATCAACCGTTGCGCCCGCGACCCACACCTGTCCAGCGATCGCTTGCACTGACTCGACTTGATCTTGCTGACGGCTGAGCGAGGCTAATACCGTCCCCTTGCCAGTTACGCCAATACCCGGTTGAAATTGTTGTTCGGGTAGTGATGGCCGTGCACGCTGCACTTGCTGTTCAAGACAATCATTCAGGTAGCCTTTAAGCACAGGGTGTGGCCCGATTTCAACGAGAACTTGAAACTCTGCGCTTAATAGTTGATTGGTGGCGCTTTCAAACAGCACCGGTTGACGTATGTTTTTCCACCAATATTCAGCGGTAAGTGCAGTGCCGTCGAGCAAACCTCCCGTGACCGAAGAGTAAAAAGCAATGTCACCCGTCTTAGGAGTGAGATGGCCTAAGGCCCCCTCGATTGCCGTTTGTATTGAATCCATTGCTGGGCTATGAAAGGCATAATCAAGTGCGAGCCTTTTGAAGCCAACGCGCTCTTTGGTCAAGCGTATTTCAAACTTCGCTAGGCTTTGCTCCGCGCCAGCAAGTGTGAGACCTCGGCCGCTGTTGATACCTGCGATGCTGATTGCCTTTGACAAACGCTCTTCCGCAAGCCAGCGTGTTGCGGTATCAACGCCTATCGCCACGGCCGACATGTTGCCACGGCCTTTGGTCGTTTGCTGTAAGTGACTGCGGTGATAAATGACCTCAACTGCCGCTTTCAAATCCAATATACCTGCGGCCCACGCTGCGGCTACTTCGCCAACACTGTGCCCTGTAACAGCTTGCGGTCTAACACCCATCGCCGCGAGCATTTTGGTGACACCGACCTGTACTGCAAACAGAGCAGGTTGTGCGATATCCGTATTCTCGTAACTGAGTTCAGGCAGTAAGCCCTGCAACTGATCTGCTATACAAAATCCAGCAAGTTGAATAAACGTCTGGTCAATCTCTTTAATTGCCTGATTAAAGGTTGGATCTGCAAGAAGGGCTCGACCCATGCCTAACCATTGCGAGCCATTGCCTGAGTAAAAAAAAGCTGGATACTGGGTACGAGAATTGGTACCAGATTGATCAGTCCTCGACAGTAATTTCACACCCGAAACTACAGCGGCCCCTTGAGCGTCGTCCGCAAATGAACGGAGGTGGCTGCATAGCGTGGCAATATCGTAATCGTTGGCCTTGGGATCGATATTGGCGAATACTATCGCTCGGTGTTCAAACGCTTCGCGTCGGAACGCCAGTTGGTAGGCTGTATCGTAAAGATATGGCTGGTGCTCTTTCCCCTCCAAGGAATGCTGTGAGAGGATTTGAGCCAGGTTAGATGCTGCAGAGCGAAGTGCTAATTGGCTAGCCGCAGAGATTAAAAGAGGAATCGGCACTGTGTGCTGAGTTTCTGAAGACTTGGGCGTCTCAAGTGCCCCGGGGTGATCACGCAAAATCACATGTGCGTTGGCACCTCCAAACCCAAAAGAATTTATGCCAACCACCACAGGCTCATGCTTAGGCAATACTCGTGTCTCAGTGACGACATCAAGATTCAAGCCTTTGAAGTCGATTCGCGTATTGAACGTCTTGATGCCGATGGTGGCAGGAATCTTACGTCGTTCAATCACAAAAAGTGCCTTGGCTAAACCCGCGATGCCTGATGCTGCTTCAAGATGCCCGAGATTGCTTTTTACCGATCCAATTAAAAGAGGCTTATCAGAGCTGCGCTGCGTCCCCAGCGCTTGGCCTAGCGCTAAGGCCTCTATCGGATCGCCCACTGCAGTCCCAGTGCCATGGGCTTCGATATACGAAATCGCGTCTGGTGCAATACCTGCGCTTGAGTATGCGGAGGTTAGTAATTCAGCTTGCGTTAATGTTTTGGGTATGGTCAGGCCATTTTTTTTACCGTCGGTATTCACGGCAGATTGTGCGACAACAGCCAAGATACGATCGCCATCTGCTAGGGCTAAGTCGTAGTCCTTCAGGACAAGGACTCCTCCACCTTCAGACCTAACATAGCCATTCCCGGCATCGTCAAACACATTACAGTTCCCGTTGGGGGACAACATACTCGCTTTAGAAAAAACGATAAAGCCCAAGGGGTGTAAATGCAGACTAATTCCGCCAGTTAACGCATGTGTGATTTCACCTGAGCGGATCGCTTGACATGCCTGATGAAACGCAACCAAAGACGAGGAGCAGGCTGTGTCGATCGCCATGCTTGGGCCGCGCAAATCAAAGAAATAGGAAATGCGATTTGCCGCAATGCTTGCTGTCGTTCCGGTCGCAACTGAGGAGTCGATCGAGGCCATATCCTCGGCCAAACGATACGAGTAGTCTGCGCTCGAGATCCCGATGTAAACGCCACAGGCCGAGCCTCTTAACGAGGAAGGCTTGATGCCTGCATCCTCTAAGGCGAGCCAACTCATTTCAAGCAAAAGCCTATGTTGGGGGTCAATCTGTGCCGCTTCTCGAGGGGAAATCCCAAAAAAGGTCGCATCAAATTGACTGACATCACCCACAGAGCCCGCATCAAATGAGTAAGCAGTGCCTGGGTGAGATTTTTCTGAATGTAAGAAACTGTCGAAACACCAACGGTCTGGGGCAACAGTAGAGATCAGATTTTTTCCATCAAGCAGGTCTTGTTCAAAGTGACCTGAGGAGCTGGATGGCAGGGTGAAAGACTTGCCCAGAATTGCAACGGCTTTAGGCACAGATAAGTTTCCGCAAAAAACTGGTGAGTAAAAAAATCTACAACGTGAGGGGTGAGATGCGTAAGTTTAACTTGTCAAGCTAAGCTAATTGGCTAATAGTGTGAATGTACTATTATTCGCATTATATTTGGCAACGAGTCGAAGAAATTATCAAGTGAGAGAACACGAAAAATAAAGATTTCAAAAATTTTCGTCGCCCATGATAATCACGGCATCATGAATATTTTTTTGTTTGATACTTTCAATGCAATTCCTTGTGATTTTTCCACCAACGGTACTTTCTCCAAATACGGCCACATTTTTTTCAGCGACAAATAGTCTGTGATCAGTACATTTAATCAAAGAGTCTTTGTAGGTATCCATTTCTTTTGCTTTGGAAATATTTGATGGAAACCTCTCAAATATTGATCGAAGGACCTTTACTCGCATAAATTGATGAATCCATATTTGATGATATGTTTTTCGTTCAAGAAAATCATATTCACCTATATTTAATTTTTTATCGCATAGGTTGGCTGGGTCTAATAGACCCCTAGTCCTACATAAAATCAACCCTGCAATATCTGGACTATTTTCAGTAGAAATCCAATCAACAATTTTTTTCGTAATCTCAAGATCAAGTTTTATCGGATATTTATCGTCAATGCACCAATAAATCCAATCATCATCTGCAAAATTATTTAATAAGGTTAGAACTGTCGTTCTAATATCAATAGGTGACTTTACATAAATACATTGAGATGTATTTTTCTCGTAGGCCAATTGATATGGGATATAAAAAAGAAAGGGATTGTCGGGCCAAAGTGATTCATAGCACGCGATCATATGTTTGGCCAAGGGTCGATTTCGATCGTAACTTAACACAATGCTTGGGATTTTTTTTGTCATTTGTATCTCTATTGTTCATTAGCTGTTGTCCGAGACACGCTGTCAGAATCAAGCAAAGATAGTACGTCTTGTTTACGAAGCCCATAAAAATCTTGTTGCAGGGAACCGCTCCTCGCAAAACGCATATACACCGGCATAACGCTTACGGACTTCACCTTTTAGCTGTAAAGGTGCCTGACTCGATTTTAATGTGGCATTAAATTTGTTCTTTGCAAAGTCTGGTTGGAATGAGCAGCAGCAGAAATCCGATAGCGCCCGGATAGACTCAGAATGAAACATTTCTTCATATATGCCATAGTAAATCTGTTCTTTGTCAAATGCCAACTCAAGTGACTGTATCGTTGCCTTATAATTCGTACGAAAAAAATATTGTTCTGAAGCGTAGGATTCACGTAGATACTCAAATTCTGAAATATTCTGCCCCTTACCATGTATTTGATCCATGCGTGCTGCGCTCCAACAACGCTCAAAAGGGTCACGCATTAAGAAAACTACTTTGATCTCAAAACCAGCAGATTCGATTTTTCTTCTAATTTTCTCAAACACAAATGCAGGTAAGCCAGAATACGCAGGTGTAATATCACCTGTGAGATTCGTTTTGTCGTCGACCAAACTAAAAAAATAACTTTCATATGCATGATCGACGTTTTGTAGTTTGTATCTGAGTCCATCGTGAGGTAGCGCAATAAAATTGTTACATTCTTTAATATGTAGCGCATCCCAAATGTGATATTCCTTGAGTGCGCCGAAATTAGAATTCTGTTGAGTGGATAAGTATCGATACAGCCAAGATGTTCCAGATTTTTGTGCTCCAACGCCAAGAATAAAAGTTTTTTTCATATTTTTTGAACAACTTTGAAATAGACTTGCCCCGTAATTGTTCCGCCCTCTCACTTTTAACTCAACTGCGGCGTCTGACAATGCTTGAAGGAGAACATAGCTGACGTCGGCAACAAGTCGATTACAGTCGCCGCTCAGGTAAGTAAAATGCCTAGCAATTGTTTAGGCGCAAGAAAAAACATATTAATAGCTTGCCAAGTTGATACCTAACGATGTATACACAAGGAGAGTGTTGAGAAAAATATCGCAGTAGACCAGCATCGCCCATGTCGCAACGCAATTAAAAAATTAGCAGAAACGTCCGCGAGTACAGAAACGACCGACATGCTATTGTGACGAGCGCTCAAAGTCAAGCCGCTCTCGTTGAGTTGGACAGCGATGGAAGCTAATATATGCAACAGCACTTCTCGCGCATGATGTGAACATAGATTAAAGCTCTTTCTAGTTCAGAAAAATGGCAACATGAAGTAAATATTTTTATAATACGATGTAACTTATATTTAAATTATTATGAGAGAAAAATGTATACTACATATTGGGATGCACAAAACTGGAACATCGAGCATTCAATATGCTTTGTTCAACCATTTAAACTCTAATGCATTTAACTACTGTAAGCTAGGTCGTGTAAATCATAATCACGCAATTAGTTCAATTTTTAAAAATAATCCAGAAAGCTATCATGCAAACGTCAGTTTAAACTGGAGTAATGATGACCTCATTGAATTTATCAATTCTTCAAAATCGTTATTAGTAAAAAGTTTAGATAGCCTTGACAGTCAAGTAACCGAAATAATCTCAGGTGAAGATATTGGATATTTTAATCAAGAGGAAGCTAAGCGATTAAAAATTTATTTATCTCAGTATTTTAATGACATAGTAGTAGTCGTATATTTGCGTTCGCCAGTTTCGTACCTGCAAAGTGCCTTTCAAGAACTAGTCAAGCACGGCTTACACGAATTTGACTTTACCTATTGTGATCCAAAATATACAAGATTCAAGTATTTCAGTGAGATATTTGGATTTGATAGTATAATTTTCAGAAATTATGATGAAGTTTTGAAAGAGAAGAATAATGTCGTTGATGATTTTACTGAATTATTCGGTATAGAACTGAATAAATATACGACTAATACATTCTCAAATTCAACCTTATCGCTTGAGGCGATTTCCCTCCTGTATGTATATCAAATCTATTACGCTCGGTCCCACAACGCACAGTATTTTAAGGGACAAAACAAATTGATCGATGCGCTCAAGTATGTTGGGGATCGAAAACTTTGCTTTAGCCAGTCAATTACTGAACCGATTTTTAATAAAAATAAAGTCGGTATTGAATTTATTAAATCTAAATGTAATATTGATTACACTAATTCTAGTGATAATAATAATTCCGAATACCCTATCACTTGCGAAGACGACTTAATTTCAACTGCGATATCTAGTATTGAAATCCTTATTACGTTATTAAATGGAGAGGAAAATTCTTCTATAGAAGATATTGAAATTTCAAAGCATGGGGTAGCTGAGTTGATGCATACACTGGATCTTCAAGTGAATGGTCCGATAGCAGCATCTCTGAGGATACCAAAGTGATACCGAAAAATATCTATCTCCCAACGCATCTCGGCGAGTGACATTTAAGGGATCGGATTTTAAACGCGCATTGTTCGGATGTGTGACATGGTTGCTAAGTCTTAATATATATCGTTATAGCATTGACAAAAAGTAAGAGTCATAATGAATGAATTGTTTAGACATCGCTTTTGCGTAGATAAAATTTATTAAATGAAGGGCGCCCCGTGGTTCTAAGTCAGAATACTATTTGGTTTGAACGATTTCCTTTTGGTTTATTCGCGAATGCTTGCTTTCAGATCATTTATGCTGAGTATCTAAAAAACAATGGTTTTCAAGTTTTTTTTGGGGGTGACCGTTTGAGACAAAAAGGAAAATTAGTCTTGGACTTATTTAACTTGCCAATAAATGATTCCCTAAAGTCAAGTGGTCAAGTAATGTTTCTTGGAGAAGGCAAGGACAGAGCTCAAGGCCCATCGCACAGTATTAATTTAATTAATGAGCATTTTAAAAAAAATCCTGGCTCTATTTTATCAATAGAAGGATATTTTCAGTTTGATACTGCATCAATAAGATCGGATCCTAATTATAACAAGGCCTTCAATCAAAATTTTGCGTTAGGTCAAGAAATTAATAATAAGTTTCAGGGCATATTAAATAAATATAATAATAAAATGAGAGCGGCCCATGAATATTTAATAACAATTCATGTTCGGAGAGGAGATTATGTCAGGTATTCAACATTGAAAGATTGGCAACATAAAGTTTTCTATATATTAGATCTTGAAGTGGCCTTGGCTAAGTTGCAGGAATACCTGAGTGTCAATCGCATCTCAAAATACTCAATTTATGTAGCAACAGACGATTTAGATTTTTGTAAAAACTTTTTTTTAAAAAACAATATAAATATTTTGACATGCGAAGAGTTTATTGATGATGAAGTCTGTGACAATTTGCTTGTTGACCTCGCGGCAATGACTGCAGCCAACATGTTAATAGCTTCTAATAGCAGTATGTCCCTGCTAGGCGCGATGATTAATAATCGAGGCCGCGTTTTTTGGCGACAAAATCTTGAAGGAAGTTTTGTATCCTTCGATCCATGGTCAACGCCAATACTATTAGGCCCAGTGTTTGGGTCTAATGAACTAATTTAGGGTAATACGTCTGTACTACCGACCTATGTATCGCGGTTGCCTTGAAATTTAATAGTTTTTTTAGTCTTTGTTTTTAAACACAATGAATATTATTTGTTTGCTTACCTTTCAGCCATCGATTATTTGGTTAAAATTTTTAACCACATTTTTGAATGGCGATGAGTATAAAATATTTATCATGGTCGATGACATGGAATTTGACATCGAGCCCTTTCAAAATTCATGGAGCGAATTTATTTTTCTTAAGACTGATGCTTTTTTGTGTACCGCGTCAGGACTGGGCTTTATGAATCCTGTCATTCCAAGGGATCATAAACGGCCCTCTGCCTGGAATAAGGCGGTGTACCACTTTACACATAGATATTTATCATATGAAAATATTTGGTTTATTGAGGACGACGTTTTTATACCCTGTGGCCAATCGATAATTGATCTGGATATAAAATATGCAGAGTATGAGCTACTTGCTGCGAGTCATAATATTAATAAGACCGGATCACTCGATGGCTGGCAATGGTGGAAAGAAGTGCCAGCCTTTCTTCCGCCTCCTTGGGCACATTCTATGGTTGCAGCCTGTCGAGTTAGCAAAAACTTGCTGCATATAGTTAGGGACTTCGCACTAGAACATAAGAGTCAATCTGGCGTATTATTTATCGAGTTCATTTTTAATACTCTTGCGCTGCACAATAATTTAAAAGTTAAAGAAGTAAATGAGTTAGTAAATATTATTAGCAACATGGCGGCATCGAAAAGTCCCTTTGATCTATCGGCGATCAAGAAGGACTGTTTGTATCATCCTGTGAAAGACATTATGCTACATGATAGATTAAGAAATTCTATTTTTGAGTCGCAGATATAAAAAACTAATGAAGCCAAAACTTATTATTCATATCGGGCACGGCAAAACTGGAACGAGCTTTATTCAATCTGTTCTGTCATTAAATATCGAAAATTTGCGAAATAATGGAGTTATTTATCCCGATCATCCAAGTTTTATGTCAGCCAGAAATGGTAATATTTCTTCTGGGAATGGCGATCTGATAATGAACCGCCTATTTGAAATCGATTCTAACATCAGTACATTATTGTCTAACGAATCGTTATTTCATTATTTGGCAGTCGATAATAACTTGGCGCGTCTAGTACTTTCCAGGGACTGTAACTTAGAAATAATCTGTTACACACGGAATGTTGTTGAAATGATTTGTTCGACTTGGGGACAAATGATTAAAAGAGGTGGCTATACTAAAAGTATTGAAGAGTATATAACTGAGAATCGGGATCCTCATTATCCGCGTATACTTTGGTGGTTGAATGCGGCTGAAAATTTTGAGTTTAAAATTAAAATTAGAAATTACTCGAATCACAAATCAAATATTGACGAAATATTTTTATATGATGTCTTCGACGGTACTAGTGTTAATTTTCTAATTAACAAGCCGAAGAATGTAGTCATCAACCGATCATTAACATTAGCAGAATATGAAATTCAACGAGTATGTAATGAATTCAGTTCAAAATCTTCAAGTTTTATTTCTGATGTGTTAGTTAATTCTTTGCCGTTAATAAAAGCTGAAAAGCCGTTTATTAGTATGGATACCTATGATTTTTTAGTTGACCGCATGTCATTGATTATTGAGCGCATCAACAATCGTATACCTAGAGATGAGTCAATATTAATAGAGCCCATGGATACTACTATTTTAAATACTAGTAAAGAATTGTATACCTTGTCGAAGGAGCAAATAGCCGTTCTTTTTAAATCAATACTCAATCAAATTCCCCGTCGTTGATTTGTTTAAACATTCTTGATAACTGATCATTTTCCTGATCTCAAAACCCTATCTTGACGCATACCTATCTTCTGGAAAATTCAATTCATACCAATTGATATCACGGGAATAAAACTTCGCGATACGTTCAATCTCCTCTGGAAGAAAAATATATTTTTCATCTTTCCCTTTTGCCTTCCACGTTACATTTCGTCGCGCTGTCTCGGGCACGGAGGGTAGTCCAAGGGAGCCCATCAATTCGCTCATCTGTTGTACTGGGCGAATATCGATAATTGGATCAATCTGACCGCTTTCATTTTCAAGAAAATCTAGGATTCCTAGATTATGATTATCAAATATTTTTTGCGATCCCGGATCCTTTGTTAAGAATGCATCGAGGAAGGTTTTCCGTGTGGCTGCTATGTTGACTAGATCTGGACGATGGCTGTGTATGTATCTAAATTCAGAGATAACGCGATCTATTGGATGGCGTACGAGTGTGACTACTTTAAAACCATTGTTGGGAGACCAGCCTAATTTTAGATATTCTTTCCAGGTGAGATGTTGCGGGGTGTGGCCATTCACTCTGACTGAACCATCTGGAATAAATAGAAATGGTGGGTCATTATGAATCCGAAGAAAATGTGAAATGGTATCTCCTCCGCATTTCGGAATATGAATATGCAAAAAACGATTGCGTATAAATACTGGCATAGTCTGTATACCTAATTCAGCCAATGAGTGAATTTTATTTTTTTGGTAGGTTAACTGTGTGATCTTGCTTTTATATAATTAGTATGTTTGTACCGAGTGTTCATAGGGCTTCTATCCAACGCATTAATTCATTTTCTGTAAAGTTAATTTTTCTTGCGAAAATTTGTTTTTGTTTGGTGATGTTTAATAAGTCATCAGAAGTAGTAAATATTTTCGGTGGAATCTTTGCACTCCAGTCTACCCACATTAAAGGGTTGGAATCGTAGGTACCTGCCTGGCCTAAAATTTGATGAAAATAGCTCTCGTCCGGTGTATCACTAAACTCAAATGATTCCCTTAGCCATTGGTCTTCACCCCAACTTTCAACGATTTTTTCGATACTGCTCGCAGATAAGCCCCACCATTGCGATCCTTGATAGAAATATTTTATAGGTTTTTTGCCGCGTCTGTGGAGCGCTATCATTCGCTCAATACGACTCAAAGCGTCATCGTCAAAGTTTCGGTTCGGAGTGAAACGCAATTGGGTCGCCTCACTATCAAACATAAAAAATCTTTCATAACGCCAACTCCTACTTGGTGTCGGTGCCAGTTGCATGTAGTCAGGTGAGTCTTGGATTGCACGGCTTAGGGCCTGAAGGTTCACTAGAGGTATCGAGTCATCCGATATAAGTAAGTATCGATCAAAAGCGCCTTGGCTACGGGCTTTTGTAATTAACTGCATCGTAGCCTCTACCATTGTCCAACCACGCCAATATACTTTTACTCGATCCTCAAGCATGATTGCCGAGGACCCAGCATTATCAATGAATGGATTTATATCTACTTTTTGGTCAGTGTGAACGAAAAGGCTGAAAGATGGATCTGTAGCAAAGAAACGAGAGAGCGCCTTTAAGCCCAGGGGATATCCGTATGCCAATACTAGAACTGCAACTTTCATTGATTTTCGATCCGCAACGAGATGTCAAGACTATGACTGGATTTGATCCAGTAGTGAGAGTAAAAAAAGGCAGTATCAATCGCTACCAATTTACTAGACATGCACTCGGCTCTGATTAAACTGCGGTTTGTATTTACTGGTGACAAGCCGTCCTTACGGCTGTGACAGCGAAAGGGTTCTGATACATTTCCGTGTAGTCAAGGACGTCTTGACGAGCTTGCTCCCGGTATCCCTGCGTATTCAGGTGGTGTTCTATGTCCAAAACTGGAATGAGGTTTTACCGTGCCCAAGTTGAAATCCTCGAATTTCATGCGCCAACTATAAATACTTTGCTCACTCGTGGATTACCGCTCAACACCCTTGATCTTGTCCGAACCAGTACCCCCATGTGTGTGACCCTTCGTCGTAAATAACAGATACGTCACTGCTGTAAGAAATATCTTTGTTGTTATGTTTATGTGTCTTTTTCTCGGTCGTTCTAACAGATAGATGACCTATTTTTTATAACCCGCTTAACACACTGCTATTAATTGCAGCAGCTGGGGATAGCACCGAGCTGATAATCGCTAGAAACTTTAACAATTCGACAGATGATGCGGTTGCAACATAAACCATGTCCTTGTTTTTCATCGGAAAGTTCTGACTAGCGAAGAAAGTCCCTGGATCGTTCATATCGAACTGATAGATGACCGGCACTTGATCTTTTGGAAATTGACTTTGCGCGCTCGAGACTTTGATGTCAAGAGTTTTGGGATCTTCGTATCTAAAAATGAATATCCCTTTTGAGTCAGCCAGGCTGTTGCTGAGGCCGCCAACGCGTGCCAAGGCCTGTGACAGCATGATGCCTTGTGCTTCGAAGGTCACCTCGTCGTTTTTTCCGGTTGCGCCGAGTACTGTGAAGCTTAGCGGTTGATAGTAGGCGGTGACAACGTCCCCAGGTAGCAGAGCGATGTTTTGTAGTGGGTCTTGTATAACCGTTTCCATGGGTAGTGATTTGGTCTGACCATTGCGGGTGACTTGAATGGTCATTTTATTGACGGGAGCTTTGACACCTCCGGCAATTGCAATCGCATCAAGTAGTCGTTCGCCCTTGGGTGTCAAGGGCATTAGCACACTGCTATTGACCTCTCCGACAACGGTCACGGTTGACGCATAGTTCGTCACGAGTCTGACCATGACCTGTGGTTGGTTAGCTTTGCCTGCCAGCTTTTCAACGATCTCTTTTTCGATTTGGGTAAGCGTCTTGCCTGCCACCTGTATTCTGCCTACAAAAGGGAATACAACCGTTCCTTGTTTATTCACCACCTGAGGGGGCAGGGCGGTCATTGGCATGCCTAACGACGCGGGGCTTGTATTGACATTAGAGGATTTGCCGGCACTACTCAGGGCGTTACTCGTTAACATGGCACTGTAGGAGGAGCTAGCGGTAAATAAGATCGCTGGCGGGGCCTCCCAAACTAAAATATCGAGGCTATCGCCGGCGCCGACGAGATTTTCTCGTGATTTTGCTGAGGGCAACACATCATTAAATTTTATAGAGCGGTAGGCGTTTAACACTTTCAGAGCGACGCTATTATTAACAGCCACCACAGAAATCGGAGAGTTGGTTTCGGTCGGTACTGCTGCCGACTCAACTTGAGCTCGACTTGCCCCAGAGGATGAAAAAAAGCCGGAGCAACCTTGTAAAACCCAAGCCATGAGCAATACTAAAGGCACCGACAGTAAATTTTTAACGGTAAAACGCATGATGGTGCAGCTCTCTGAGTGGCACTAGGTGATGAAGGCAATCATTCTAGCTTCTTTAAGTACTTCTAGGCGTGCAATCTCGAGCGTGGTGGCTTCAAGTCCCCTGCCCTCGAAGGTACAAAAGTGAGCGGGGGATCGGTTGAGAGCCCGTAACTGTGTATGAAAGTGCTCATGGGAAACGCTAAACGAAGTTCAGTTATATGCCACGCAGTGGATGTGGAGCTATCATTACAATGGATTTCATATGGACTGGGTGTGTATTGACACCACGCAGCGGCTGGCCCTCGCCCTATTGATTTTGTTATTGCGCCCCCCCCCTTTCAAAAGGGAGGATTACCAAATCACCATCATTGATTAGACTAAAAAAATGATTAATAGAAATATACCTGGTCAAATGAGCGACGTTGAACTTCGCCAGGTAATAGAGCTTGCTAGGAAAGTGCCCAAAAACGGAGTGATTGTAGAGGTTGGTTCTTTATATGGGCTTGCATCCTGGCACCTTTCAAAATATTCAGATCCCTCAGTCACCGTATTTTGCATTGACCCATTTATAAGAGCCCCATGGGTTATTAATATGGTGGAAAAACCCCAGAATGCTCCACCATTCAGTCGGTCGGCGTTTGAATTTTATACTTCAGACTGTCATAACATCGTACCCATTCAAGGTTTTAGCCCGGAGTCAGTCAGGGGGTGGGGTATTCCTATTGATTTATACCTAGAGGATGCCATTCATACTAATCCAATATTGAGCGATAACATTGGATTTTGGAGCAATATTGTAAAACCCAATGGTGTAGTAGCAGGTCACGACTACACCAAAGCTTGGCCAGATGTTGTAAGTGAAGTCAATAAACTGGCGAGACTTTGGAAAAGTCAAATTAATCTAAGCGAAACCCTTTGGCATTTAAAGAAGCCCGATCAGTTATGAGTTAACTCATGTTCAATACCTCAAGGGGTGGTAGATCAATTAAGTGATGCAGTACTTATATCTTTCAACCCCGTTCTCTGTTTTTTATACTCATTTCAGGATAACCACTCTTGAACTCAGACGACAACGATTTCCAATCTTCATTGCACGCCTGTCTAAAACTTACCAACAAGTATCCAAAAATTATTCGCCATTTAGTTATAAAAGAAAGAAAGCGTTTGTCTACTTTGGTAAGCAAGTTACATAATAATGTTGTGGCGTATGGACCTTTTAAAGGGCTGAAACTGACAGCAGACTCGTTTTGGTCTGGTTCGTCACACGGGGCGATGATACTTGGGTTATATGAGCAAGAAGTTCTTCATATTTTGAGTTCGATTTCACCCCGAAGAAGGGTGCTTATCAATCTTGGGGCAGGGGACGGATATTACTCAGTAGGGGCTATAGTTGGCGATCTATTTGATACGTCCTATTGCTTCGAAATTGATGAAAAAGGCAGAGAAGTTATTTTAGCGAACGCTGAGTTAAATAACGTCGCTAATCGCGTCAAGATTTTAGGTGAGGCGAGTGCAAAATTTTATGAAGGGATTGAAATAAGCGATTTAAACAAATCAGTTTTGCTTGTCGATATTGAAGGTGGTGAATATGATATTTTAAATAGAGAGACATTTAGAGTCTTTGACCAGTCTCCTATTATAGTTGAGCTGCATGAGTGGTACCCCGATGCAGCGACTCGAGTTAGTCAACTCAAAGCTGCCGCTGCTGATACCCATTCGGTTCAAGAGTTCAAAATGGGATCGCGTGATTTATCAAGCTTTAGCGAATTAAGAGCATTGAATGATGATGATCGGTGGTTGTTATGCTCTGAGGGGAGACCTTATACGATGAAGTGGTTATTGTTTGAACCAAAAATACAAAAAGTCCAGAAAAACACTAAAGAGATTGCAACCCCCCTTCCTGTTGTGTTCTGTTTTGACGCAAGTTATGCGCCATACGCGGCAGTAGCGACCTACTCACTTTTTAAAAATTCATTTACTCCTTTAAAAATATATTGGATTGTTCCTTTGAATGATTTAGATAATGCTAAAGTCATTCGTAATTATTTAACACGTCCCAATCTTGAAATAAATATAATAGCTAGTGAGGATGATAGATTTAGTTCATGGAAGCAACATGGGCGCATTAGTAAAGCCACTTATCTAAGGTTATTAATTCCAACTCTCTTAAAAGAGGATAGGGCAATATATATTGATTGCGATACGCTTGTATTAAAGGATCTTTCTTCGCTCTATGCGACTGATTTGGGTGACTTTACGATTGGGGGGGTCCTTGATCCAGCGGGCGCTAATTCTAGCCGCGTTCCCAGAAGTAGCAGTGACTCGTATATAAATACTGGGGTACTGTTATTGGATTTAAAATTATTGCGAGAAGATAATTTTATTGAAAAATGTGAAGAAATTAATTCAATGCACCACGATACTATTACTTGGCTAGATCAGTGCATAATTAATAAATATGCGGAAAATCGGAAGCAACTTATTGACTTAAAATGGAATACACAAGTATTTGCTAATGGCACTAGTGAAAAAAAATGGAAAGAGATCATTGCCGAAAGAACACCTTATGTCATACATTTTTTAGGAGGATATAAGCCATGGCAAAAAAAGTGTCCTACCTACATATCAGATTTTTGGTGGGCATATGCTAAGGAGTTGAATCTTGCTGAATTGGATTTGCTGTTTCTTTCCAACCATAATCTATCTGCGCCTGATGCAAATAACGGATAAATAGCGACTAGTTCTATAGGTGCTTTTTCGCTCAACGTTTCGGCAATAAAAGAGGTGATACGACCAGAAGTCCGGTGTTTCTGTCAAGAAATGAGTGGGGTAACAAGATCACATCACATGGGTCGCATGGGCGACACGCATCGCTCAACCGGCTGTCGGCGCTAGCGTCCTTTAAGCACTGCTAGGCGAGGAAACTCGAGCATGTTAAGCTCCGTCTACCCTAACAAAGGTGCATAAAAGGAACGGATATAGGAGACGTATCTTTGCCTGTAAAGATTGCCAGTTGCGCCAAGCTCCTACAGTGCCCGCTATGCATACTTTTGACTGGTCAGGCAACGCCAGCGAAACTTAATTTTTAGCTAGGCAAAAGCTGTCTGCAGCACTAAATAGAATTATTTTGTGAGATTACACATGTTTCGAATAAGTAAGACTTTTTTGTTTGTATGCCTTTTGCCCTCTTGCTTATCCATCGTGTATTTCAGCCTGATTGCTTCGGATATATACGTTTCAAATTCTGTTTATATCACCCACAGCGCTGGCTCCTCCTCGTCGGCTGCAAATACACCGGCGGCGATGTTTCCTAAATTAGCAATGGGGTCTCAATCTGTAGATTACGGTAGCATCATTGAAACTTATATGAATTCAGCTGATGCGTTGAATGAGTTAAACAAAAAAATTAATTTGCGTGATATTTTCAGCTCCACAACGATTGATCCACTTCGTAGGTTTGATTTTTTTAAATATAACGACAGCAATGAAAATTTACTTCTCTATTTTCGTGATCGCATAGTCGTGAAAATTGACTCGTTGACATCGATATCTACATTATCCGTTAATGCATTTACAGCCGCGGAAGCGAAATTTATCAATGAAGAATTGCTTAAACTCAGTGAGTCCTTGGTCAACACACTGAATGAGCAGTTTCGTCAAGATGCAATTAAAAATGCTTTATACGAAATAACGGTAGCCAAGAGTAATCTTGAAAAAGCTGATATTGCACTTGCAGAGTTTAGGAGCCAATCTAAGCCGAGCGATAGTAAGTACTTTATACCTCGCTTTCAAATCCTAACTTACGAACGTGCGAATGCTGAAAAACAGCTAGGTGCTGCGATTGATGCCCTTGAGGATGCTAAGGTCGAGGCCCAAAAGAAAAAAATATATCTTGAGCGTGTCGTGCAACCCAATTTGCCGGATTATCCGATTTTACCAAAGCGGATATTTAACATACTCACGACAATCGCTATTTCTCTGATTATGTGGTTAATCGTAAGGTTATTAGTTGCTGGCGCTAAAGATCACTTTAACTAAATTTCATAAATTTAATGAGCGTTATGATTGATCCAAAAGTTAAAGACGGTTTCCGCATCCAGGGAGAGGTGATCAAAGCCTTGCTTTTGAGAGAAATGATCACCCGTTGGGGAAGAAAGAATATTGGTTTTTTGTGGGTTCTCTTTGAGCCGCTCATTATAATTTTTATTATTACGATAGTTATATTTTTTATAAGATCGTTCACAGGTGCTCAGACCTATCGGCTTTTTGGCGTTGATTTATTAGCCTTTTTGATCACAGGCTACAATATTGCATATCTGTGGAGACGGACGCCAACGATGTGTGCTGCTGGTATCTCATCGAATCGCGGTCTGTTGACGCACAGAAATGTCAAACCTTTCGACCTTTTTTTTACTAGATATATTTTAGAAATGGTGGGTGTAACTTTATCCTTCATTCTTATGATATCTGGCTTTGTCTCATTTAATATCATCCCTGCGCCAGTTTCATATGAGCTCATGGTCGCGGCGTGGTTGTTAACAATGTGGTTTGCTTTTGGACTTAGTCTGACGATTGCCCCAATTATTTCTCAAAGTCAAAACCTCAGCTATATATGGATAGGGATCAGTATTGTTTTATTTTTTCTATCCGGTAGCTTTTATCTGCTGGATTGGTTGCCAGCGAAGCTTCAAGCCATTTTGATATGGAATCCTATCTTGAGCGGAACCGAAATGTTAAGGCACGGATATTTCGGCGATTCGATTAAAACCTTTGAAGAGCCCTTTTATTTAATTAAATGGAATTTAGCGTTAACTTTGCTCGGCTTGTATATGGTTAGGAGTAAGTTTCTACTGAATCAGTCCTCATGATTACCTTAACAAATATTTGTAAAAGTTTTCCGACCCGTTCCGGACCTAGACAGGTTCTTAATAATATTTGTATGGAAATCCAAGCGGGTGAGCGTGTAGGTATCTTAGGGCGAAATGGTTCTGGTAAGTCAACTCTTATAAAAATTATTGGAGGGGCTGAGGCCGCCACCTCGGGGAGCATCGAGCGCAAAATGAGGGTATCTTGGCCCTTGGGCTTAGCGGGTGGATTTCAGGGAAGTTTGACAGGATACGACAACATTCGTTTTTTATGCCGTATTTATGGTGTCTCTATAGAAAAAAGTATCGATTACATTAAAGAGTTCACGCAACTTGGGCATTACCTGGGCGAGCCCGTTAACTCCTATTCATCGGGCATGATGGCTCGACTGGCTTTCGCGACAAGCTTTATTGTTGACTTTGATTGTTATCTTGTGGACGAAACCCTCTCTGTAGGTGATGCGCGCTTTCAAGAGTTGTGTCGGTATGAGATTCAAGATAAGCGAAAGCATTGCTCAATGGTGTTAGTGTCCCATTTGCCGCAACACATTGAAATTTTTTGTACTACCGTCTATGTGCTCGACGAGGGCAAGATGAAGCGTTTTGACAATGCTCGCGAGGCTCTAGATTTTTATGCTACGTTACAAGCAACTGGGCCTATGGAATTGCGTTGATAATTTGTCTAATGTGAATAATCGTATTACATAATTATTTTTATTTGAGAATCATGAAGCCAATAAAATCTAACTCGCCATCTGATGCCAAAGATCTGAGAGATAACTCAAGCGAAAGTGATTCTTCTTTTTATACAGAAATTGCGCCGCCGGAGATCGATCCTACAAAAGTAGTGCTTGAATTAAGTGTCGGCGTCGACCCAGCACTTAAAGTGTCACCTGATTCGTCTCTGCAGGTTGGGTTGAACGATGTCGCAGATCCCGTTAAAGCGGTCACGACCATGCCAGTTAAGATTAGCTCGACGTCAGCGCAGCTAGCCGGAGCCTTTGACCTGTGTGGGCCGATATGGTTTACGGGTTGGATTTTTGATGAAAGTAGTCCCGATACACCGCTTGAAATATGTATATTTTCTGATGGAAACATTGTCCATCAGTGTGTGGCTGATAACTTTCGAAAGGATTTGTTAGAGGCCGATATCGGGAATGGCAAGTACAGCTTTAACATACGAATCCCTGAAGTTTTGTTTGATGGTTTGAAACATCAAATTGAAATCCGTGAAGTGAGAACTGGCTTTTTACTGCCTAATTCGCCGCGCGCGTTTCTTGGAGAACGCATTGTCTATCAGGAAATTAAACTTGAGGGTTCAGCGTTACGCGGTAAATTTTCTTTGGCTAAAGATTTCGACAGCATTGATGGCATTGTTGTGTATGAAAATAATCAATTGATCGCTAAGGGTAAAACTTGGCTTACAGATGGCTCAGATAGTGTGATAGAGTTTCATGTAAACCTTCCGGTCAGTGTTTTTGATGGGCGAGCTCACGGATTTTTTCTTAGATCGTCCAACGACGCTATTTCAGTAGGGCACATCGAATTGATCATGCCTTACCAATTGACTCCTGAAGATGCTCTCTTAAAGTATGCGCGCGAGGGCATGAAGTCGACAGTATCTAACGTTTCAGGCTTTCGTTACGACAGTTTTACTCAGTCGATCGATGCACTAACAACTTTTGAGCAGTCTAAGCAACTTACGACTAAGCATCCGCTTAATCTGCAGGCGCAAATAGCTCAACTCAGTGCGGTACACAAGGCGCTCGTACGTGGCTTTCATGAGCGTGACAAGTCGTTTGCACCACTGAGTTTTCCTACACAGCAAAATCCTAAAATATCGATTGTTATTCCCGTCCATAATAAGTTCCATGTCACTTATCACTGCTTAGCCTCTTTGATTCTTTCGCCCAATAAAGCGACTTTCGAAGTGATTTTGGTCGATGACGGCTCAACTGATCAGACGCAAGCAGTGCAGGACCTGATTAAAGGCATTCAGTATGTCCGCAACGACGAGTCAATAGGGTTTATTCGTGCTTGCAATAAGGGTGCTCTTAGCGCGAAAGGTGACTATATCGTTATGCTCAATAACGATACCGAAACCACTGCAGGCTGGTTGGATGAGTTAGTCGGCGTATTTGAGCATTTTGATAATGTCGGCATGGCCGGTGCAAAATTGCTCTATCCCGACGGGACACTTCAGGAAGCTGGCGGTATCGTTTGGAACTCGGCAAACCCTTGGAATTACGGTCGTCAAGCAAACCCTTATGATCCAAAATTTTGTTACGCACGACAGACTGATTATCTGTCTGGCGCTTGCTTGATGCTACCCACTGCGCTCTGGAAGCAAATCGGTGGCTTTAGCGAGACCTACGTGCCAGCGTATTTTGAGGATACCGATTTAGCATTCCAAGTGCGTGAGTTAGGCTACAAAACTGTCTATACACCTTTTGCTCAGGTTATACACTTTGAGGGTATCAGTAATGGCAAGAGTGTAGAGTCAAGCATGAAGCGTTTTCAAGAAATCAATCGACCCAAATTTAAGGCGCGCTGGGGAGTTGCGTGCCGAAATAACGGGGCTGAGGGCGTTGATGTTGAACTCAACAAAGACCGTAACGTTGTCTTCAGAGCTCTTGTACTAGATGCTGAGACGCCACGTCCAGATTTAAATGCAGGCAGTTATGCAGCGATTAAAGAGATGGAAATGCTGCAAGCCTTGGGTTTTAAATGTACCTTTGTGCCACAAAACATGGCTTGGATGGGAAAATACACCGAAACATTGCAGCGCATGGGTATTGAGTGCCTCTATTCGCCCTTCGGCTCTAATGTCAATCAAATTATCGAGCAGCGGGGGCAGGAATTTGACTTGGTTTACATCACCCGTTACTACGTTGCTAGAGATTACATTGACTCAATTCGCCAATATGCACCGAACGCAAAAATTGTTTTGATGAATGCTGATCTCCATTTCTTGCGTGAAATCCGTGCAGCGATACACATAAACAATGAAGAGGATTTGAATAAAGCCAAGCAAACTCGTGACGATGAACTCGAGGTGATGACTAAGGTTGACCTTGTTTTAAGTTATACCGATGTTGAGAAAGCGGTCATCATGAGTCACAACATGGGCACCACTAAGGTTGCTAAATGCCCTTGGGTCTGCGATGTTACAGAGGAAGTGAAGCCTTTTGCAGTAAGAGCAGACATTGCCTTTTTAGGTGGATTTAATCACAGTCCCAATGTCGAGGCAGTTGAGTGGTTTATCCAAAAGGTCATGCCCTTGCTGGAGACTACTTTACCTGGGGCTCGTTTCCGCGTATACGGGAGCAATGTGCCACAACGGCTTTTGGATTTAGCTAAGAAAAGCAAAAATGTGGTGATTGACGGCTGGGT
>CAMBFI010000011.1 GCA_945865935.1 Bordetella parapertussis | reverse complement strand
TCGGTTGAGCATGATCTTTTCCAGCCATTGCCCGCTGAATTTGATCTGGCGATCATGGACCGATTCGCAGCCTACATACCTGGCTGGGAGATGCCCAAAAACAGCAGTGAATTTCTAACTAACAACTACGGGTTCATTACCGACTACCTGGCGGAAGCATTTCACTACCAGTTTAAGCACACCAACCGGTACGAAGAAGTCAGCAAACGCATTCGACTTGGCAAGAGCGTTGAGGGGCGTGATGAAAAAGGCATTAAAAAAACAGTCTGCGCCTTTTTGAAAATTCTTCACCCCACGGGTTCTCCGACTGATGCAGAATTCGAAGAATATGTTGCTTATGCCGTTGAGTGCCGTCGACGCGTTAAAGAACAGATGAACAAGCGCAAGCCGGATGATGAATTTGCGCGAATTGACCTTTCATTCCTCAACGCTCAGGGGCAAGAGATTATTGTCTATTGCCCTGAGTCGAAGGATGCCGCAGCAACACAGCAACCATTACGGCGGCAACTCAACGAAAAACTTGCACCTGAACGTGATGTTAAGGCAGAGGCGAGACAAGAGCCACCTGTGCCAACGCCTGCTCCTGTCCCTGCGAGCAATGTTGCACCAACCCCTTCCTTTGCATTACCTCTAGTTTTGCCATATGAATTGATCGATCGTCATTTCACGATCATGTATGGCGATATTGGCTTCAGCTATGAGTCAATCATGGGACCTTATTTGCAAGGTGCCAAGGCAGTCGTCATTGAAGATCCATACATTCGGATGCAACATCAGATTCAAAATTTTGTTCGCTTCTGCGAAACAATTTTGAAAGCTACAACCATCAAGAAAATTTGCTTGATCACTGGTTACGACGATAAGACTCAGCTTGCCGAAATAGCTGAAAAAATGGAGGAACTTAAACAAAGCTTGCTTGAGATGGACGTCGAATTAGAGGTCAAGCTGAATACGAACATCCACGACCGTGAGATCCGCATCGACAACGGTTGGACCGTTAAAATTGGTCGCGGCTTAGACTTTTACCAAAAACCAGGCGGGTGGTTTGAAGTTGGAGCAAATGACATGAGCTTGCGAAAGTGCCTTGAAACTAAGGTAGATATTTTTCGAACCTGACTTTCGTCTTCCTGCCAAAATCAGATGCATGTGCTTTTTGAATAAATAATGCAGGCCAAAAACCACCTCACCACAAACTTTTGTTCGCCTAAGTTCACAGCTTTCTCGCCAAATTGACCAACGACGAACCTCTGAACCGACGACCAAAAAGTCAGGAGGTTTTGAGACAAACGGGGTTTGAGACGACTTTTACGGGCCGCGGCCACAGTTCGCAGTCAAGAGGTAGCAACGCAAAGCCCCGCACTGTGCGGGGCTCGTGGCATACCGAACCTCTGCATAGCAGGTTCGAAACTTAATTTTTGGCGGACAGAGGGGGATTCGAACCCCCGATACGCTTTGAACGTATACACGCTTTCCAGGCGTGCGCCTTCAACCGCTCGGCCACCTGTCCGCTGTGTCATTTCTAAAGAAAAACAACAGCCCTCTATTCTAGCATCACCGCTCGAGCGACAGCATCCGCTGGACGTACCGGGCAATCGTGTCGACCTCAAGGTTTACTTTTTGCCCAGGAACAAGGTGTTTGAGTGTCGTCACCGAGATCGTGTGGGGGATCAGGTTGATACTGAACTGGCAGCCGTCGGCCACATCTTGCACCCGATTCACGGTCAAACTGACGCCATTGACTGTAATTGAGCCCTTGTAAGCCAAAAAAGCCGCCAACGCTTTAGGCGCCTGGACGATCAACTCCCAGGACTCGCCCACAGGCTCAAACTTCACTACCTCGCCCACGCCGTCGACATGGCCCGAGACGATATGCCCACCGATTTGATCGCCCACCCGCAGGGACTTCTCGAGGTTGACTTCACCCTCTTTGTCCAGACCCATAGTCAAGCGCAAACTCTCGCGCGATACATCCACAGCAAACCCATCAGCATGTTTAGACACAACCGTCATGCATGCGCCCTGAATCGCGATGGAATCGCCTAACCCAACATCGTTCAAATCCAAGCCACCAGCGTGAATCGTCAGATGGACACCCGCATACGCGTGACCACCGTCCAGCGGCTCAATTTTCTGAATACGACCAACGGCCGCGACAATTCCGGTAAACATTTAAAGCGCCTTATCTAAGCCCGGTTGGGTTAAATGTATTTTTTGCATCAGCTCTTGCCAATGGGATGCAATCCGTGCACGCAATCGTACATCCGCACCGAAGCGTGTCACATCCGTGAACTCAAAACGCTGCACACCCTCAAGTTTGGTCAGTGAGGGCAACTGCGCCATACTCAAGCCCTCTCCTAACAACATGGGTGCCATATAAACCAGCAACTCGTCCACACAGTCTGCCTGCAACAGAGCGCCGTTCAAACCTGAACCCGCTTCGACGTGTACTTCATTCGTATCATGTTCAGCCAACCAGCGCATCATCGCGCGCATGTCGATGCGACGACGCGCTTGCCCAGCAGGCGCTGGTGAATCTTCAGGCACGTTCACCACAGCAATTCCACGGTCAGCAAAACGCGCTGCTTTCTCTGCGTTTTGATCACCGGTAAAAACAATTGCGCCTTCACCGCTTAAGACAGCGGCATCATCGTTAATCTCAAAGCCTGGATCAATCACGGCACGGCGGGGTTGTCGCGCTGTCACGACGTGACGCACCGTCATCTTCGGATTATCTGCTCTGACAGTACCGATACCAGTCAAGACCACACAGCTGCGTGCACGCCAATGATGTCCATCTGCACGCGCCTCGGGGCCCGTGATCCACTGCGACACGCCGTTCGTCAACCCGGTTTTGCCATCAAGCGATGCAGCGATTTTCATCCAGACGTAGGGCAAGCCACGCGTCATCCGCGAGACAAAGCCTGGATTAATTGCCAACGCTTCGTCAGCACAAACACCGATATCCACAACAATCCCGGCATCGCGCAGACGGCGCATACCGCGGCCAGCTACGCTTGGGTTCGGATCAAAATGTGCGAATACGACACGCGTGGGTCGTACCGCAATAATTGCATCTACACAAGGTGGCGTGCGACCATGATGGCTACACGGCTCGAGTGTGATGTACATCGTCGCACCACTCGCATCATTGCCACGCGCAGCCATATCTTTTAATGCCATGACCTCTGCGTGATGACTACCCACGCGCTGGGTCGCCCCCGCACCAATCACTTTTGCATCACGCACCAACACACATCCGACGCGCGGATTAGGCGACGGCACATACAAAGCCCCTTCGGCTAAGGCGAGCGCCTGACGCATAAAAAATACGTCTTGATCAAGGTTGCGTGGGGAAAAAGAATTTGCGTTCACGTGCGTTAGCCCTTGCGCTGCGACGGTGGGCCTTGCATCTCGCGGATCGCTTCGACAAACTCGCCGATATCTTCAAAACTTTTGTAGACCGAGGCAAAGCGCACGTAGGCCACCTTGTCGAGTTTTTTTAGTTCGGCCATCACAAGACCGCCTAAATATTCGGTTGTGATTTCTCGCTGACCGGAGGTGAGAAGATTGTCTTCAATCCGCATGACGACCGCATCAACTTCTTCGGTACTGACAGGTCTCTTGCGCAAGGCCAACGATAAGCTCGCGCGCAACTTGACCGCTTCATAGTCGTTTCGACTGCCGTTGCGCTTGACGATTGCTGGCATCGCTAATTCGGCGCGCTCGTAGGTCGTGAAGCGACGATCACAAGATGTACAACGTCTGCGACGGCGAATGAAGTCGCCCTCGTCTGCTCCACGAGAGTCAACCACCTGCGTATCAGGATGCCCGCAAAAGGGACACTTCATGGATCGCCTTGATCAAGAACTGCGTGAGCGACTAACTGCGCCGCTCAACGCTTAACGATAGACTGGAAAAGATGCCGTCAAGGCATTCACACGCTCGCGCACGGAGGCAATGTTTGCTTCGTCGCGTGGCTTATCCAGAACATCTGCAATCAGATTACCAGTGAGCTCGGCCTCGGCTTCGTTAAAACCACGCGTCGTCATTGCTGGGGTACCTAAACGCACACCGCTGGTGACGAAAGGTTTTTCTGGATCATTGGGAATGCTGTTCTTGTTGACAGTGATGTGCGCCTGGCCAAGCACTGCCTCGGCTTCTTTACCGGTGATGCCTTTTGAGCGCAGATCCACCAGCATGACATGGCTTTCGGTACGACCGGACACAATGCGCAGACCGCGCTTAACCAACGTCTGCGCCATGACCTGCGCGTTTTTAACAACTTGAGCGGCGTAGGCCTTAAATTCTGGTGTCGCTGCTTCGCGGAAAGCAACCGCTTTCGCAGCAATGACGTGCATCAATGGACCACCCTGGATGCCAGGGAAGATCGCCGAGTTGATTGCTTTTTCATGCTCAGCTTTCATCATAATGACGCCACCACGTGGACCACGCAACGACTTGTGGGTTGTGGAGGTCACGAAGTCAGCATGAGGGACGGGGTTTGGATACGCACCGCCCGCAACCAGACCCGAGTAGTGTGCAACGTCCACCAACAACAGCGCGCCATTTTCTTTGGCGATGCGAGCCAAGCGCTCAAAATCAATATGCAAAGAGTAAGCCGACGCCCCAGCCACAATCATCTTAGGCTTTTGCGCTTTGGCCAACTGCTCGACTTTGTCATAATCAAGAACTTCATTCGCATCCAGTCCGTACTGGTGGAAGTTGTAGAGCTTGCCTGAGGCGTTAACCGAGGCGCCGTGGGTCAAGTGACCACCTTCAGCAAGGCTCATCCCTAAGACAGAATCACCCGGCTTAAGAAAGGCTAGGTAAACCGCCTGGTTCGCTTGCGAGCCAGAGTTTGGTTGCACGTTAGCCGCTTCGGCACCAAAGAGTGCTTTGAGGCGATCGATCGCGAGCTGCTCAACAATATCGACATACTCACAACCACCGTAATAACGCTTGCCGGGATAGCCTTCGGCGTACTTGTTCGTCATCTGTGTGCCCTGAGCCTGCATGACAGCCGGGCTTGCGTAGTTCTCAGACGCGATCAGCTCAATGTGTTGCTCTTGGCGCTTATCTTCTTTTTGGATGGCTGCCCAAACATCGGGGTCTACGCGATCAAGGGTAAGTTTGCGGTCAAACATAGGAAATCCTGACGAAATAATGGCGAAATAATGAATAGCGCTAGTGTACTGCGCCCCGAGCAGGGCATTCCCTTCAGGCCACTGGGGTGATGGTCACGCGAGCAAACTTGCGCTTGCCAACTTGAACAACATAGGTCCCGGCTGCAAGCTGAAGTGCTTTGTCTTCGATTCGGTCACCGTCAATGCGCACGCCACCTTGCTCAATATTGCGCTGGGCCTCAGCACCCGAGGCGACCAACCCTGCCTCGCGCAACAATTTTAGTACCCCGACTGGTGCGCCCGCGATGGTGACTTCGGGAATATTGTCTGGAATAGCACCGTCGCGAAAACGCGCCTCGAACGCAGCCAAAGCGGCCTCAGCTGCCTGCTGAGAGTGAAACCGCGCAACGATTTCTTGTGCGAGGGCCACTTTAGCGTCGCGGGGGTTGCGCCCTGCTTCAGTCTCTTGTCGCAGCGCAGCAATGTCTTCGAGGCTGCGGAATGATAAGAGTTCGAAATACTTCCACATCAAGGTGTCAGAAATCGACATAATCTTGCCAAACATAGATTCGGGAGTCTCCCCGATACCGATATAGTTGTTTTTGGACTTTGACATTTTTTCAACGCCGTCAGTCCCCTCTAGTAAGGGCATCGTCAAGATGCACTGGGGTTCTTGCCCATATTCTTTTTGTAATTCACGACCCACGAGCAGATTGAACTTCTGATCGGTACCGCCAAGCTCGAGGTCTGCCTTAAGTGCCACCGAGTCGTAGCCCTGCATCAGGGGGTACAAGAACTCGTGCACCGAAATTGGCACGCCAGATTTAAACCGCTTGGTGAAATCGTCGCGCTCCATCATCCTTGCGACGGTATAGCGTGAAGCCAGTTGGATCATTCCACGGGCGCCAAGCGGATCGCACCATTCCGAGTTGTAGCGAATCTCGGTACGCGCGGGATCCAGCACCAAGCTTGCTTGGGCGTAGTAGGTCTTGGCGTTGGCTTCAATTTGTTCGCGTGTGAGTGGCGGGCGTGTGCTGTTACGCCCAGACGGATCACCGATCATGGACGTAAAGTCACCAATCAAAAAGATCACCGTATGGCCGAGATCTTGAAGCTGGCGCATCTTATTCAATACGACGGTATGGCCAAGGTGAATATCTGGTGCGGTTGGGTCCAGTCCGAGCTTGACACGCAATGGCACCCCTGTCGCATGGCTACGGGCCAGTTTTTGAGCGAATTCGGTTTTAACCAAAAGCTCGTCGCAGCCGCGCTCGACTATCCGTAAGTTAGACTCAATTGCAGGAGTTATAGGATGTTTTATCGTAGACATAACAGAAGTAAGCGTAAAAGTGCACTATAAAACATAAAAAAATGTGTCCGACCTGCTGAAATCGGCTAACATTCTTTATAGATAAGCCGACATCATACGCAAACTAGCGGTTAGCCGCCATGCGAAGGGCGTTGGCTTTCATTTTTTTACTTCAGGATTTACGCTACATGCATTCAGTTTCAGATACCGCCTTGCAGGGGACCTCCCCGGCGACAGACCAGACCGCAGCGCCCCCTACCGAGCGGCGTTCGAGTCTTATCCCTGGCGTGATCATCAGCCTGGTGCTGCTAGCTGGCTTGGCTGCGGTTGCGCTAGGTGTCGTGCATCCGCCGCAAACCGAACGAACTGACCTCATTGAGCAGCCAGTCCCTGAACAACGACTGGTGCAGAATGTAGTGCCTTTCCCGCTTCCAGCCGACCCGACTCCGGCCGAGCACACCGCCACCGAAACCCCTTATATTACCGAGACGCGGATACGCGCCGGGGATACTCTGGCCTCGGTACTCAAGCGTGTGGATGTGGCGAACGCTGATTTACTGAATTTTTTAGCGCGTGAACCTAAAGCACGCTCGATCTACAAGTTATTTGCTGGCCGTACCGTGCAAGCCGCGTCGGACCACAATGGCGAGCTACTTTGGGTCCGCTACATCTACAGTCCAAACAATGAAATCAACGGCCAGGGCATCGCCAAAACACTTCAAATCTCGACCACCGAGTCAGGCTTCAAAGCGGAAGAACTTGAACTGCCACTCGAGTCACATACAGAAGTAGCCGTTGGCACGATTCGTAGCTCCTTGTTTGCCGCAACCGATATCGCTGGTATTCCGGACGGAATCACCTCGCAGATGGCCGAAGTCCTAAGCAGTAAGGTCGACTTCCTGCGAGGCCTACGCCCGGGAGATCAATTTCGCGTTGTCTACGAAACTCGAAGCATCGGTGGTCGTGTCGCAGGGGCCGGTCGGGTCTTGGCGCTTGAGTTTGTAAACGGTGGCAAATCCTATAACGCAGTATGGTTTAGTCCAGATGGTGAAACGGGCAGCTACTACAACCTTGAGGGCGAGAGCCTGCGGGGTGCATTTTTACGTAACTCACTGAAGTTTTCTCGTGTGAGCTCCACGTTCGGGATGCGCACGATTCGCGGTGTACAGGCTTGGTCGGGCTTTCATCCCGGCGTTGACTATGCAGCCCCCATGGGCACCCCTATCCATGCAACAGCGGATGGCACCGTAGATTTTGTTGGTTGGCGTGACGGCTATGGCAACACCATCGTTTTACGTCACCACAGCAAGATCACGACGCTCTATGCGCACCAAAGTCGTTTCGCTGATGGCATCAAAGCTGGATCCAAAGTTTCGCAAGGCCAGTTAATCGGCTACGTTGGCTCGACCGGTTGGTCAACCGGACCGCACTTGCACTATGAGTTCCGTGTCGCGGGCAAACCCATTGATCCGCTCCAGGCCACCGCCAACATGCCGACATCCAAGCCGCTTGAGCCGGAACACCTTGCGCTATTCGCCAAGGTCATCGCTCCGTATCAACAACAGCTTCAGGTGCTTGCTAAGTACCAAGAGGCAATCCCAGAAAGCAGCAACGTCGCCAGTCGTTAAGCTTCACGGTGACCACCTGCCCGAGCTCCTGCTATATCGGTTTAATGTCAGGCACGAGCTTGGACGGCATTGATGCAGTGCTTGCCCGTTTTGACACGACAGGTCACCCAACGATACTGTCTAGAGCCAGCGTTGGTTTTACGCCGAACCTAAAAGAAGAACTCCTTGCTTTGAATACGAGCGGTCACGATGAGCTCGCACGCGCCGCAAAAGCGTCCAATGCACTCGTTGATCTCTATGCCCAAGCAGTTGAGCAAGCACTCACACAAGCCAGCCTCGCACGCGAAGAAGTCATGGCGATCGGTGCGCATGGGCAAACCGTCCGGCATTGCCCGCAGGACGGATACACCCTTCAACTAAACGCCCCCGCTAGATTGGCCGAACTCACTGGAATCAACGTCATTGCCGATTTTCGGAGCCGTGATGTCGCAGCCGGAGGACAAGGCGCGCCCCTTGTCCCGATGTTTCACGCGGGCGTCTTTGCCACATCGCACACCCGCGTAGTTCTCAATCTCGGTGGTATTGCGAACATCACAATCCTGCGTCCTCAGGCCGAACCGCAGGGGTTCGATACGGGCCCTGCAAATACGCTAATGGATCTGTGGTGCCAGTTGCATACCGGTGACCCTTATGACGCAAACGGACTGTGGGGTGCGGGTGGCACGATTGATCAGGGCTTACTTGAACTCCTCTTAGAGGGCGAGCCGTGGTTCGCAACTCCTCCACCAAAAT
The DNA here is from genome assembly GCA_945865935.1 of Bordetella parapertussis. Taxonomy (GTDB): domain Bacteria; phylum Pseudomonadota; class Gammaproteobacteria; order Burkholderiales; family Burkholderiaceae_B; genus Zwartia; species Zwartia parapertussis_E. Next base: position 117,888 of record CAMBFI010000011.1, on the reverse strand, counting down.
CGACTGGGCGTGATCTCTTTAATCAAGCTTGGTTAGAACACCGATTAAAGCAATGCGACATTGGCGTCCCGGATCACGCGCGTGCGCAGGACGTCCAAGCAACGCTGCGATCTCTGACCGCACAAACGGTTGCCAACGCAATCCGTAAGTACGCGCAGGATGCGAGAGAAGTATTTGTGTGTGGTGGTGGTGCGCGCAACGGGGCGTTGATGGCTGATTTGCGTGATCTACTCGGATACGCGGTGGAGCCAACTGACAAGCTTGGGATTGGCACGCAAGATGTTGAACCACTTGCGTTCGCGTGGCTAGCGTGGGCGCATCAAAAGCGTATTGCAGTGAGCCGCCCTGCTGTCACAGGAGCACGTGGGAATCGTATTTTAGGCGCCTGCTGGCCGGCCTAGCCGCTCAGATGCGGCGCCGGCCTTCAACGCAATTAAACAGAGAAGGACGAACCGCAACCACAGGTTGTGGTCGCATTCGGATTGCGAATCACAAACTGCGAGCCTTCGATGTCTTCTTTGTAGTCGATCTCAGCACCGACCAAATATTGAAAACTCATCGGGTCGACAAGTAACGACACACCATTTTTTTCTAACGTAGTGTCGTCTTCATTGACGTCTTCATCAAAGGTGAAGCCGTACTGAAAGCCCGAGCAACCGCCACCTTGAACGAACACACGCAACTTGAGGTTGGCATTGCCTTCTTCAATCAACAAATCTTTGACTTTCGCCGCAGCCGAATCTGTAAAAAGAATCGGAGTGGGTGGTGCCTGCAAATCAACGGTCTGAGTAATTGTGCTCATGGTGTAGCTCCTGCCCTTCTGAAGGGCGACTGACTAATACTAAAAACGATACCCGACTAGGATGGTCAACTATAACGCAAACCCTTGAGGCACCTAGAGATCAACCCTGCGCGATGCAAGGACAATATCGCCGTCTAAAACCTGCACAGTCACAAACCTCACCGTCATGTTGCTGGGCACCGCCAAAACACCCTGACTACGTTGAAACTGCTCAAAACTGAGTTTCAAGCTGTCCGCTACGTCTGTGATGCCTCTGGACGCAGCCGTCGATGCAACGTTTTGATCTGGGACTGCCTGCAAAGGGAGCAAAGCTACTTCCACCTCTTTGTCGCCGACTACCCCAGAAGCGACGAACTGCAGCCGGGCACTGACGCGCTCGCCGGGCTTACCGCTGCGCATCAATAAAGCGCGATAGTTCAGATTTTGGCCGTTACGCTCCAGTTCGACGGCACGCAAGGCAATCGAGCCCTGGGGGCCGGGGGGAAGCAATTGCTCGTAGAACGCTAGGTGATCCTTGAGGCGACTCCATTCAGCTTGAAGCTGGCTGAGGTTTTTTTCAAACTCGGTGCGTGCAGCGCGCTCAATCGTTAGTTCGCTGCGCAATTGCTCAAGGCGGGTCTGAGCGTCGCGGATTTGCGTCTCGAGTTCGCCTCGAATCGCAGCTTGGGCGAGCCTCTCGGTACGCAAGTGCAAGGCCACATCTTGCGCACTAGGCCGTTGTGTAAAAAAAATTCCGGCGGCCGCGCCGGCTGCGATGAGCAGCAACGCGCCGACACTCCAGAAAACAAACGTTCGGCCTGCGCTTTTTAGCATGCGTTACGGAAGAATCGCGACCTGATTCAGGCCCATGCTTTCAGGTAAGCCGAACATCAAGTTCATGTTCTGTATAGCCTGACCAGCAGCACCTTTCACCAGATTGTCTTGCACCACCAAAATAATCAGACGATCACCATTGCCCGGGCGATGTAATGCAATACGTAACGTATTCGAAGCACGCACCGAACGCGTATCGGGCAAGCTGCCTGCGGGCAACACATCGACAAAGGTCTCAGTTGCGTAGCGACTTTCAAAAAGCGCTTGGAAATCTGTATCGCGCGCCTCAGGCAAGATACGCACATAAATCGTGCTCAGCATCCCCCGAATCATGGGTACAAGGTGTGGAACAAAGGTCAGGCCAACAGGATGCCCCGCCAACTGATCGAGTTGCGCTTTAATTTCTGGATGATGACGATGGCCGGCCACTCCGTATGCCTTGAAGTTGTCACTGGCTTCAGAGAACAGGCTACCAACCTCCGCCTTGCGCCCTGCTCCACTGACGCCAGACTTTGAATCGGCAATGATGTCGCTTGTATCAATCAGAGGTTTGCCACCAAGCAAGGGGGCAAGCCCCAACAGAATCGTTGTGGGGTAACAGCCTGGGTTTCCGACCACGCGCGCCTTAGCTAAAGCGGGGCGATTGAGCTCAACCAAACCATACACCGCCTCATCCAAGATCTCGGGACATGTGTGAGGAATCTTGTACCAATGCTCGAACGTCTTAATGTCTTTCAAGCGGAAGTCCGACGCTAAATCAATGATGCGCACGCCTGCGGACAACAACTCTTTGGCTTGACTCATGGCCACACCATGCGGCGTCGCAAAAAATACGACATCACAACCATTGAGGGGTGCTTTTTCAGGTGTCGAAAACGCAAGCTTTACGTGCCCCCGCAAGTTAGGGAACATCTCAGCAACAGGCATCCCATCTTCTTTGCGCGAAGTGATGGCTGCCAACTCAACACCTGGGTGTTGTGCAAGCATGCGCAATAGCTCGACGCCGGTGTATCCCGTGCCGCCAACAATGCCAACTTTGATTCGTTTCGTTGAAGTGTTTGCCATGTTCAATTCGCCATGATGTGTGCTTAGGTAACGGCTAATTATCCCACGCAGAGGAGGTCTGGTAGAAGCCCGCTAGATAAAAACGAAGCAAGAAAAAAAACAGGCCGCTTGCGCGGCCCGTTTGCGTTGAGACCGATGCTCTGGTCTCTGACATGCAATGCTTAGCGCTTGCTGAACTGCTTGCGACGACGCGCCTTGTGGAAACCGACTTTCTTACGTTCGACTTCACGGGCATCACGCGTGACCAGACCTGCTTTCGACAGAGCTGGTTTAAGCGTTGCATCGTAATCAATCAGCGCACGGGTTATACCGTGACGCACCGCGCCAGCTTGGCCGCTTTCGCCGCCGCCATGCACGTTGATATGAAAATCAAATGAACCGGTGTGTCCGGTCAGCTCAAGCGGCTGACGCACGACCATACGGCCTGTTTCGCGAGCGAAATATTCGTCAACGGGTTTGCCGTTCACGACGATTTTGCCTGCACCTTTTTTCATGAAGACACGAGCCACCGAAGTCTTGCGGCGGCCGGTTCCGTAATTCCAATTACCGATCATGGCCTATCCTTAAAATTCGAGGGTCTGTGGCTGTTGGGCAGAGTGCGGGTGCTCGGCACCGGCATACACCTTCAGCTTTTTAATCATCGCGTAACCCAAAGGACCTTTAGGCAACATGCCCTTAACGGCCTTTTGAATTGCACGACCCGGAAAACGCTCTTGCAACTTCGCAAAGTTCGTTTCACGAATACCGCCTGGGTAGGTCGTATGACGGAAGTACTTCTTGTCTTGCGACTTGTTACCGGTTACGACGATATCAGCTGCATTGATAATGACGATGTAATCGCCCGTATCAACGTGGGGCGTGAACTCTGGCTTGTGTTTACCGCGCAAACGACGTGCGACTTCGCTGGCCACACGACCGAGGACTTTGCCCTTCGCGTCAATCACGAACCAGTCACGCTTGACTTCATGCGGCTTAGCCACAAATGTCTTCATGATTGGATCCTAAAAATTCTCTCTGGGACCATCCCGGAAAGACCCTCGGTCAATTGATTTTTGCCAAAGCGTTATGTGCCGCCCGTGCTAAAAACACTACAGATCGAGGAAAGCCTTTGATTCTACAATAAAAAACGGGTGCAAGCCAAATGGCAGCACCCGTTTGAGGCTCAAGTCGCCGCTAGGCGACCCGAACGGACTAAAAATTACTTCTTAGCACGCGACAGCGCCGCACCAACGTATTGGTCGTAAGAAGCCTCAGCGGTGCGGAACCAAGGTACTAGGTCGTCGCGATAACCCATATAGTTCGCTAAGATTCGCTTGAATCGCTCGTTTTTAGCCGAGGTTTGCTCGTAAACCTTTTGCGTCGCATCCCAACATGCATCCATCACTGCACGGGGGAAGGGGCGCAACTGCGTACCTTGCGACAGCAAACGACGAAGCGCAGTCGGGTTTAGGTTGTCGTAGCGTGCCGTCATGGTGACGGTCGCCGCACGGCTGGCCGCTTCAATGATCGACTGGTAGCTCTTGGGTAGCTTTTCCCACTCGCCCTTGTTGATGTAGAGCGACGTCTGAGCACCGCCCTCCCACCAGCCTGGGTAATAGTAGAACTTGGCGACTTTAGCGAAACCGAGTTTCTCGTCATCGTAAGGGCCGACGAATTCAACCGCGTCGAGCGTACCTTTTTCAAGAGCAGGATAAATATCACCTGCGGGCAACTGTTGGGGTACGACACCTAGCACTGAGAGAACTTCGCCGGCAAAACCGGCCGTCCGCATCTTGAGGCCTTTGAGGTCATCAACGGATTTAATTTCTTTGCGATACCAGCCGCCCATCTGAGTGCCCGTATTTCCGAGAGGAAAGTTGATGATGTTGTAGTCACCATAGACTTCGCGCATGAGTTTCATGCCATCGGCTTCCCACATCCAGGCGTTCATCTGGCGCACGTTCAGGCCAAATGGAACTGCCGTATCGAAGCTAAGCGAAGGGTCTTTGCCGTGGTAATAGTAGCCACTGGAGTTGCCCATCTCGACGGTGTTCTTTTGCACAGCATCCAACACTTGCAACGGCGGAACAATTTCGCCACCGGGAAAATTACGGATATTGAACTTGCCGTTCGTGCCTTCACGCACGTAACGCGAGAACAACTCGCCGGTACCCCACAGCGTATCCAAACCGCGAGTAAAGCTCGAAGCCAACCGCCAGTTGAGGGTGGGCATATCTTGAGCGAATACAGGTGCGGCAACTGCCGCGCTGCCGGCGACTGCGCCGACACTAGCTTTCTTTAAAAACGAACGACGTTGCATACGAGGTCTCCTCGGGAAGTTTATTCAGGCGTATCGAGACGCCTGATTGCGGTAATATTACACCGCTGAGAGCTAGGAAGTACCCCAATCAGAGCCAAGCTCGGGCATTCCCTAGGTTCCGGCGATCGCCATACGTTCAATCAATATTGAACCGGTGGTTTTGCTGCCTCGGGTGATCGTGTCCGCGCCAACCGCTACGATTTGCGCAAACATCTCTTTGAGGTTGCCGGCGATGGTAATTTCTTCCACAGCGTGCTGAATCTTGCCGTTTTGAACCCAGTAACCAAAAGCACCACGCGAATAGTCTCCGGTGACATAGTTCACGCCCTGCCCGATCAACTCCGTGACCAACAACCCCGTCCCCATTTTGCGCAACATCGCATCCAAATTATCCTGCCTGCGTGTCTCTGTTGAACGCATCACCAAGTTATGCGAACCACCTGCGTTACCCGTCGTGATCATTCCAAGTTTGCGCGCGGTGTAGCTTGAGAGAAAATAGCCCTGCAGTACGCCGGAGCGGACCAACTCACGTGCTTGCGTGCGAACACCCTCTTCATCAAAGGGGGAACTGCCCATCGCGCCTTTGATGTGGGGATCTTCGGCGATCTCAATATGGGAGGGAAATATCTCTTTCCCGAGCGCGTCCAGCAGAAAACTGGTTTTACGGTAAAGCGCCCCGCCGTTAACCGCTTGTGTCAACGCACCTAACAGCCCCAGGGCTAATGGCGCTTCAAACAACACGGGAAAGTGTCCCGTCGGGATACGTCGTGCAGACAATCTGGACAAGGCTCGCTCGGCGGCATAGCGGCCGACTGCCGCCGGGTTCGCCAAGCGCTTCGCGGACCGATCACTCGTCGACCAATAGTCATGTTGCATGGACTGGCCGCGCCCAGCGATTGGCGACACTGATAAACCGTGGCGCGAAAACGCGTAACCATCAAGGAACCCTCTGGTATTGCCCAGAATAAAATGCCCCTCGTGGGTATCAATGGACGCCCCCTCGGTATTCGTGATGCGCTTATCGGTCGCCAAGGCAGCATGCTCCGCCTCAAGGGCCATTTCGGTCGCCTGCTCAACGCTGACCGCCCAAGGATGGTGTAATTGCAATGTGTGACGCGCACCGATTGCCAGCAAATCAGCATCCGGCAAGCCCGCGGCGGGGTCCTCAGCGGTGTAACGGGCGATATGCCAGGCAGCTTCTACCGTCTGACGCAACGCTTCATCAGAAAAGTCTGAGGTCGAAGCCGAACCACGGCGTTGTCCGGCAAATACCGTGATGTCCAACGACCGATCCCGTGTTTGCTCAACGGTTTCGACTTTGCCTCGGCGAACGGAAACTGCCAACCCTTGGGCTTCAGACGCCTCGGCGGCGGCGTCGCTGGCGCCCAAGCTGCGTGCGTAATCGAGTGTGCGGGTCACCAAATCTTCAAAAATCGGACGATTTTTAGCGATTGGTAAGAAAGAATGTGATGTAGCCATATTGGTCCATTAGCGTGAAGCTTTATGATAGCCCCATGACACAAGAAATACCTCAATCTCCTGAAGAACTCCCGGACAACGTTTACGACGGGCCTAGCAAGTCGCAAGTTAAGCGCGACATGCTGGCTTTACTCGACCTTGGCCGTGAGCTCGTCGACCTGTCGCCGGAGCGACTGAAACAACTACCGCTCTCTGAGCGACTATACGAATCGATTCGGCTAGCGCAGCGGACAACCAGCCGAGAGGGATTGCGCCGGCAAGTCCATTACGTCGGCAAGCTCATGCGAGACGCTCAGGCCGACGAAATCCGCAAGCAGCTTGATACCTGGAAAAACGGATCGCGCGAACAGACTCTGAGCATGCACCGCCTGGAAGCCCTACGCGATCGGTTACTGAAGGACGATGCGGCGCTGACAACGCTACTCGAAAAATATCCTCAGGCGGATATTCAACACTTGCGCAGCTTGATCCGCGAAGGACGCAAAGAAGTCTCGGCTAACGAGACATTACGTCCTGGTCAAGAACCACAACGCAAACACTACCGCGCGCTGTTTCAGGCGCTTAAGTCTTTACACGATTCAGAAACACAAGATTCGGAACCCGCAGAATGACAACGCCCTCCATACTCGACTGTGTTGAGCACGAAACAGGACCTCAACCCACCCACTGCGTGATCTGGCTGCACGGACTCGGCGCGGACGGCCATGACTTTGCACCGATCGTGCCAGAGCTGCAGTTACCCGCTTCGCTCGCCGTTCGCTTTGTTTTTCCGCACGCAACGATCCAACCCGTGACGATCAACGGGGGGATGGCGATGCGCTCGTGGTACGACATCCTGACACCTCAACTCGTCAAACGCGAAGACGAGACCGGCATACGTATCTCTGAACAAGCGATTCAAGCGCTGATTGCTCGTGAAAACGCTCGCGGTATCCCAAGTTCACGCATCGTGTTGGCGGGCTTTTCACAAGGCTGCGCGATGACACTGCACACCGGCATTCGCTTTAAAGAAAAACTCGCAGGCCTGATGGGCTTGTCGGGCTACCTTCCGTTAATCGACATGGCGGCGCATGAGCGCGAGCCAGCGAATGCTGCGACACCCATTTTTTTAGCGCACGGCACACACGATCCCGTCGTCACGCTGGAGCGCGCCGAAGCCTCTCGGGCAAAGCTGGTCGATCTTGGCTATCAGGTGCAATGGCACACCTACCCGATGCCACACTCTGTTTGCGCACAAGAGATCGACGATATTTCCAATTTTTTACAAAGCGTCTTGCTTTAAATCTATAAAAGGTTTTTTTTCTGATGACCGCAGCTTTAACGCCTGTACGCACGCGCTTCGCGCCTTCACCCACAGGTTTTCTGCATTTAGGCGGCGCACGCACGGCGCTTTTCTCCTGGGCCTTCGCACGTCACTATGGCGGCACTTTTATTTTGCGCGTTGAAGACACGGACCTAGAACGCTCAACACCTGAGGCCGTGCAGGCGATTCTTGATGGCATGACTTGGCTGGGCCTCACGCCCGACGAAGGTCCGTTCTTTCAGATGCAACATATGGACCGCTATCGCGCCGTGGTGGCGCAGATGTTGTCGGCGGGTACGGCTTATCACTGCTATAGCTCACCCGACGAGGTCGAAGCCATGCGCGAGCGTGCGCGTGCAGTCGGACAAAAGCCACGCTATGACGGCACGTGGCGACCAGAGCCCGGGAAAAAACTCCCGCCAGTCCCTGCGGATCGCAAACCTGTCGTGCGCTTCAAAAGCCCGCAAGACGGTGCGACGGCGTGGGTGGATATGGTCAAGGGCCCGATTAGCTTTGACAACACCGAGCTAGATGACCTGGTGATTGCACGCCCCGATGGGACGCCAACGTATAACTTTTGTGTGGTGGTCGACGACTGGGATATGCGCATCACCCATGTGCTGCGGGGCGACGATCACGTGAACAACACGCCTCGTCAAATTACGATTCTGCGTGCCTTGGGTGCGCCTATCCCTGAGTACGGGCACGTGCCGATGATTCTTGGGCCCGATGGTGAAAAGCTTTCTAAGCGCCATGGCGCAGTCAGCGTGATGGAATATGACCGAGACGGTTATTTGCCCGAAGGGATGATTAATTACCTTGCGCGTCTCGGCTGGAGTCACGGCGATGACGAATTATTTTCTCGGGAACAACTCGTCGCGTGGTTCGATCCGCAACACCTCTCTAAGTCGGCTGCTCAGTGGGATCCAAAAAAACTGAACTGGGTCAACGCGCATTACATTAAGCACGCCGATGACCAACAGCTCGCAGCGCTTGTTGCACCGCGCGTGAGCGCCCGCGGAGGCGACACTCAACGCACTGATCTGGTGGCTGTGGTCAAACTGCTCAAGGACAGAGCCGAAACGCTTGAGCAACTTGCAGAGGCTGCAATGTTGTTTTGTGGAACATTTACTCCAGCGACCGAAGACTTGCGCACGCAGCATCTCACCGAGAGCGCGCGACAGGCTTTGGCTGATTTCGCCAAGCAAGCGGAAACAATCGACTGGAATCGGGTGGAGATCGCCGCGCTGATCAAATCACTACTCGCGACACACGGACTGAAAATGCCTCAGTTAGCGATTCCCTTGCGTGTCGCTGTGGCGGGAACTACCCAGACTCCAGCCATTGATGCGGTACTGGAGATCCTGGGCAAGCAGACTGTGCTGGCAAGGATCGCTACTGCAGCCTAAAGCTCGCGTGCACCTTTTGAGCCGTCATCGGACGACTGTCGGCTTTATCTTCCCGAAAGACAGCGCGCTTGGCGTCGTTGCGATCAATTAGGTAGGTCGATACGTAAATGGGGTCGCGATAATCAACCAATTCGCCATTCGAGCGATGGGTACGCAGCACGAGCTTGCCTGCGGGCGCATCCCAGCATCCGGCTTCACGTAACTCAGACCGAATGTTGCGCCCCTGCTTGACGCGCGTCTGGTGCGTCATCTTTCCATCGGGACTCAAGGTCAGCAGGGTTTGTATTTCACCCACCACTCCCGTCTGTTTGCGCAGGATGTACCACGCGCCCACCAGCATATTGTCCGCGGGCGGGGCAATACAGACGGGCTCAGTCAGATGTTGAGGGGCCGCAATCACAGCAGAGCCCTCGGGTCGAGGAATGGCGCATCCCGCCAGGGCCACAGTCGTCACGGCACACATCACACTCAAACGCGCTTGCCGAATACTTAAAGGACCCATTCCCAACTCCCACCATTGTTTTAGTCAGTTTTTTACTATCGTCATATTGCAACAAAACGACAGATTCAGCTAAGAGTTTTCGACAATTGAAACAAAGTATTACTTTCATTTGTTGCTATGGTGCACATCGCCCAAACCCAGCTTTGGGCGACATAACAACAATCAATCGTCGCAAACCCAAGCGCCACAATGCTCTGCGCCGAAGCGCTCACTGCACAAAGATGACAGAAATATTACTCGTTTCAGATCAAGGCTTAAGAATAGTAAGTAAATTTAAATTTTCACTATTATTTGATTTTTTACTATTGCCTCGATTGATTAGACCTACTAGAATTAGTGACGAGATCAAAGAAAAACACTACATGTAGTGGTAAACACATTCTAGAATGCGGCACGCGTCACATTCACCGAGCAGGAGGTTTTTTATGCAAACAACAACAAGCACAGCGTTGAGACAAGAGTCTGCACCGCAATTCGCGACCAATGCCGCCCCCATCACCGAAGCGACCTGGAGCCAATATCACATCATCCGCCGCAACGGCGCAGTCGTGAATTTTGAACCCAGCAAAATCGGCATTGCCCTGACAAAGGCTTTCTTAGCTGTGAACGGTGGCCAAGGTGCCGCCTCGGCGCGCGTGCGCGAACTGGTTGACTCCCTGACACGCCAAGTTGTCCAAGCACTTGTGCGTAGCCGTCCAAACGGTGGGACCTTCCATATAGAAGACATTCAAGATGCGGTCGAATTAGCGCTCATGCGGTCCGGTGAGCACGATGTCGCGCGTTCCTACGTGCTGTATCGCGAGCGTCGCTCACAAGAGCGTGCCAAATCAAATATCGAGCAAGCACCTGTCGAAGCCAGCACGCTGCACGTAACCGATAACGGTATACGTAAACCGCTGGACATGGCCAAGCTGCAGGCAACGATTGAATCCGCAGGTCAGGGCCTCGGTGAGTTCGTCGATACCGCAGCCATCCAAAAAGAAACCCTCAAGAACTTGTACGACGGCGTGCCGATCGAAGAAGTCTACAAATCTGCCATTCTGGCCGCGCGCGCCATGGTTGAGAACGATCCCGCCTACAGCAAAGTGACCGCACGCCTGCTGCTGCATACGATTCGCACAGAAGTGCTGTCCGAGGAAGCCTCACAAGAGGACATGAATACCCGCTACGCAACGTACTTTCCAAAGTTCATCAAGCGTGGTGTCGAGGCCGGCCTGCTGAACTCCGAACTGTCGCGCTATGACCTGCCACGTTTAGCCGCCGCGCTAGATGCCAGTCGCGATCTGCAGTTTGACTACCTAGGTTTACAAACTCTGTATGACCGCTACTTCTTGCACATCCGCGGTCAGCGCATTGAACTACCCCAGGTGTTCTTTATGCGCGTCGCGATGGGCTTGGCGATTGGTGAGATTGACCGTGAAACACGTGCAATTGAGTTCTATCAGATTCTGTCGTCTTTCGATTTCATGAGCTCGACCCCAACCCTGTTCAATGCAGGCACCCTGCATTCTCAGCTGTCGTCTTGCTACCTGACCACCGTTTCAGACGACTTGGACGGCATCTACGAGGCCATCAAAGAAAACGCCCTGCTCGCGAAATATGCCGGCGGGCTCGGTAACGACTGGACACCCGTGCGGGCCATGCGCAGCCACATCAAGGGCACCAACGGCGAAAGCCAAGGTGTTGTGCCTTTCCTGAAAGTCGTCAACGACACGGCGGTCGCGGTCAACCAAGGCGGTAAGCGCAAGGGCGCAGTCTGCTGCTACTTGGAAACCTGGCACTTGGATGTAGAAGAATTCCTAGATCTTCGCAAAAACACCGGCGACGAGCGCCGTCGCACCCACGACATGAACACAGCCAACTGGATTCCAGATCTGTTCATGAAGCGCGTCATCGAAGGTGGCGACTGGACTCTGTTCTCACCCTCGGACTGCCCAGATCTGCACGAAAAAGTCGGTGTCGAGTTCGAAAAAGCCTATGTCGGCTACGAAGAAAAAGCTGCGCGCGGTGATTTACCGCTGTTCAAAAAGATGCCCGCAATCAACATGTGGCGCAAGATGCTGTCCATGCTGTTTGAAACCGGCCACCCCTGGATTACGTTCAAAGATCCTTGCAATATCCGCTCACCACAGCAACACGTGGGTGTTGTGCACAGCTCAAACCTGTGCACCGAGATCACACTGAACACCAATGACTCTGAAATCGCAGTCTGCAACCTGGGCTCCGTCAATCTCTTGGCGCACCTCAAGCACAATGCTGATGGTTCCCAATCACTAGATCAAGACAAACTACAGCGCACGATCAAGATCGCCATGCGGATGTTGGATAACGTCATCGACATCAACTACTACGCCGTGGACAAGGCTCGTAACTCGAACGTGCGCCATCGTCCAGTGGGCCTGGGTATTATGGGCTTCCAGGATTGCCTGCACGTGATGCGCGTGCCGTACGCTTCACAAGCAGCGATTGAATTTGCTGATCGCTCTATGGAAGCAGTTTGTTATTACGCCTACAGTGCATCGAGCGATCTCGCCGCAGAGCGCGGTCGTTACGCAAGCTTTGATGGTTCGTTGTGGTCGCGTGGCATCTTGCCGCACGACTCCATCGCACTGCTGCGCGAGAATCGCGGTGGCTATGTTGAAGTCGATGAATCAAGCACGATGGATTGGGATTCGTTGCGCGCACGCATCAAACAACATGGGATGCGTAACTCAAATTGCGTTGCAATTGCCCCAACTGCAACAATATCGAATATTATTGGTGTGTCTGCGTGCATCGAACCAACATATCAAAACTTGTACGTTAAATCGAACCTCTCCGGCGAGTTCACTGTGGTGAACGAACATCTTGTTCGCGACCTCAAGAAACTAGGTCTATGGGACGAAGTCATGGTCGCTGACCTAAAGTACTTCGACGGTAGCCTGTCTCGCATCGATCGTGTCCCGGCCGAGCTGCGGACGCTATACGCTACCGCTTTTGAAGTTGAGCCTAATTGGATCGTCGAGTGTGCCGCACGCCGCCAGAAATGGATCGATCAAGCGCAATCACTCAACATCTATATGGCGGGCGCTTCGGGCAAGAAACTCGATGACACCTACAAGCTCGCCTGGTTGCGTGGCCTCAAAACTACCTATTACCTGCGCACCTTGGGTGCAACTAGCGCAGAAAAATCAACGGGCCGCGGTGGCGAACTCAATGCGGTGAATTCTGCCGGGATTGGTTCCACGAGCGGTACGTTCGCATCAACAGCCCCGGTTCTGCCGGAAGCCGAAATTCTCGGAGCGGCGTGCACCATGAAACCTGGCGATCCAGGTTTCGAAGAGTGCGAAGCCTGCCAATAACCGCTACCGGAAAAAATTATGCTGACCTGGAACGACGAAATTTCTCTACAAACCGCGGCGCCGATTGCCGCCGGTGGTGTGCCGATGCCGGCTTCAATGCCCGCACGTGCCGCGACGGGCGTTTTTGGTGACTCCGCTCTGCCGACCCCTGGCCTGACTCAAAAGCCTCAGGCTCCTGATCCCGCAACCCGCGTGAATGTCGCGGACAAGCGGATCATCAACGGCCAAACTGACGTTAACCAACTCGTCCCCTTCAAGTACAAGTGGGCTTGGGAAAAATACATCGCCACTTGCGCCAACCACTGGATGCCGCAAGAGATCAACATGTCTCGCGATATCGCCTTGTGGAAAAACCCCACCGGCCTGACTGAAGACGAGCGACGTATTATCAAACGCAACCTTGGCTTTTTTGTTACAGCCGACTCGCTCGCAGCAAACAACATTGTGTTGGGCACCTATCGCCACATCACAGCGCCTGAATGCCGCCAGTTCTTATTGCGTCAAGCCTTTGAAGAGGCAATTCACACCCACGCTTATCAATATATTGTTGAGAGCCTGGATTTGGACGAGTCTGAAATTTTTAATGCCTACAACGAAGTCCCTTCGATTCGGGCGAAAGATCAGTTTTTGATCCCATTCATTGATGCGATCGCTGACCCCAACTTCAAAACGGGCACTCTCGAAACCGATCAGACCCTGCTGAAGTCGTTGATCGTGTTTGCTTGTCTGATGGAAGGCTTGTTCTTCTATGTTGGCTTTACGCAGATTCTGGCACTTGGCCGTCAAAACAAAATGACAGGGGCCGCCGAACAGTACATGTACATCCTTCGCGATGAGTCCATGCACTGCAATTTCGGCATTGACCTGATCAACACGATTAAGCTCGAAAACCCACAGCTTTGGACACCCGCCTTCCGCGAAGAAATTCGCGCCCTGTTTGCCAAAGCGGTGGACTTGGAATATGCCTACGCTGAAGACACCATGCCACGCGGCGTGCTCGGTCTGAATGCGCCGATGTTCAAGTCTTATCTGCGCTTTATTGCAAACCGTAGATGCCAACAGATCGGAATCGAGCCTTTGTTCGCCCAGGAAGAAAATCCCTTCCCTTGGATGGCAGAGATGATTGATTTAAAGAAGGAACGTAATTTCTTTGAAACACGCGTGATCGAGTATCAAACTGGCGGCGCCCTTAACTGGGAATAATTCGCAAGTTTGAGGCTTGTTACGCTTTAGTACTTGCCAGTGGGTGGTGAATACCACCGTGCTGGTGCCATTTGAATTGCTTCGCGCCTCCAGTGAGAGGCAGTTCAAATGGCTGTGCCGGATTCATTAGCGCAAACCGCTGTGCTACTGCAGTTTAGTAGGGGCTTGTGCCGATGAATAACTCGGGCGAAACGACGTCTCATGGTGGGGCTAGTCGAGCACGGGTTTTAATGTTTGGGACCCTGAACTAAGGAGTATTACCATGGCAACAGCCAAAAAAGCAGCAAAAAAAGCAGTGAAGAAAGCCGCAGCTAAAAAACCTGCAGCTAAGAAAGTCGCAAAAAAAGTAGTTGCTAAGAAGCCAGCAGCGAAAAAAGTAGCGAAGAAAGTTGTTAAGAAAGTAGCTGCTAAGAAGCCTGCAGCGAAAAAAGTTGTAAAAAAGGCAGCTGCTAAGAAGCCAGCAGCAAAAAAAGTAGCTAAAAAAGCAGCTAAGAAGCCAGCTGCTAAAAAAGTTGCTAAGAAGCCTGTTGCAAAAAAAAAATAGTTAAAAAGCCTGCTGCTAAGAAGCCGGCAGCCGCTGCCCCCTCGACCGCTGCAGCTCCAGGTGCAAAAACCGCCCTGAATCCTGCAGCGTCTTGGCCCTTTCCTACGGGTGGCCGTCCCTGAGCGCTTAGCTAAGGTTTTGTATGACCAGACCGTCCGGTTCGCCGGACGGTTTTTTTATGCTTGCTCCGGATTGAAATCGTTTGCGTAACGCTATGACTTTGTAACCAACATGGTCGCAGAGCCTATGTGCATGCGACAATAGCGTTCATGACTTTTCACTCGAGGCAACAGTAGACGCATGATTGGTGAGATCCTTCGTTTTTTGCTCGACATCGTCTTCAATTTAGTCGGGGCAATCCTGCTGGCACGCGCATGGATTCATGCCGCCAAGCTGCACCCCTTTAATCCTATGTCTCAGGCAATTCACCAAGCCACTAACTGGCTAGTCGAACCTTTACGCAAGGTGGTTCCTACCAACGGTGGTCTCTTTGATTGGGCCAGCCTACTCGGAGCCTTGCTGGCGGCAATGGCCTATTTACTCTTGATGTGGCTGGTGTCCACCTCAAGCATGCTTCCGGCCAAACTCATTCCGGGGCTCATCGGCGCAAGTATTGTCACGCTGGGGCGCTGGGCACTGAACTTAATCGTTTGGATGACGCTTATTCAGGCGGTATTGTCCTGGGTCAATCCGATGGCTACCATCATGCCGGTATTGACCACGCTGACCGACCCGCTCCTTGCTCCAATCCGCCGAATCACACCCAAGCTTGGTGCGCTAGATCTCGCTCCGCTTGTTCTGTTGGTGCTCGCTCAAATCGCAATGATGGTTCTTGGTCGCATCAGCTTTACCTTATTTCCTTTATTCGTTTTATAACGTCTCCATTGTCGCTCCGCTCGGCTACTCAGTCTTCTGCAATGAACATGCTCTTCTCTTCTGTGTTGCACGGCTTCTGGACTGCCGCATTCATCCTTGCGATCCAAACGCCCTCCTTTGCCCAGAGCCCCTCTCCCGCCAGCAATCTACTGAGTACGGCACCTGGACAAACGACACCCGCTCGCGAAACACCCGCGCAGCCTGCGGAGCGTGGGCTCAAGGATATCGACGCACAGCAGCAGGACATGCAGAAACGGTTGGCAGCCATTCAGGCGGACACCATCAAGGCTCAAGCTGCCATCAATGACGGAGCGAATCTCGACACGGCCGCCCGAGTAGCCGCGCAAGATCGACTCAATCACTTGCGTGACATGCAAGGAGCCTATAGCCAAATCGTCGATAACCTCAAAAATTTGCGGCGTGTCACCACAAACCTTGAGACTGCACGTAAAGACAGAGAAAACTGGCAACCGCCCACAGGAACCGAGCCTTGGCCACTTTCTGTTGCGGACGATCTGCAATTAAGCATACTGCGACTGCAGTTTCAATTGCAGCATCTCAAGCAGCGCATCAATATGCTCAACGATTTCATTGCAGATTTGCGCAAGTCACGCAGTCAGATGGAACTTGAACTGCGGCAGTCGAGTGCGAGTGCTGATGCACAGCGTGCCGGCGAAACAGTACAGCGGCGCCTTGATCGTATCAATTTAGAGTTGACGGACGCCTCGATTGAAAAAGACACCCTCCATATCGAGCAGGCAAGAGGTGCGATCAGTCTTGCCACCTTAAAGATCACTAAAGATTTTTATAACAATCGTTTTGCCTTCACTGAGCAGGATTTCCAAAAAATCAAAACGGATCTCCAACAACGCATTGAGGGCCTCAGAGTGCAGGAGCAACAAGCAAGCCTGCGCATTAATCGCACACTCGATTTGCTGGGGACAGCCAAAGCAAAATTCGATGCGCTAGAGCAAACTGCCACGGTAATGCCAGAGGTACGCGCTGCAGCGCGCAATGCTCAACTCTTGGCGGACCGCCGAGTCGAGGCTGCGCGCACTGAACGCGAACGGTATCGCGCGCAAATCGAGCTCGATTTACTGATGATTCAAATCTGGGAGATTCGTCGAGATCTTTACGCGAACGTCGACAACAGCCAGCAACTTGCTGCATTGAGGTCCACAAATGAGGACTTGGTGCGCCAGCTCAATTTAGGACTGAATTACCTGAACCAGCTGATCGCCGAAAAATCGCAATCAACTCTGGCACTCAACGAGCAATTACGACAAGCACCGACAAGCACTGAAAAAGCATTTTTGTCCGAAATGCTTGCGCCCCTCGCCGAGCAAATAGACAACATGCGGGGCCTCTACGCGCTCTTTGAGCGTGCCCGACAGTACCTAGAAATTACTGGCTCGGAGATCACGCAAGCGCAACTCAATCAAACCTTCGCGCAACGCTTCAGTGGCTTCAAAGCGGGCATCATTAGACTTGCCAAAGATGTTTGGCAATTTGAGATTTTCGCAGTCGACGACAACATTCTGGTTGACGGACGCGAGATCAAGACAAAACGTAGCGTAACCGTCGGCAAGACCGCCGGCGCAATGGCTATTCTGATTATCGGCTTTATGCTGATTTCTGGTTTAATCCGACGCACACTCGCGCTCGCAGTCAACAAGGCAAATCTGGGTGCCAGCAAATCAGTCGTATTGGGGCGCTGGCTGACCTTAGCCGCAGCGTTCTCCCTGATACTGACCGCCTTCAACATCGTTGAAATCCCACTCAGTGCCTTCGCATTTTTTGGCGGCGCGCTTGCCATCGGCGTTGGCTTTGGTACACAAAACCTTCTGAAAAATCTGATCAGCGGAGTCATGCTACTGATTGAAAAGCCAATCCGTATAGGCGATTTGGTCGAGATCGACGGCATTTCCGGTACAGTAACTTCGATTGGCATTCGGTTCTCGACTATCCAAGGCGCGCAGGGAAACGACGCCTTGATTCCCAATAGTGTTTTAGTTGAACAAAAGCTGGTGAACTGGACCTACTCGACCCGTGATGCACGCAGAGATGTCCGTGTGACCGTGTCGTATAAATCTAGTGTTCAAGAGGTGCAACGTATTTTGGCAATGGTCAGCGCTGATCACCCGCAAGTCAAGCAAGTCCCGGCGCCAATCATCACTCTGGAAGACTTCGGTGATAACGGCTTAGTCTTTAATTTGCAGTTTTGGATCAGATTACAGGCGGGCATTCAGCCGGGACAGATACTGAGTGATTTACGCGTCAGTATTCTTGAGGAGTTCGCACAAGCGGGGATCGAACTGCCTTTTCCGCAACGTGCCGTGATGTTCGATCAAAGTAATCCGATCGCCGTACGTGTAGAGTCCTCCCCCACCTCAGCTCTCTCATAAAGTGCTGAGGTGTGACGAGGTCTAATTAGTTTTGAGCTGCAGGCACAACACGTGTTGGCCCAGCGCCACTAATTACTTGCACGCGCTGGTTGAGCATGATGGGCACATCAGCCTCTTGGGCAATCACTCGCGTTTCACCGTTATCAAGCTTGACGGTGATTTCCAGACCGTCTTTCTTTCCGACGCGATCTTCTACTGCGTCACCAGCCAGCGCACCTAGTACGGCGCCACCAAGGATTGCGAGAGTACGGCCTGTGCCCCCGCCTATCGTGCTTCCCAATACACCGCCTGCTGCGCCACCGGCTACGGCTCCAGCGCCAGAGGTACCTTCTTTCTGAATCGTAATCGGACGAACATTCACGACCGTACCATTACGCATCACTTGATCGCGTTGCGCTTGATTGTAGGTGTACACATTGGCAGAGGCTGAAGGCTTTGCACAACCAGACACCAGCACAACGGTTGAAAGTGCCAGACTCGCTAGGGCCAAACGACCTAAGCATGCATCCGTAGAAAAAAACATTCGCATTTCAGTGACTCCTGTTAAACGACCTTATGCAGGCAAGCGTAAGCCATACTGGGCATGGAACTGTGCATCGATTTCAGCACGGCTTGGGGCGTGGTTTTGCGGCCCACGCGATGCGATTTTGATTGAACCCATCAAGTTGCCCAGTTTACAGGCATCCTGCCAGGACCAACCAAGCGTCAAGCCATACAATAGTCCACCACGGTGGGCATCACCACAGCCCGTTGGGTCTACCACACCCGCTGGAGTGACTGGATCAATGTGATGCTGATGGCCTTCGGTGTAGAGGGTCGCACCATTCGCTCCGCGTGTCACCACAACGGCCTTGAGCCCTAGGGCGAGTTGCTCAATAGACTTGCCAGTACGCTGCTCAACAATACTGGCCTCGTAATCGTTGACAGTCATGGCCTGGGCCAGCGCCAACATCTCGAGAATATCTTTGCCATCATACAGTGGCATCGCCTGACCTAAATCAAAAATAAAGGGTGTTCCCTGTGCATGCAAACGCTTAGCGTGCGTGACCATTCCTACCTTTGAGTCGGGCGCAACAATCGCCCACGCGGCGGACCGCCCTGTTAAGTCGTTCTCGGCCGAGCGTTCCATCGCACCAGGATGAAACGCACTAATCTGATTATCATCCAGATCGGTCGTAATGAAACACTGCGCAGTCAATGTACCCGGCAGACTTTGCAACAGGCTGATGTCAATACCCAATTGCTCAAACCGCTGTAAGTAGTCGCTCGCATCTTCACCTACCGTGGCAACGGGGATCGGCTTGCCCCCCAAGAGCTGCAGGTTGTAGGCAATATTGCCAGCACACCCGCCGAATTCGCGGCGCATGCGGGGCACCAAGAATGACACACTCAGTGCATGAATCCGGTCCGGGAGAATATGCTCTTTAAAACGGCCTTCGAAAACAGCGATCGTGTCGAAGGCAACGGAACCACAAATTAAAACAGGCGATGTCATGCGTGGGCCTCAAGGAAAATAACGAGTAAGTTGAAATCCGGTAATTTGTAAACCAGTGACCTCGATCGGTAAGCGCAAATTGAGCTCTTGATTTGGTTGGAATGGTTTATCTTTAAATTGCGTAGGTAAATAGTCCACAGGGCTCAGACGTTTGCGAACCACCGACGTGTTCGATGCATCTTTAAGCTCGACCAACAAGTGCGGCCAAGGC
The DNA here is from genome assembly GCA_945865935.1 of Bordetella parapertussis. Lineage (GTDB taxonomy): Bacteria > Pseudomonadota > Gammaproteobacteria > Burkholderiales > Burkholderiaceae_B > Zwartia > Zwartia parapertussis_E. The sequence goes on along the minus strand of CAMBFI010000011.1, from coordinate 98,141 downwards.
TGAGGCTGGGTGAGCCGATTACGCATTGAAAATGCCAGGGTCATCACAGTCGTGCGCCCTTCGGTCTGCGGTTCACTGGCTCGCTCGAGTGAGGACCCATCTATCGTGATGCGATCAAGGTGCCGGACCAAGCTCACCTCACATTTCAACGATTCACACAGAGTGGTTAATGCAGGCTGTAGGCTCGGAATACTCGTGGCCAAATCGTTACGGTAAACATACGCGAGCTGAATCAGCACAGCAATCATTGCAAAAAAACTGGCGAAACCCCAAATGAAGGTTTTAAGTCCGCTGGTATCTTCATGGTCCGAGAGAAACTCTGGCTGCGTCCGTCCTACCGCACTGACATCCCCGCGTAGTCGTGCCTCGCCTTGAACACTAATCGCAGGCTCGGGGCGCTCTGTGGTCGAAGGCTCTGGTCGATCAAGCAACACAGGCTCTGGAATGAACGGAACCGTATCACAAGTCTGGCGTTCACGGTAACGCAACACTGCGGGTTGTGTTGTCGATTGGGCTACTACGCTCGGGGTACTGACCAAGCTCGTGAGAGTCGGAAGATTGCTCAGAAGAGCCGTCTCACCATCAAAGATATGTTTACATTGACCGCAACGCACCAAACCCTCGTGCGCGCGCAACTGCTCAAGCGACACGACAAAATCGCTTTGACATTTTGGACAACGTGTCACGAGACTCATCGATCTACCCTAGGGCTTGACGCCCGCCAAACACACCCATCCATCACGCGCTTGCCAAACGACCAGAGGTAACCACGGCGCATACGCCTGAGCAACCTCTTGCGCTTGACGTTCAAGCACCCCTGACAACACCAAACTGCCGCCTGAACGCACACGCCCGCTAAGCATGGGTGCTAGTACCTTGAGCGGATTTGACAAAATATTAGCAACCACCACATCGAATTGCCCGTCAGTCAAACCATCGGGCAGCATTGCCTGAATCGTAACGCTATTAGCGATTGCATTGTCGCGCGTGGCTTGTACGGCCTGTTCATCAATGTCCACCCCTGTCACAGGCCCTGCACCGAGCATCGCGGCAGCAATCGCCAGAATACCTGAGCCACATCCATAATCCAATACGGTCGCCGTCTGAGGCAAGTTGGTCGCTAACCACTCCAGGCAAACATGCGTCGTGGGATGACTGCCTGTGCCGAACGCTAAGCCGGGATCTAGTTGAATCGCGATGCAACCTGGCTCTGGAGTTGTTGGCATTTGATCCGCATGCCAACTCGGCACGATCAAAATACGCTCACCAACCTGAATCGGGCCAAACTGCGACTGCGTCAGCCTCACCCAATCAGCATCCGGTACGTCTCGCAAATGCCACGACAACTCTTCTGTCGATACTAAGTCTTGCTGCGCCATGAGCAGCAACTGCGCGGGATCCGCACCGTCGGCGAGGAGCACAATCACGCGATTGCGCGCCCAAGCTTGCGTATTAGGCTCACTACCTGGCTCACCAAAAAGGGGTTGTTCATCATCGGTGTCAAGATCCGCATCCTCTACAGAGACGGATAGGGCACCGGCCTCAAGAAGTGCGTCAGACAGCGGCTCAGCCAGAGATCCGGGACATAACAATACCAATTCACGCATAACAGTTTCCGTGAACCGGGCTAAGCAGCCCGGCCAGACAGCTCACCAGAGCGCTCAAGGACGCTCGGCAAGCTTATGTTCGAGATAATGAATGCTTGTGCCGCCTTCAACAAAACGACCGTCCACCATTAACTCACGATGTAGAGGGATGTTAGTTTTGATGCCTTCGACCACCATCTCTGAAAGCGCGATAGACATACGTGCGACCGCTTGCTCCCGCGTATCGCCATAGGTAATTACCTTGGCAATCATCGAATCGTAGTACGGGGGCACGAAGTAGCCATTGAAGGCGTGCGAATCGATACGCACACCAGGCCCACCTGGCGTGTGCCAGTTTGTAATACGCCCCGGACTCGGTACAAAGGTAAACGGATCTTCTGCGTTGATACGGCATTCAATGGCATGGCCCTTGAACACGATGTCTTTTTGTCGCAAGCTGAATTTTTCGCCCGCCGCCACACGTATTTGCTGTTGCACCAAATCAATGCCCGTGATTAATTCCGTCACGGGATGTTCAACCTGAATCCGCGTATTCATTTCAATGAAATAAAACTCGCCGTTTTCAAACAAGAACTCAAAGGTTCCCGCGCCACGGTATTCAATCTTACGACATGCCTCTGCGCAGCGCTCACCGATCCGCTCAATCAACTTCCGGTCCACGCCGGTCGCTGGCGCTTCTTCAATCACTTTTTGATGACGACGCTGCATGGAGCAATCGCGCTCACCGAGCCACACCGCATTACGTCCACCATCCGCGAGCACTTGGATTTCGATGTGACGAGGATTTTCCAGAAATTTTTCTAAGTAGACTTCGGGGTTATTGAACGCTGCCCCTGCTTCCGACTTGGTCATCACCACAGAACTTAACAAGGCAGCTTCCGTGTGCACCACGCGCATACCGCGCCCACCACCGCCGCCAGCTGCCTTGATAATGACTGGATAACCCACGTCGCGTGCGATGCGCAGAATTTCTTGCTGATCGTCGGGTAAGGCGCCAGGCGAGCCAGGCACAACTGGCACGCCCGCTTCAATCATGGCGTTCTTGGCGCTGACTTTATCGCCCATCAAACGGATCGACTCAGGACGTGGGCCAATAAACACAAAGCCACTTTTCTCGACGCGATCTGCGAAATCTGCGTTCTCAGAAAGAAAACCATAGCCAGGATGGATCGCCTCGGCGTCTGTCACTTCAGCCGCTGCAATGATGGCGGGCATATTCAAATAGCTATCACGCGAAGCGGCTGGTCCGATACACACGGACTCGTCAGCCAAGCGGACATATTTGGCATCACGATCTGCCTCGGAGTGCACCACGACAGTTTTGATACCCATCTCGCGGCAGGCGCGCTGAATACGCAGCGCGATCTCGCCACGGTTAGCGATCAGGATCTTTTCAAACATATCAGACAATCACAAACAAGGGTTGACCGTATTCAACGGGCTCACCGTTTTGCACGAGGATCTCTTTAATGACACCAGATTTATCTGCTTCGATTTCATTGAGCAACTTCATCGCTTCAATAATGCAGAGCGGCTCACCCTCTTTCACTGTCTGACCAACCTCTACAAATACCGGTGACGCGGGATTGGATGCGCGATAGAACGTTCCCACCATCGGCGCCTTGACCGTGTGCCCCTGCACCACTGCTGCGGCAGCGGGCGCAGCAGCAGCGTCACCACCCGCGACAGGTGCTGGCGCAGGCGCAGCAGGTGGTGCGTAGGCAACGGGCTGTACCGCTTGGGAAAACTTAACAATCCTAACCTTGCCTTCACCTTCGGTGATTTCGAGTTCAGCAATGCCTGACTCCGCGACGAGATCGATCAACGTTTTTAGTTTTCGCAAATCCATAGTGATTCCGTATAGTGCTGTTAAATAAGGGTGTGGTCGGCCAAGCTTGCCAACCCGTTAAGCTGCCGTCTGGTCGTTGACCGCAAAGCGAAGCGCCGCCTCATAGCCATCAGGACCTAATCCGGCAATGACGCCGACTGCAAGATCCGATAAGAACGAGTGGTGCCGAAACTCTTCACGCTTGTAAACGTTAGAAAGATGCACCTCGACAAAGGAAATCTTAACTGCAGCCAATGCATCACGAATCGCAACACTGGTATGCGTGTAGGCGCCAGCGTTGATCAGAATGAAGTCGGTGCCATCGGTCCGGGCCGAGTGAATGCGATCAACCAACTCACCCTCGTGATTGCTCTGATAGGTAGAGAGCTCCACTCCTTGCTCTTTGGCGAGGCCTAGCAGCCTTGCATCGATCTGGGCAAGTGTGGTGTGGCCATAAACACTAGGCTCACGCAACCCGAGCAGGTTCAGGTTGGGGCCATTCAAAACGAGAATTTTTTTTGCCATGAGAGGTTGCCCAAGCGCAGAGCGCTTCATATGCCACAAAACGCGACAACAAAGACAGTCAAGCCGTGCGTATTTATAGGCTAAATTCCGCGATTTGTCTATCTACGTCTTTGAATTCACTATTAGTTTACTAATTCGACGTTGTAAATCTTCAGGCTCTACCTGACCCAAAATTGTGTCGAATATAGTGCCATCTTCGCTTAAAAGAACGGTAAAAGGTAAGCCACCTGCAGCATTTCCGAGGGCTCTGACCATTGCAATCCCAGCATGGCCTGCAACAAGCAACTTGTAAGATACTGGTATTTTAGCGACAAATTGCTTAATGTTAGACTCTGTATCAATACCGATGCCAACAAAACCAAGTTTTGGTGAGTTTTTTGCGATAGCGTCGAGATAAGGCATCTCTTGGACGCAGGGTGCACACCAGGTTGCCCAAAAATTCACAACCGTCGGACGACCTAAGTACTCACGCAGCGCGAAGGACTTCCCGTCTAGGTCTGGCAGACTCGCACCATAAAATGCGCTTGGATCTGCCTTTGCCGAACTGTCGCTCGGCACCTGTACCCCGATCGCCCGGTTGGCAGCCGGCGCTCTACTCGATGACGATTTCCAGGCAAGCCAGGCGGTGCCAAGCATCGCAGCCAGACCGCCCGCACCGAACAGAATTGTTCTTCGTTTCATAAGCTACATCATAGCGTCAGATCCAATGGATGCCGAGCGAGAAATGACCTCAAAGGCTATGCACTCTCCCTCTACAATGCGCACAGGAGATTAGTCATGCATCTGCATATTTTAGGAATCTGCGGCACGTTTATGGGCAGCCTGGCGCTTATCGCGCGCGCAGCCGGCCATCGCGTCACGGGTTGCGACGCAGGCGTCTACCCTCCCATGAGCACCCAGCTCGAAGAGCAAGGTATCGCGCTCATTGAAGGCTTTGAGGCAGATCAACTCGCGCTCAAGCCTGACCTCTTCGTGATTGGCAATGTCGTCACCCGAGGCAACCCCTTAATGGAAGCCATTCTGGATGAGGGCCTGCCATACACCTCAGGCCCGCAATGGCTTGGCGAGCATGTTTTACAAGGTCAGCATGTTCTTGCGGTCGCAGGCACACATGGCAAGACAACCACCAGCTCGATGCTGGCATGGGCTCTGCACTGCGCGGGCAAACAACCTAACTTTTTAATTGGGGGCGTCGCTCCTGGCCTAGAAGTTTCAGGCCGATACGACCCCGCGCACCCTCTTTTTGTCATTGAAGCGGACGAGTACGACACGGCTTTTTTTGACAAGCGCTCAAAGTTTGTCCACTATCGTCCCAAGACAGCCATTCTGAACAATCTGGAATACGATCACGCTGATATCTTTCCGGATCTCACGGCCATCGAAACGCAGTTCCATCATCTCGTACGCACCATTGCCCGCTCGGGCCAAGTCATTGCGCCCGCCGCGGAAGAGGCGCTTAACCGCGTACTCGCCCGAGGATGCTGGGCCGAGCTCGTCCGTACAGGCGAGGGCTCCGGCTGGCACACGATTGAGGTCAGTCCGTTAGCCTTTGAGGTCAAGCGAGGTCACACCTCTTATGGCATCGTCCAATGGACTCTAACAGGCGCACATAACCGCAACAACGCGCTAGTCGCGATCGCGGCGGCAACGCATGTTGGCGTGGATGCACACGCAAGCGTCGAGGCACTCTCGGCATTTGCCGGTGTAAAACGTCGCATGGAAGTGCGCGGCACCGTTCGCGGCGTTACGGTCTATGACGATTTCGCGCATCACCCCACTGCAATTCGTACAACGCTCGAAGGGCTCCGCGCACAAGTAGGATCACAGCGGATTCTCGCGGTTCTGGAGCCGCGCTCCAACACCATGAAGCTTGGCACGATGGCGGCTCGGCTGCCGCAAGCGCTTGAGCCCGCCGATCTCGTGTTTTGTTTTGGTCAGCGTGACGGCAAACAAGCCCTAGGTTGGGATCCGGCAGAGGTGCTTGGCTCTCTCGGGACACGTATGCAAGCGCACCATGAAATCGATTCGCTGGTCGAGGCCGTCGTCAAGACAGCGCAGCCAAACGATCACATCCTAGTCATGAGTAACGGCGGCTTCGCGGGTGTACACGCCCGCCTGCTCGACGCACTATCCGGCAAGCAGTAAGCCGGACCGCCAACCGAATCACCGGATATCGTATGTACGTTTTGTTTGAAGAAGAAGGGATGTTTAAGACTGGGCATATTATGTCCGAGTCTGAGGCCGCCCTGCAGGTTGAGTCTGAATCGGGTAAGCGCAGCAAAATCAAACGCGCAAATTGTTTGTTTACGTTTGCAAGCCCTGCGCCAGATATCTTGATGCCCGAAGCACAAAGACTCTCGGAAGAAATTGAGCTCCAGTTTTTGTGGGAGTGTGCACCCCAGGACGAATTCGATATTGAGACGCTCGGGATCGACTACTTCGGTCATCCGGTCAACACGCTCGAAAAGACCACACTACTTCTGCGTCTGCACAGCGCGCCGATTTATTTTCATCGTCGCGGACGAGGCCGCTTCCGTCCTGCGCCGCCGGAGATCCTGACTGCCGCACTCGCAGCGCAAGAAAAAAAACAACGGCAAGCCGCTGAAATGTCCGCGTGGGCCGATGACCTCATTGCAGGCCGGCTACCACAAACGATTGCCGATTCAGCGATGGCGCTCATCACACGACCAGACAAAAACTCTCAGGCATGGAAGGCGTTGGATAGCGCGGCGACCAGCCTACAAAAACCGCCTGAACGGGTGCTACTAGAACTTGGTGCTTGGCCGCACGCATTAGCGCTGCACAAGGGTCGCTTCATTGCGACCCACTTCCCGCGCGGTATCGCATTTGCAGAGGAGGCCTTGCCCTCTTTGGATCGTGAGCTCCCGCTTGCCGATGTGGTGGCCTATTCAGTTGACGATATCACCACGACAGAAATTGATGACGCCTTATCGGTTCGCGTCCTGCCCGATGGCAACATTCAAGTCGGCATCCATATTGCGGCGCCCGGCTTATCGGTCACGCGCGACAGTGCCTTAGACAAATTAGCCCGTGCGCGAATGTCGACGGTATACATGCCCGGCGACAAGATCCCGATGCAGCCAGACTCCGTCATTGCAGCCTATTCACTCGATGCGGGACGTCCTACACCGGCTGTATCCCTTTACGTGACAGCCAACCCAGACACTGGCGAAATCCTTTCGCACGAAAGCAAGATCGAGCGCGTCGCTGTGCGAGAGAATCTTCGCCATCATGCGCTGGATCAGGACATCACTGAGGAGGCACTTGCTGACCCGTCGATTACGCTGCCCTACAACGATTGGATTCGTCCGCTCTGGGCACTTGCACTATCGCTGAGCAAACAGCGCGATATTGTTCGTGGTAAGACAGAGAGCAACAATCGGGTGGAATACAGCTTTTATGTCGATGGTGATCCAGACAACCCCGATACCCCCGTGCGGATTGTGCCGCGCATGCGCAACGCCCCACTGGATCGATTAGTCGCGGAATACATGATTCTGGCCAACAGTACGTGGGGTGGGCTGCTCGCGGCTAATGGTTTGCCTGGTATTTATCGTTCGCAGCAGGGTGGTCGTGTACGCATGAGCACACACGCCCTGCCTCATGAGGCGATCGGTGTAGCGCAATATGCGTGGTGTACGTCTCCGTTAAGGCGCTATGTAGACTTAGTCAATCAGTGGCAGATCATTGCTGCCATTGAGCACGGCGTCTCGGCGCCCCTGGTCGCGCCCTTCAAACCCAAGGATGCGGACCTGTTTGCCATCATTGGCAGCTTTGAATCTCAGTACACCGCGTGGCACGATTTCCAGAGCAGTCTGGAGCGCTTTTGGTGTCTGCGCTGGCTGCAACAACAGCAAATCACAGAGTGTGCGGCAACCGTACTCAAGGAGGACCTTGTTCGCTTAGATCACGCACCGCTGGTGATTCGCGTCCATGGACTACCGCAGTCTGAACGTGGTGAAATTATCACGTTGCAGATTCTTTCGATCGACGAACTCACCCTTGAGGTCGAGTGCCGACACGTCGCCGCGCAAACCACATGACAACGCATACAGCGCCCTTGCCCATGACTTCACCGGCCGAGTGGTCGGCGGGGCAACGTCGTTTTTTATACTGGGCTGTTATTCTGTCCGCTCTGTTACACCTTGCGCTTCTCGCTTGGAATTTCTCTGGCGAGCAATCCGCACAACCATTACCTTCTGAAATGGAAGTGGTGATGGTCAATGCGCAAACAGAGAGCACACCGGCTGTCGCGCACTTGCTCGCGCAATCCAATGTAGATGGGGGGGGAGACGCCCCAAAGGGTTACTCCTCAAACCGACTCGCACATGGGGGTCATTCACCCGACGATCTCACGCTCGAGGCGCTTGTAAAAAAACGACTACAACTCGAAACGCAGCAGCAAGAATTACTCACGCTCTTAAAGGCTCAGCAAACCGCGCAAGAAGGTCGGCCAAATGAGCATTTTTTGAAGGATACCGATCGCAACGGCCCAGACCAAGACGATCAAGAGGCAATTCTGCGTAACAACCGCATTGCCGTCCTGACGCATCAAATCGAACAGTACAGCGAACGCCCCCGTAAACACTTCGACGCCCCCTCCGCGCGCCAAATGCAATTTGCGCCCTACATTGATCAATGGCGCCTTAGGGTGGAGCAGATCGGTACTCAGCACTATCCAAAGGGCGTGGGGGACAAGGTGTATGGCAGTGTGCAGGCCACACTCACGATTCGTGCGGATGGCTCGCTAGCAGATATTCAAATTAACCGTCCGTCTGACAAGGCTTTACTCAACCAAGCGGTGCGGCGTATTGCCCAACTCGCGGCGCCCTTCGCGGCTTTCCCTCAGGATATGGCCAGCCAAATCGATGAGCTGGTCTTAACGCGGACTTGGCACTTTGTAAACGGATCAGTCACGACAAAATGACATCAACTCAAGCTCCCGCCCGCTGTGCCGTGATCGGCAACCCTATTGAACATAGTCGTTCGCCAGCCATTCACCGGCAATTCGCTGCGCAAATGGGCGTCAAGCTGGTTTATGACCGACTCCTCGCGCCGCTGGACGGCTTCGCAATCACAGTCCGCAATTTTTTTGAGGCAGGAGGACACGGACTGAATGTCACGGTGCCCTTCAAGCTTGAGGCATGGAAGCTCGCTGGCGCAAACTTAAGCCCACGCGCGACCCTAGCGCAAGCGGTCAACACCCTTTGGCAGGACAAGGGTGCGCTACATGGCTGTAATACTGACGGCGTCGGCCTGGTTCTTGATCTGCAGCGACTCGGCGCGCTGACGCCAGACTCACGCATCCTGTTAATCGGCGCAGGAGGCGCTGCGCGCGGCGTGCTCGGGCCGCTCTTGGATGCGGGTTGCGCAACACTGCACTTGGTCAATCGAACCGCCGCGCGCGCGCACGAACTGATCGCGCAACACCAAGCGATATCCTCCATTGCGTCGCAGAGACTGACCGCAGGTAGCTTAAAGGAAGTCGGCGCACCCCGCAGCTGGGATCTGGTCATCAACGCAAGTTCCAGCAGCCTTGGAGGCGAGGCTCCTGCGGTGGCTTCTGAACTGTACGCTAAAAATGCTTGGGCCTATGACATGATGTACGGCGCAACGGCTACGCCCTTTATGTTGCAAGCACAGCGCGATGGCGCTGGAAACGCGAGCGATGGGCTAGGCATGCTAGTCGGGCAAGCAGCCGAAAGCTTCTATATCTGGCACGGTGTGCGTCCAGATATCGCCCCCGTGCTGACCAGTCTGCGCGCCGCCCTGTCTAACGCACGCTAGGCATTACACTAGAACTTATGCAAACCGCACGTCGTTACCTCGCCCGCGAAATCTATCGATCCACCTCAGTGGTGCTGATTGCGTTGCTCGGCCTGTTTACGTTCTTCACGCTGGTCGATGAACTTGATACTGTGAGCGCACGATTTCCATTGACGGCCTTGTTCTACTTACAAGGACTATCACTACCTACACGTCTCTACGATTTACTGCCGATTGGCTTACTGATTGGCGCCATCCTCGCACTCTCTGGCTTAGCGCAACGCAATGAGCTCGTGATTCTGCGAGTCTCCGGCGTGAGCGGGATGGGGCTATTGGGCATGCTCTGGACCGTCTCTATTCCGATCATCCTGGGCGCGCTCATCTTGTCTGAGTTTTTAACACCGCTGGCCGAAATAAAAAGTAGCGAGGTCAACCTATTGTTGCGCGGCCGTGTCGAAGGGGGAAGACTAGCAAGCGGCTACTGGTTTAAAGAACCAACCCCGAACGGCGGGATGCGCGTCGTCAACGTCGGAAAATTGCTCACTTCTGGAAATGTCGAAAATCTGTCGATTTATGAGTTTCCAGATGGGCTCACTCTGTCGGTGATGACCCAAGCGAAATCGGGAAGGTTCGTCAAAGGCAAGCTTGACATGCAGGATGTCGTTGAAACTCATCTCGCCGCAGATATCAAGAGTGTGTTGGCAGACGCCAAGGTCACAGGAAAACCCGCTGCTACAGTCAAACACCTACCTCAACAAACCATTGATACAACCTTAAGCAGCGAACGCCTCGTTGCGCGTATCCTGACACCCGAAAGGATGTCCCTGGTGGCGCTGAACGACTACATCGACTATCTGAACCGCAATCAATTGCAAGCCGATCGGCAAATCGTAGCGGTCTGGAGGAAGATGGCGTATCCCTTTACGTTGCTGGTCATGCTCACCATTGCTGCGCCGATTAGCTTTATGCAGACGCGCCGTGGCGGTGTTGGCGCGAAGGTTTTTTTAGGCATCTTACTTGGTACGGGCTTTTTTATGATCAATCAACTGGCCCTGAACGTCAGCTTGCTGTTTAAGTGGCCGCCCGTCGTGACCGCGCTTCTGCCAAACATCGTTGCCATGATTCTTGCCCTGACTGCGGTGTTCATGATGGAAAACAGAAACGCTCTCGCTCAGCGTAAAGGTGGATTTTTCTTTTGGAAAAAATCGGTCCTATGAGCATTGGTAGCATCTGGATGATTGGGGATGTACAAGGCTGTTGCGACAGTCTGAATCACTTGCTTGAACAACCAAAAATCGCAGACGACCCCAATGCACGCTTCTGGTTCGCGGGCGATTTGGTCAACCGCGGCCCTCGCTCGCTCGCAACGCTCAGACGGATTATGGCGATGGGTAACCGCGCCTTATCTGTGTTGGGCAATCACGATCTGCATCTGCTTGCGATGGCGGCTGGCGCCAGGCGGCCGAGCAAGCGTGACACCTTGACCGAAGTTCTCGAGGCCCATGATGCCCCCGAGATACTGGACTGGTTGCGTCGCTGTCCACTGGCTCACTTTGAATATGGACACCTCCTGGTTCACGCTGGCGTGCTCCCAGAGTGGTCGGCAGAAAAGACCGTAGCGCTTGCTGATGAGGTGCACGCGCAGTTGCGCAGTGACGCGTGGCAGCAGTCTCTTCTAACGATGTACGGCAATGAACCAGACTACTGGGATGATGCGTTTCGTGGGCCGGAGCGCATGCGTGCCATTATTAATACCTTGACGCGAATCCGTCTTTGCAACAAAGAGGGTCGGATGATGCTCTCTGTTAAGACCGGTCCCGACGTCGTGCAACCAGGACTGACGCCCTGGTTCAATATGCCCAAGCGTATGACTCGCGATGTCACGGTGGTCTTTGGTCATTGGTCAACTTTGGGCTTAACACTTAAGCCGGACTTGATCTCGCTAGACACGGGCTGTGTCTGGGGGGGGCAACTGAGTGCAGTGAGATTGCAAGACCAATTCGTCGTACAAATTGCTTGCGATCAGAGCATTGATCCCTTGCTTGACTAAGCGCAAAACCAATCGATCAAAATTGGGTCGACTCGCGCGGCATCCTCATAGTTCACCCAATGTCCGACATCGGGCAGAATCACACCTCGACGATTCGCGTGTCCCTCAATCATATGTGTCATCAAATATTCAGGGGTGCACGTGACGTCATGCTCGCCCCACACGATTAAGGTCGGCCCGGTGTACACATCGAGCGCAGGCCCAAGCAACCCCCGACCAGAAATCCCCCGACTACGGAAGAGTGTATGGATGCAAGAATGAGTGTGAATCCCGATCGCAAAAGGATCCAGCTGTTCATCGGCATAGATCATATGCGCCCACAAATTGAAACGCATTGCCTCAAACAATTCTTCATCCGTTAACGCACGCTTCCAGTTCACAAGCTTGCCACGCTCGCGCCTTGGCCCACCATGCCCCCCCGGCCCTAACAATGCTAGTCGCTTAACCGCCAACCCCTCGGCGGCCACATTGGCGGACACGAGTCCTCCGAAAGAAAAACCAGCAAGATTGAAGGGAGTCGTGGGCCCTAACAGCGTTCGTATTGAGGCAGCAGTGACTTGAACCATGCTCTCAAAATCGTCAAAGGCAGGCGCGCTCGAGTCCCCATAGCCTGCCAGATCGGCGATATAGAGCGTGAAGTGCTTCGACAACGCATCGATATTACGCGCCCAATGCAACCAACTGCCATGTCCACCATGGATGAGCAGTAACGGCTCGCCTTGACCAAACTGACGCCACATCACTTGCTGCCCTGCTACATCGACCAAATGACGCTGGCACTTTTTTTCGTATTCAGCCATCCAATCGAGGGTGAGCTGATTGACAGGAGTTGTCATCACGGGAAATCCTCAAACATTGCAATGCTATTTAAAGTTTGTAAATAGTATCGCAAGGACAACCGCTCAACAGCTGTGAAATTGTGTAAATTGGCGGTTATGCCTAACTTCCTTTTCACAAAGGCCAGCCATGATTATCGATTGCCACGGTCATTTCACGACCGCCCCCGCTCAGGTCGCGAAATTTCGTACTGAGCAGATTGCCGCATTCCAACGCACTGGCATAGCACCACCCGCAGCGCCACCTGCAGTGACTGACGACGAAATCCGTGCAGGTATCGATCAAAATCAGTTACGCATCATGCGCGAGCGCGGGATTGACATGACAATCTTCTCGCCCAAAGCGGTCGCAATGGACCACCACATGGGCAATGAGGACACCAACGTTGCTTGGGCCCGCTTTAATAACGAGCTGATTCACCGCGTGTGTAAGCTCTATCCCGATCACTTTGTTGGCGTATGCCAATTGCCGCAGGCCAGTGGTGTGGCGCCTGGCGCACGCGTCATCGCAGAGCTCGAACGTTGCGTCAATGAGTTTGGCTTCATTGGCGCCAACCTCAATCCGGATCCGAGCGGCGGTCACTGGAGCGACCCACCGCTATGGGATAAAAAATGGTGGTATCCACTTTATGAAAAAATGGTCGAGCTTGATGTCCCTGCGATGATTCACGTCAGCGGCTCGTGCAACCCACACTTCAACGCCGTAGCCACCCACTATATCAACGGGGATACGACCGCTTTTGTGCAGTTCATGACCTCCGACATTTTTAAAGATTTCCCAACGCTCAAATTTATTATTCCGCATGGCGGCGGCGCAGCGCCCTACCATTGGGGACGATACCGTGGGATCGCGCAAGACATGGGCTTGCCGCCACTTGAAGAGAAAGTGCTCAACAATGTTTTTTTTGACACTTGCGTCTATCACCAGCCAGGCATCGATCTGTTGTTGCGCGTGCTACCCACTAAAAACATTTTGTTCGCATCAGAGACCGTCGGAGCCGTACAAGGCATCGATCCTTTGACCAACTGCTACTACGACGACACGAAGCGCTACATTGATGCATCCCCGTCTGCCGACCTGCAGCAGAAGCAACAAATGTTTGCGCGTAACGCTCTGGGCGTTTATCCACGTTTGCGCGCACACCCTCGCTGCCAAAACTGTTAGTTCAAGTCCGGCCTCTGTGCAAGAAGGGGTCTTCGCCGCTTAATTGCGGCGGGACAATGCCTGTTGTATGGACTGCCGAGCGCGGTGACCTAGCTCTGCACGAGGCGGTGCCTCGTTGCCATCGGGCTCCCAGATCGGCGCCAAAAACTCAACCTCCACGCTGATACCGTGACCGCCAAGCACTTTCCACAAGTTTTTGGCGAGGGTTTCTTCCCCGACAAACGCAGCAAAGTCGCTGCGCTTTCCTTGGTGATAAAAAATCAGTGCGATTGGCTGTATGGGCGCGTCAGCTTTGCGTGCAGGCTCAAACAAGTTGGCATAAAACGGCAGCAAATCGTAGCCAGGTGACGTCGTCCCTTCGGGGAACAAACCCACTGCCTGTCCTCGTGCGAAACGCTCTTGCATCGCATGCCCCGCTTTATGCACGGCATGACGCGAAGCACGCTCAATAAAAATGGTATCGGCTCCGGCCACCAACCAACCCAGTAAAGGCCAGCGACGAATCTCACTCTTTGCCACAAATACTGTCGGACGCGCCGCATTGAGTAAAAAGATGTCTAGCCAAGACACGTGGTTGGAAACCAGCAGGACAGCTCCTGTTGTCGGGGGTGCACCGGTGCGCAGGGTTTTAATTCCACACAATACCAACAGGAGGCGAGACCAATGTCGCTTCGTCCAGCCACGACCTTGTTTGCCAATGAACGGATGAGCCAAAAGGATGACGCACAACCCAGCGACAACCCAAATAGTTAATGCAGTGAGCCTGCAAACAAAGCGCAGTAAACTCAACCAGCCAACTCCCAAGCGACCTGCCCGCGCACAATTGTTGCCTGCACGCGGCCTGGCAAGTCCCTGTCCAAGAAGGGCGTATGCTTGCTTTGACTCAACAGGCTCTGACGGCTCACTTTCCAATAGGCGTTGGGGTCAACGATACACAAGTCGGCGGGAGCACCCACGCCAAGCTGCCCAGCCGAGGACACAGCGGGTGAACATGCGCCTAACACACGACCTGGGCCACTCGTCACACGTGCCAACGCATCAACAAGGGGCACCTTCGCCTCGTGTGCCCACTTCAGTGTCAAGGACAAAAGAAGCTCAAGACCGGTCGAACCGGGCTCCGCTTCTGCAAAAGGTAGCATCTTGCCTTCGTCATCAACCGGGGTGTGATCCGAACAGACGACATCAATCGTGCCATCGGCGAGCCCGGCACGAATTGCATCCCGATCACGCTGCCCACGCAAGGGCGGATCGAGTCGGAAGTTGCTGTCGTAATAACCAATATCGATATCGGTTAAATGTACGTGATTCGCAGACACGTCACACGTGACCGCCAGACCTTCACGTTTGGCAGCACGCACCAGATCAATGCCTGCCGCCGAAGACAAGCGACAAAGATGTAGGCGAACGCCTGTTGTCCGCTGTAGATCAAACAAGGTATTGAGTGCAATCGTTTCGGCTTGTTGTGGAATACCTGACAACCCAAGGCGCGAAGCATAGGCGCCACTCGCCGCAACGCCCCCCTTAGATAGCCAAGGATCTTGCGCACGCAGCCACAACATGAAATCAAACGTACGCGCGTACTGCATCGCGCGAAGCAATACTGTGGTGTCGAGCACAGGGGCATCTGCTTGCGAAAACGCGATGCACCCAGCGTCAGTGAGCTCGGCCATCTCTGTCAGGGTCTCTCCCTTCAGGTCCACTGTCATCGCCCCAAGCGGATACAAATTCACCTGCGCGAGTTGTCGCGCGCGGTGTTTGAGCATTTCAACCAGGCCTGGCTCATCGAGCGTTGGGTCTGTGTCCGGCGGCAAGACGAGGCTTGTAATGCCACCAGCCAGTGCTGCCCGCATTTCACTCTCGAGTGTGCCACGATACTCAAAGCCGGGCTCGCGCAGGCGCGCAGCTAAATCAACAAGTCCAGGGACGACTAACTTTCCTGCGGCATCGATCACACGATCTGCTTTAAAGCCAGCGGGTGTCTGACCAAACGTTAAAACTCTCCCATCCGCAATAAACACATCCGTTTGTTGGTCTACTTTATTGGCCGGATCAATGACACGACCATTTTTTATTTGAAGCTTCATGCTGATGCCCCCGCGACGATACTCATAACAGCCATACGCACCGCTATCCCAAAGGTCACTTGATTCAAGATCACTGAGTGTGGGCCATCGGCGACTGCCGAATCAATTTCTACGCCACGATTCATGGGGCCCGGATGCATCACAATACAGTCAGGTTTAGCCAGCGCGAGTTTTTCTTGGGTCAGCCCATAGTGCTTGAAATATTCATGCGATGAAGGAATTAAAGCACCCCCCATCCGTTCATTTTGTAGTCGCAGCATAATGATGACATCTGCACCTTTTATGCCTTCGTTCATATCGGTGAAGACGCGAACACCCATCTGATCAAGCCCCGAGGGCAACAAGGTCAAGGGCCCGACCGCACGCACCTCTGCCACACCGAGGGTTGTGAGTGCATGAATGTTCGAACGCGCGACGCGCGAGTGCAGGATATCGCCCACCACCGCAACCGTTAAATTAGAAAAATCTTTTTTGAAATGTCTGATTGTGTACATATCAAGCAGACCTTGAGTCGGATGCGCATGACGCCCGTCACCTGCATTGATCACATGTACATGTGGCGCAACGTGTTGCGCGATCAAGTATGGCGCTCCGCTTGCTTGGTGACGCACCACAAATAAATCGGCCTGCATCGCCGACAAGTTTGCAATCGTGTCAAGAAGGGTTTCGCCCTTGGCAGCAGAGGAGACATTGATATTCAAATTGAACACATCCGCCGACAGTCTTTTTGCCGCGATCTCAAACGTAGTCCGCGTGCGTGTCGAGTTCTCAAAAAAAAGATTGAATACACTCTTGCCACGTAGCAGCGGCACTTTTTTAACATCACGATCCGCAAGTGGCACAAAGGTCTGCGCGGTATCCAGGATATATGTCAGGATGTCGCGAGACAAACCTTCGGTCGTTATCAGATGCGTCAGCTCACCATGTCGATTGAGTTGAGGATTGCGCATCAATGCTCCTTGGATTCAATAGTGAGAACAAACGCACCCGCCTGCGTTTGCGACAGCACAAAACTGGCCGCAGGCGTCGGGTCTATAAATCCACCGACCGCAACCGCCGTAATCGGCAATTCGCGTCCCCCCCGGTCGATCAGCACGGCTAGGCGTATTGAGGCCGGTCGGCCGTAGTCAAACAGCTCGTTCATGGCTGCTCGAATTGTCCTACCTGTGTAGAGCACGTCATCGACAAGAACCAAATGCTTACCTGCAACAGAGAAAGATATCTCTGAAGGCATCACCTGCGAATGCAGGCCGATCTTGTCGAAATCGTCACGATAAAAACTAATATCCAACGTCCCCATCGGCTGAGCGAGCCCGAGATCTTTGTGAAGGCGTTGCGCAAGCCACGCGCCACCGGAATGAATACCAACCAAGTGCACGCGCTCAGGGGGTAGCTGTTCGATTGCA
This sequence comes from Bordetella parapertussis, assembly GCA_945865935.1. GTDB lineage: Bacteria > Pseudomonadota > Gammaproteobacteria > Burkholderiales > Burkholderiaceae_B > Zwartia > Zwartia parapertussis_E. Next base: position 80,853 of record CAMBFI010000011.1, on the reverse strand, counting down.
TGACGCACGGCAACCAAGAGGTTGCCGTAGAGCGTTTCAGCATCCGGCAAGGTCGCGGAGGTGTATGCGGGTGTTTTAGTGGCCATTGGTCGAGCCTCAAGTCAGCGCATCAAAGTAGCGTTGGAGAATAATAGCCGCTGCGACGGCGTCATCAGGGGCATTGCCAGTAATTTTCTGCGCCTCCATGCTCGAGCCTCGCTCATCGACAAGCGCAACAGGTAGCTTGAAACGGCCCTCTAACTGGTGCGCAAAGCGTCTGCAGCGTGCGGTCGCCTCTTGGTCAGAACCATCCGTATTCAGTGCGAGCCCGACCACCAGGCGTTCTGGCTGCCAAAGCTTTAATAAGGCCTCGATCCGAGCGAAGCGAGCATCGCGCGTAACGGTCTCGATGATTTCGAGCGGCCTGGCCTGCCTGAGCAAAGAATTTCCGAGAGCAACGCCTAATTTCTTGACGCCGTAATCAAAGGCGAGAAGCGTTTCCTCAGGCATGCCCCGCCACACCAGACAACATTGCAGGATCGATGCCAAGAAGTTTGAGTGCGGCCGCGTAGCGGTCCTCAGGAGGGGTGGCAAAAATGACCTCCGCGCTTGCAGGAACCGTCAACCAGGCGTTTTGAGCGATTTCGCTCTCAAGCTGTCCCGCGCCCCAGCCCGAATATCCCAGCGTGACAAGCAGTTTTTCGGGCCCATTGCCCTGCGCGACGGCCTGAAGCACATCGCGAGAAGTCGTCAAGGCAAGCTGGCCGAGTTGAATACTGGAACTAAAACTACCCGCAGGCGAGTGCAACACAAAGCCTCGATCCGTATGCACCGGCCCACCAAAATACACTGCTGCATTCTGGGGTAGTGCGATTTCAAGTTTTAGATCGATTTTTTCGAGCAAGCCGGCAACGCTCAGGTCGGTGGGACGGTTGATCACTAAACCGAGGGCACCTTTTGGACTGTGCTCGCACAGATAAATCACCGTACCAGCAAACTCGCCGTCAACCATGCCCGGCATGGCCATCAAAAACTGATTGGACAGATCGATTGGCTCTGCGGCCGACGTAGGGTGTTGGGTCATAGGTCTGGCTTAGATCTCCATGAGTTCAAAGTCTTCTTTGCGTGCGCCGCATTCTGGACATACCCAGTTTGGTGGCACGTCTTCCCAGCGGGTACCCGGGGCAATTCCCTCTTCGGGGACGCCGGTCTCTTCATCGTAAATCCAACCACAAATCAAACACATCCAAGTACGCATTTTTTTCTCTTCGTCTGAGGATTAACCGCTCCGCAAGGAATTTTAGGCGGATAAAACGGCTCATCTCTTACAATGGGGTCAATCTTACCGAAACCAACAACGCTTTGCCTGCCGATCGCTTGTCTTTTTGACATGAATTTACCTATTTCAACCCCAATTACGCTCATTTTTGGCCCGTTTGATCCTACTGGTTCAGACGGTTTACCGGCCGACGCCGTGACGTGCGCCGCGCTGGGCGGGCATGCCCTCGCGGCACTGACCGCCATCACTATTCAAGATACGGCAGAAAGCGAGTCGGTTTTCCCCTGTCCGGCCGAACAAATTGACGATCAGGCCCGTTGTCTGCTCGAAGATATTTCCGTCGGGGCAATCAAAGTAGGGGCGTTGAACTCAGCCGAGGCGGTGAGCGCGGTGGCACAAATCGCCGCTGATTACAGCGAAGTCCCATTAGTGCTTCACCTGGGGGCGCCAGAGATCACCACCGAACAACCCGAAGAGGAAGAAGAGGAGGAGGTCGAAGATCTTGTCGGATCGGTGCTTGAACTACTTGTGCCACAAGCACATGTGGTGGTGATTGAAGCGCGCCGCCTGACCCAATGGATCACGGAGGACGTTTTGGAAGCGTCAGGGCTGACAGCGGGCCCACAAGCGCTGCAGGCCATTGGTGCTGACTGGGTCTTGGTGACGGGCAGTCAGCAGCGCCCTGGCCACCTCGTCAACATATTGCTTGGTCCTGACAATGAAACACTCACCTGGCCATGGGTTGCTCCCCCAGAGCGGCTACGCGACTCTGGCGGACTGGTTGCGGCCGCGCTTGCAGCCATGCTGGCTCAAGGCCTCGACGTTGCGGAGGCAGCCAAGCAGGCCTGTGCGCACGCGGAGCAAGCACTTAGCCAATCTTTTCAACCAGGCATGGGGCGACGCATTGCGCGGCGTCACCCTCGCGCATCCTGATGAACGACCTCAGGTTCCCACGTGGCCTCTACGGCGTCACCCCAGAATGGTCCGATGCAGACAAACTCGATCATGCTGTGCGCGCAGCCGCCCGAGGCGGCATGACAGCCTTGCAATTGCGCATCAAGACCGCAACACCAGCTTGGCGTAAAGCCCTCGCCCTCCGGTTACGGGACACTTGCCGCGAAGTCGGTGTCGTATTCATGATCAACGATGACTGGCGTCTTGCTTTGGAAATCGGAGCCGATGGCGTGCATGTCGGGCGTGAAGACGACGCCCCTGAGCTTGTCCGGCGAGCAATCGCACAAAACCTATTGCTCGGTGTGTCTTGCTATGCTGATACTGCTCTGGCCATCAAACACTTAGCCCATCAGGTTGACTACATTGCCTTCGGCGCTATGTTTGCATCACAAACCAAACCACTTGCGCCACCCGCCCCCCTGTCTGTACTGGAAATCGGCCGCACGCTCTGTCAATCGATGGGCACGCCACGACCGGCTGTCGTCGCGATTGGCGGTATTCGCATCGCCCAGGCCTCATCGGTTATCCAGGCAGGCGCAGACTCTCTTGCAGTCGTTGGTGGACTCTTTGCGACACCAGACATTGAAGAAACTGCTCGCGCATTCAGCGCGAAGTTTCAAGACGTTCAAACAAAAACCTGATCCTTTCTCCTGATTAACCGGAGCATTTCCTATGCCAACTAACGCTGAACTCTTTGCACGCGCCAGTCGCAGTATTCCTGGTGGTGTCAACTCCCCGGTCCGGGCTTTTCGCTCGGTGGGTGGCACACCACGCTTTGTCACCCGCGCTCAAGGACCTTATTTTTGGGATGCGGAAGACAAGCGCTACATCGACTACATCGGCTCGTGGGGTCCAGCTATTCTGGGGCACGCACATCCGGAAGTCGTACGTGCGGTGCAAGAGGCCGCGGTCCATGGTCTGTCTTACGGCGCTCCAACCGAAGCAGAGATTGAGATCGCCGAAATGCTGATCGCGCGCATGCCTTCCATCGAGCAAGTGCGTTTGGTCAGCTCTGGCACAGAGGCCACCATGACGGCGATTCGCTTGGCTCGCGGCGCAACGGGTCGCAGCAAGATCATTAAGTTCGAGGGCTGTTATCACGGCCATGCGGATAGCTTATTGGTCAAAGCAGGTTCGGGCCTGCTTACCTTTGGCAACCCAACTTCAGCGGGCGTCCCGCCAGAGTTCGTTGCACACACCATTGTCTTGGACTACAACGACATCGCCGGTGTCAAAGCAGCTTTCACACAACATGGCAAAGATATCGCGTGCATCATCGTTGAGCCCATCGCCGGTAATATGAACATGATCAAGCCCGTCGCTGGCTTTCTTGAAACGCTGCGCAGCGAATGTACGGCGCACGGCGCGCTGTTGATATTCGACGAAGTCATGACGGGCTTTCGTGTCGGACCGCAAGGCGTGCAAGGACTCACAGGAATCAAGCCAGACATCACGACCCTCGCAAAAGTCATTGGTGGCGGCATGCCCATCGGTGCGTTCGGCGCAAGCGCCAAGATCATGAGTAACATCGCCCCCCTGGGCGGCGTCTATCAAGCAGGCACGCTCTCAGGCAATCCAGTTGCGGTGGCTGCCGGCATCACCACACTCAAGCTCTTGGCCAAGCCAGGCTTTTATGAAGACCTCGGCAAACGCACCCGTACGCTGTGCGACGGACTTGTCGAGCGCGCCCGCGCGCACAAGATTGCCTTTAGTGCAGACTGTGTCGGCGGTATGTTTGGCGTCTACTTCTCAGACAAAATTCCGAGCAGCCTCGCCGAGGTATCAGCGAGCAACATCGAAATGTTCAAGGTGTTTTTTCACGCGATGCTTGATGAGGGAGTGTACTTCGCCCCGTCGGCCTACGAGGCAGGTTTTGTCTCAAGCACACATGACGACAGCGTAATCGCGGCCACCATTGCAGCGGCTGACAAAGTGTTTGCGAAGTTAAACACCTAGATAGCGCGTCCAAAGAGAACGATCGGCGTCCAGGGCGGCCGAGCTGCCCTGCCAAACGATGCGTCCACGCTCGAGAATGATGTGGCGGTCGGCAAGCTTAATCAGACGTTCGACATATTTATCAATGACCAAAATCGTTTGGCCCGCCTCGCGTAAGCGCGCCAGACATTGCCATATCTCTTCGCGGACTAAAGGTGCCAACCCTTCGGTGGCCTCATCCAAAATTAACAATCGCGGATTGGTAACTAAGGCGCGCCCTATTGCCAGCATTTGTTGCTCGCCGCCCGACAATTGATTCCCCATGTTGCTCTGCCGCTCGCGCAAACGTGGAAACATCTCAAAGACACGCTCAAGATCCCAGTGCTGATTCGCAAAAGCATTGCGCTGCGCGGCGAACGCGGTGAGATGCTCTCGCACTGAAAGGTTGGGAAAGCACTGTCGCCCCTCCGGTACGATCGCCAAACCGAGTCGTGCAATACGGTCTGGCGTCCATCCCGAAATATCCTCTCCTCCAAAGCTCAAGCGACCTGCTTGCAAGGGGAGTTGACCAAAAATTGTGCGTACGAGCGTCGACTTACCCATGCCGTTACGCCCCAGTAAGGCCACTACCTCTCCTGCAGTGATTTCGAACGACACATCGAACAGCACCTGACTCAGACCATAACCACTTTGGATATTCTGCGCCTGCAACATCACGTCGACTCCTCGCCAAGGTAAGCTTGTCGCACCGCTGCATTCGCACGGATCTCCTCAGGCGTGCCGGTCGCAATCACGCGCCCATATACCAACACCGAAATACGATCTGCGAGGCGAAACACCGCTTGCATATCGTGCTCAACAAGAAGTATCGCAACGTGGCCACGCAGAGAGGCGATCAATTCCGTCAACCGAATCGTCTCATCGGGACCCATGCCAGCCATGGGCTCATCGAGCAACAGCACACTGGGCTGTCCCGCAAGCGCTAACGCAAACTCTAATTTGCGCTGCTCCCCGTGCGGCAACACACCCGCGGCCTGCGGCCAGAGGCCTTCTTCGATTGCGCACTGATCAGCCAACTGAATAGCGGCCTCGTGTAGAACATGATCAGCATTGCGGGGCCGCCAAAACTCAAAACTGCTGCCAGCATGCGCTTGCACAGCAAGCATCAAGTTATCAAAGACCGAGAGTTGCTTAAAAATATTTGTAATTTGATAAGACCTGGAAAGCCCCGCACTCACGCGAGCGTGCGGTGAAAGGCGTGTCAAATCACGATCTCCCATCAGCAGTTTTCCTGCGTCCGGTGCAATCGTGCCGGAAAGCAAATGAATCAGTGTCGACTTCCCTGCCCCGTTTGGTCCAATGAGCGCGTGTATTTCACCTGGCAGCACCGAAAGCGATACCTGATCACAAGCGACCAACGCACCGTATCGCTTGGTCAGATGATGGGCCTGCAAAGCAACAGTCATGATGGACCGCCTTGCTTGGAAAAGCGTGCGGCAAAACTAGTCCACGTCCCCGCGAGTCCGCGCGGTGCAAACAATACGATCGCTAACAGCAACAAGCCCAACGGCATGTGCCAGTAATCGGTATACAGACGTAAGATCTCTTCTAGCCAAAGCATCACCACAGCGCCAATCACTCCGCCATAACGCAATCCGACTCCACCTACAATCACCATAATGATCAAGCTCGCTGAGGCGGTCCAGTGCATCAAACTCGGAGACACAAACAAATTGTGATTGGCGAGCAGCGCCCCGGCCAGGCCGGCCACAGCACCGGCAAGAACAAACGCCAATAATTTTATTTTGAATACGGGGTATCCCAAGGCCTCCATACGCGCCTCGTTCTCACGGATACCTTGTAGCGCCTGCCCAAAACGCGCGTGAATCACGCGATTCATTAGCCAAAGGCATCCCACCACAACCGCTAGCACGACATAATAGGACGTCGTACTGTCTGCAAGATTCAGCCCTGGTAACTGCAGGGGTGCCGACAAGTTGATGCCATCTTCTCCACCGTACTGGCGTAGCGAGATAAACAAATAGAACACCATCTGCGCAAATGCGAGGGTGATCATAATGAAGTAGACCCCACGCGTACGCAACGACACGACGCCCACGATCAAGGCTAATGCCGCAGAGACCAGCATAGCGATCGGCCAACCCAACCATGCCTGTTGCAACCCCTGTGTCGAAAGAATTGCAGCAACATACGCGCCCGCACCAAAGAAGGCTGCATGCCCAAGCGCCACCATTCCACCATACCCAAGAATAAAGTTCAGGCTAGTCGCCGCCAGTGCGAAAATCAGCACGCGTCGAACAAAGGAAACATAAAAATCAAGATTCAGCGCAGGTGCGACGAGCGGAAAAGCAATCAACAACACAAGGCATAGCCAGGGTAGGCGCGCGCAGAGCGATTGCATACTCACCCGCGCGCCGGAAATAAGCCGGCAGGTCTAAACACCAGTACAACCGCCATCAAAATATAGATTGAAAGGGCCGCCAAGGTTGGGCCGACGCTCGAGGCTACCGCTGGTGAAAAAAATATTTTCAATAACGTCGGCAAAAAAGCGCGCCCTGCCGTGTCTACAAAGCCCACTAGCAGCGCACCGACAAAGGCGCCACGTATCGAACCGATGCCGCCGATCACGATACACACCAGCACCAGAATCAGAATTTGTTCGCCCATGCCTGCCTGAATAGCGGTGACGGGACCTAGCATGGCGCCCGCCAGGGCTGCGAGCATTGCACCCAAAACAAATACACCCAAAAACAACAAAGGAACGCGCACCCCCATCAGAGTGGCCATTTGCCTATTTGATGCGCCGGCCCGCACTAAGACTCCTGCCCGGGTGCGCGTCACAAATAGATATAAACCAAGCGCTGCAGCCAGACCGACAGCAATGATCAACAGTCGATAGGCTGGGTACAACATATTGGGCAGAATATGCACAGGACCTGAAAGTGCCGCGGGCATACTCATCATGACGGGGGCTGGACCCCAAATCATTTTCACCACATCATTCGCAATAAGAATAATGGCAAACGTACCCAGCACTTGCGCCAAATGATCACGGACGACCAACCGTCGCACTAATACGAGCTCAATAATCAAACCGACGAGGCCCGTGACCACCGCGGACACCACAACCGCTAACAAAAAAGATTGTGTGGCCTGCATGGTCTGGGCGGCCACATAGGCGCCCGCCATGTACAGCGAGCCATGCGCCACATTCAAGATATCCAGAATGCCGAACACGAGCGTCAGGCCCGCAGCAATCAAAAACAGCATTAGCCCGAACTGCAATCCATTTAGCAGTTGCTCGGCGATCAGCGTTGCGCTCATGTCAGGACGGCAGTCGGGTCACGTTTGCTTATTTCTTGCACTCGCCAACGTAGACGTCCTGGTAGGAATCAAACACTTTACCTACCAGTTTGTTCGTGATGCTGCCATCTGCAGCTTTTTCAATGACGCGAACATAGTAGGGCTGGATCGGGAAGTTGTTCACGCCATACTTAAAGGGACCACGCACCGAGGAGAAGTCAGCCTTTTTGAGCGCAGCGAGCACCGCAGCGCGATCAGCCACTTTTCCGCCGACGGCCTTAACCGCAGCGTCAATCGCCATCATTGTGTCGTAGGCTTGGGCGGCATAAACGGTGGGCTGACGATTGTTGTATTCCTTACGGAAAGCAGCAACAAACGCTTTATTTCGCGCATTATCCAAATCGTGAGCCCATTGCGAGGTGTTAAACATGCCGATCATTGGCTCACCCACAGCGCGAATCACATCCTCGTCTGCCGAGAATCCAGGCCCCACGATTTTGATACTTTGATTTAGGCCAGCTGAGACAAATTGCTTAATAAAGTTGATGCCCATGCCACCGGGCAAGAAAATATAAATCGCATCAGGCTTTGCATCACGAATCTGTGCAAGCTCTGCGGCATAGTCGATTTGCCCGAGTTTGGTGTAAACCTCCTGGCTCACAGCCGTCTTGTACCCCCGCTTGAAGCCGTTCAACGCATCCTTGCCAGCTGGATAATCAGGGGCCATGATGACCATTTTCTTAAAGCCACGGTCTGCAGCGACCTTGCCGGCAGCCTCGTGAAACGCATCGTTCTGATAGGACACGCCGAAAAAATAGTCATTACACTGGGCGCCCGCGAACTGGCTGGGACCTGGGTTGTTCGACAGGTAGGGGACTTTCGCGGCAAAGAGCGCTGGGCCGACGGCAAGCGCCACGTTCGAGCCAATCGGTCCGGTAAAAAAATCGATTTTGTCGCGTTGTATATAACGACTCACTAATTGGCGGGCTTGGTCGGGGTTACCGCCCATGTCTGCCTGGATGAACTCGGCGGGCTGCCCGCCAAGTTTGCCGCCTAACTGTTTGATCGCCAAGTTGAATCCGTCACGCGCCTCAGCGCCCAAAGCGGCAAACGGGCCCGAGAGGTCGTTTGCAATCCCGACTTTAATAGGGGTCTGAGCCATGACTAGGCAAGGCAACAACGCAGCGGCTGCGAACAGTTTTAGAATTAGGCGCATCTTTGGGTCTCCTAGGGGTTTAAGGTCCGTCAAACGGACCTTGCGCGGGCAAAATTTGCACTGCAAATAGTAGCAGGTGAGTTACCTTTTGCCATCCCCAGTCAAAGATTCCATGCCAACGGCAGACAGGCATATCTAGTCCCAAAACAGGTCATAATTGCGTTTTGTTGACTCTATTCTGTGACCCACCATGGCCGTTAACCTGCATATCCCAAAAGATGACGCTGTCTACCCCGTCCCCGGCGTCGAAATCGGTGTGACCGAAGCCGGCATCCGCAAAGCGGACCGACGTGATTTGACCGTCTTTAAATTAAGCCCTGGCTCAACGGTCGCCGGTGTATTCACTCGCAATAGGTTTTGCGCAGCACCGGTACTCGTCTGCCAAGAGCACTTGGCCGCAGGCGCAGCGATTCAAGCTTTGGTCATTAATACGGGCAATGCAAACGCCGGCACAGGCGAGCCAGGCCTGAAGGCCGCCAATGAGACCTGCGATGCGCTGGCCAAACTAATGGGCTTAGAAAGCAAGCAAATCCTGCCTTTCTCAACAGGTGTGATTCTTGAACCTCTCCCTGTTGACCGCATCAAAGCAGGATTGCCAGCCGCGTTAAAGAGCCTGAGCGCAAATAATTGGGTGTCCGCTGCACACGGAATCATGACCACCGACACCTTACCCAAGATTCATTCGCAACGAGTCACCTTGGGCGGCAAAACAATCACCCTCACCGGCATCAGTAAAGGGGCCGGCATGATTCGCCCGAACATGGCGACCATGCTGAGCTATCTCGCCACCGACGCTGGTATTGCGCAACCCTTGCTGACCCAACTCGCACGTGAAATCGCTGATGTTTCATTTAATCGCATCACCATTGATGGGGATACCTCAACCAACGATTCCTTCATCGTCATTGCCACTGGCAAAAGCGGCCTGATGGTCGACAGCACGACGCATCCGGAATATGCACCGCTCAAGGCGGCACTTGCCGCGGCAGCGACCGACCTGGCACAGAAAATTGTACGAGACGGCGAAGGCGCGACCAAATTCATGACCATCCAGGTTGAAGAGGCCAAATCATCGGCCGAGGCACTGCAAGTGGCTTACGCTGTCGCGCACTCCCCTCTGGTCAAGACGGCTTTTTTTGCGAGCGATCCGAACCTGGGCCGTATCTTGGCTGCCATCGGCTACGCTGGGATCACTGACCTGGACGTCAATGGCGTCAAGCTCTGGCTTGGCGATGTCTTGGTTGCCACCCAAGGCGGTCGCAACCCCACTTATCAAGAAACCGATGGCCAACGCATCATGAAAGAAGCCGAGATTCTAGTGCGCATCGCGCTTGGTCGCGGCAAGACCACCGAAACCGTGTACACCTGCGACTTCTCGCACGAGTACGTCAGCATCAACGCCGATTACCGCTCCTGATTCAGAATGAAACCTACTACCGACAACAACCTACCCATGGCCGATCTTCTGGCACGCGCCACGCGCGTCTTGGCTCAGCTTGAAGCGTGGCTACCTCCGGCTCCACCCCCCATCACTTGGGAAGCCCATGCCTATCGTTGGCGCAAACGTGGGGCCTCCCATGGCTGGCTTGACGCGATCGCCAATGTTTCGTTAATTAACCCCGAAGATTTGCAACACATCGAACGTCAGAAGGACATCATCGACCGCAACACACGCCATTTTGTAGAAGGCAAGCCGGCCAACAATGTGCTCATGACCGGCGCACGCGGTACGGGCAAAAGCTCTCTCGTCAAAGCGATGCTCGCGAGTTACGGCGATCGCGGTCTGCGGCTGATTGAAGTCGACAAAGCAGATCTCGGCGATCTCGCGGATATCGTTGATCTTGTCGCCGCACGCCCAGAAAAGTTTGTTGTCTTTTGCGATGACCTCTCCTTTGAAGAAGGCGAGTCGGGCTACAAAGCGCTCAAGTCAGTGCTCGACGGCTCTGCCGCCTCGAGTGGTAATAATGTGCTGATCTACGCCACCTCAAACCGCCGGCACTTAATGCCCGAATACATGAGTGAAAATCTTGCTGCCCGCCACCAAGCAGATGGCGAAGTGCATCCTGGCGAAACGGTCGAAGAGAAAATATCTCTATCGGAGCGCTTTGGTCTTTGGCTATCGTTCTATCCCTTTAAGCAAGACGATTATCTAGATATCGTTGCGCACTGGCTTGAGACCCTGGGTTGCTCGAAGCAAAGTATCGCCGAAGCACGCACTGAGGCGTTGCAATGGGCGCTTGAGCGTGGCTCACGTTCTGGTCGCGTCGCCTGGCACTTTGCGCGCGATTGGGCCGCCCGGCATGCCTGAAAAAATTATCGACGTCGCAGTGGGTGTCTTGCTCAGACCCGATGGCACTGTGCTGTTGGGCAATCGTCCTGCAGATAAACCTTGGCCCGGATGGTGGGAACTGCCCGGCGGCAAACTCGAGCCGGGCGAATCGGTCATGGGAGCACTGGCGCGCGAGCTACATGAAGAGCTCGGCATCCACATACACACCGCCGCACCTTGGGTGACCTACGTGCACGCGTACCCCACCACGACTGTCAGGCTCGCCTTCTGTCGAGTCACAGGGTGGGACGGTGAGCCGCAGGGACTGGAAGGGCAGCTTCTACGCTGGGTGCCTTTGAGCGATGCGCTCGACGTACCAAAACTTTTACCTGCCACCTACCCACCGCTACGCTGGCTAAACTTGCCCGAGGTCTATGCGATTTCAAGTGCGGGATCCCCGCAAGGCCTGACCGCGTTCAAACACCGGCTGACACAAGGCCTGCAAGAGGGGGTCAGGCTTCTGCAATGGCGCGAACCCGGTTGGCCCGATGGTCCAGCAAGCGCCAGTCTTAAACAAGCTTTTGAAGAAGTACTCGTGCAGTGTCACGCCGCAGGCGCTCGTGTATTGGTCAATAGCGTGCATCCTGCTGCGTGGTGGGCACAGAGCGACGGGGTGCACTTGCGGGCAACTGATGCCCTATCACTTAACGTGCGTCCAGAGATGCCCTCGGGACATCTGGTCGGCGTCTCAACACACAATCTGCCTGAACTGCAGCATGCTCGCAGACTAGAGGCTGATTTTGCGGTGCTCGGGCCCGTGCTGCCAACAGCCAACCATCCAGGCAACCCTGGGATCGGCTGGGACGAGTTTGCAAGACTGAACCAACAAGCGGGTCTGCCTGTGTACGCGCTCGGCGGGCAATCCGCCGATACGCTTGGGCAAGCTCAATCAGTTGGTGGGCACGGCTTTGCTGGGCTGCGTCGTTGGATTACCTGAATCGTCCAAGCGTTTAAGATCTTCAGCCGACCAACCACCACCCAATGATGCGACTAACCGAACGCTTGCCGCGAAACGATTGCCCACTAAGGTGATGTAGGTACGTTCATTGTTCAGCGCCGTTGTCTCCAGCACCGCCACACTTAAATAATCAATCAAGCCTTGGTCATATTGGTTACGCGCCAGACGCAACGACTGCTGAGCGGCCTGCACAGCCAACCGCTGCACGGCCTCTTCCTGCTCAAACACGCGCATCTGGACCATCGCATTCTCAACTTCCTGCAAAGCGGTCAACACGGTTTGTCGATAGATCGCTACTTGCGCATCAAATTGGGCACGTGTCTGGTTGATCTGAGCCTGACGCGCTCCCCCATCAAAGATCAATGCGGCAAGCTGCGGCCCAAGCGCCCAAAACTGAGCGGGCGCCGTAAACCATTGCGTGAAGTCATTACTACGATAGCCTGCATTCGCATTCAAAGTCAGACTGGGAAACCACGCAGCTGTCGCCACACCGATCTGCGCATTCGCCGCGGCCGTGCGTCTTTCTGCGGCCGCCACGTCAGGGCGACGTTCGAGTAACTCTGAGGGCAAACCGACAGGTACGACGGGAGGTACCAACGGGATCTTTTCCGCTTTAATTGCAAATGTTGAGGGAGCCTGTCCAAGCAGCACCGCCACAGCGTTTTCGAAAATTGCGCGCTGCTGCTCAAGATCAATCAACTGTGCACGCGTGCTTTCTAGCTGAGTCCGCGCAACCGACACATCGCCTTGGCCAGAAATTCCAGCGTTATAGCGATTTTGTGTGAGCTTGAGCGCGCGCTGATAGGCATCAACCGTCGCAGTCAGCAATCTGCGTTGTTCATCCAGAACGCGCACCTGCAAATATGCCAGGGCCAAGGCCGTTTGAGCAGTCAACCGGGCACCCGATACATCAGCTGCCAAGGCAAGTTGACTGGCATCGGTCGATTCAATGTTTCGGCGTACGCTACCCCAGATATCTAACTGCCACACCGCTTGCGCACCGACTCCATAAGAGTTGCTTGTCAAGCTTGCGCTTGGCGCTGAAGTAGAAGCCACCGCACCCGAGCGCGTGGCGCTTCCAGTCGCTGTCAGCGTTGGCAGCAACGGTGCACGTGCGCCTTGCGTGACGGCAACAGCTTGACGAAAGCGCGCCTCTGCTAACGCTATGTTCTGGTTCGACACATTGAGTGCTTGCATCAATTCGGTCAGCGTTGGATCGCGATACATCAACCACCAAGGCTCACGCGACGCACTTGCCAGGGCCGGCTGCGCAAGCTTCCAGCCAGGGGACTCCTTGAACTGCACGCCAACATCGATAGTGGGCCTGACGTAGTCTGGTCCGACCATACATGCGGTCAAACTAAGTAGTCCGCTCAGTGCAGCGCTCAAGCGCACACACCGCCAAACGTTGGCAACACGCAAGGGCAAGAAACGATTCATCATAGGTGAGGCAACCCAGGTGGGGCGGAAGCGGTCGGCGCAACAGCGTCGGCTGCTTCCGGACGCTTCGCCCAAGGCCGCGTAAGCATCCAGAGACGGAAACGGTCCAGATAGAGATAAACCACGGGCGTAGTGTAGAGCGTAAGCAACTGACTAACGAGCAAGCCACCGAGAATCGTAATGCCCAAAGGTTTGCGCAACTCCACACCCGCCCCGGAAGCAAAGACCAAAGGCATCGCGCCAAAGATCGCGGCTGCCGTTGTCATGAGAATCGGACGAAACCGGGTAAGACAAGCCTGATGGATCGCCTCACGGGGTGAGAGCCCGAGTCTGCGTTGCGCATCCAAGGCAAAGTCCACCATCATGATGGCGTTTTTCTTCACAATCCCAATGAGTAGAAACACACCGATTAACGCAATCAGCGTGAACTCCGTTTTAAGTACCAACAAAGCCAATAAAGCGCCAACGCCTGCCGATGGCAGCGTCGATAAGATTGTTAAGGGGTGGATCGTACTTTCATACAGCATCCCCAAAACAATATACATCGTCACTAAAGCAGCCAAGATCAACCAAGGCTGATTCGATAAAGCACTTTGCAACGCCTTGGCAGTCCCTTGAAAGCCCGCCTGTATACGATCACTGGGCAAGTTGATTTCTGCCACCGCTCGTTCAATCGCTGCAGTCGCTTGCCCAAGCGAAATATCTGACGCCAGATCAAACGAGATGGTGTCGGCGGCAAGCAAGCCCTGGTGGCGCACACTCAAGGGTGCGTTGCTCACCTCAAACTTCGCAAATGCCGAGAACGGTACGCGCTGACCGGTCTGACTCAACACATACACGTCGTTTAAGGAATCAGGATCCTGCGCAAATCGCGGCGCAACACCCATGACCACCCGATATTGATTGCGAGAGCCGTACATCACCGAGATCTGCCGTTGGCTAAACGAATTATTGAGCACCGCTGAGATAGCGGCCATCGACACACCGAGGCGTTGCGCCGCATCTCTATCTACTATGACAGAGACTTGCCTCCCGCGGTCTTCGACATCAGTATCCACATCAACAAGCTCTGGCAGTTTAGCCAAAGCCTCTTGAACCTTTGGTAACCACTCTTTCAGGTCAGCCAGCTCACTGGCCATCAAGGTGAACTGGTACTGAGAACTACTTTGACGGCCACCAATTCGAATGTCCTGCTGAGGCACTAGAAAAAGTCGGGCACCAGGATTTCCCCCGAGTTGCGGTCGTAAGCGGTTGATCACCTCGCGCACGGAAACCTTACGCTCGTCGAAAGGCTTTAATTGCACAGCCAAGAAGCTAAAGTTGCTCCCGCCACGTCCGTTCGCGTATGCCGTCACGGTGCTGATCGCGGGATCGCGCAACAAAATTTGTCGGAACCGATCTAACTTAGGCTTCATCGATTCAAAAGATGTCCCCTCATCTGCTGAAAAAAATCCTAACATCATTCCCGTATCCTGTTGCGGGAAAAACCCTTTTGGTACGACGCCGTACAAATAGAAATTTAATCCTATTGTCGCGGCCAGAAGTAGCATCATGATACGACCGTGACGCAGTGCCCAATCGAGCGACAGAGAATATGCATTGACAACCGAATTCAAAGCAGCGTCGAGTATGCGTCCAACAAAACCCGGCTTGCGATCCGATGCACCTGCTTTCTCTTGTTGGCGCAACATCCGAGCGGCCATCATTGGTGTCAACGTTAGTGAAACAAACATCGAAATCACAATCGCTACCGACAAGGTCACCGCGAACTCTCGGAATAAACGTCCTGGCAATCCACCCATCAACAGAATTGGAATAAACACAGCAATAAGGGAAATACTCATCGACAATACGGTGAAGCCAACTTCCCGTGTGCCACGCAGTGCAGCGCGCTTAACGGACTCGCCACGCTCAACGTGTCGCATGATGTTTTCAAGTACGACAATCGCATCGTCCACCACAAACCCCGTGGCCACAATCAAGGCCATCAAGGACATGGTGTTTAACGAGTAGCCCGCCAGATACATCACACCAAACGTTCCAATCAAAGACACAGGCACTGCAACGGTCGGGATCAAGGCCGCTCGCCAGTTACGCAGAAACACCAGCACAACCAGCATCACAAGACCAATCGCGATGACAAGCGTATGCTCTGCTTCGCGCACAGAGGCTCGAATCGAAGGGGTGCGGTCCTGCGCCACATCGAGTGTGACATCGGCTGGCAACATCGCACGCATCACGGGCAAGTCCGCACGAATCTGGTCAACCGTCTCAATGATATTGGCCTTTGCCTCACTGCGCACCAGCACTAAGATCGCCTGCTGTGCATTGAAATATCCAACATTGAGGGTGTCTTCAACTGAGTCTTCGATCTGCGCGACGTCCGACAAACGTACTGCTGCACCGTTTCGCCATGCAACAATCAGCGGACGATAATCCGCCGCCTTCCAAAGTTGGTCATTGGCTACGATTTGCCAGCGTAATGTGTCGTTTTCTAGAAAGCCCTTGGGTCGCGTGGAATTTGCCGCTGCAATGGCTGTGCGCACCGCTTCGAGCGACACGCCGTATTGCGTCAGCTTTTCCGGATCAAGATCAATTCTGACTGCAGGCAACGAGCTGCCGCCGATTTGAACCTCACCGACCCCCTGTACTTGGGATAGTTTTTGTTGCACGGTCGTTGACGCGATGTCATACAACTGCCCCTGAGACAAGCTTGCCGAGGTCAGCGCAAGCGTCATAATCGGCGCGGCGGAGGGATTGGCCTTTTTGTAAGAGGGATTGTTGCGCAATCCACTTGGCATCATTGCACGCGCCGCGTTGATCGCGCCTTGCACATCGGTCGCAGCGCGATTGATGTCGCGACTCAAATCGAACTGTAGGGTGATGCGCGTTTGGCCTGTCGTACTGCGCGAGGTCATTTCGGTTAAGCCGGCAATCGTACCTAAGGAACGTTCCAGCGGCGTGGCCACGGTGGCAGCCATGACCTCAGGACTTGCTCCAGGCATATCAGCGCGCACCGAAATCGATGGCAAGTCAATTTGCGGTAATGGCGCGATAGGCAAAAGACTATGTGCCAACAAACCGGCCAGAACCACCCCGAGCCAGATCAACGTCGTGGCGACAGGCCGAACGATGAAGGGCCCGGACACACTCATTACGTCGCCTTCCCTGCAGGCGTCGTCGCACGCGGGCCGCGCAGGCGATCAAAGAAAAGGTAAATCACAGGCGTAGTGAACAGAGTCAGCACTTGGCTCATAATCAGTCCACCCACCATTACCAACCCTAAAGGCTGACGTAGCTCCGATCCTGTCCCGGTCGACAACATTAACGGAACAGCCCCAAACAAGGCCGCCAGCGTCGTCATCAAAATTGGACGAAACCGTAAGATTGCTGCCTGCTCAATTGCTTCACGTGCCGAAACTTTCAGCTTACGTTCTGCCTCCAGCGCGAAGTCAATCATCATGATTGCATTCTTCTTGACAATACCGATCAACAAAATAATTCCGATAATTCCAATCATATCGAGATCACGACCGGATAACTCCAAGGCGAGCAGTGCGCCAATCGCGGCTGAAGGCAAGGTTGATAAGATCGTGATCGGATGAATAAAGCTCTCGTACAACACGCCAAGGACGATATACATCGTAATCACTGCTGCCAAAATAAGCAGCAAGGTGCTGGACAGAGAGGCCTCGTAAGCACGTGCAGCGCCCTGGAACCTCGGCTGCACACTCAGTGGCAATCCAATTTCCTTTGTCGCTTGCGTGACTGAATCCACTGCACTCGACAGAGAGGCTCCAGGCTTCAAGTTGAACGATACGGTGACGGACGGAAACTGATCGAGCCGATTGATCACCAGCGGTGAACGGCCTTCTGTCACCTTGACCACGCTTGTCAGTGCGATGGGCTTGCCGGTCGTACTTTTTACGTAAACCGTCGACAGCGATGTCGGGTCGCGGCGAAACTGCTCAGGAACCTCAATCACAACCCGATACTGATTAGACTGTGTGAATACTGTCGAAATCTGTCGTTGTCCGAACGCGTCGTACAACGCATCGTCGATCGCTGCAGCGGACACGCCAAGTCTTGCAGCAGCATCGCGATCAATGTTAATAAAAGTATTGAGGCCATCTTCTTGCATATCGTCAATCACGTCAGCAAGTTCCGGCTTATTGCGTAACGCATCCACTAGCTTAGGTACCCAAACACTCAGCAATTCAGGATCGACACTTTCCAGCGTGAGTTGGTACTGAGTGCGGCTGACACGATCCTCGACCGTCAAGTCTTGAACGGGCTGCAAATAAAACTGCAAGCCTGCCACCAACTGAAGTTGATTTTGCAGGCGCTGCAACACCTCAGAGATCTCAGCACGCCGCTGACCATGCGGTTTTAAGGCAACCTGTATACGTCCCGTGTTAACGGTCTCGTTGACACCATCAATTCCAATAAATGAGGATACGCTGCTGACGTCGGGATCTTGCAAGATGGTCTTCACCGCCACTTGCTGTCGCTCGGCCATCGCTGCGAATGCCAAATTCTGCGGCGCCTGAGTCACGATCTGTATCAGCCCAGTATCTTGCATCGGGAAAAACCCTTTGGGTATACCGATGTACAGCAATGCCGTGAGTACGAAGGTCCCCAGCGCAACGACTAATGTCAGTCCTTGACGCGCTAGCACCCAGCGCAGCGCCACACCGTAGAGCGCAATCAGTCCGTCGATCTGCTGCTGAACAACTCTAGACAGCCAGCCAGCACGATCATGATCGCCTGCACGCAGCAGACGCGCGCACATCATTGGCGTCAAGGTAAGCGATATGAGCAATGACAACAATATTGCAACTGCGAGCGTGACGGCGAACTCCCTGAATAACCGTCCTACCACCTCTGTCATAAAGAGCAGAGGAATTAAAACCGCAATCAACGAGAGCGTCAGCGACACCAGCGTAAAGCCAATTTGTGAAGCGCCCTTCAGAGCAGCCTGCATGGGCGTGTCGCCTTTCTCTAGATAGCGGGCAATATTTTCAATCATCACGATCGCATCATCTACAACAAATCCAGTCGCGATCGTCAACGCCATCAAAGTCAAGTTATTGATACTAAAGCCCGCCAAATACATAATGCCAAACGTACCTACTAATGAAAGAGGCACCACGACACTGGGGATCAAGGTTGCCGTCAGCGTGCGCAAGAACACAAACGTCACCAGCACGACGAGGCCAATGGCAATAAACATCTCAATTTGTACATCTCGAACCGATGCGCGAATGGTCTGCGTGCGATCGGACATCACCGTGACATCAAGATTCGCAGGCAAAGCAGTCCGCAACTGAGGGAGCACGGCTTGAATACGATTGACCACATCGATGACATTGGCGCCAGGCTGTCGCTGCACGTTTAAGAGAATCGCGGGTTGTGTATCCGCCCAGGCTGCGAGTCGCGCATCCTCGGCTTCTATCAATACTGATGCGACATCCGACACACGCAGTGGCGCGTCATTACGATACGTCACCACCAGATCCAGATAGTCACTCGGGTTCTTTAACTGGTCGTTCGCGTTAATCGTAGTTGAGCGCACCGGGCCATCCAGCGTGCCCTTGGGTTGATTGACATTAGCTCCCACCACCGCAGTGCGTACGTCCGCTAGTGTCAATCCGTAGGCTGCAAGCGACTGCGGATTCGCTTGAATCCGCATCGCGGGTCGCTGACCGCCCGCTACGCTAACCAAACCAACGCCAGCTACTTGCGATATTTTTTGTGCCATGCGCGTGTCAACCAAGTCGCGAATTTGTGGCAAGGGCACCGTGGGTGAAGTGATCGCAAGGGTAATGACAGGCGCATCGGCAGGATTGACTTTGTTATAAATGGGCGGGACAGGCAAGTCTCGCGGCAACAGATTGCTCGCCGCATTAATTGCCGCCTGAACTTGCTGCTCCGCCACATCTAACCGAAGGGAAAGCGCGAATTGCAAGGTAATAATTGATGCGCCCGCCGAACTACTGGAAGTCATCTGCCGCAAGCCAGGCATTTGTCCAAACTGACGCTCGAGCGGTGAAGTCACCAGTGCGGCCATCACTTCTGGACTTGCGCCAGGATAAAAAGTTGTCGTTTGGATAGTCGGATAATCGACTTCGGGTAGCGACGAAACCGACAACCATCGATAGGCAATCAAGCCCGACAGCAACAACGCAATCATTGCCAGGGTTGTGGCAACGGGTCGTAAGATGAATGGACGCGAAAGGCTCACGGCCGAACAGATTCCGGCGCACCGGCAGGACGTCGGGCGGGGGCATTCTGATCACCCGCAGCACCGGGCGCTCCGATTACGCGAACTTTGGCACCAGCACGCAGCCTGTCTGTGCCCTCAAGCACGACGCGGTCGCCCACTTTGATGCCTTCCAGAACCACGACACGCTCACCACTGCGATCACCGATTTTGACGGGTTTAACCGACGCGAGGCCGTCAGACTCCACGACATATACAAACGCGCCACGATTACCTTGCTGCACTGCCGCTGCTGGGATGGTGAGCGCATCTTGCAAGGTGCGCACCTTCATTCGAATGTTGACGAACTGGTTTGGAAACAAGGCATCCGTTTGATTAGGGAACTCAGCCTTGAGCTTGACGGTTCCTGTCGATATGTCAATTTGATTGTCGATCGACGAGAGCTTGCCCTCTGCTAGACGATTCATGTCGGCGCGATCATATGCATCGACTGCAAGCGTTTTCCCCCCAAGCATCGGCGCACGCACAGCAGGCAAATCATTTTCAGGCAAAGTAAACATGACGGCGATAGGCTGTGTTTGCGTAATGACGACGACACCGGCGGGATCGTTCGCGTTCAGCAGATTTCCGGCATCGACCCGACGCAAACCTAGCCGACCCGCGATGGGGGCTGTGATGGTGGTGTAGTTCAGTTGCAAGCGTGCATTGTCTACTGTTGCCTGATCACTTTTAATCAACCCTTCAAATTTTCGTACAAGCGCGGCCTGCGTATCGAGCAACTGAGGGGCGATTGAATCCTGCTTACGCAAGGTCTGATAGCGTTGCAGATCGCGCTTTGCGTTTTCATATTGCGCTTGGTTTTGCTGCTGAGCACCCAGCGCCTGATCCAATGCAACCTCAAACGATCGGGGATCGATGCGGGCCAACACATCACCCGCCTTCACGCTTTCGCCCTCTTTAAACAAGACCTCGATCAGCTCGCCTTGAACGCGGCTGCGCACGGTGACTGTATTGAAGGCAGTGACCGTGCCTAGACCACGCAAATAAATATCAAGACTCTCAGAAATGGCGGCCTGCACGCGCACAGGGACCATGGGAGTCATCCCACCTGGCGGCCCCTTTGGTGTCGCGGGCTTGCTAGCGTCACTTTGCCACCAATACACTCCACCTAGCAACAGCGCCAACGCTAAAACAATCCAAACCCAAGGCACCCGGCGAGTGGACCGTGAAGGCAAATGCTCAGGCATAGGGGTTCCAACCGGCCCTTAGAGGGCGCAAAGAGTCATTTTGAAGTTGACGTCATGCGTCACCGCATGGGGTCGATGCTCGCCATCCTGCGCGGAATAGCGAATCCAGACCATATATTTGTTAGCGCTGATTTCAGGAAAAACACCAAGTGACTGATCAACCCATACTCGTAGAAGCTGATAAGTTTTCCCCGCTAGCATTTGTTGAAACGCCCCCTTAGGCGCAACGGCGTCGGTCGCTTGCCCCGTCTCACGCAACAGTCGCATCACCAACGAAATTCCAGCATACAGCGGCATGAGCGTCGACATCCAGCGTTGCAAGTCGTTACAACGTTCGGCTTCCGAACAGTACTGCCAGGCATGAAAAGATGGCATATCTACTTGCGTTCCGCCGCCGGGCAGGGCGAGTCGTCCACGCAGACTGCTTAGCCACTCGTTTGCACGCAATTCCTGTCCTGTCTTTCCAGCCGCATTCAGATTAACGATCACCCGATCAAGTTCGACAAGCATGTTCGCTAAGGTTTTTTCATCGACGCTCGGATGGTCTTTCAGGGACGAAAGGACGTTACGCTGACGTTCCAAATCCTGCACAACACCACCTTTCACGTCTGTGCGCTCCGTGGCATCGAGCAAATCAAAAAGCGCGGCCAAGGCCACCTGATGGTGCCGTGCATCACCGGGCTTCGCGAAAAATATCATCCGGTCAAGCAAAGACTCCAGACGCATCAGCGCACGGATTCGCTCGTTAAAGGGATATTCAAAAAGAATCAAAGCAATGTGTCGCTAAAGGCAGGCGATGCACCGAAAATGAGCGCATTTAGCCAGATACCGATAGGTTACACCACCCCTCGTGCAGGACCAATACCTGTTTTTCAAGTTCCTGTACTGTAGTGCTTGCCGAATTGATAATTATGTCGTCTGCAACGGCCAATCTTTGCTCTCTGCTCGCTTGGGCGTCAAGAATTCGGCGAATTGTGTCCGTTGGAATCCCCGAACGGGCCTGGACGCGCGCGATCTGAGTCGCCTCGTCACAATCCACTACGCACAAACGATCAATTCGATCCCGCCACCGACCAGATTCCACCAATAGTGGGACGACAAACACAGCATACAATCCTGTCGCTACCTTAGCCTGAACCAAGACTTCCTGAGCAATGAGGGGGTGCAAGATCCCTTCTAAGGTGACGCGTTTGGCAGGGTTGGAGAACACTAGCTCGCGCATCCTTGAGCGATCAAGCGCCCCCTCTGGACTGATCACGTCAGACCCAAACGCTGCCCGAATTGGGGAAATAGCAAGGCCCTCTGGGGCTGTCAGGGCATGAGCAATCTGATCTGTGTCAATCACGCTGGCGCCCCACCCTGCCAATAAATTGGCAACGTAAGTCTTACCAGAACCAATCCCACCGGTCAGACCAAGCTTGAACATACTGCGACCCCTTGTTACCCCTTCAGTTTACCTGCGACAACATCACCACAATACCGCCTAGCGCCAGCCCTGGCCCAAACGGCCTAGGCGCCCGGAAATGTTGCCGCCCACATAAATGGTCCAAGACAGCAGTGATACATACCCACACAGACGCCACCAGCCAGACGCTTGGCAAAGACCACAGCCCGAGCCAAGCGCCCAGCGCCGCCGATAGTTTAAAGTCACCGCGTCCCATCGCCTCACGACCCGTTACAAAATAGAACAGGATCGCCAATAGCCACATCACAATATAGCCCGTGGCCGCCCCGGCCACCGAACGCTCGAGCGAGACCCAGCCACCGCACAAGCTAAACAAAATCCCTAGCCACAGCATGCCCAGCGTCAAGCGATCGGGCAGAAAACCCGTCTGGGCATCGATGCGCGCCTGCAGTAACAGAAGGCTACAAAACAGAGCACCCGACCACAGGGCTTCCCACAGCACCGGACTACGCAATGCGTTTGACCCCGCTACAGCCGCTCCACACATCGCACTAGACAACAACAGTTGGACGTCCAATCTCTGGGCCTGCGCGGTGTGCGTCGACGGGAAGCCATGACCAGGCTCTAGCAAGCCCCAAGCGAGCCAACAACGGCCAAAGATTTGCCGCACAACCCATATAAGCAAAAAACCTAAAAGCGATCCGGCGATCGCCCCCAAAGCAAGCCAGCGCAAAATATCAGTAAACATACAAAATCCAGGCAGATTCGTCTGCAGGGAATCGGGCAAATGCGTAGAATGCAGACATCGATTCAGTTACGCCCTCGACTCAGGAAGTCAATCATGTTCAGACAAAACAAACTCAACCAGACCCACGTGACCTTCCTATATCGTGGGGCCACCCTGGTCAGTGCGTTGCTTCTGACGGCTTGTGCCCAAATGCAGCAATCGGGGTACTACAACCTGCCCGCGGCGAGTTCCGCAACGGATGCCGTGGCGCAAGCTGAGGGCGCCTATGCCACACAGGCGGTGCGCCCACCAAGTCAAATACAGATTGGTTTGAAGTCCTCTGCCCCTGCTCCACAGCAGACTGGTGCCAATGCAACCGCCAATCCCGCAGCAGGTACCACGGTCGCAACCGCGGCCGCAGCCACCGCGCCGGATACCGTGCGATCAGAGCTGATTCCAGAACCACAAACCTTTGCCGGTACGCTTCCTTGTTTCCACCCCGAGATGAAGTGTGTCGCGCAACGTGTGACGGTTACGATGTCTCCGAATGGTCGTTGGCGCGCCCGCGCGGCCTACCTCGGACAGAACAACAAGACATCTCAACTAGCGGATCAAGGTTGCTGGCGTGCGACGGCCCAGGCTGTCCCTCGGATCGTTTTGTTAAACAGCCAGAGCAACGTGCGTGCAGAGTTAGCCATGACAAGCACCAATGTATTGCGTTTGATTTCAATCAACGGTGACTTGCCCAACCTCACTTATACCCTCACGCGTCAGCCAGACCTTGACCCAGTCAACGAATTAAACAATCAAACATCACCAAACTGCCCCTGAGCCAAGGGGGCCTCGCAACTGCGCTCAGGTTGTGTGCAAACATGCCGAGCCAGTTGCACCGCATTACGCACTCCCATCTTGTAAAAAATTCGTGCCCGATGCGCCTCGACGGTGCGCATTGAAATACCGAGCTCGATTGCGATCAGCTTATTTGATTTTCCCTCTGCGACGGGATGAATGACATCGCGCTCACGCGCTGTCAGTGCTTTCCAACCCGCCCCGTTCGTTTCGTCAACAACCTTCATGCCGCCTCTCCGTTTCATGACGAAACGCAGTCTGGCACGGCGAAGTGGAGACGAAAAGCTGTCAGATCTGACAGGCGGAATAACCCTAGGTACGTATTGACAGAGTCTAGAGCTCTAGGTTGTCAATCAAACGCGTCGCGCCAAGCGTAGCCGCCGCTAGCGCCACAAGGGGCTCACCCGCAAGCATCTCGACTTGCGAAGGCTTATGTAAATCACGGCGTCGGCGAATGGCAATGTAATCAACCATCCAACCCCGAGCTTGCAAATAATGTGTAGCTTCTTGCTCGAGTAGCCCCGCATCCGACGCACCGGCACGCACTTTCGCCTGCATGATGCGTAGCTGCGCAAACAATTGTGGCGCCTCGGTGCGCTCCGCTGGTTGCAAATAAACGTTACGCGATGACAACGCGAGCCCATCTTCTGCGCGAACAGTTTCATGCGCTAGGATTTCAACGGGCAACTGGAACTGGCGACACATATTTCGTATCACCATCAGCTGCTGATAATCTTTTTTTCCGAACACAGCGACTCGCGGCTGCACACAAGCAAACAACTTGAGGACAACTGTACTCACGCCGCCAAAAAAACCAGGACGACATTCACCCTCAAGGATATCGCCTAGTTCTTGAGGCGGCTGCACCCGATAATTTTGGGGTTCGGGATATAGCTCGCTTTCATTGGGTGCGAACAATGCATAGACGTTTCGATCGCGCTCTAATTTGGCGATGTCATCACGCAAGGTGCGAGGATATCGATCGAAATCTTCATTCGGACCAAACTGGAGGCGATTGACAAAAATGCTTGCAACGACAGGGTCTCCGTGCTGGCGAGCCAGCTTCATCAGAGCGAGATGGCCCTCGTGCAGATTACCCATCGTGGGAACAAACGATACCCGCAACTGACCTCTAAGCTGATCGCGCAATTCTTCGATCGTATGTACAACTTTCAATGAATTCTCCGGGCACGCGAGGCGATTAGCCTAGACGGCAGCACTGGTATAAGCCAAGCGCACATAAATAGGCGCATAGGGTTCAGCCTGTGTAATTTCGAGTAAAGATTCGCGGGACAGTTCAAGCAAGGCAAGGAAGTGCACCACCACGACCGCTACAGCAGCGCCCTCTGCAATCCGCTCCATAAACAGCTGACCAAATTCAATAAACCGAACATCAGATAAGCGACGCAGAATATGCGTCATGTGGTCTCGCACGGACAACTGCTCCCGCGTAATGTGATGATGCGCATTGAGCTTTGCGCGCTTGAGGATATCGATCCATGCCTGACGCAAGTCTTCAACACCCACCTCCGGCAACGCACGTTCAATACGTAAATCAGCAAACGCTTGCGCCCGCTGAAAATCTCTGCCGAGCTGAGGCAGCGCATCAAGCTGCTGCGCTGCGAGCTTCATTTTCTCGTACTCCAGCAGACGACGTACGAGTTCAGCACGAGGGTCTTCCGGCTCCTGACCTGGCTCGGTCTTTTTGACCGGTAACAACATTCTGGCTTTGATTTCGATGAGCATCGCAGCCATCAGCAAATATTCTGCCGCTAGCTCAAGGTTGTGCATACGAATCTGATCGACGTACGACAAATATTGGCGAGTCACCTCAGCCATTGGGATGTCAAGGACGTTGAAGTTTTGCTTGCGAATCAAATACAACAGCAAGTCTAGCGGCCCTTGAAACGTCTCGAGGAAAACCTCAAGCGCATCGGGCGGGATGTACAGATCGGTAGGCAAGGCGAACAGCGGCTCTCCGTACAGCCGCGCGAGCGCGACGGTATCGACAACATCAGGAGTTGTATCAACAGAGGGTTCGACGAGCGCCTCTAGACTTTCACCGGAAACCTGGACCGAATTCATTTGGCCTAGTTGTTCTGATAAACGTAAGGATGTTGACGCACACGGCCCTGCTTGAAGCCTTCAGCGAGCTCTGTATCCTGAGCCTTGTCCCACAAACGAGCCCGACCGTCTCTCTGGCGCTGCTCAATGTCAGGGTGGCTAGATTTGAACGATTCGAGGAACTGCGTAATTTCGGAGGTGTAGTTCTCGGCCATGGAAGATCAGCGAAAGGTTAGACTGTCGTCTAGTGTACTGTAGACGCGATCAAATCACTCCCATGCAGCAGCCCAATTTACCTAATCTCGACGAACCTGACTCCGTTCCCGAGAAATCCCGACGAATTTTGCCGGTTATCGTCGGATGCGCCCTGCTCATGCAAATGCTCGATGCGACGGTGGTCACAACGGCCTTACCGACCATGGCGCGTGAATTAGGCTCAAATCCGATTGAAATGAATCTGGCGATCACGTCCTATCTGATTTCAACGGCCGTTTTTGTACCGATTAGCGGCTGGGCGGCCGACCGCTACGGCGCCCGTAAGGTCTTTATTGCGGCCATTGTGCTGTTTTCTCTTAGTTCCCTGACCTGCGCGCTTTCGCAGACACTGACTCAATTGGTCATTTCACGCATCGTGCAAGGCTTAGGCGGAGCCATGATGGTGCCTGTGGGACGCATCATTTTGTTGCGGTCTATTCCAAAACATGAACTTATCAAAGCGATGGCACTTTTATCGATGCCTGCGCTGATCGGTCCGATGGCGGGTCCACCACTTGGTGGATTTTTAGTCACTTATGCCTCTTGGCATTGGATTTTTCTGATCAATATTCCTATTGGATTTTTAGGAATTTGGATGGTGTTCAAGCATGTTCGTGAGCTGCCTTCGGACGGTTTAACCCATCGTCTGGATTTTTGGGGCTTTATCCTCAGCGCACTATGCATGGCCTGCCTTGTCAGCGGCTTCGAGATGCTTGGCAATGGCGGCTCCTCTGCGCGCCTAAGCCTCTTTCTGATCGCATTGGGGTTGATTGCTGGCTGGGGCTACACGATCCATGCACGCCGACATGCAGAGCCCATCCTCAATCTCTCGCTCCTAAAGATTCAAACCTTCAGAATCGCCATGTTCGCAGGTAATCTCTGCCGCTTCAGTATTGGTGCGACACCGTATCTTCTTGCCCTCTTGTTACAAGTGGGGTTTGGGATGAGCGCACTCGCCGCTGGACTCATCACCTTTGCAGGTGCTGTGGGGTCTCTCGCCATGAAAGTGGCGGCACCACGCATCCTGAATCGCTGGGGTTATCGACGCGTGCTGACAATCAACGCCATCTTTACCGGACTGAGCTTGATGATCTGTGCAAGCTTCACACAAGAGACACCGGGCCTCGTGATGATGGCTATCCTGTTGCTCGGTGGGTTCTTCAGATCGCTGCAGTTCACCGCCGTCAATACACTGGCTTATGCAGATATCAATCAAACAGACATGAGTCGCGCGAGCAGCTTCGCTGCGATGGGTCAGCAACTGGGCATTAGCCTAGGTGTTGGCGTCGCCGCTGAAACTGTGAGCCTGAGCATGTCCTGGCGGGGCGCACAGACCGTTGACCCAAAAGATGTCCTGATCGGCTTTTTAGTCATCGGCACACTTTGCTCGCTCGCCGCACTTTCGTTCTGGCGCTTGTCATCCACTGCCGGCGCATCGCTGCGCCGAAAGTAGCGCGCAGGCTATCGTTTGATGGCATTGCCGCCATCAAAACAATTAGTTCACTTGTGCGCCAGACAGCTTCACGAGATCTTTATATTTTTCGAGCTCTTTTTTAACCATCTCAGCGAACTCAACGGAGCTCAGCGCCTTTGCATTTGATCCCATCTCAGCCAAACGCTTAGCAACCTCGGGATCTGCCAAGGCTTGTGCGTACGCGCTGTGTAGCTTCGAAAGCACTGCAGCAGGCGTCCCTGCTGTCGTGAACACGCCAAACCAAGTACCAATATCGAAAGGCTTGAAGCCAGTCTGCTCGACCGTCGGAACCTCAGGCAACATCGCAGAGCGAGCGGTCGTCGTCACGGCCAAAGAGATGACTTTTCCTTCTTTAATCAGCGGGGCGGCGGAGGCCAAATTGTCAAACATAAAGTCTGACTGTCCAGATAATAAGGCCAGCTTGGCGGGCGCAGCACCTTGATAAGGAATATGCACCATCTTGACTTGGGCACGCACACCGAGCAATTCGCCCGCCAAATGGCCTGCACTGCCCGCGCCACCAGAACCGTAGTTTAATTTCCCAGGATTCGCTTGGCCATAGGCAACCAAGTCAGCCATCGTACGTATTTTATTTTTATCCGCGAATTCCTTATTTACTACTAAGACATTAGGTACCGACGCCACGAGTGCAACCGGCGCAAAGTCTTTTACCGCGTCATAGGGGATCTTGGAAAACAGCCAGGGATTGATCGCATGCGTCGCCACGGCCCCCATCACAAGCGAATAACCATCAGGCTGGGCCTTCGCAATGAGATCCACACCAATATTGCCACCCGCGCCCGGTTTGTTCTCTACGACAACGGGCTGCCCCAACGAGACTTTGACTTTTTCAGCCAACACGCGAGCGACGGTATCTAACGGCCCGCCTGGGGGATAAGGCACCACAAAACGGATGGGCTTGCTGGGCCACTGGACTTGGGCCTGTGCCGTCGCAACGGAACCGATGCCCACCAGGCCTGCGCACGCCAAGCCCAACGATAGGAAATGCCTACGCATTAAACGAAAAGATTGATTCATATATCACCCCAAAGGTACACCCGAGAGCGCGGATCACGCCAAGCATCACAGCCCCAGCAACACCGAGCAAAAGTAGCTATAAAAAAATTAATGCAGAATTTGACTCAGGAACAGCTTAGTCCGCTCGTTCTGCGGATTGTCGAAAAAAGCCTCTGGCGTGTTCTGCTCGATGATCTCGCCGCGATCCATAAAAATCACTCGATCTGCAACTTTTCGGGCGAAACCCATTTCATGGGTCACGACGAGCATCGTCATGCCGGTATCTTCGGCCAAACCGACCATGACATCGAGCACTTCTTTAACCATCTCAGGATCGAGCGCAGAAGTTGGTTCGTCAAACAGCATGACCTTAGGATCCATGCACAAAGAACGCGCAATCGCTACACGTTGCTGCTGCCCGCCGGAAAGTTGTCCTGGAAATTTGCTCGCCTGCTCTGCGATGCGGACACGCTCAAGATACTCCATTGCTCTGGCTTCCGCCTCGGCTTTGGGCGTCTTCAGCACCCAGATCGGACCGAGCGTTAGGTTCTCGAGCACAGTTAGATGGGGAAACAAATTGAAATGTTGGAACACCATACCCACATCGCGACGAATCGCTTCAACATCACGAATGTCATTAGTGATTTCAGTACCTTCAACAATAATTTGGCCTTTCTGGTGTTCTTCCAGACGGTTAATACAACGAATCAGCGTTGACTTACCCGAACCAGAAGGTCCACAAATCACGATCCGCTCACCACGTCCGACGTCGAGACTAATGTCACGCAACACGTGGAATTTGCCGAACCACTTGTTGACTTCTTTCATGCTTATGATGGCGTCAGCCATGCTCGATCTCCAGAAATATTTAGCGCTCGATGGTTATCAACACATCGCTAACGTTGATGCTCCGTCGCCAGTCTTTTCTCTAGAGACTGACTGTACTTAGACATCGAATAGCAGAACACAAAGTAAATTGCCGAAATAAAGATGTAGACCTCAACACTAAAGCCGCTCCAGGCCCGATCCACCAAGGCCGCTTTGGCAGCCTGTGTCAGATCAAAAATGCCGATAATCACCACCAATGATGTGTCTTTAAACAGCGCGATGAAAAGTCCAACGAGCGGAGGAATGACGATCTTCAATGCCTGCGGCAACACGATTAAACGCATTTGCTGCCAATAGGTCAGGCCTAACGAATCCGCGCCTTCGAACTGTCCCTTTGGAATCGCCTGCAAACCACCGCGAACTGTTTCAGCCATATAGGCCGCTGCAAACAGGATGATGGCTACTTGGGCACGCAGCAACTTATCGATGGTGATGCCTTCGGGCAGAAACAAGGGAAGCATGACTGCCGACATAAAGAGCAAACTGATCAGAGGTACACCGCGAATCAACTCGATATAGACGACACAAAGCGTCTTGATGGCCGGCATTTTTGATCGACGACCTAACGCGAGCAGCACGCCAAGCGGGAACGCCAACGCAATGCCGAAGGTCGACAAGATCAAGGTGAGCGGCAAACCACCCCAGCGGCTGTTTTCGACGTGGGTTAGACCAAATACTCCGCCCCACATCAAGACTGCGACGCTCGACAGCGCCACGAGCCAAAGAAAGAGCAAAGAAATATTCCAGAAACGACGTATACCGCTAAGAATAATGACGCTCAAGAGAATCAATGTCGCCAACAATGGGCGCCACTGTTCCTCATACGGGTAGACGCCAAAAAGAATCAGGCGATGCTTTTCAACGATCATCGACCAACACGCACCGGTTACCTCTCGACACTCTTGCGCAGTTTTGGCAGTGACAGTAGAACTGATCAAAAACCAGTCCACCATGGCAGGCACGGTTGCGAACAGGAGCCAGACGGACAAGATCGTTAACAGCGTATTAAATGGCGAAGAAAAGAGTTGCGAACGCAACCAGTTCCATACTGACGCCCGAACGGGAGGTGCTAACTCGGTACTTGGCGTTGAAACATTCGCTTGGCTTGTCATCTTATCTTTCCACCAATGCTATGCGCTTGTTGTACCAATTCATCAACACCGAGATCGACAAGCTAACCGTTAGGTATGCCGCCATGATCATCAAAATACCTTCGATGGCCTGGCCGGTCTGATTCAAGGTGGTGTTAATAATCGAGACAATATCGGGGTAGCCGATCGCGACTGCCAACGAGCTATTTTTTGTGATGTTGAGGTACTGGCTCGTCATCGGAGGAATAATCACACGCAAGGCTTGGGGCAAAACGACCAGTCGCAATACCAACGTGTTCTTCAGGCCAAGCGCGTCAGCCGCCTCCCACTGGCCGCGCCCGACCGACTGGATGCCAGAACGCACCACCTCGGCGATAAAGCCAGAGGTGTAGATGACAAGGCCAAAGAGCAACGCGGCGAATTCAGGCGTGAACACCATCCCACCAACAAAGTTAAAGCCCTTGAGCTCCGGCACCTCCAAAGACAGGCTCGTGCCGCTGAACCACCACACTACAGCGGGGGTAATCAAGAGCAAACCAAGCGACCAGCGGATCATCGGGAAAATTTGACCCGTACGTGCTTGCCGCTGGCGCGCCCAGCGACTCAGGCCAATAATCGCAAGAATGGCTAACAGGAGCCCCGCCAAAAGCCATTGCAACCCTTCGCCTTCAAGCGTTGGCATTTGAATGCCACGGTTAGACACAAAGACGCCTGGCAGCGGATGATAGGCTTTGCGCGGACCGGGCATTATTTCCGAAATAATTGCGTACCAAAAAAACAGCTGCAACAGCAAAGGAATATTGCGCATGACTTCAACATAAACACTGGAGATTTTTCGAATCAACCAGTTTTTTGACAGTCGGGCAATACCAATAATTGTGCCGAGCAGTGTGGCAAGAATGATGCCGATCAATGCGACGCGTAACGTGTTAAGTAGGCCCACGCTTATCGCGCGCGCGTAGGTATCCGCGGGGGTGTAGCTGATGGGGGTTTCACCTATTGCGAACCCAGCTTCACGACTTAAGAAGCCAAAACCAGTCGTGATATTACGAACCGACAAATTGTGCATCGTGTTGTGCACAAGGTACCAACCAATGCCGCCGACAATTGCGACAGCAAGGATTTGATAGATGACCGAGCGTACGCCCGGATCATTCCAGGACAAGCGCCGACGTGGCGGTTGCACTGGAGGAGTATCTTTTTGATTCATGATGAGTTGGGGCGATGCACGAGCAGTTGCCCGCGCGATCGCCCCTTGGAGTCAACAGTAATTAACGAATAGGCCAGGCGTACAGGATGCCGCCTTTCGTCCACTGCTGGTTCAGTCCACGCTCGAGCTTCAAGGGTGTTTTCGCACCGATGTTGCGCTCAAAGCTTTCGCCGTAGTTACCAACAGCCTTGATGATGTTGTAGGCCCACTTCTCGTCTACACCCAAGTTCTTACCCATTCCTGGTGTGACACCAAGAATACGCTGAACGTTCGGGTTGGTGCTCTTGAGCATTTGATCGAGGTTTTTCTGAGTGATGCCGTACTCTTCGGCCTCGACCATTGCGTTAAAGCTCCAACGCACAACGTTTAGCCACTGCTCATCGCCTTGACGAACCAACGGGCCGAGAGGCTCTTTGGAGAAGTCTTCAGGCAAGATGACGTAGTTTTCAGGTTTGTCGAGTGACGAACGCGAAGAAGCCAAGCCTGACTTGTCTGTCGTGTATGCATCGCAACGACCAGAAACGAAAGCGCGAACAACTTCGTCCAGCTTCTCAATCACCACTGGTTTGAACGTCAGCTTGTTGGCACGGAACCAGTCAGCGAGGTTCAGCTCAGTCGTCGTGCCAGGCTGTACACAAACCGTCGCACCATTGAGCTCTTTGGCGCTCTTGATACCGCTATCCTTGCGAACCATGATGCCTTGGCTGTCGTAGAAGTTGACGGCAACGCCGATCAGACCCAATGATGTGTCACGTGTCATTGTCTGGGTGGTGTTACGCACCAGCACATCGATCTCGCCAGACTGCAGTGCTGTGAAGCGCTGCTGGGCGGTCAGTGGCGTAACCTTAAATTTTGTCGAGTCACCAAACATTGTGGCGGCGAACGCACGGCACAAGTCAATATCCAGACCAGACCAGACGCCTTTGCTGTCCGGTGCCGAGAAACCAGCCAAGCCGGTGTTCGTACCGCACTGAACAAAACCTTTTTTCTTGACAGCGTCAAAAGTTGGGCCCGCTTGAACGGCTGAGTTGGCAGCGATAAGTGCTGCGCCAACGAGTGCAAGTTTTAAAAATTTCATAAGTCGATCTCCAGATCACGACGGGGGACGACAATCCTAGGGAATGTCGAGTTAGTAATTTGTGCAAGGCACCAATGGTAGCCTTACCCGTGAACTCAATGTATGGGGGAAATCCCTTGCAGTCAATCTCCCAGATTAGTGCAAGAAACTCCCAATTTGGTGCCAACTACGCATAATCTTTATATGTGCATGGCAGGGCGTTATGATGTCGGCTTCTACTCGGTTCAACCATGATTGAATTCCAACACGTTTTCAAATCCTACGGCCAAGGTCGCAGCATTCTGGCTGATATTAGCTTTAAGGTGTCAGCTGGCGAATTTGTCTACGTCGCAGGCCCGTCTGGCGCCGGAAAGTCTACGCTTCTCAAATTAATTGGTGGCCTGGAACCCCCTTCCAGGGGCTCCATTCAGGTTAACGGCCAGCGCTTGGAGAATTTGTCAGCGCGGGCTAGACCCTATTTGAGACGCGCCGTGGGTGTCATTTTGCAAGATACGCGTCTGTTATATGACCGCAGCGTGATAGATAACGTATTGCTGCCTCTGGCAGTAACCGGTTTGGCGGCTGGCGTTTCGCGCGCCCGAGCCCGTGCAGCGCTAGAAAAAGTTGGCTTATCCGCCAAAGAGAGCGCATCGCCGATCGAACTGTCGGGTGGGGAGCAGCAAAGACTGGCCATTGCACGCGCAATCGTCAATCGCCCGGCGATTCTGATCGCAGACGAACCGACCGCGAGCCTAGACCGCGAAACGGCCCGTCGAATCATGTCTGTTTTTAAAGACTTCAACCGAGTGGGGGTCACCACGCTCATTGCGTCTCACGACGACGAACTGATGGCCGAATATGCCACGCGAGCGTTCAAAATTGATCCGGGTCGCTTCGCCGATTCAGCCCAGAAGCGAGTGCCCACACACAAACATGTTGTTTTAAATCAAATGCCTGAGAGAAACGAACCCTCGCTTGGGGGCGACCGTTCATGAAAAGCCTGCTGCGCCAGCACCGCTATGCTCTAGCGGTTACATTGCGTCGGTTGATCTCCCAGCCAATTTCCTCACTCACCAACCTCCTTGTCATCGCACTCGCGCTCTCACTGCCTCTGCTGGGCGCATCGCTACTAGTGTCCATCGAGCCTGTCGCCCGGCAGGTATCCGTCACGCCTGAACTGACTATTTTTCTCAAACCGGATGCGGCGAACACTGCTGCGGAGCAACTAGCCAAACGCATTCGCTCAGAACACGCGCACCAAGTGTCCGGCGTGCGCATCATCCCTAAAGACCGTGCGCTGAAGGATCTGCGTGAAAACCCGGCCTGGGAGCAGGCACTCAAGGTTCTGCCCAACAACCCGCTTCCCGATGCCGTCGTCGTCGCATTCACCCCCGGCGAGGATCTCGCTGCGCGCG
Source organism: Bordetella parapertussis (assembly GCA_945865935.1). GTDB lineage: Bacteria > Pseudomonadota > Gammaproteobacteria > Burkholderiales > Burkholderiaceae_B > Zwartia > Zwartia parapertussis_E. The sequence continues at coordinate 46,517 of CAMBFI010000011.1, read as the reverse complement.
CCGACGAATTGGCGCGCGTTTGGCGGTCTTGGCCCAATGTCGATCTCGTTCAGCTCGACAGCGCTTGGGTGCAACGCCTAGAGGCCTTGCTGCGTTTTGGCAAAGTTGGTCTGCTGCTACTGGCACTCAGTGTCATCTTGGTCGTCCTTGCAACAGTTTTCAATACCGTACGTATGCAAGCGCTGTCACAGCGCGAAGAAATTGGTGTTGCCCGACTAGTGGGCGCCACTGAAGGCTTTGTTCGCCGACCTTTTTTATATCTTGGGGCCCTAACTTGCACAATCGCTGCACTGATTAGTATCGGTATTGCGCGTGGCGCTCTCATGCCGCTCAACGATGCGCTAGCCTCCCTGGCACGCAGCTACGACGCCGAGTTCGCGCTTGCCTTACCCTCCATCCCAGTGCTTTGCATTGCTGTCGTGTCAGTCGCCTGCTTAGGCGCCCTATCGGCGCGCTGGTCTGTCGAACGAAACACCCGCTTTTAACAGCGCCGACCGAACATGCGCATCGCCCCGCGACTCATAGCATGGCAGCGTGTGCACGGCCGACATGGCTTGCCGTGGCAGCAGACGCACGATCCCTATCGAGTCTGGCTATCGGAAATCATGCTGCAACAAACTCAAGTTGCAGCTGTGATTGAGTACTACGCGCGTTTCCTCACAGCATTTCCCACTGTAAAGAAACTTGCGCAGGCTCAAACATCCGAGGTGATGGCTCGATGGGCCGGGCTTGGGTACTACGCCCGCGCGCGCAATCTACATGCCTGTGCACAGCGCGTGGTCAGTGACTGGGGGGGAAGTTTTCCGAGCACCGCTCAGGATTTAGTGACGCTGCCAGGCATCGGTCCGTCCACAGCGGCTGCAATCGCCGCGTTTTGCTTTGGTGAGCGTGCAGCGATCTTGGACGGAAATGTCAAACGCGTCTTTGCACGACATGGAGGGATCGAAGGTGACCCAAGCACTCGCGCTGTCGAGCAACAACTTTGGGTCATGGCACGCGAACAATTACCTTCTCCACGCGCCTGTAACGAAGACGCAAATGCGATGGCCACTTACACACAAGGCTTAATGGATCTGGGCGCGACGTTATGCACCCGCAATCGACCGCGCTGTCAGGATTGTCCAATCCATTCCGACTGTACAGCGCGCAAAGAGGGGCGAACCGATGAATTACCTTCCGCGCGGACTCGCAAGGCCCTACCTGAACGTAGTGTCGCCATCATGCTTGCGCATCGATCAGGTCACATTCTGCTCGAACAGCGGCCAGCAACCGGAATTTGGGGAGGCTTATGGAGTCTGCCAGAGTTTGGCACTGACGTATCGAGCACCGACTTCTGCGCGTCACTCGGCCTCCAAGTCACCAAGATTGAAAGGCTTCCGGCTTTTTTACATGTTTTTACGCACTATCGCCTGACGATTGCACCAGTGATCGCACAGACGATGGAACCCAGGTCTTCTGCAACCGAACAATCCTTGAGCAAGCCCACACTTCATTGGACCAAAATAAGTGCACTGCACAGCAAAGGACTACCCGCACCCATTCGCAAGCTGCTGCTTGGCTTAATAAGTGACAACGTGCTCAGATAAAACTGCGTTGCTCATCGTCTTGCGGCGAACGATACTTGCTAATACTCATAAGAATGCCACACGCGATTCCGATCGTGAGCAAGGCTGTCCCACCGTAACTCAAAAATGGCAGCGGCACGCCCACAACGGGCAAGATGCCGATCACCATACCAATATTTACGAAAACATAGACAAACAGCACCATGGTGAGCGCGCCCGCGAGCAAACGACTGGCGTGCGTGGACGCCCCGACAGCTATCGATAAACCCCGGGCAATCAAGACCAGATACAACACCAAAAGCGTCACGCCACCGTACAAGCCAAATTCTTCTGCAAAGACAGCGAAAATAAAATCTGTCGTCCTCTCGGGAATGAAATCGAGTTGGCTTTGGGTGCCCGCCATATAACCTTTGCCGTAAATGCCACCCGACCCGACAGCGATCGTCGACTGGATGATGTGAAAGCCCTTGCCTAGCGGATCAGTCGTCGGATCAAGCAACGTGCAAACCCGATGCTTTTGATAGTCGTGAAAACCAATCCAAGTCGTGTTCGGCTGACACAATTCTTCTTGGTACGCCATAACACTGACAATGCCAACTACTCCGGCAATCAACAATGGCACAAGCAACTTGAAAGACAAGCCTGCAAAATACATGACAAAAAAACCAGCGCCAAAAACCAGTAACGCTGTTCCAAGGTCTGGCTGCTTGACGATCAACAGAAACGGGATCGCCAGTAGTACGCTCGCAATAAAAAAATCCAGTACTCTCACGGAGCCTTCGCGTGATTGGAAATACCACACCAAAATCAGCGGCGCGGCAATCTTCATGATCTCGGAAGGTTGTATGCGTGTAAAGCCCAAATTCAGCCAGCGCGTCGCGCCTTTACTCGTATCACCAAAAAACATCACGCCGAGCAAGAGCAATACCCCCAAAACATAAATCGGCACTGCCAGTCGGATAATGATGTGTGGTGGCGTCATCGCAACGACCCACATTGCGGTAAGGGCTACCGCAAAGTTACGGACTTGGTCAGCGAAGCGCCAGTCTGTCCCACCGACCGCAGAATGCATGGCCACAAGCCCCGCACTCGCCAATAAAAATAATATGACCATCAAGGGCCAATCAATTGCCGTCACAGCACGCACGCAAAATCTAAATAATATTTTCATTGTGCCCCTCGTGGCGCGGGCACGTTGCTTGCCGCAGCAGGTGCTGTCTTTTGATCACGTAACAACCAGGCGTCAAACACTTTGCGTGCGATCGGCGCAGCAACACTCCCGCCCCAGCCCGCGTTCTCAACGAGTACCGCGACTGCAATTTTTGGCTGTTTGGCTGGCGCATAGGCCATAAACAAGGCATGGTCTCGTAGCCGCTCATCGATTGCTGAGCTCTGATATTTTGCCCCCCGCAGGCTGTAGACTTGCGCCGTTCCGGTCTTACCGGCGGTCTGATAGGGCGCGCCCACAAAGGCTTGGCTGGCTGTCCCAGAAAGCGTCACATCTGTCAGGGCGCGTCTGATGACCTCCAAGTTCTCTCGCTTGAGCGCAATCGTGTGTGTTGTCTGCGGCTCAATCACCGTTTGCTCACCCGACAATGAGTCTCGAATCGAACGCAGCAATTGCGGCTTCATGTACGCACCATCATTTGCCAGAACAGCTGTAGCTTGGGCGAGCTGCATTAATGTGAAAGCGTTGTAGCCTTGCCCAACCGCTACCGAGACCGTTTCACCGGCATACCATCGCTGCTGATCACGCGTTTTATAGGCCCCACGTTTCCACTCCGTTGAAGGCAACACGCCGCGGCGCTCTCCTTCGATATCTACCCCAGTTAACTGACCAAAACCAAAAGGCTTCATGAAGTCGTGTAACGCATTAACACCGATTTCTGGGCCCAAGGAATAAAAATAAGTGTCCGATGACACGACCAGTGCATGGTGCATATCGATTGAACCAAACGCTGTTGACCCTGCATTTCTAAATCGTTGGCCTGCGAACTCGAAAAACCCCGGATCGTCTATTCGCTCATTTGCACGTCGCTTCTTAAGCTCCAGTGCAGCGAGCGCCACAAAGGGCTTATAGGTCGAACCAACCGGATAGGTTCCATAAACGGGTCGATTAATCAGAGGATGATCCGGAGATTCGTTTAGGCGTCGCCAACTTTCGACATCGATTCCGTCCACAAATAAATTAGGATCAAATGAGGGTTGTGAGACGAACGCAAGAATTTCTCCCGTAGCGGGCTCGATCGCAACAAGAGCGCCACGCATATTTTTAAACGCTTCCTCAGCGATCCGCTGGAGCCCCATATCGAGCGATAGCGTCAAATTGGCACCTGGCATGGGATCTAATTTGCGCAGCACACGGACAGGTCGCCCGCGCGCGGTGATTTCCAGCTCTTCTAAACCCGTCTTGCCGTGCAGCAGTGTCTCGTAGGTTTTTTCGATGCCTTTCTTGCCAATTATGTCGGTGCCACGATAATTGCCAAGCTCATTTCTTTCCTCAAGCCCAAGCAAATCTGACTCGGATATACGGCCGACATAACCAACCACATGTGCAGCAGCCTGACCTTGAGGATACTCGCGCACCCAGCGGGCCCTGAGCTCAACACCCGGAAAGCGCATCGAGTGCGCCGAGAACCACGCTGCCTCTGTCTCATTTAAATTATTTCGTAACACAACACCCGCGTACCGGCCGCTCTCAACGACTCTACGTTTAAAGCGCCGCTGATCAGCTGGTCCAACATAAACAATTGGGGTCAATTTACTCAAAAGCTGGTCAATATTACCTGCCTTGGCGGGCACGACCTCAAGAGTAAAGCTCAGCACGTTTCGTGCAAGCACCTCACCATTGCGATCCAGAATGTCTCCGCGACGTGGCGCGATCGGAACAACAGCCATGCGATTGCTGTCCGCTCGTGCCGACAGGCTGTCATGACGCTCGACTTGCAGCACCCAAAAGCGCATGACAAGTACAGCGAAACAGACGACCGCAAACAGTCCGGCCATAACGGCTCTAAACAAAAACTTGTTTTTTTGAAGCTGGTCCGTTTTTTTAAAATCAAACATACGCGGCGGGCTTTAACCAATGCCTGTGCCAGCATCGTCCATCCGATGCTGAGGCAAGAGCAATAACCAACCAACCAACGGCCAACAGGCAACCGTCAGCAAAGCGCCTAGCAACCACGTCCACCCTGGCCACGCGCTCACTAAAAAGGCACCCAATAACACCGTGACAAACTTGACCCCAACAAATAAAGGGATCAAATGCATCGCCTGCCTCAGCAAATCAAAACGCATCAATCGACGGTGCAGCAATTGCGTCCCGTACACCACCAATGCATATAACAGCGCCTGCAAGCCAAGAGGACCCGCATCATGCACATCCAGGGTCAATCCGAAACAGAATGCTGCAACCATCCCCATGCGACGCGGTTCATGAAAAGACCAAAAAGCGATCACCACGAGCAGGATGTCGGGCGTAACGATCCAGTTTCGCCAAGGCAGCAAAGACAACAGCCAAACACAAATCGTTGTAGCCCAGATGTAACGCCAACCCATCGCCGTCTGAAGGGAATGCGGCTGCAAATTTCGCGCTTTCGATAACGAGATTCCGAGTGAATACTTTGCCATCGACGCTCCCCTTTTATTTTCCGCTTGTTGGCGCACGGACTGGCTGCGGTCCCGGCAGAGTAATACTTGGGGTCAGCAACGCCTGCTCAGCTTCTAGCGAAACCTGCAATACCAGAAAATGTCGGTTGCGCTCGGGATGCGAAAGTGGTTTGGCTTCCGCACGCGCAAAGCCCGAGGCCGGGCTGCGCTCTACACGATCGATTCGACCAACGAATAACCCTGGCGGAAAAACCCCTCCCACTCCGCTTGTCACGAGCGTATCGCCATCTTTGATATCTGCATCAGACGAGAAATAGCGCACTTCAACTTTGCCTGGTGAACCCGAACCGAAGGCTATTAGACGTAGGCCGTTTCGCAATACCTGCACCGGTATCGACACCGCCTCATCGGTCAGCATCGCGGCCTCGGAGGTCATTGCGGTCACACGCGTTATCTGACCAACCACCCCGCTTTCATCGATCACTGGCATCCCCGGTGCAATGCCCGCGCGACTCCCTTTGTTAAACACAATCCGCCGCACAAAGGTGCTTGATGGCTCGTAAAGCACTTCCACAACCACTGCAGGACGATCGGCGGCTTTTTCCAGAACACCCAACAGACGCCGAAGCTGCTCGTTCTCTGCGGTGAGCAATGCGGCGCGGGTTGTCACTTGTGCCATCTCAATGCGCTGACGCTGGAGGGCCTCATTCTCTGTCTTAATCAAGGAGGCGGCATTCAACCAGCCATCAAACGCATTCAATGCATCTTTAGGAAGCATCACAAGCCGCTGAAATGGGTAAACGACCGTCGCAATTGTCTGACGAATAGGGTTCGAAGACTTCCATAGCGCGTCAGTGAACAACAACGCCACCGCTAGGAGCAGGAGGAATGTCAGCGTAACTTCGGCGGCAGTGCCTTGCCGAAAAAGTCTTAGGGTGACGTGTCGTTGCATGAAAACTCAATACAAAATGACCCGGTCCTAAAATATTCAAGCCCAGACTTGCTGGACTTGAAGTGCAGAAGGTCCAAGGCAACTAGTCGTTAATAAATATCGCGCCTAGTTTTTCCAGATGCTCAAGGGCGTCACCGCATCCACGTACCACGCAAGTGAGCGGATCATCAGCGACGATGACCGGCAAACCGGTTTCCTCTTGCAGCAAGCGATCGAGATCGCGTAACAAAGCGCCGCCACCCGTCAGGGAAATGCCCTTATCGGTAATGTCGGCTCCGAGCTCAGGAGGCGTTTGCTCAAGCGCGATCTTGACTGCGGAGACAATCTGATTCAGTGGGTCGGTGAGCGACTCAAGGATCTCATTGGAGGATACGGTAAAGCTGCGTGGCACGCCCTCTGCCAGATTGCGGCCCTTGACTTCGATTTCGCGTACTTCAGAGCCCGGAAAGGCCGATCCGATTTCTTTCTTGATCAGTTCAGCGGTTGGTTCACCGATCAACATACCGTAATTACGACGAATGTAATTGACGATCGCTTCGTCGAACTTATCGCCGCCTACGCGCACCGAGCCTTTGTAAACCATGCCGCCCAAAGAAATCACAGCCACTTCAGTCGTGCCACCACCAATATCGACCACCATCGAACCGCTCGCGTCAGAGACGTTTAAGCCGGCACCAATCGCAGCGGCCATCGGCTCTTCGATCAGGTATACCTGGCTTGCGCCTGCACCGAGTGCCGACTCGCGGATGGCGCGACGTTCGACTTGCGTCGAACCGCACGGGACGCAAACAATAATGCGGGGGCTCGGCGCGAACATGTTGCGCGGGTGCACCATGCGTATGAATTGCTTGAGCATCTGCTCGGTCACGGTGAAATCGGCAATCACGCCGTCTTTCATGGGGCGAATGGCTTCAATATTGCCAGGAACGCGTCCGAGCATCTGCTTGGCCTCGCGACCAACCGCTTGGATGATTTTTTTGCCTCCGGGGCCGCCGTCATGGCGAATTGCCACCACAGAAGGCTCATCGAGCACAATACCCTTGCCCCGGACATAAATCAGCGTGTTGGCTGTCCCGAGGTCGATCGCCATATCGGTGGAAAAATAACTACGAAGGAATCCGAACATGAGTGTCTAGCCAAAAAATATTGACGCGCGCAACGCGCAGCGATTGACCTCCTATCATAACTTATAATTCTTTAAGTAACGGCAAAATATGCCTCTCACATAGCACTAAACCAAGGGGTAAACCCCCTGAAATGGATCAACCCACGCCCATGGCTCTCACTGACCAAGAAGTCGTCCGTATCGCCCGCCTAGCAAGGCTGCACCTAACCGAAGCACAGCAAGCACAGGCTAAAACGGATCTAAACAAGATTCTAGGCATCATTCAAACCTTACAAGCGGTAGATACGACTGGCGTAGAGCCTTTGGCGCACCCTTTATCTGCTGTCACAGAGGTATCCCTACGCCTGCGTGAGGACCAAGTAACCGAAATATCATCGGTAGAGCGCCGGGCTGCGCTCATGGCAAACGCCCCCGGCTCGACTCAGGGCTTATTTCTGGTTCCAAAGGTCATTGAATAAGATGTCGAACACCCTGCTCCAGTTCAAATCCCTTGCGCAGCTGGGCCAGGCGCTGTCTGCCCGTAAGCTGAGCGCCACCGAACTTGCACAAGACTGCCTTAAACAAATCCAAGAACAAGCGGCACTCAACGCCTTTGTCGACGTCGACGCCGCGCTCACGCTGGCTCAAGCTCGCGCAGCAGACGCTGCCCTTGCGGCGGGCACTGCAGGGCCCTTAACTGGCATACCCATTGCACACAAAGACCTGTTTGTGACCGAAGGCTGGCGCAGTACAGCCGGCAGTAACATGCTTAAAAATTACATCAGCCCCTTTGACGCGACAGTGGTACGCAAGCTGCGCGAAGCCGGCTGCGTCAGCTTGGGCAAACTCAATTGCGATGAATTCGCAATGGGCTCGGGCAACGAGCACTCTGCCTTCGGACCAGCTCGTAATCCCTGGGATCTAAGCGCAGTGCCCGGCGGCTCCTCAGGCGCCTCAGCCGCTGCCGTGGCAGCCAAGCTTGTGATGGCCACCACGGGTACAGACACAGGCGGCTCAGTCAGACAGCCCGCTGCATTGTGCGGCGTCAGTGGCATCAAGCCCACCTATGGCGCCGTTTCACGTTACGGAATGATTGCCTACGGGTCAAGTCTCGATCAGGCAGGCCCTCTTGCGGCCAACGCAGCCGACCTCGTCGAACTTCTTGACACGATGAGTGGTTTTGATCCCCGCGACGCCACAAGCGCCGAACAATGTTTCGGCGTTGCAAACGCACCGGGACGTATCCGCGGCGCGTATCAATCAGCCAATGCGCAATACGCAGCGCAAGGCGCGCAACCGTTGAAAGGCCTACGCATTGGTGTGCCGCGCGAATATTTTGGCGACGGTCTCAATAATGAAGTCGCTCAAGCCGTCGAAGCTGCCATCGCGCAATTTGAAGCGCTCGGTGCCTCGCGCGTCGACATCTCCTTGCCACGCACACAGCTTTCAATCCCTGCCTACTACGTGATTGCGCCGGCAGAGGCCTCAAGCAATTTGTCGCGCTATGACGGTGTGCGTTACGGACACCGCAGTGAGAGCTATACCGATCTGGCCGACATGACTGCGCGCTCCCGCGCCGAGGGCTTTGGCCCTGAGGTGCAGCGACGTATTCTGATCGGCACATATGTGCTGTCCCACGGCTACTACGACGCCTACTACTTGCAAGCACAACGGCTGCGCAGAATGATTGCCGACGATTTTCAAGTCGCCTTGACCACACAATGCGACGTCATCATGGGCCCAGTCACCCCTACCGTCGCTGCACCAATTGGGCACAGCCAAGATGATCCCACCGCGGACTGGTTGGCCGATGTCTACACGCTCGGTCTAAATTTGGCGGGTCTGCCCGGCATGTCGATTCCCTGCGGTTTTGGTCGTGGTGCCGTGGGGCTGCAACTTCCCGTCGGTCTGCAAATCATTGGCAACTATTTTGATGAAGGGCGACTGCTGGCCATCGCGCACCAATATCAGCAAACAACCGACTGGCATCAACGCATTGCGGGGCAAGCATAATGGCATGGGAAATCGTCATCGGACTCGAAACGCACACACAGCTTTCGACCCAGACCAAAATTTTTTCCGGTAGCAGCACCCAGTACGGTGCGCTACCCAACACGCAGGCCAACGAAGTCGATCTCGCCTTGCCTGGCTCATTGCCAGTCATGAATCGCGCCGCGGTTGATCGCGCCATACGCTTTGGCTTGGCGGTCGGCGCAGCCGTCGCACCACGCTCAATCTTCGCGCGAAAAAATTACTTCTATCCTGATTCGCCAAAGAACTATCAAATCAGTCAGTTTGAAATCCCTGTTGTATTGGGTGGATCACTTAGTTTTTTTGTTGGCGATACTGAAAAAACTGTCAACCTGACACGTGCCCATTTAGAAGAAGATGCCGGCAAGTCCTTACACGATAACTTTGTGGGTCCCCACGGCGAATCCTCCACTGGCATCGACCTCAACCGTGCCGGCACACCATTGCTAGAGATCGTCTCCGAGCCTGAGATGCGTTCTGCCGCAGAAGCCGTTGCCTACGCCAAAGCCTTACATAATTTAGTAATGTGGCTTGGCATTTGCGATGGCAACATGCAAGAGGGGTCCTTTCGTATTGACGCCAACGTCTCCGTGCGCCCAGAAGGCCAGAAAGAACTCGGCACGCGCTGTGAAATTAAAAACGTAAACTCCTTTCGTTTTCTCGAACGCGCGATTCAATATGAAGTACGCCGACAAATCGAACTCATCGAAGACGGCGGCAGAGTCGTTCAAGAGACCCGGCTTTACGATTCCGACCGCGACGAAACACGCAGTATGCGCAGTAAAGAAGATGCGCACGACTATCGCTACTTCCCCGATCCTGACCTCCCCCCGCTGGTCATCGCGCAAAGCTGGATTGAGGAAGTTCGTCAATCGATGCCAGAGCTTCCAAGCGACTTACGCGACCGTTTCGTCAACGAATATGGCCTTGCCGCCGTCGATGCTGCGCAACTCACGAGCAGCCGAGAACTTGCAGGGTACTTTGAAGAACTGAACCAATCCCTGTCGGCTGGACAAGCCAAGCTCGCCGCCAATTGGATGATGGGCGAAGTGTCGGCCACGCTGAATCGCGAAGAAAAAACGATTGCGCAGTGCCCTGTCAGCGCCCAGATGCTCGGCGCACTGCTTATGCGTATTATTGACGGTACGATTTCGAACAAAATCGCTCGTGATGTATTTGCTGCGATGTGGCTCGGTGAGCACGGCGGCCAAGCTGATGCCATTATTCAAGCAAAAGGTTTGACGCAAATCAACGACACGGGTGCAATCTCAGCAATGATTGATGCGGTTCTGGCAGAACAGGCCGCGATCGTCGCTGAATATCGCGCAGGCAAACAAAAAGCATTTAACTCGCTGGTCGGACAAATCATGAAGGCCGCCAAAGGCAAAGCAAACCCACAGCAAGTCAACGATTTGCTCAAAGCAAAACTCGACGCTTAGTTCGCTTGTGTGAGGCCGTAACGTTTCCGGTACGCCAACACGGCGTCCTGATACTGAGCGAATTCTTGATTATTTGTTAACAACTCAAGGATGTCATCAAGTGACGCAATGCTGACAACGGGCAAGCCATAACGCTGCTGGACTTCCTGCACGGCCGAATGTGATGACAGCGCCCCATCCGGGCCCGCACGTTCCATCCTGTCCATCGCGATGAGCACTGCACACGGTGTGGCCCCTGCAGCCTCGATGATTTCGACCGACTCATTAACCGATGTGCCGGCTGTGATGACATCATCGATGATCACGACGCGCCCTTTAAGTGGAGCGCCCACCAACACACCGCCCTCACCATGATCTTTTGCTTCCTTACGGTTGTAGGCAAAGGGAATATCTCGTCCTACCATCGCTGGGTGAGCGGCCAGCGCCACTGACGTTGCAGTGGCTAAAGGAATGCCTTTGTACGCGGGTCCAAACAACATATCAAACGGCAACTTCGCATCAATAAGTGCTTGGGCATAAAATTGCGCAAGACGACCGACCGAGGCCCCCGAGTCAAACAAACCTGCATTAAAAAAGTAGGGGCTCGTGCGACCGGACTTAAGCACAAAGCTGCCAAACCGCAAAACGCCCTCGTCAAGCGCGAATTGTAAGAAAGCACAACGATCTGTACTGTTGGACATGGCATGACCCCGCGTTGGTAAACTTAACTATCCGCAATTATCTCACCGACTAGGAGCTTTTCTTTGCTGCGCATCACTTCACTCAATTTGAACGGCATCCGCTCGGCGTACAACAAAGGGCTCGCAACCTGGCTCAAGCAGCATCAAGCCGACATCGTCTGTCTCCAGGAGCTTAAGGCCCACCTGGAAGATATCCACGAAGATCTGAAACATCCCCATGACTACACGGGACACTTCTACGCAGCAGAGAAGAAGGGCTACAGCGGTGTGGGGATATACCTCAAGCAGGATCCCAACAGCATCATCACGGGCTTTGGCTGCCCAGAATTCGACAGCGAGGGTCGAATTATCCGCGCCGACTGGCCAAAGCTATCCGTGATCAGCGCCTACCTTCCCTCCGGGTCAAGCGGGCCAGAGCGCCAGGAAGCGAAATTCCGCTTTCTCGATCAGTTCGGCCCTTGGATGCAAGCGCTGATGGATGACCACAAAAAGACTAAGCGTGAATATGTAATTTGTGCAGACTGGAATATTGCCCATAAAGAGATCGATCTGAAAAACTGGAAATCAAATCAGAAAAACTCCGGCTTCACACCAGAAGAGCGTGCATGGGTCACCCATGTACTTGAGGAGATCGGATTTGTAGATGTCTTCAGGCAACTCGACGAGCGCGCAGAGCAATACACCTGGTGGAGTAATCGCGGACAAGCCTGGTCCAAGAACGTTGGCTGGCGTTTAGACTACCAACTGGCCACACCGGGCTTAGCGGCTCAGGCTCGTAGCACGAGCATTTATAAAGATGAGCGCTTCTCGGACCATGCGCCACTCACCATCGATTACGACTTCAGTCTGTCGTAACGTCGAACAAAGATCACGTCCGCTAGGCGTCGGTTCGCCCGTCGATCCGCTCAATATCGGCGCGGCGCCAACGCAGCAGCAGCAGCCCGGGTAAAGCAATACCCACTGTCAGCAGAAAAAATGTTGGCCATCCTGCGTACTCCACCAAAGGTGGCGTTAGCGGGCCTGCAAGGTAGGTGCGCCCTACTGCCGACAGGGCGGACAGCAACGCGAACTGTGTCGCAGAAAACTCACGCTTACACAGTCCCATCAGCAACGCCACAAAGGCGGCCGTCCCCATTCCGCCGCACAAGTTTTCCAATCCAACACCTGCTGCCATGAGCCACACATTGTGAGGTCCCACCGAAATCAACCAAAATCCCAAGTTGGATACAGCCTGCAACAAGCCGAACAACAACAGTGAGCGGTACAAGCCAAGCTTGGCCATCAAGGCCCCACCCGCCAAGGCACCGACAATTGTCGCTGCCAACCCCAAGAGCTTGTTGACCGTGCCCACTTCGGTCGCCGTATATCCAGCCGCACGAATCAGAAAGGTGGTCGATAACGCACCCGCAAAGGCATCTCCAAGCTTGTACAGGACAATCAGCAGAAGGACGGTCCATGCCTCGGGTCGTGAAAAAAACTCTTTAAAGGGCTCAACGACTGCACGCGCTAACGATCGTGGCGTCTCGGCGGGTACGGCAGGCTCTGGCGCCCAGAACGTCGCCATCGCGACAATCAGCATCAGCACCCCCATCAACGCATAGGTCTGCCCCCAGCCAAGCCATTGATCAGCCAGTATTAAGGCCAAACCACCCGACACGAGCATAGCCAGTCGATACCCCAATACGGATAGTGCGGCTCCCGCACCACGCTCCTCTTTTTGCAGAACATCGCTACGGTATGCATCGAATGCAATGTCTTGCGTCGCAGAACAAAAGGCAACTGCCACCGCAAGCAAAGCGAGCGGCAACAAGCTCTGACCAGGGGACATCAACCCCATCGCCATCATCCCCAATGCAAGCAATATCTGCATGATGAGCATCCAGCCACGCCTGCGCCCTAAAAACGGAGGCGCATACCGATCGATCACTGGAGCCCACAAAAATTTAAGGGTGTAAGCCGTTCCGACTAGGGTCAGAAAACCAATTTCTTGTAAAGAGACCTGCTCGACCGTCGCCCACGCTTGCAGCGTGCCTCCCGTCAACGCAAGTGGCAAACCGCTCGCAAAACCCAGAGCCAGCAAGGGCGCAACGCGTCGACGCGTGTACAGCTGTGAGGCTGGGATGCTAGGTTCGCGAAGCGCTTCGCTCATGACGGCACAGCGGTAAAGCGATAAGCCGCCAGCGTGCTTCGCCATCCAGCGAACGACTTTACTTCGTGCTCATCGTTAAAGGTTGCGCGCTCTAGAATCGTGAAGTCGAACTTCCCTGCAAGTCGTTCGAAGTCTTTAAGGGTGCACAGATGTATGTTTGGTGTGTCATACCAGTCGTAGGGCATTTGTCCCGTCACAGGCATCCGTCCTCGCAAAATCGACCAGCCGTGCGGCCAATAACCGAAGTTAGGAAAGGAGACGATTGCCTCGCGTGCGACGCGCACCATTTCGCGCAGAATATGCTCAGTACGATGCATCGACTGCAAGGTCTGCGACAAGACCACCGTATCAAATTGCTGATCGTCGAACATCGCCAAACCGTCTTCGAGGTTTTGCTGAATCACATGCACGCCACGTTGTACGCATGACAACACGCGCTCATCACTGATCTCAACGCCTACCCCACGAATACCTTTGGTTTGTTTGAGGTGCCCGAGCAGTGCGCCATCGCCGCACCCAAGGTCGAGCACGCTGCTATTGGGCCGAACCCATTGGGCGATTCGCACCAAATCTGCGCGCAGACTCATCTGGGAAAACTGCGGACTCATGACTGCACCTCGCGATTAATCTGCGTCAATCCCGCTGCAATCCTCGAAAAATAGGCACGCATTACGCCATGGTAACGCGCATCATCGAGCAAGAAGGCATCGTGACCATGTGGCGCGTCGATTTCAGCATAAGTTGCTGGTTGTCCATTTTGTAACAGGGCACGAACAATTTCGCGTGAGCGCGCTGGAGCAAACCGCCAATCAGTCGTAAAGGATACGAGTAAAAAATCTGCGATGGCAGGTTTGAGTGCGCGAGCAAGGTCTCCCTCGGTCTCACGTGCGGGATCAAAATAATCCAGGGCTCGCGTAATCAACAAATAGGTATTTGCGTCAAAGTACTTTGAAAACTTTTCACCCTGATACCGCAGATAAGACTCCACCTCGAACTCGACACCATACCCATAGTGATAGGCACCTCCCGCGGCGGGTGCACGCTGTGTACGGCCAAACTTTTCAGCCATGTCGTCATCGGACAGGTAGGTAATGTGTCCGACCATGCGGGCCACGGACAAGCCATTGCGAGGCACAACCCCATGGGCGTAGTAGTCGCCGCCATGAAACTCTGGGTCAGTAATAATGGCGCGACGGGCAACCTCATTAAAAGCAATATTTTGCGCAGACAGTCGAGGCGTACTTGCCACCACCACACAATGGGCGACGCGTTCAGGCAGCGTCATCGCCCAACTTAGGGCCTGCATTCCGCCTAAGGATCCGCCCATCACGGCGGCAAACGTCTTCACGCCCAGACGGTCCGCGACACGCGCTTGCGCTTGCACCCAGTCCTCAACTGTCAGTACGGGGAATGCTGCGCCCCAAGGTTTGCCCGTCTCTGGCCGAATCGATGCAGGTCCCGTTGAGCCAAAACAAGAGCCTGGATTATTGATGCCTATGACAAAAAATACATCGGTGTCGACAGGTTTGCCAGGCCCGACCATGTTGTCCCACCAGCCGATGTCATCCGGATTGTCCGCTGCTACGCCTGCCACGTGGTGTGATGCATTCAAGGCATGACAAACCAACACGGCGTTACTCGCCTGCGCATTGAGCGTGCCGTAAGTCTCGATCGCCAAATCGTAGGCCTCAAGCGTTTGGCCACTGACTAAAGGCAGTGGCTCGTCAAAATGCATGTACTGCGTGGTGACCACCCCAACAGAGCCATGTGCGACGGCTGTCAGTGCATGTGGAGCGTGCTGAGCGCTGGACGTAGTTTTCATACGGACCTTCTTTAGCGGGATTTATGAGGCGCCCGCAAGCGGATCAAGCAAATCGGCGCCAACTGAGTACAAAGTTTAACATTGTCAGACACTTACTTACAAAAGAAGTGCGCATCACAGGGGTTTTGCGAATTTCCAAATACGGGCCGCCGAGGCACACTAGCCAATTATGTCGACTGTGTGGGGAGACCTCGATATATGACCACGCCACGACTCACCGGGCGCGAAGTGCAATGCCTAGAGTGGGTATCCAAAGGCAAGACCAGTTGGGAAACCGGCCTGATCCTTGGATTGACCGAACGCACAGTGAATTTCCATCTTCGCAACGCCTGCGCCAAACTAAAAGTCTATGGGCGGCAGGCAGGTGTTGCTCAAGCATTGCGCCTGGGTTTGCTCAATCACGGCCCACATGCCGCTGTTGCCCCACAATCGGCTCTGCCAACTAACGAAGCACCAACGATCGCATGAACTCTGAAGCATTCTCACGTGAAAGCGATTGTGTCGGACCTGAAACCACAACCTGAATCAGCATCCCACGATGCACGAGCACTCTGCCCAGTAAGCGGGAAGGCCGACCGTTCACATCCGTCTCAAGCGTAAAGACCTCACCGGATACAGCCTGCGGCGGAACACTTTGCCCGACCCGCCGATAAAGCGCCTGAACAAACGCGTCAACGAGCATCTGCGCCTTGGCCGGGTCTACGGTTTCATCCAGAGCAGCGTAACCAACAGAAAACACTGCATCGCCCACTGCGGCAGAGGTGAGCGAGAACGCCAGGTGCAGCCCTTGCACCTCAATTTTGCGCTGCTCGGTTTGCGTACGGGCAGGAAACATCACTACGGCACGGTCCTGGGCGACAGGCAGTTCGCGCCAGTTGTACTCAGGCGTGCAACCAGACAACCACACTAAAGGTACCCACAATAGCCAGAGGGATATGAATTTGCGCATCTCGTTGGTCCATCTACAAAAATATCTTTGAACTCTTCAAATTGCCTTTGATTTTAGTACTCAACGCGCATAAGGGCTGGTAGCTTAAAATGGACTGTCTCACAAAGTTTAAAGGCCTTCTCGTGTCTATGTTGTCTACCCGCCTCGAACGACTGCTTGCGCGTCCTGCGGTTCTGCGCCAGTCCCTACGCGGAATCGAAAAAGAAGGCCTGCGCGTTGATCAAGCCGGTCTGCTTTCCATGAAAGCACACCCGATTGTGCTGGGCTCTGCCCTCACCCATCCCCGCGTGACGACTGACTACTCCGAAGCGCTGCTTGAGCTCATTACGGGCACCCACACGACGGTCGATGCGCTCATCGCCGAGATCGACCAGATCCATCGCGTAGTGGCCACAACGATGCCCAGCGAGCTGATGTGGAATCACTCTATGCCAGCGCACTTACCTGCGGATGCCGATATCCCAATCGCGTGGTATGGCACCTCAAATACCGGCATGATTAAGCACGTGTACCGCCGCGGACTGGCTGCGCGTTACGGCAAGACGATGCAATGCATCGCGGGTCTGCATTACAACTTTTCCTTTGACGAAGGCATCTGGGATCTGCTCGATCTCAAACAAGAGACCGCACAAGATCGCCGCTCTGCCGGTTATATCGCGTTAATCCGAAACTTCACGCGTTACAACTGGTTACTCATGTATTTGTTTGGCGCCTCGCCAGCCGTATCGACAGACTTTCTGCGTGGAAATGTCGGCAACCTTGAGTCACTGACTTCAAACACGATGTATCTGCCGTATGCCACCAGCCTACGCATGAGCGATCTGGGTTATCAAAACAAGGCGCAGTCAGGTCTGAAGCTCTGCTACAACGATCTCAATATGTTTTTGCAGCGCCTGTACGACGCCGTCACCACACCGTGGCCTGCATACCAAGAAATTGGCACCCACCGCGGTGGCGAATGGATTCAACTGAACACCAATGTGTTGCAAATCGAGAACGAATTCTACTCAAGCATTCGTCCTAAACGCACCACAGGTCCTTGCGAACGCCCCATCACTGCACTCGCCGAACGCGGCGTGCAATATATCGAAGTGCGCTGTCTAGACATTGATCCAAACGAATCCATTGGCATCTCTGCGCAAACAGCGCGCTTTGTCGACGCATTCTTACTGTTTTGTGCGCTCGAGGAAAGCCCCGAGTTCAGCGATAGCGGTTGGTGTCCGGAAAGTGCTGCAAACTTTGCACACGTCGTTAAACAAGGCCGACAGCCTGGACTGCTGCTCAAGCAAAATGGGCATGAGATCCCGTTAGCCGACTGGGCGAACGAGCTCCTTGATCAAATAGCGCGCTGTGCGCAGACGTTTGGTCACGCTCTTGGCGACAATCACTATGTTTCGGCTGTAGACGCCCAGCGCGCCAAAGTCAGCGACCCCAAGCAGACACCTTCTGCCCAGTTTCTCGACCAACTCAAACGATCAGCTGGATCTTTCCATGATCACGCACTAAGCATGAGCAAGATCCACGCTGAAGAACTGCGCCAAAAGGGATTAACCCCAACCGAGCTAGCGGCAGCCCAAGCGCAAGCCACTCAGTCGTTACTGGATCAACAGGCGATTGAGGCGTCAGATGAGGAGAGTTTTGATGAATATGTGGCCCGCTTTCACTCAGCACTCAAGGCACCACACATCAATTAGGGGGCTCGCCAGAGCATAAAGGAACACTTTGTGTTTGACGACGCAAAAGGCCTTTGCACGGGAAGCTGGCGCGCCCGACAGGAATCGAACCTGTATCGAGAGCTTCGGAAACTCTTATTCTATCCATTGAACTACGGGCGCCACGAACCGAATTATAGCGGCAGCCGTTTACCGTCCCGGTTTTCTAACGAAGCTCTTGCGATCCCGCTATAATCCTTGGGTTTGTAAGTCAACTACTTGCAGGATCTGGTCATGAGCAATACGCAGTCACACGAAGAAGAACACCACTCGCCCATCAAGACACCCAAGCAACTGATCATTACGGTCGCGCTGTCGTTCATCTTGCCGGTCATCATCATCATTCTGTTGGCCAATATGGTCACCGCAGGCGTGACAGTCGGCGCCGGCTCTGACACCCTCGGCCCAGAAGCGACAGCCAAGCGCATTGCTCCAGTTGCACGCCTCGACCTCGTCGACGCAAGTGGTCCAAAAGTTTATAAAACGGGCGAACAAGTCTACAAAGCTGTTTGTGCTGGCTGTCATATTGCTGGCGTGGCGGGCGCTTTAAAATTCGGCGATACAGCTGCTTGGTCGACCGCCATCGGTACTGGGCTAAGTGCGATGGTTGCCAACGTGGTCAAGGGCAAAGGCGCCATGCCCGCCAAGGGCGGCAACCCTGCTCTGGACGACTATGAAATCGCGCGCGCGGTTGTCTATATGACAAACAGTGCTGGCGGCAAATTCGAAGAACCTGCCGCTCCTGCACCTCAAGCACCTGCTGCCAAATAAATTGACGCGTCAGGCGGTCGCCAGCGACCGCCCCAACTGCACACATCGTTGCAACCACAAGCTTGGGCGGTACCGGGGGTCTCCGGTGACGCTCTGCATATTGCGCAGGATTTCAAGAATGTTTTCCGCGCCTAACGTATCGCCGATAGTTAAGGGCCCCTGGGGATAGCCCAGTCCCAAGTTAACAGCACGGTCGATATCGCCAGGCGTTGCAATATTCTGTTGGGCAATATCGCAGGCAATGTTGACGATCATCGCCACAACGCGCTGCGCGACAAAGCCCGCCGAGTCTTGCACAACACACACACGAATATTGTCACTACCTACTAGCGCGTGTGCGATGTCACGCCAGTGCGACGTTGTAGCAGGCGACACCATCAGTGTGCGGCGTTTCGTTAGCTCAAAATCATGAAGCGTATCTAGCCCAACCGTTCTTAATGGGTCGAGCCCCTGTTGGGCAACGCATGTGGAAACATCCAAACCAAATGGGGTCACGATCAGCAAGTCGTCTGGACCAGGCTTACTACCAGTTTGTATTGTGGCGCCTAACCGCTTCAACAGCTGTGTCGCTCTGGTATGGCCCAGCGCATGGTCCGGGCTCACCCAGACCCTGCATGCTTGGGTCAACGCTGGCGCTGGCGGCTCAGGTGTTACTTGTTTTTGTCCATCTGCGTAGGCGTAAAAGCCGCCTTGGGTCTTGCGACCATACAAACCGCCCGCCACACGCACCGTGCCAATAGGTGAAGGCCTAAAGCGCGGCTCATCATAGAACTGCCAGTAGATCGACTCCATCACCGGCTGCGACACATCCAGGCCAGTCAAATCCATCAGCTCGAACGGCCCCATTTTGAAACCCGCCTGCTCACGCATGATTGCATCGACTGTCTTAAAATCCGTCACACTCTCTTGGACGATACGTAAGCCCTCGGTGTTCATCCCACGCCCAGCATGGTTGACAATAAAACCTGGCATATCTTTCGCACGGACGGGCGTGTGTCCCATACGAACCGTCAGCGCCATCAACGCATCACCAACAGCTGGGTCACTACGTAAGCCATCAATGACTTCCACGACCTTCATTAAAGGCACTGGATTAAAAAAGTGATAGCCGGCTACGCGTTCAGGCTTGGCACACGCCGCGGCGATCGAGGTAATCGACAATGACGATGTGTTGGAAACAAGATAGCAATCCGCGGAAACTACTTTTTCCAGCTCAGTGAAAAATTTCTGTTTGACGTCGAGTCGCTCGATGATCGCCTCGATCACCAAATCACAGTCCGCCAGCGCACTGATGTCTTGGGCAGGATGGATATTCGCGAGCGCCAGATCCGCCTGCTCTTGCGTTAACTTGCCCTTAGCGGCCAGTGTGGTCCAGGTGGCGGCCAACGCGTCGCGCGCCACCGCCGTCACCTGCGCGTTCGCGTCAAATAGGCGTACTCGCAAGCCCGCCTGCGCAACAATTTGCGCAATGCCGCGTCCCATCGCACCCGCACCTGCTACGCCTACTGTCTTAATCGTCTTCATTCTGTTGTTTCCTGTTGCGAAAGACTCATCCCTAATCTTGAGCTGTTGCATAATAGCTATATCCATCATACCCGCAAGGACTGACCATGAGCACCTCTACCTTGGACAAAAACTCCAACGATACGTTGGCACAAAGCCTCGCCCAAGAGCTGCGCACGTGGATCGAATGCGAATCACCATCCAACGATCCCGCCGCTGTGCACCGCATGGCACAAATCGTTGTCACCAAGGCCCGTGCCGCCGGTTTACACGTCACGCTCAGCGAGATCGGCGAAACGAAACTGCCAATGATCGTCGCCACGAATCGCGCGCCAGGCGATACACGCACAGGTCTGCTGTTATTAGCGCACATTGATTCCGTGCACCCGATTGGCACACTTAAGACCAACCCCTGCCGTATTGAGGATGACAAACTTTACGGCCCGGGCGCCTTCGATATGAAAGGAGGCGCGTTCTTAGCGCTCACGGCGCTCGGCGAGTTCGCAACACCCAACTCCACCAAGCTGCCGGTGGACTTCCTACTTGTTCCTGATGAAGAAGTCGGCAGCCACGCTTCGCGCGCTTACATCGAAGATTTCGCCAAGAAAGCGCGTTATGCGCTGGTGCCAGAACCTGCACGTCCGAATGGTGGGCGCTGTGTCACGGGCCGCAAAGGCACTGGCATGCTCAAACTTATTTGTACTGGCAGGCCTTCTCACGCGGGCATGGCACACGAAAAAGGGCGTAGCGCCATTCGTGAAATGGCGCATCAAATCCTTGCACTTGAAGCAATGACAGACTACGACCGCGGCATCACAGTAAGCGTTGGTACGATCAGAGGCGGAACCGTCACAAACACCGTTCCATCGCACTGTGAAGTCATGGTCGATTTTCGTATCCCCAATGAGGCAGCGGGCGAAGAAATCGTGGTACGTATGCGGGCTCTGAAACCGCACGATCCCGATGTCACACTTACCATTGATGTTGAGCTCAATCGTCCTCCCATGGTGAAGTCACCCAAGGCCGATCAATTGTTACAAAGACTCAAACAATACGCGACACCTTGTGGTTTCGAGCTTGAGGAAGCGCCCGTCTCCGGGGGTGGCAGTGATGCCAACTTCACCGCAGCGGTGGGCTGCCCCTCCATCGATGGCTTGGGCGCAGAAGGTGACGGTGCGCACACCTTGCGCGAGCATGTGTTTGTCTCCGCACTACCACGTCGCCTAGAGTTTTGGCGCAGAACCCTCGCCGATATTGAATAAACAAACCGTGCTGCAGCCGGTCGTTAACTTGTTTTATTCAACATCGCCCGCAGCATATCTAGACGATTCTTCGGGCTCATGGTGTCGGGCTGCAATTGCAGTTCGGCCGCAGACAAACCCATCTCTTCGATAAAGCGTGACGGCTCGCGCACAAGATCCTCGCGTGCGCGCCGTCGTTTTTGACACCAACTTAGGTGCAAACTACGCTGGGCACGCGTAATGCCCACATACATCAAGCGGCGCTCCTCCTGAATACGCGAGGCTAGCGCATCAGCTACTTTTGTCGGATCCACATCTTCATCATCTCGCCCCAGATGGGGTAACAAGCCTTCTTCGACCCCGAGCAAATATACATGGGGGTACTCTAAACCTTTCGATGCATGCAGCGTTGAAAGCTTCACTGCGTCAGGCTCTTGCTCGTCTCCACGCTCAAGCATTGTCACTAATGCAACGTGCTGAACAAGGTCTAACAAGCCCATTGCGTCCGCCTCGGCCTTGCGCTTGAGCCAACCGACCAATTCCAGCACATTCTGCCAACGAGACTGGGCTGCTTTTTCATCTAAGGTATCGTACAAATACCGCTCGTATTGAATCGCACTGAGCAAATCATCCAGAATGACTCCTGCCGGCTCAGCCGCCGGCACGGGCTGCCCTGTTTCGCCTCGGCCAGCTCGAAAACGAATCCGATTAATAAAGTCACCAAACGTACGTAAGGGCTCTAACTGACGCGTAGCGAGACTCGTTTCGACACCCTGCTCAAAGAGCGCCTCAAACAAGGAAATCTGACGCTCGCCGGCATACTGACCCAAGGTTTGTAAGGTCGCCTGTCCGATTCCCCTTTTTGGCGTGGTCGCCGCGCGGATGAAGGCAGGGTCATCGTCCTCGTTGGCAACCAAACGCAAATAGGCCAACACATCGCGCACTTCTACTTTGTCAAAAAAACTCTGGCCCCCGGAGATTGTGTAAGGGATATGTAAATTCCGCATCGCCTGTTCAACGATTCGCGCCTGATGATTCCCGCGATACAACACCGCAAAATCCTTCCAGGAGACTCGTTTTTCAAAACGCGCTGCAGAGATCTTCATAGCAACATTTTCGGCCTCGGCCTCATCGCTCGCCATCGCCGTCACGCTTATCGCGTCTCCCATACCATGCTCAGACCACAGCTTCTTTTCAAACAGCTTGGGATTCTTAGCGATGACGTGATTGGCGGCTGCCAAGATACATTGACTGGAGCGGTAGTTTTGCTCAAGCTTGATCAAACGAATTTGAGGATAATCTGTCGTCAGTTTGGCCAAATTTTCGATCGTCGCACCCCGCCAAGCATAGATCGCCTGATCATCGTCGCCGACGGCCGTAAACATCGCACGCACACCCGTTAACCATTGCACGAGCCGATACTGACAAACATTGGTATCTTGATATTCGTCTACCAGTAGATAGCGAACTCGCTGTTGCCAGCGTTCTCGGACCTCTTGGTGCTGCGCCAAGATCTTGGCGGGAAGCGCAATCAAATCATCAAAATCAACAGCCTGGTATGCGGCGAGCGTAGCGTTATAGCTGCGGTACACCTTTGCTGCTTCGACCTCGCTCGCCGTGGCGGCAATATTTGCCGCAGCATCTGGATCGATTAACCCATTTTTCCAAAGCGATATGGTTTGTTGTAGCGAACGCAAGCGACCACGATCGGTCGTTGCCAACAGATCCTGAATGATCGCCATGGCATCATCAGAATCAAAAATAGAAAACTGAGGTTTCAAGCCTGCGAATCGGGCCTCTTCGCGCAAAATTCGTACGCCTAATGAATGAAACGTACTGATCGTCAGACCTTTGGCCAAAGATGGATCGACCAATAGTTTGACGCGATCCTCCATTTCACGGGCAGCTTTGTTCGTGAAGGTCAGCGCGACAACATTACGTCCAGCATAGCCACACTCGCGCAACAAATAGGCGATTTTTTGCGTAATCACACGCGTTTTGCCTGATCCGGCTCCCGCAAGGACAAGACAAGGGCCATCCAGATACAAGACGCCCTCGCGTTGCGACGGATTCAGGCCGGTAGTTTCAAATTTTGACATCGGATTGAATTAAATTTCCAGCGGATCTACTTCGAGTTGCCAATTGATGCGTCGAGTATCGGGATCTTGATTCAGTGCGAGCATCCAATGTCGAAGCAACTGTTGCATGGATGGGCGGTGCGTGCTCTCGACAAGCAATTGTGCGCGGCACATGTTATCGACACGCACGATGCGTAACGGTACCGGATCATACAAGGTGATGAGCTCAGCGCTGCCCAACTCCGACGACAACGTCATGGCAATATCTCGCGCAGCACTTAGGAAGTCTAATGCGGTGTTGAGTTCACGCGCCTCAGCGCTAAGCAGCGCTTGATGAGAAAACGGTGGCAAGCAAGCGGCCTCGCGTTCTCGGATCGTGTGTTGCGCAAATCCTGTGTAGTCATGCTTTAGTAATGCTTGGTAGACCGCCTGTTCGGGGTACCCTGTTTGCACAATCACTTCTCCGTGACCAGCGTGCCGCCCAGCGCGCCCTGCGACCTGCATCAACTGAGCAAAGAGTCGCTCAGGGGCTCGGAAGTCTTGCGAAAACAACATCGCATCCGCATTTAAAACTCCCACGAGGCCTAAATTAGCAAAATCGTGCCCTTTGGCAACCATTTGCGTCCCAACCAAAATATCGACTTCGCCCGCATGCACACTCGCAAACAATGCCTGTGCACTTCCCTTTTTGCGCGTACTGTCTGCATCAATGCGCAGTACTCGGGCTTCTGGAAATAGTTCAGCAAGATGCTCTTCAATGCGCTGCGTGCCGCGACCCATTGGCTGCATGTCTTGATCGCCACATTCCGGGCAAGCGTTGGGAACACGCTGCTGAAAGCCACAGTGATGGCAGTGAAGTTGATGACGCCCCTGCTGCGCACGATGCAATACCGTAAAGGTAGTGCAGCGAGAGCATTGACTTACCCAGCCACACGACTTGCAGTGCAAGGCGGGCGCATAGCCACGTCGATTTAAAAAAATCAGCACTTGTTCTTTATTTGCCAAACGCTCACGCATTGCTGTGATTAGGTGCGGGGACAGCCCGTGCTCCATTTGGAGACGGCGTGTGTCCACCAGACGCACGGTCGGCATCGTTACCTCACGCGCTCGGTCCGGTAGATCTAGGCGTTGGTAATGCTTTTTTTGTGCATTCACCCAGCTTTCAAGTGACGGGGTAGCCGAGCCCAGCACAATCGGTATGTTTAGATCGTGCGCTCGCCAAACCGCCAAGTCTCGAGCAGAATAGCGCAAGCCATCTTGTTGCTTGTAGGAGGCATCATGCTCCTCATCCACCACAAGCAAACCCAAGTCATCGATCGGAGCAAAAATAGAAAGTCGTGTCCCCAACACAATGCGCGCTTGTCCGCGTTGCACGCTTAGCCAGGCGCGCAAGCGCTCACCATCCGACAAGGCACTGTGCAAGACTGCCACGCCTTCGGGCCCCGCAACGGGCTCAAGACGCGCGCGCAACGACTGTTCAAACTGCGGCGTCAGATTTATTTCTGGCACCAACATCAGCACACGCTTACCACGCGCCAGTGTTTGTGCCGCAGCATGCAAGTAGACCTCTGTCTTGCCGCTGCCCGTCACGCCAAATAATAAGAAGGCCTGAAAACCTTGGGAGGATCCGATGGCATCAATGGCTGCCTGTTGTCCGACGTTCAGCGTTGGCACAGCGCTTTGGGAGACCTCGCTCTGGGCAGCTTTACGGCGCTTGTCCAGACGAGCGACCGGCCCCCCAGCGGCACGCTTGCCTTGGTAGGCGCCCAAGCTTCGAAGCGATGATGGCAAGGCAGGCAAGATCACCTCGCCCAGCGGCCGCTGATAGTAATCGGCCGCGAAACGTGCGAACTTGATCCAGCTCGAGGTCAGGGGCGCGACGTCTTGCAAAACCTGCTCAACCTCTTTAACCAGGGCGGGGTCATAGTTAGGCTCAGCGGGTAGGTCGACCACCACTCCAATCATCTTACGACGCCCAAATGGGACGATGACGCGGTCACCGACAGCAGCCGGTTCAGTAGTCCGATAGTCGAACGGCCCACCTAGTGGCAGGTCTAGTACGACACTCACCCAGTTGCTTATCAACCCGATCATTCCTTATATTTCATGACACAAATCTGACATCAACTTAATGTTGTTTCTGTAATATTGCGCTAAAACGCTGACAAGAAATGAGTTCAACTCTTGTAGACTGCGACTTGTGGATAACTTTGGGGAAAACATAACTAAGCGAAGTCGCAAACACACAATCGTTGAGCACTGCCATCTGTCATAAAAGCCATTAAAAGTTAATTTATTATTAATAATCAATGACTTGCAGAATTATCAGAGAATTAGATTTGTAATACGAGGGGTGTCGAGGCTGCACCCAATATTTGTGCACAACTGCCTAGATATACCGTAGCTTTGCAAGCATTTTGCCCCGATAAGCCGCATGAATACTAGACTTTTTAGCTTATGCCGCATGAAACATAGGGCTATACAAACGAACCTCGTCAACCAACGTCTCAACAGCTTCAGGTGGGGTGAACTGTGAGATCCCGTGCCCTAAATTAAAGACATGCCCGCCCTTTCTGACAGGCCCAAAGGCGTCGAGTACTCGCCGCACTTCAGCACGGATCGCTTGCTCACCACCAAAGAGTGCAATGGGATCAAGATTTCCTTGGAATGCAACCGAATCTGACACGCGCCGACGCGCTGCAGCAAGATCAACCGTCCAGTCCAAGCCAACCGCGTCCGCACCGCACGCAGTAATTGATTCGAGCCATTGTCCACCGCCCTTGGTAAAGACGATAACAGGCACACGTCGCCCCTCGCGCTCGCGCTTGAGCGCCGCGACAACCCGCTGGGTGTATTGCAAAGAAAACTGCTGAAAAAGACCATCCGCCAAGACACCACCCCAGCTATCAAAAATCATGACAGCTTGCGCACCTGCTTCAATTTGAGCATTTAAGTACTGTGCTGTGGTTTGAGCATTGATATCTAGAATCTTGTGCAACAAATCAGGGCGCGCGTAAAGCATACCTTTAATCAGGCGATAGTCATCACTACCTTTACCCTCGACCATATAGCAAGCGACTGTGAAAGGACTCCCAGCAAAACCAATCAGCGGCACTCGGCCATCTAATTGCTTGCGAATTAATGCAACAGCATCAAACACATAGCGCAATTTTTCCAAATCTGGCACAGCGAGTTTGGCGACATCTTGTTCAGTGCGTACGGGATGCGCAAAACGCGGCCCCTCGCCTTGTGCAAAAGACAAGCCTAAACCCATCGCATCCGGTACAGTCAGAATGTCTGAAAATAAAATGGCTGCATCCAAAGGATAGCGTTCAAGAGGCTGAAGCGTGACCTCGGCTGCGTAATCCGGGTTTTGTGCCAGACCCATGAACGAACCCGCGCGTGCACGGGTTGCGTTGTATTCGGGAAGGTAGCGACCAGCCTGACGCATCAACCATGTCGGGGTATAAGGCACGGGCTCCCGCAAGAGGCTACGTAAAAACACATCGTTTTTTAAAGGCGCAACTGACACAAGTTTCCTTTGACTTTTAATGATGGGCGCCTATGGCGCACAATCACATTTTGCAATCTAGGCATTTTACTCTCACAGATCTTCTGGCCGATACTGCTCTGCATCAATTTTGTGCTTGCGCATCAAGGCCCAAAACGCGCGTCGGTGCTTGTTCGAGGTCCGGGCGGCCCTCGCAATGTTGCCGTGCGAACGCTCGAGTGCCTGCTCAATGTACTCTCGTTCAAAGCCTTCAATTAATCTCGCTTTTGCATCTTGAAATGGCGCTGTCATTGAAAGAACTGACGCTGCACCCGCAGCTTGGTTAGGCTGTGTTGAGTGACTTTGTATTGCACTGCGTGCGGGTCGCCCACCTAAGTTGCGCCGACGATTCGATTTTGCTGGCGCTGACATGCAGAGGTGTGGTGCCGGTTCAGTCGTTGCCTGAGGCAACATACCAATGGCTTGCAGCCAGGCCGTTTGTCCTGGCTGATCCGATTCGCGCAACGTACCCGGGCGAGGCACACGCGCCACCGTGGCCAGCAGCCGCGCACGAAACTCCTCCGGACATAGCGGCAGCCTTACAAAATCCGCGAGGCCCAGCTCAAGCAAATCCTGCATCGCTGCGGACTTGAGATCTTGGAAAATTCCAACAATGGGTAGGAATGGGCCGCGCGGGATCGCGGCCAAGGCCTGTCGTGTCCAACCAAGGCTATCCGTTGATACAGGTAACAGGCATACGTCGAATCTTCTTAAGCTCACGCTCGCTTGCGCAATGGCATGTACGGGTAACTGAATCAACTGCCCCTCAGCCACTTCAAGATCTTGACCCGCCTCCCAATCCAGAGGGTGCAACCTGATTCTCGAGAGCCCTGCTTGAGCGACCTCGAGCGTTTGTGGCATCCAGGTGGCGTGCACTTCCAGTACAAGCACCGCACAATCTATTTGTTGACGCATTTCTCTACGCTCCGACCAAAAGCGGATAGGCTAGAGAGTTTGCTGAATTCCGAATATTCGGAATTCACGCATACGGGTTCATCGCAGTGATTAACCTGTCACACCACAGATAAAAAAACGCGCCAAATTTGGCGCGTTTTTGACGAACGATAGAGCCTTAATACTAGCGCTTGTTCGTGATTTCCCGAATACGACGTGCGGCAGACGCTTGTGCAACCAACATGTCCAATTCAGCTTGCATCGCATCGATGTCAGCCTTATCTTTCGCATTCGCAAGCGCTTCTTGTGCTGCTTGGCGTGCTGCTTCAGCTTTCTCGGCGTCGAGTTCTCCACCACGGATAGCCGTGTCAGACAACACCGTGATGTGTCGAGGTTGAACCTCTAACAAACCACCCGCCACAAAAATGCTCTCCTCCGTACCATCTTCTAAAACGATACGAACCAGACCAGGACGAATCCGCGAGATCAGAGGGGTGTGTCCGGGCATGATGCCCAACTCACCCGACTCACCTGGCAGCACTACGAACTTTGCAACGCCAGAATAGAGAGATCTTTCGGCGCTCACAACGTCTACTTGGACCGTAGCCATAACAAATCCTTATTGGAGCTTCTTGGCTTTCTCAAACGCTTCGTCAATGCCGCCGACCATGTAAAACGCCTGCTCGGGCAAAGCATCACACTCACCGGTCACAATCATCTTGAAGCCGCGCAGTGTCTCAGACAGCGGAACGTACTTACCGGGCGAACCAGTGAACACCTCAGCAACGTGGAAAGGCTGCGACAGGAAGCGCTGAATCTTACGTGCGCGCGCCACTGACAATTTGTCTTCTGGCGACAATTCATCCATACCCAGAATCGCGATAATGTCGCGCAATTCTTTGTAGCGCTGAAGCGTTTGCTGCACACCACGTGCCACGTTGTAATGCTCTTCACCCACCACGTTTGGATCAAGCTGACGGCTGGTGGAGTCAAGGGGATCCACAGCTGGGTAAATACCGAGCGAGGCGATATCACGTGACAACACAACGGTCGAATCCAAGTGCTGGAACGTGGTTGCAGGCGATGGGTCGGTCAAGTCATCGGCAGGCACGTATACCGCCTGAATCGAGGTGATCGAACCAGTCTTTGTCGAAGTAATACGCTCTTGCAGAACACCCATCTCTTCAGCCAGCGTTGGCTGGTAACCCACAGCCGAAGGCATACGACCGAGAAGCGCAGATACTTCAGTTCCGGCCAGTGTGTAGCGATAAATGTTGTCAACGAAGAACAAAATGTCACGACCTTCGTCGCGGAATTTTTCAGCCATGGTCAGGCCTGTCAACGCTACGCGCAGACGGTTGCCAGGAGGCTCGTTCATCTGACCAAACACCATCGCAACTTTATCCAACACCTTAGACTCTTCCATCTCGTGGTAGAAGTCGTTACCTTCACGCGTCCGCTCACCCACACCGGCGAACACAGACAAACCGCTGTGCTGTTTAGCGATGTTGTTAATGAGTTCCATCATGTTCACGGTCTTGCCCACACCGGCGCCACCGAACAGACCAACCTTACCGCCTTTAGCGAAAGGACACACCAAGTCAATCACCTTGATGCCAGTTTCGAGCAACTCAACGGAAGGCGACAATTCGTCGAACTTCGGTGCGGGTTGATGAATCTCGCGCAACTCTGTGCTCTGGATAGGACCGGCATCATCGATCGGGCGACCGAGCACGTCCATGATACGACCAAGTGTGCCAGTGCCAACAGGCACCGAAATCGCGGCGCCCGTTTTGGACACTGCCATTCCACGGCGCAAGCCATCGCTTGAGCCCAGCGCAATGGTGCGGACAACGCCATCACCGAGCTGCTGCTGGACTTCGAAGGTCAAGCCCTTTTCAGCAAATGCTGATGAGTCATCCGCTAAGCGGAGTGCCTCATAAATACGGGGCATGTTGTCGCGGGGAAACTGAATATCCACCACGGCGCCGATGCACTGAACGATGGTTCCGTTGCTCATGTCTGATCCTTACTTGATAACTGTCTAATGGGATACCGTTAGGCTGTCTAGAAATTAGACCGCCGCGGCGCCCCCTACGATTTCCGAAATTTCTTTGGTGATAGCAGCCTGACGCGTCTTGTTGTAGACGAGTTGCAGGTCACCGATCACCTTCTTCGCATTGTCCGAGGCTGCTTTCATGGCAACCATACGGGCCGACTGCTCAGAGGCCATGTTTTCTGCGACACACTGATACACCAAACCTTCGACGTAACGCTGCAGCAACTCGTCGATAACAGTTTGAGCATCGGGCTCGTAGAGGTAATCCCAACCATGATCTGACGTAACGCTTGCTTTCTCTTCGTTCGCGTCAGAAGATGCTTGATAGGGGTCGACAAGTTTGCCGGGCAAAGGCAACAGTCGCGTAAACGTTGCTTCTTGTTTCATCGTATTAATGAAACGATTGGTTGCGATGTACACCGCGTCAACGCGCCCAGCTAGATAGTCGTCTAACTGAACTTTCATTGCACCAACCAAACGATCGAGCTCAGGCTTATCACCGAGACCGATCTCTTGGGAAACAACATTTGCATCGATACGCGTCAATACGCCCAAGCCTTTATTGCCCAGTGCAGTGAACTGCGTCTTGATATTTTTTTCGTTGAACTCGCGCATGCGGTTTAGCACCAAACGCATGATGTTTGTATTGAGGCCGCCGCAAAGTCCTTTGTCGGTTGAAATCACAACAATTCCCACCGCCTTGAGCGCACTGCGCTCAATCAGGAAAGGATGCGTATATTCAGGATTGGCTTCCATCAAGTGGCTAGCAATCTCGTAGACTTTGGTAGCATAAGGACGGCCAGCACGCATCCTTTCCTGCGCTTTACGCATTTTGGAGGCGGCCACCATTTCCATAGCCTTGGTGATCTTGCGCGTGTTTTGCACGCTCTTGATCTTGGTTCGAATTTCCTTAATTCCTGCCATTTCGCTTCCTGTGTCAGACCTGTTCTCAGGTTTCAGACCATCTGCTTTGTAGCGGATCAGGCTCGCACCCGATCCGCGTTATAGCGGGTTGCTTAGAACGTACCGTGCTTCTTGAACTCAACCAATGCTTTGACTAATTCTGCTTCGTCATCTTTGGAGAGTTCTTTGCTGCTTTCGATGCGCTCGATCATGCCAGCGTGCTTGGACTTGAGATAGTCTTTAATGCCTTTCTCAAATGGCAATACGCTCGCCACTTCAACATCATCCAAGTAGCCGTTGTTCACAGCAAACAGGATCACACCTAATTCCCACACTTGCAACGGCTGGTACTGAGGCTGCTTGAGCAGCTCAACCACGCGCTTGCCGCGCTCGAGCTGACGGCGAGTCGCATCGTCCAAGTCAGAAGCGAACTGCGCAAACGCAGCCAGTTCACGATACTGTGCCAAGTCGGTACGAATACCACCAGAAAGTTTTTTAATGATCTTGGTTTGTGCGGCACCACCCACTCGCGACACCGAGACACCTGCGTTAATTGCAGGACGCACACCGGCGTTAAACAAGTCGGTCTCAAGGAAGATCTGACCGTCGGTGATCGAAATCACGTTGGTTGGAACGAAGGCAGAGACGTCGCCCGCCTGTGTTTCGATGATCGGCAATGCTGTTAAAGAACCTGTCTTGCCTTTCACTGCACCGTTTGTGAATTTCTCAACGTAGGCTTCGTTCACGCGCGCAGCACGCTCGAGCAAACGCGAATGGAGATAGAACACGTCACCAGGGTAAGCTTCACGACCTGGTGGACGACGCAAGAGCAAAGACACTTGACGGTAAGCAATCGCTTGTTTGGTCAAGTCATCGTACACAATCAGAGCGTCTTCGCCGCGGTCGCGGAAGTATTCACCCATTGTGCAGCCAGCGTACGCTGATAAGTACTGCATCGCAGCCGAGTCAGAGGCAGCGGCAGCAACGATGATGGTGTATTCCATCGCGCCAAACTCTTCGAGTTTGCGCAACACGTTGTTGATTGTCGACGCTTTTTGGCCAATCGCGACATAGACGCACTTCACGCCCTTGCCCTTTTGGTTAATGATGGCATCCACAGCCACAGCGGTTTTACCTGTCTGGCGGTCACCAATGATCAGCTCGCGCTGACCACGACCAACTGGAACCATCGAGTCAATCGATTTCAAGCCAGTTTGCAGTGGTTGTGACACGGACTGACGGGCAATCACGCCGGGTGCAACTTTTTCAATAATGTCAGTTTGCTTGGCGTTGATTGGGCCCTTGCCATCAATGGGCACACCCAGTGCGTTGACCACGCGACCAAGTAGCTCGGGGCCGACTGGCACTTCAAGAATGCGACCCGTCGCTTTGACTGGATCACCTTCGGAAACGCCCGTGTAATCACCCAAAATAACGGCGCCCACTGAGTCGCGCTCAAGGTTCAGTGCCAGACCGAACACGTTATCGGGAAACTCAAGCATTTCGCCTTGCATCACGTCAGACAAACCGTGAATGCGTGTGATGCCGTCGGTCACAGAAACAACTGTGCCTTGCGTACGAATATCGGACGACGTACCCAGCCCCGCGATGCGGTTTTTGAGTAGTTCGCTAATCTCTGACGGATTGAGTTGCATGTTCAGACTCCTGGAATCTTGTAGATTGGCGCTATGCCACCAACGTGCCGCGCATGCGGACCAACTGGGCTTGCACGGATGTATCGAGCACGTGATCACCCACCTGAACGCGGACACCGCCGATCAGAGAAGCGTCAGTTTTCACGTGCGGCTTTAATTTGACTCCGAACTTAGGTTCGAGCAGCTTGACGAGCTCGGCAACTTGCGGTTCAGACATCGGGAATGCACTGGTAATATTTGCTTGTGCAACGCCCTCTGCCTTGTCTTTCAGTGCATGAAACTGTGCTGCAACGAAAGGCAGCAAGGTGAGGCGGTCGTTTGTGACCAGCAACGTCACAAAACTTTGCATGGCAACAGAAGCCCCGGGCTTGACGAGCCCAAGAAATATGCTGGTGCGTTGCGCATCTTCAAGCCGAGGGTCTGCCATCGCAACACGCACATCTTCGATCGCTGCGATATCAGCTAGCTGTTGCACCTGCTCCGCCCAAGCCTGAAGACCGGCCTTATCCTGCTTCGCGACAGCAAATAGCGCTTCTGCGTAAGGCCGAGCAACAGTTGAAAGTTCTGCCATGATGTTGACCCCGGGGATTAGAGCTGTGCCTTAAGCTGCGCAAGCAGCTCGGCATGGGCACGGGCGTCTACTTCACGCTTGAGGATCTGCTCGGCGCCTTTAACGGCCAGATTCGCCACATCGTCACGCAACGCATCGCGTGCGCGCTGAACCTCTTGTGCAGCATCCTGTTTCGCTTGTGCAACAATGCGTGCGCGTTCGCGCTCGCCTTCTGCACGAGCTTGCTCGACAATTTGAGCAGCATGTTTTTCAGCGTCTGTCATGCGGGCATGCAGGTCGGCTTTCGCAGATGCCTCGATCGATCCGATGCGTGCCTGCGCCTGTGCGAGGTCTGTCTTGCCTTTTTCGGCAGCAGCCAAGCCTTCAGCGATTTTTTGGCGTCGCTCGTCGATTGCCTTTGTCAGCGGGGGCCAGATGAACTTCATCGTGACCACAGCCAGAACAAAGAACACGATCATCTGGAAAAAGATCGTCGCGTTCAGATTCACGGTCGTTTCCCTATTACATCTTAAGCTTCGCAGGCGTTATCGCCGTGAAGCTGGATCAATTAGCCAACAGCGGAACAGCCCGCTGCGGCATCTTTGCTCGCCCTCACCAGGGCGAGCCCCCAAGCGATTTACTGGAAGGGGTTGGCAAATGCGAACAACATCGCAATACCGACACCGATCAAGAATGCCGCGTCGATCAGACCTGCCAACAAGAACATTTTGGTTTGCAGGGCGTTCATCAGCTCAGGCTGGCGAGCCGAAGCTTCGAGGTACTTGCCGCCCATCATGCCGATACCGATGCAGGCGCCAACAGCACCCAAACCGATAATCAAACCGCAAGCGAGAGCGACGAAAGCGACGTTAGTCATGAAAACTCCTTGATTTGTATCTAAGTATCAAAAATTTAAAAAATAAAATTTAACTACACACTGCTACGTAAACCTGCCTGCAACCGTGGACAACAAAGACTACGGAAGCGAAACATTAGTGCTTTTCGTGAGCCTGGCCAATGTAAACAAGGGTCAGCATCATGAAAATGAATGCCTGCAACAACACAATTAAGATGTGAAAGAGTGCCCAGACAGAACCAGCCAGAACATGACCAATTCCTAGTCCGATGCTCATGGCGTTAAAGCCTGTCCAAGCGCCGCCCAACAGGGCGATCAGCATAAACACCAGTTCGCCAGCGAACATATTGCCGAACAATCGCATACCAAGCGAAACCGACTTGGCGGTGTATTCGACCAAGTTCAAGAGAATGTTAGCTGGTGCGAGCAACACAGCTGCCCAACCGTGCGCATGAAACGGAGCGGTAAAGAGTTCTTTAAAAAATCCCCCGAGATGCTTGACCTTGATCCCGTAGTACAACATCAACAACAGTACGCCCATCGACATGCCCATCGGCACATTCAAGTCGGCGGTGGGCAAAATGCGGTGATAGTGCAATGGATCGCCTACATCCCCAAGCCCCATCGCGTGAAAGATCACGTGAGGCAAATCAACTGGGATCAAGTCCAGCGCATTCATCAACACAATCCAGACAAAAACCGTCATCGCCAAGGGCGCGACGAACTTGCGGGTTTCTTCACTAGGGACAATGCCACGGGCTTGTTGATCAACCATATCAACGAGCATTTCAACAAATGCCTGAAATCGACCTGGGACGCCCGCAGTCGCACGGCGCGCAGCCAACCACATCAGCAGGATCGCTAGCAAACCCGTCACCAGCACCCAAACTACTGAGTCGTAATTGATCACGTCAAAACTCGCGATCAATTCCTGTTTTTTTCCGAGATTGTTGTTGTGCACCAAGTGGTGCTGAATATACGCGGCTTGAGGAGATACGTCGGCGGCAGCGGCCATGATAAATCTCTAAAAAAATCGGTAAAAGACTCTACACATCAAACTAGACTCGGGCACGCCCAAATACAAGCACCAAAACATAACCTTTGAGCACCGCAATCAGCCCGCCAAGTACCGCCAGCCATTGAACGCGGTCACCACCCACATGGGCTACCACCCACAACAAACCCACCGTCGCGCCTATTTTCAACATCTCGCCAACTAGGAACAACATCGGACGTGAGCCCCCTGGACGAAACGTCGCCAAATACAAGCGCAACGCGAAAATCATATTTGGCACGAAGTACGTGCCTGCCCCAGCTAAGGCTGACAGTCCAGCATCAACATCTGCTATCAACCAAGCCAATATGGCCACTACCAAGCCCAGCAATGCCTGTGCCTTGACGATTTGCACGAGTTCAAGCCGAGAGCGCTGATTAATTTGCGCTAAATCAGCTGCGGTTAACTCAAGCTTCTCCGGCGTATGGGTACCCATCAATGACACCCCTAAAACCATTTGCTTGAACAACCCCCAGCACCACTACGCTAAGCATCTAACCTGAATTTTGGCTGAAAGAGCGCTTATCAACGAACTTCAAGAGTATAGCAGTTTTTTATCCCTTGATGCAAACCCTAGTGGGGGAGACCCGTAAGGCAAGGGTCCGCTATAGTCAAATGAGCTCCAACGCGAGAGTGAATACTCACCGATGCTTAAAAACTGCCTTACGCTTCTCAACGAACGCGGCCATTCCCTCTTTTTGATCTTCCATCGCAAAGCATGAGTGAAATACCCGTCGCTCAAACAACACACCCTCAGTGAGAGAGGATTCATAGGCGCGATTCACTGACTCCTTGGCCATCATCGTTGCGGGCAAAGACATGCCAGCAATGACAGTGGCCGTCTCAATTGCATCGTCAAGCAAGCGATCAGCAGCCACGATGCGCGATACCAGACCAGCACGCTCTGCCTCAACAGCGTCCATCATGCGACCCGTCAACACCATTTCCATCGCCTTAGACTTCCCCACCGCACGAGGCAAGCGCTGTGTGCCGCCCGAACCAGGAATGACCCCGAGTTTGATTTCTGGTTGCCCAAACTTTGCTGTGTCTGCTGCCAAAATGAAATCGCACATCATTGCAAGCTCACAGCCTCCGCCCAAGGCGTAGCCGGCAACCGCGGCGATCACAGGCTTGCGTATCCGTCGGATGGTTTCCCAGTTGCGCGTAATGTACTCAGACTTATAGACGTCCATATAGGACCAGTCCTTCATGGCCCCAATGTCTGCGCCCGCCGCAAACGCTTTTTCGCTACCAGTAATAACGATGCAACCAATATCGTCATTGGCCTCAAAGGCCAATAATCCCGCGCCCAGCTGGTCCATCAACTGATCGTTCAAGGCATTCAGCGCCTTGGGGCGATTGAGCGTCAAGAGTCCGACTCGACCACGCGTTTCGCTCAGTACAAAAATTTCGCTCATGGTTATCTCCGTGGAAATGTGAAATAAGATATCGATATGAACCGCAAACCGATACTTTACAGCCTAGAACCCTTCGATCCGGCCGGACATCGCGTGCGCGCGACCCTGTCAGTCGCCGAGCCCACCCCGTCCGGCCAGCTCCTTTCCATGCCGGCATGGATCCCTGGCAGCTACTTGATTCGCGACTTTGCCCGGCAGGTAGAGGTCATCACGGCTCGTTGCGGCCGTCAAAGCCTAAAGATTAAAAAAGTCGACAATCACACGTGGCGTGTCGCCCCTTGCCAAGGGGTACTGACTGTCACCGCAGAAATCTATGCCTGGGACTTGTCTGTACGTGGCGCACATCTTGACGAAAGCCATGGCTTCTTCAATGGCACAAGCGTATTTTTGAAACCACATGGGCATGAAAGCACTGCTTGCGAATTGACACTGTTGCCACCACCCGGACGCTTAGGCTGGTCGGCTCACACCAGTATGCCGCTGCGAGCGCGCGAGCAAGACGCGTCAAGCGCCAAAGGCTTTTCCGTCTACGCGGTCAATGATTACGATGCACTGATTGATCATCCGATCGAAATGGGTAGGCCGCAAGTCGCCCGCTTCCGCGCATGCGGGGCGCAACATGAGCTGGTGTTTACGGGCATTCTCCCAGGCCTGGATCTTCACCGCATCACACAGGATGTCAAACGCATTTGTGAAGAGCAAATACGTTTTTTTGAACCCACCTCAGCGCGCGCGCCCTTTTTGGATAGTGCATCCAAGTATGTTTTTATGACGATGGTCACGGGCGATAGCTATGGCGGCCTCGAACACAGAGCCTCGACCGCTCTGATGGCCGCACGCAAAGATCTCCCGACTATCGGACAAGAAAAGACATCCGAGGGTTACCAAACCTTTTTAGGCCTTGTCAGTCACGAATACTTTCACACATGGAATGTCAAACGCATCAAGCCGGCCGCATTCGCACCCTACAACCTGACGAAAGAAAACTACACTGAATTGCTTTG
Source organism: Bordetella parapertussis (assembly GCA_945865935.1). Taxonomy (GTDB): domain Bacteria; phylum Pseudomonadota; class Gammaproteobacteria; order Burkholderiales; family Burkholderiaceae_B; genus Zwartia; species Zwartia parapertussis_E. The sequence continues at coordinate 8,968 of CAMBFI010000011.1, read as the reverse complement.
GATTTTTGAGGGCTTCACTTCCTATTACGATGATCTCTTTCTGTTGCGCAGCGGATTAATTGATCAACCCACTTACCTAAAAACGCTCGGCAAACAGATTGCAACGGTCTGGGCAAGTCCGGGGCGCACGAAACAATCTGTGGCAGAGAGTTCCTTCGACGCCTGGACACGCTATTACAAGCAGGACGAGAATTCTCCGAATGCTTTAGTAAGTTATTACACGAAGGGTTCTCTTGTTGCGCTTGCTCTGGATCTGAGCATTCGCCACCACACGCAGGAACAACGCAGCCTGGACGATGTGATGCGACTCATGTGGGAGCGCTTTGGCCGGGATTTTTATACCGGTGAGGCAAGGGGCCTGCGCGAACAAGAATTCCCCAATTTAGTACGAGAAGCCACAGGGGTCGATCTACGCACAGAAATACAGGCGTGGGCTTACGGTCACAACGACATCCCTCTTGCGAAACTCTTCGCGCAACACGGAATCACTATGCAATGGAGCGCCGCCTCTAGCGCACCAAGCACCGGCATGCGCATTCGTAAGCAAGGTGAGCACCAAGTGATCGCAACCGTGCTTCAACATGGTCCTGCGCATCAAGCCGGGCTATCGGCCAACGATATCCTCGTCGCCGTGAACGGCCTAAAAATCGATTCGGCCCTCAATACAGTTGATGCACTACTTGCTCACTATCCGCCTGGCGATCGGGTCAACGTACATGTCTTTCGACGAGATGAACTGCGTCATTTTGAATTAACGCTCGCAGCTCCAAGTCTGTCGGAGTGCAAGCTGACCGCTGCGACGAAGCCATGATGACGCGTTCAGACTCGGATGGCTATGCAGACATTCTAAATCGTGGCGTCCCGTTGCTAGACGTACGAGCTCCCGTCGAATTCTCACAGGGCGCTTTTCCAGGAGCGATTAACCTGCCCTTGATGGAAGACGAAGAACGGCACCGGGTCGGACTACGTTACAAACAAGCGGGGCAAGACTCCGCAATCAAACTCGGCCACGAGCTCGTTAGCGGACAAATAAAAAATGAACGCGTTGCAAAATGGGTCGAGTTCGCCAAGGCACACCCTGAAGGTTACCTGTACTGTTTTCGTGGCGGCTTGCGTTCGCGCATTTCGCAGCAGTGGTTAGCCGAGGCGGGCATTCAATACCCTCGCGTCCTTGGTGGCTACAAGGCCATGCGTGGTTTTCTGCTCGCGCAATTAGCACAAGGTATCGCAGAGTCACAATTCGCCCTCATTGCGGGTTTCACCGGGTGCGGAAAAACAGAAGTCATCAAAAACCTCACCGCGACAATCGATCTGGAAAAACTCGCCCATCATCGGGGCTCGAGCTTTGGTAAGCACGCCAACGATCAACCCACACAAATTGATTTTGACAATAGCCTAGCGATCGCGTTCATGCGTTTGCGCGCGCAACAGATCAAGCGCATCGCGCTCGAAGATGAATCAAGGCTCATCGGTCGATGCGCCCTGCCCATCCCGTTGCGCGAGGCAATGCTGGCAAGCCCTGTCGTCTGGGTTGAGGAATCACACGAATCAAGAGTTGAACGCATTTTGCACGATTACATCGAAGATCTTGGCTCGCAATTTCATAGTAAGCTCGGGCCTGAGGCAGGATTTGCCGCCTTCAGTCAACGCTTGCTCGAAAGCCTGCAAAACGTATACAAGCGACTGGGCGGCGAACGACACGCACGTCTGCACGAACTGATGCAAGAGGCGCTACGCCTACAAGCGCAGACCGGAGCCGTCGACGCGCACCGCGAGTGGATACGGCCGCTTCTAAGCGAGTATTACGACCCGATGTACGAGCATCAGCGCGAAGGCAAAGCCTCACGGATTATTTTTTCTGGTGACCGTCTGGCGGTCACACAATATCTAACTCAAGCAGGATACTGACGTGCGAACCATCGACGCCCCGACGGCGCAAACCACGCAAACGTCTGCAGAACGGCAGCGGCTCGAGCACAATAAGCTGTCCAAACGCTTGATGCGAGAGGCTGGCCGAGCGATTGCAGACTACAACATGATAGAGGCAGGCGACCGCATCATGGTCTGTCTATCTGGCGGCAAGGATTCGTATGGCATGCTCGATATTCTGATGACCTTGCGTCAACGCGCGCCGATCGATTTTGAGATCATAGCAGTCAATCTAGATCAAAAACAGCCAGGCTTCCCGGCTGAGATTCTTCCTGCTTACTTGAAAAAACTTGAGATCCCGTTTCACATTGAAACGCGCGACACCTATTCAATTGTTAAACGTCTTATCCCCGAAGGCAAGACAACCTGCTCTCTGTGTTCGCGGCTGCGTCGAGGCATTCTCTACCGTGTGGCAACAGAGCTGGGAGCAACCAAGATCGCGCTTGGTCATCATCGCGACGACATCCTTGCGACGTTTTTCTTAAACATGTTTTACGGCGCAAAGCTCAAGGCGATGCCGCCTAAGCTTGTATCGGATGATGGACGACACACGGTGATCCGACCGCTTTCCTACATCACCGAGGCTGATCTCATCGCCTATGCACAACTCAAGCAATTTCCAATCATCCCTTGCAATCTCTGTGGCTCCCAGGAGAACCTCAAGCGTAAAGAGATCGGCGAAATGCTTGCGCAGTGGGATAAGAAGGATCCCGGTCGCGCGTGGAATAGTTTTAAAGCACTAGCCAACATCGCGCCCTCTCACTTGATGGACACGACTCTCTTTGATTTTGTGGGGTTAAAACCTAATGGCATCGAAAATCCCGATGGGGATACGGCCTTTGACACTTCGGAGCCATCGACACACAGCACCGAGAACAGCGGCGAATCAAACCCCGTCGGTACCCGCCCAGCGTGGACCATTCACGTCGATACCGACCATCTCAAGAATACGTGACACGGTGTGATCCACCATTTCTTCGATAGACTTTGGTCGGTGATAGAACGCAGGTAGTGGCGGAAACACAATACCGCCCATCTCGGTAATTGATGTCATATTGCGCAGATGCGCCAAATTAAAAGGCGTTTCTCGCACAACCATCACTAACTTGCGACGCTCTTTTAGCGTCACATCCGCCGCACGAGTAATTAGATTATCTGACAGTCCTATCGCAACCGCAGCGAGGGTTCGCATCGAGCAAGGCACAACCACCATGCCAGCCGTTTCAAATGCTCCACTCGCTATAGTGGCGCCAACGTCCCGAATACTGTGCACCTTGTCAGCCAGTGCATACACTTCGTGACGACCAATATCGAGCTCATGCTTAATATTTAACACGCCTGAGGCCGACACGATCAAATGTGTCTCAACGTCAGGCGCCGTGGCACGCAAGGTTTGCATCATACGAATCGCGTAGAGCGAACCGGTCGCTCCCGTGACGCCGATGACGAGGCGACGTTTACTCACTCAGTCGCGCCCGCTTGTACTAGTGCGGTTTTCAGTTCCCCACTGGTGTTCATTTCACCCATGATGTCCGAGCCGCCGATAAACTCGCCGCCGACATACAACTGAGGGATCGTGGGCCACTGCGAATAGGTTTTGATGGCGCTGCGCACTTCCTCGTCCTCAAGCACATTGACGGTGACGAGTTTGGTGACGCCATTGCTTTTCAAAATTTCAATCGCACGTCCAGAAAATCCGCACTGAGGAGACTGGGCGGTTCCTTTCATGAACAGCACCACTGGGTTATTGGTTACGGTTTCACGGATAAATGTTTGCACGTCGCTCATGGTGACCCTAAAAATAAAATAGTTTGTTTAGAAAATGACTATGAAAACAGATGAAGAAATAAATAGAACGATAAAGCAATTATAAGTTCCGTAACGTTCCGCCGGTGGCTCTAGGCAAGCCGGCCAAATCAGGAAACGTCTGCACCTGTTGAAATCCAGCGGTTTCAAGCATAGCAGCCACTTCTGCACCCTGCTCGAACCCGTGCTCCAGCCAAAGAAACCCTCCCGGAACCAGGTGGGCAGTGGCTCCTGCAGCGATGATCCGCAAGGCGCTCAGTCCATCGGCATCTTCGGTAAGTGCTTGTCTTGGCTCAAACCGCAGATCGCCCTGTGTTAAGTGCAGGTCGCTGACCGCAATATAAGGGGGGTTTGAGACGATCACGTCAAATTGCCCTTCCGACGGTAGGGCTTCATACCAATTGCCTTGCCAAAACTGAACCCGAGCTCTTTGCGCTTGGGCATTGCGTTGGGCCACAGTGAGCGCCGCCGCACTTTGATCGGAAGCCACTACGATGGCATCCGGCCGGGCAAGGGCAACGCTGATCGCCACTGCACCACTCCCGGTACCTAAATCAAGCACTTTTGGGTGAGACAACCCGAGACACGATTTCAGTACAAGCTCTACTAGCAACTCAGTTTCGGGTCGCGGAATCAACACATCGGGCGAGACTTCAAACCGGTGCCCCATGAACTCGCGCACACCGACCAGGTATGCCATCGGGGTTCCTTGGCGCCTTTGCGCGGCAAGCGTCAAAAACGATGCGGCCTGCTCTGGAGTAATGGGATCCGTGTCATGCGCAAGCAACCATTCGCGCGATTTCTGTAAGACGTGCTCGAGCAACATTCGCGCTTCGAGCCTCGGCAGACCACATATTTGCGCGAGCGACTGCGCCGTTTGCATTATGCGTCGTCGCCCAGAGCAGCAAGAAGCTCGGCTTGGTGCTCGGCAATCAGGGCGCCCGTTACATCGCTCAGATCGCCTTCCATAATCGCACCTAACTTATAGAGCGTGAGATTAATGCGATGATCAGTCAGCCGACCTTGCGGAAAGTTATAGGTGCGTATGCGCTCAGATCGATCGCCGGTACCGACTAAGCTTTTACGGGTTGCCGCCTCTTTGTCGTGACGCTCTCGTTGCACTTTATCCTTCAAACGCGCGGCTAACACTTGCATCGCCTTGTCTTTGTTTCGGTGCTGCGAACGGTCGTCCTGGCACTCCACTACCAACCCAGTCGGCAAATGTGTAATGCGTACGGCAGAATCCGTTTTGTTGATGTGTTGCCCACCTGCACCACTCGCACGAAATGTATCGATACGCAGCTCACTCGGATTAATCACAATTTCTGTTGCGGCGTCCGCCTCGGGCATCACAGCCACCGTACACGCGGAAGTGTGAATCCGACCCTGCGCCTCGGTTGCGGGCACGCGTTGCACACGATGCGCCCCGGACTCAAACTTTAAACGTCCATAGGCGCCGTCTCCATCAAGACGGACAATGACTTCCTTGTAGCCTCCGAGCTCTGAAGGGCTTTCAGACATCAGCTCAACTTTCCAACCCTGCTGTTCAGCGTAACGGGTATACATTCGTAACAGATCGCCGGAGAACAATGCGCTCTCATCCCCACCCGTACCCGCCCGAATTTCTAAGAATACGCTTCGTCCATCGTCAGGGTCTCGCGGCAAGAGCTGCAACTGCAACGCATCACCCAGCTTTTCGATACGGGCTTTGCAATCTTCAATCTCGTCTAGCGCCATCGCTTTCATTTCGGGATCTTCGAGCATTTCGCGCGCACCAGCCAAATCCGACTCGGCGGACTCGAATGCCTCAAACGCTTTGACGACGGGCTCAAGCTCCGAACGCTCACGCGACAATTTTCGAAACTGATTCATGTCGTTGGCCGCATCGGGCTCTGCCAGCATGGCATCGAGCTCGACCAGTCTGCGGGACAAATGCTCTAAGCGAGAGCGCATTGAAGGTTTCATAGTAATTGTTTGACAGTTTTATTTAGAGGGCCCGCACACGCAGGTGCGACTCAGGACGCGAGAGGACGACTAAAACAGCGTCGCTAACGCCGATCCGTACCTGAGGGGAACAACCTAGGCAACCAATGCAACAATTCTTGGCGCTCCGTGGCGTCGCTTTGATTCAGCGCGGTCATCGTGCCGTGTAAGTACTTTTGGGTCAGTCCGTGCGCTAATTGCTCTAGGACAGCCTCGGGCGATTCACCTTTGGCCAGTAGACGCCTGGCCCGTTCGAGCTCGAGCATTTGAATCGATTGCGCCGTCGTCTGTAAATCACGGATGACCGGCACATTGGCTCTTACCTGCATCCAGTGCATAAAGTTGCGCACCCGTGCATCGATGATTGACTCTGCCTGAACCACCGCAGCACGGCGCGCATCGGTACCACTTTGCACCACTGCGCCTAAATCATCGACAGAGTACAAATAGATATCATCTAGCTGTGACACCTCAGGTTCTATATCGCGAGGCACTGCCAAATCCACCATCACCATCGGCTTGCGCTTGCGCTGACGTGTCGCACGCTCGACCATTCCCAAGCCTAGCAAGGGCAACGTACTGGCCGTACAGGACACCACCACATCAAACTGCGCCAACCGATCTGGCAGATCAGCCAAACGCATGGTCCCAGCTGAAAATCGATTCGCTAGATTTTCCGCGCGCTCAAGGGTGCGATTTGCCACAACGATCGAGGCAGGCTGTCGCGCTGCGAAGTGGGTTGCGCACAACTCGATCATTTCGCCCGCACCGATGAATAACACCTTGCATTGCGCCAGATCGCCAAACACACGCTCAGCCAAACGGACGGCCGCAGCGGCCATTGACACCGACTGCGCACCGATGGCCGTGGTGGAGCGCACTTCCTTTGCGACAGAAAAGGTACGCTGAAATAATTGATGCAATAACGTACCCAGCGCACCCGCTTCTTCTGCAGCGCGCACAGCGTCTTTCATTTGACCCAAAATCTGGGGCTCACCTAGCACCATCGAATCCAGCCCGCTCGCAACCCTAAACGCATGACGCACAGCCTCATCGCGACCGTGCAAATACATGTGGGGCTCGAGCGCTCCTGCTTCAATTTGATTGAACTCTGCCAGCCAGCTAGGCAAACGCTCTGCAACATGCGGCTCGGCCGCACAGTAGAGCTCGGTGCGATTACAGGTCGATAGGATCGCGGCTTCTTTGACCGCGCCCCCAAACGCCTGACGCAGGGCAGTGAGCGCTGGGCGCACAAGATCTTCGGGCAGCGATACGCGCTCGCGCACCGAAACCGGAGCCGAGACATGGTTTAAACCCAACGCGAGTACGCTTACCGACATAAATGCTGTGGCTGAGAAATAATTAGGGGCCAGATCGTAATCAATATGTCATTATAGAGCGCAGAGGAGGAGTCCCCATGCGTTTAAACATAAAAATCCTTACAGCGGCTCTGCTTTTAGTGAGCCAGTTTCTCGTGCCCAGCTCTAGTTACGCTCAAGATAACTACCCAAACAAGCCCATTCGTATTGTCGTGGCCTATCCCGCGGCTGGCTCGACCGATGTGATTGCCCGTCTCTTTGGACAAGAGCTGAGCGTCAAGCTCGGCCAACCCGTCGTCATCGACAACAAGGCAGGCGCCGGCACACTCATTGGCACAGAATTTGTCATTCGCGCCGCTCCCGATGGCTACACGCTATTGATGGGCACCCCGGCTACTGTCATTACACCCCTTCTGCACAAAACACCGACGTACGATGCGATCAAGGACCTGCAACCGATCAGCCTCGCCACTACGCAACCGATGGGTGTGTTGATCTCAAACAAATTAGGCGTCAGCTCCATTCAAGAACTGGTCAAGTACGCCCAAGCCCACCCAGGCAAAGTCAATTTTGCGTCATCTGGCAACGGCTCAGCCCAGCACCTCGCCGCAGAAGCGTTGAATGACTCGGCAAAGATCAACATGCTGCACATCCCTTACAAGGGCGCGGGCACGGCCATCAACGACCTAGTCTCCGGCCGCATCGACGTAATGATCACTTCGCTAGCAGGCAATATGATGGACTACGTGTCCGAGGGACGTATCAAGTTGATTGCAACGACAGGCCCCGAGCGCAGTGGTTTCTTGCCTCAAACTCCTACCGTGACCGAGGGCGGCGTACCTAATTTTGGTATCCGTGTGTGGACGGCACTGTTTGCCCCGGCAAACACACCTCCAGCAGTCATCGCCAAGCTTAATCAAGCGATGGAAGCGATCAAGAAGGATGGAGCGGTACAAAAGAAGATCGAAAGCCAAGCCATGGACGTCACGATTGGGTCTCCAGAGGAAGTCCGTAAGATACTCTCGGCAGAGCGCGACTTCTATGGTGCGATTCTAAAGCGGACCAATGCCAAGTTAGACTGAGCGGGCCCAGGCGAATTGGTGTATCATTTCGCCCTTCAGATGGCCCGGTAGCTCAGTCGGTAGAGCAGAGGATTGAAAATCCTTGTGTCGGTGGTTCGATTCCGCCCCGGGCCACCATCTGAAACTGAAAAAACCCCTGCGTTCGCGCTGGGGTTTTTGCTTTTGTCGGCTTGTAACTGGATGTTTCTGCCGCTGCCCAGTTATTGCCAAACTCAATATCAACGCCTAGCATTGGGGTATGCCAAAGATGAGCTTAGAACTAACAGATTCCTTACAGTCCTTTGTTGACTCAGCATCAAGTCAACAGGGCTTTGTCTCGACTAACCAATATGTTCTTCATGTCTTACAAAAAGAGCAGGATCGAGATCGTCTTCGGGCGCTGATCGAAGAAGCTGAAGCCTCTCCCTCGCAAGAGATTGATGTCGAGAGTTACATCGCAACTCTTAGACACCGCTTTCATACCAAAAAAGACCTTTGACTAAAAGGTCTCTCGCTCTCAACCCCGGAGCTGATTTTGATATTAAAGATGTTCTCAGTCACTACCAAGCACAACAGGCCTTTCAAGCTGGGGAGGCTTTTCTAATCGAATTAGACAGATGCTTGAAATTTGTACAGACTTTTCCAAAAGCTGGATCATTACGGCTGGGTCATGAAGTGGGTCGTCGCAACATTCACACTTGGCCAATGAATAAATTTCCGTTTTTGCTTCTATACAAAGAAACTCAAAGTCATGTGGATGTTTTGCGGGTCTTACATCAGAGCAGCGATATTCCGAGATGGTTGAAGGATTGAACATCTTCAAGCCCCGGTCGATTCCGCCCCGGGTCACCAAGAAACACCAAAACCACC
>CAMBFI010000010.1 GCA_945865935.1 Bordetella parapertussis | reverse complement strand
AGTAATCATGCACAGATATAACAACGCGATCCACCAAGCTAACGCTGGACCGCCTGCCGTAGAAGGATTGGCAGGAAGTAATGCGGCCAGATCAGGTCGCCAGACGTTGGGCAGCATATTATTCACAAGCGCTCCATCAATTTAAGTCTGACATTGGGTAAAGAGTTAATAATAAGTTTACACGGCGCGTTATGAGCAATCGCGCCCGACTACTTGAACGACGTCAAGAGTGTTGAGGTAAACAGGCAGTCTATTAGCACTACATTAGCTGACAAATCCCACCAGATACCCTTGGATTTGCTCATTGTCTGCAATACCCGTCACACCTGCATCGTTTGTACTACTACTGGCGCACGATTTTGCTTGGCCAAGTTAGATGAATGACCGCAGGATCAAGACCGGGAATGTTATGGGCATAAACTTAAGTAGCGACTCGAATTTCTACAACGCCCTAATTGACCACGCTCAGTGTTTTAGCGATCTGGTCGTGGCCTTTTGTAACCGTTGCTGTGCCGCTTGCACTTGCTGCCGTTTTCGCTCAGCCTTGACGGCTCCGTTGGCTATCGAGCACGCACACCAATAATAGCGTAGCGCAGTTTCGAACACACGAAATCAATGATTGCGACGGTGACCAAAATCAACAAAATGACAAAAGACATTTGTTGAAATTCCATGGTGCGAATTTGTTCGGACAGGATCAAACCGATACCGCCTGCACCCACAATACCAATAATAGAAGCGCTACGCGTGTTGGATTCAAAGGCATACAGGACTTGGCTCAACAACACAGGCATCAATTGAGGCAAGATGCCAAAGCGCACAGAGGCCACGTTGGAGCCACCGGTTGAGAGGACGCCTTCGACGGGTTTGTTGTCTGCCGCTTCGATGGCCTCAGAAAACACTTTACCGAAAATGCCAAGATCCGCCATAAATAGGGCCAACACACCTGCAAAGGGACCTAAGCCGACCACATTGATCCAGATCAAGGCCCAAATCAAAATGTCGACGCCGCGTAGCGTATCAAAACTGCGTCGCGCCATAAACTGCACCAACCTATTGATGGTCGTATTACGGGCCGCCAGAAAACCAAGTGGAAAAGCGACCACAGCCGCCAACAAAGTACCCAGCAAAGCGATGGCCAGGGTTTCCAGCATGGCATACAGATACACTTTGGTGAGGGCCCAAGACTCGGGATTCGGCGGCAACATGAGGACCACCATCTTGCCCAACTCACCCAACCCGCCCCAGATGCGGGCAAAGGTCATGTCTAGCTTGTAGACACCCAAGGCAAAGAAACCAAAGGCGACTAGACCGATAAAAATCGCGGTCCAATTGCCTTGGTAGAACGGTTTGAAATGACTGGCATAGCGTTGACGCAGTTGGTCACGCTCGCCTGCTTGGGCTGTATCGGCTTGGGGCAACGTCACTTGGCTCATGATCTGGCGTCCATTCCGATGAGTTTGTGACGAATGCGTTCCGTTACGGCGTCAATAATCATGACCGTTGCGATGATCATGACTAACAAAGCACTGATATCGGCATAATAAAACTTTCTGATCACTTCGAGCAAGGTTTGTCCAATACCGCCCGCGCCCACAAAGCCCAGCACAGAAGCACCCCTGACGTTGATTTCAAAGCGTAACAGCGCATAGCTGGCAAAATTTGAAGCCACTTGGGGCAACACTGCAAAACGAATTTTGTGGAACCAATTGCCACCCGCAGCGACCACGCCCTCGACCGGCTTCATGTCGATATTTTCGACCACTTCGGCAAAGAGTTTTCCTAAGGCACCGGCGCTATGGATGGCCAGTGCCAAGATACCAGGCAAAGGACCCAAACTAAAAGCAACAACGAAAATCAGTGCAAACACTAACTCAGGCACTGTTCGTGAAAACTCAAGCAATCGGCGAGTGATAAACACGACACCCTTGCTCTGCGTCAGATTTTGACTCGCCAAGAAACACAAGACAAAAGCAGCAGTGGCGCCGAGCAAGGTGCCAAGATAGGCCATTAACAACGTCTCGCCCATCAGGGCTAACCACTTTTTCCAACCCCAAAACCACTCTGCGGGATCTGCAATGACAGGGCGACCATCTTCAAGGTGCGCGATTCTGTCAAAGTAGCTAAAAAAGCCGCCAATGTGCTGATAAAACTTAGAGAGCGAGATCTCAGCAATATTGACCGAGAACGCGACCACTACTGCCAACACGATCAGACCTAGCCAAAGCTGGCGGCGCTTGAGCGCCACCGCTTGGGCATAGGCGGTTTCCAATAATCTTGGACGGGAATCAATCATCGAAGATTACTTTTTACGCAAGCTGTCAACGAACTTGTTCAACTCGACAATAGGCAAATAGGCGTCATGCGTCACAGGTTGAAAAGGCTCCAGCTTGCCATCGGACAACTTGTCAAAGGCAGCTTTGTCTTTCACAGGAGCATTGAAGAACGCTTGTTCGATCAGTTTTTTCAGCTCAGGCGGGAGGCTATCTAAATACGCCATCGGGCTGTTCACGATTTGATCTGATTTGAAGATGATGCGGAAATCATCTTTTTTAACCATACCCTTGTCGACCATGCGTTGCAGTTCAGAGTCATTTTCATTGTTCCACCAGTTGGCCGCCACATCAACCGTCCCTTGGTTCAACGCCATCACTGCATTGACGTGGCTGCCGGTATAGACCACTTTGCCAAAATGCGTTTCAGGTCTAATCTTCATTTCGTTCAAGACAAAGCGTGGCACGTTGTTACCTGAGGTGGAGTTTGGATCAACCAGACCCAAGTTTTTGCCCTTCAGGTCAGCAAGCGACTTGTAAGGCGAATCCGCTTTGACATAAAACACGGAGTGATAGCCCTTGACGCCGCCCTTAGAAACCTCAATGGCAAAGGGGGTGATCTTTACACCAATCATCCGGGCACGTGCGTATGAGGCGGGGCCATAATAGGCCATATGAATTTGTCCAGCACGCTGACCTTCAATCACCGCCGCATAGTCACCCACCACACGCAACCTAACTGGCACACCAATTTCGCGTGACAGGTAAGCAGCAAAATCTCCAAAACGCTCTGTCACTTGAGCTGCATTTTCAGCCGGGATCGAAGCAAAAACCAATTCTGGATATTTAGCTTTCCAGTCTTGCGCTTGGGCAGATACGGCAAAGAGACTAGAAGCAGCGAGAGCGAGCAGCGCGCGACGATTGATCAACATAATAATTCCTCTGGACAGGGGGATAAAAAGGCTGGATATAAAGCTAAACGAGGCTAGCTTGTAGGCTCAGGGGAGCCACATTAGGTGAACTCAACGCAGGTGAAAACTTTTGCGTGGTGTCGTTGGCTTCGATGCCATACAGGTCATGCACCAAAGCCTCGGTGAACTGCTCAGGCACATCGTCAAAAACTACGCGCCCGTCAGACATACCGACTAAGCGATCGCAATACTCTCGCGCAATATCGAGATCATGTAGATTGCAAATCACCGTAATACCCAATTCTTGGTTAATGCGCTTTAGGGCCTCCATCACCATCAGAGTATTTTTTGGATCAAGCGAGGCAATGGGCTCGTCTGCCAAAATAATTTGAGGTCTCTGCACCAAGGCACGACAGAGCGCGACGCGCTGTTGCTGGCCACCAGACAACTGGTCACAGCGCTGCGCAGCAAAGTCAGCCATACCAAAGCGGTCTAATGTTTCCAGGGCATCCAACTTATCTTTGTCGCTCCAGAGTGTGAGGAGTGCACGCCAGGTCGGCACGGTGGTCAAGCGTCCCATGAGTACGTTGGTCAAGACATCCAAGCGTCCGACCAAGTTGAATTGTTGAAACACCATCGCGCAGTTGCGACGCCACTCATTCAACGCCACACCCTTGAGGTCGGTGACCACGACACCGTCATACTCAATCGAGCCTTGGCTGGGTTCGTTCAAACGATTGATCATTCGAAGCAAGGTCGATTTACCCGCACCTGAGCGTCCGATCACACTGACGAAAGTGCCAGCGCTGACCTCCAGTGACACACGATCAACAGCAGTATGCTCACCAAACTGTTTAGTCAAACTACGAATAGATAACGTCTTCATTTTTTTAAACTTTTATCAATAATCAATGAATACATACGCTAGAGTATGGTTTGAATATTTCATTGTTATGACGCATTTAGACAGCTCGAACGTTAGACAACGCGAACACCTGCGCGCCACACTGCGCGAACAACAGGTTGTTGACGCCCATCAGGCAAAGTGATCATTCGAACTTGAATCAAATCTGACCGCAAACCTATTTCAAGGGTGCCCCTATCGTGAAGACCGATGGCTTTTGCTGGATGTCTACTGACCAAGGCCACCGCCTGCGGCAAGCTTAAATCCGCAGTTTCAGTCAAGCGCACCATCGCGGATATCAAACTGCCGGGCACATAGTCGGACGACAAGATGTCGACCAGACCCAGCCTGACCAGCTCGGTCGCAGACACATTGCCCGAATGCGAACCGCCCCGTACCACATTGGGTCCACCCATGATGTTAAACATGTTGCGCGCTCTGGCCGCTTGGGCTGCCGCGACGGTAGTGGGAAACTCACACACGGTTGCCCCTTCGGCAAAGGCCTCCTCCACATGCGCTACCGTGGTGTCGTCATGGCTAGCCAGGGTAATACTATTTTCTTGGCAGTATTGGGTAAAGTATGCGCGGTGAGGTTTGGCATAAAGCGCCTGCGCCGCTTGCGCCATGGCAATACGCTCCTCAAACCTCTCTTTCGTCCAACCTTTTTTTCCAGAAAAATAAATCCAAGCTTGCTCAATGTTTTCCCACTGGCGCTGACCAGGCGTGTGGTCCATGACAGAGATCATTTTCACTAAGTCATTACCCACAAAGGGTGTGAACAATTCAAGGGTGTTGGGCGCTGGCAACTCACAACGCACATGCAAATAATGATCGGCACGCAGGACACCTCGATGTGCAAAGTCTGACAGACAGGTCAATACCGTGTCCCATTCTTTGCCCCGAATGCTGTCCGGATCAGCCTCTCCTACCCCTAACGCATCCAAGACGGTCGTGATGCCGGCCGCAGCAATTTCCGCATCGTGCGCAAGCACGGCGGGCGCGTCATCCCAGCGTACTTTGGGACGCGGCATCATGTGAAGTTCAAAATTATCGGTGTGCACCTCCACCAAACCTGGCAGAAGATAGTCACCCTGCAAATCAAAGGCTTGCGGCACCGACGTTTGACCTTGATCGATATTCTGGATCAAGCCATGCTGACTAGTCAGACTACCCTGCACCACTTCCTCATGAAGCACTAGACGTGCATTGGTGAAAACAACTGGAGTGGAGGTTGGCGAATGCATCATTTTGTTTCCAAAGGCAACATGGACACAGTGCGGCTGACAACTTCTTGTGCCACCGCGTCATCGTGAAAAATACCAAGAATGGCAACGCCCTGATCGCGGGCTTGAACAATCATCTCAATCACTGTTTGGGTATTGACAGGGTCCAAGGACGCTGTAGGCTCATCGAGCAAGAGCAAGGGCCGTGGTTTGATAAAGCTTCGGGCCAGGTTAATGCGCTGTTGCTCGCCACCAGAAAATGTCGCAGGTGGCAATTGCCATAACGCCTCAGGAATGCGCAATCGGGTCAACCAATGCGCAGCCACTTCACGAGCGTGCTCGCGACTGACGAGATCCGAGCCGTTTTCCAGCAAAGGCTCGGCCACAATGTCAATGGCCGCCACACGCGGAATGACTCTTAAAAACTGACTGACATACGCCATCGCTTGGTTGCGCAGATGCAAAATCACCCGGGCGCTGGCTTGGGTCACGTCAATATATTGCCCTTCGGTATCGCGCACTAAAATTTCACCCGCGCTGGCGCGGTAATTGCCATAGGCTAGTTTCAGTATGGTACTTTTGCCCATCCCAGAGGGACCACTTAACCGTACACACTCTCCTGGACTTAAGGTCAAATTAAAGTCATGCAAAACAGTCAAGACAGTGCTGTTTTGCAAGTGCAATAGAAATTGCTTGCTCAGCTTGTTCATCTGCAGCATGGGCTGGGCGTCTGCGGATTGAAGTGTCATGGCGGCAACACCGAAGAAACCAACAACTGCGTGTAAGGATGCTGAGGATCGTCTAGCACCTGATCGGTCAAACCGGTTTCAACCGCCTGACCGTTTTGCATCACCATCATGCGTTGTGCCAAGAGTCTTGCAACGGCTAAGTCATGCGTCACAATGATGGCGGCTAGATTCATTTGGCGCGTCAGAGTACGCATCATATCTAGCAGTTTGGCCTGCACAGACACGTCCAAACCAGAAGTAGGTTCGTCCATAAAAACCAACCGAGGCTGCGTAATTAAATTGCGCGCAATTTGGAGCCGTTGGCGCATGCCGCCAGAGAACGTGTCGGGACGATCGTCAATACGGCTTGGGTGAATTTCGACCCGTTCTAGCCAATCAATGGCTTGCGCGCGCAACTGACCATAGTGACGCTGTCCCAACGCCATTAAGCGTTCGCTCACATTGGCGCCTGCTGACACGTTCATGCGCAAACCCTCTGAGGCATGTTGGTGCACAAAGCCCCAATCAGTGCGGGCCAGCATGCGTCTTTGCGACTCGGTCATGTCGTAGATCTCTTGCAAGCCATCGTCGCGCAAATCAAAATACACATGACCCGCGCTGGGCGTGTGCCGAGCCGCAACGGCATTGAGCAAGGTCGTTTTACCAGAGCCCGATTCACCCACAATGGCCAGCACTTCGCCGGGCCATAGATCAAAAGAAATATCGTGCACCACGGTTCGCGCACCATAGGCGCAAGATAAGTCCTGCACACGCATCAAAGGCGGCTTAGCATCCAGTTCCCTCATGGCCTCACCTGTCGTTTGCTGCAGTAATCACTGTCGGAGCAGACAAACATTTTTTTGCCTTGATCATCCATGATGACTTCGTCCAAAAAACTTTCCTTGGAGCCACAAAGTTCACAGGCTGACAACCAGCGTTGAATCTCAAAGGGGTGATCATCAAAGCCCAAGCTTTCAACCGTGGTGTAGGGCGGCACGGCATAAATACGTTTTTCTCGACCCGCGCCAAACAGCTGTAAAGCAGGATTTAAATGCATTTTTGGATTATCAAATTTTGGAATAGGCGAAGGCGACATGATGTAGCGGCTATTGACCAAAACAGGGTAATCATAGGTACTGGAGATATGTCCGTAGTGCGCCAAATCTTCAAATAAATTGACGTGCATGAGACCATACTCTTGCAAGGCATGAAGTTGTCGGGTCTCTTGTTCACGCGGCTCGAGGTGTTGCATGGGCTCGGGCACAGGCACCTGATACACAAGCACCTGCCCTTCGCGCAGCGGTGTTTCTGGAATGCGATGACGCGTTTGAATGATGCTGGCCAGGGTAGTGTCGGTTGTCACCTCCACGCCCGTTGTTCTTTGAAAGAAGCGTCGAATATTGACGGCATTGACCGTGTCATCAGAACCTTGGTCAATCACCTTGAGCACATCGGTGGGCCCAATGATCGAGGCCGTGACTTGAATACCACCCGTCCCCCAGCCATAGGGCAAGGGCATTTCACGCGAGCCAAAAGGAACTTGATAGCCAGGAATGGCGACGGCCTTGAGAATGGCGCGCCGAATCATGCGCTTGGTGCGTTCGTCCAAATAGGCAAAATTGATGTGCGGATCACGCACAGGACCAGACTCGACGGGTTCATTCTGCAACATGGTCATCCCGAGGCAAGACATGTGACTGTCGCATTTTCCTGACCAACTCTAATTCGGCTTGAAAGTCGACGTAGTGCGGCAATTTCAAATGCTGCACAAAGCCCGAGCTTTCCAAGTTGTCACTGTGTGACATGACAAATTCTTGCATCTGCGCAGGCGCAACGACGGCCTCGCCCAACTCGTCCGCTCTGAGGGCACGATCCACCAAGGCCATGGCCATGGCTTTGCGTTCGCTATGACCAAAGGCCAAACCATAGCCCCGCGTAAACTGTGGCGGTTGCGTTTGACTGCCTTGAAATTGATTGATCATTTGACATTCCGTGACGGGCAAATCACCCACGGATATCTCAAAGCCAAGTTCTTCTGGCACGATGCACACATCGACCGTGCCAAAACGAATCTCACCCACAAAGGGATGTGATCCAGAATACCCACGCTGCGTGGAATAGGCCATCGCCAATAAAAAGCCTTCGTCGGCACGCGCCAAATTTTGAAGTCTGGCGGACCGATTGGCAGGAAACCGCACAGGCTGTCGCGTTAAATCAAAGGGGTCAGGATCGCCCTCCTCTGGCAATTGCCCCTCGAGCAAACTTTCGTGGTTGAGCAAATCAACCACTCTGGGTGTGGCCTCGCGATTGACCTGGCCTTTGCGCGCCACCGGAGCAGACTGACCCGTGGCCAGCAAACTGAAGTCTAACAAGCGCTGGGTGTAGTCGTATGTCGGACCCAACACCTGGCCGCCCGGCAGGTCTTTAAAAGCGGCCGAGATGCGGCGCGCAATCTGCATGCCTGCAGTGTCTAGCGGTTGGGTATATCCCAGCCTCGGCAAGGTGGCACGATAGGCACGCAACAAAAAGATAGCTTCTACCAAATCGCCAGCGCTTTGCTTAATGGCCAAGGCCGCTAAGTCTGGGTCGTAAACAGAACCCTCTGTCATCACACGGTCAACGCTCAAACGCAACTGCTGACGAATTTGCGCCACGCTGAGCTCTGGCACCTCAGGATCGCCACGACGCTGCTGCGCGAGCAAGTCATAACTATTGAGGATGGCGGCTTCGCCCCCTTTGACAGCAACATACATGGATTCAGTCCTTCACTTGGGTTGATCGGGGCAAACCAATCAAGGTGTCGTTGTGGGTGAAGAAAAAGTCAAGACCACAGGGTGCATGGACCTGGCTAGCGCGGCGCGCGGAGACAAAACCCTCGGACAGGCCCTTCAAGGTTAAAGGGCGCGTGCCGTTGACGCCGGGACCACTGAGCGTCCAAGCCTCTGCGGTGGGTGCAGTATCCACGTCCATCACTTGCACGACACAGGTGGCAGACAGCTCTGGGTACTGGGCATTTCCCTGCGCCAAATGTTCTAAAGCTGGCAGCTCCTTGGCATCGGCCACCCACACAAAATCCGCCTGTCCGGGCGCAGTGACCACTAGGCAACCCGTGTGAAACCTCAGCCAAGGTCCCGCATGGCTGCTGGCAAAACCCTCAGACAGCCACACCTTGCAGTCTTGATCCAACAAAGCCAGCAATAAAGCGGCGGCTGCCGCATGCGCATGCTGGGGGACTTGGATCGCGGGCTTGGATAAGCTCAGGTCAAGCGCCTGCGGCTGGCCTGGCAAAGACAATGCTTCTAAGGCTTGGCGAAATACGGCCTGACTGCACAACGTGGGATTAGAAAATCCCCGCCCGATATCTTTGAGGGATGGCTGTATCAGGGACGGCTGTGTCACGTGTCTTGACCTTCTTCTGGGGAATCTTGACCAGCTTCACGCGCCACCGTGAAAAACTCTACTTTTGTCGCTTGCGCCTGCGCATTATTTTCTTGCTTTTGCTCAGACAACAATTGACTCAGGGGACGCAGTAGCAATTGATCCCAATGGTCATGCAAGGCGGGTTCTTGTAACAGTGCATCGGCCACCGCCGCAAGCTGGGCATGCCGGTGCGAACTACCCATGACATACGCAACACCGACTTGTTGGCAATGCGTGAGTTGCACATCGGGTTTCAATACACAGCGCGTGAGGCTGACCTCGCCCAAATTAAAGCGCGATCCTGCGCCACCCGCACGGCCCTGCACCATCATGAGGCCGGTCTCAGCGGGGCGGAGCCACTCCAGATTGCCTAAGCAGTGGCTGGCTAAGTGTTGCTCTAACAAATCCTCAGGTGCCCTCGCCAAAAGCGCCATCCATGCTTGCCTGGCGATCAAAGCTGGTGGCAAGTCCTCGACGGGGGGGGTGTAATCACTGCGCAACATTGTTTGAATACTTTGTGTGTGTTAATTCATTCAATAAATCAATTAATGATCTTATAAAAGTAAAATTTCAAATTCGTGACTCACCAACTTTTTGTCAGAAGTACCTCCCCTTATGTCCACACCCTTTCGTCACGCGGCTTATTTCGCGCCTGCACTGCAATCGCAAGCTTGGGAGCTTGGCTCTCAATGGCTGGGGCGCTGCGCATACCAATTAACACCGCTTAAGCAGCCGCAGTTTGAAGACGTAGGTGCTGAACTATTTGAAACATTGACACGCACACCCAGGCTGTATGGTTGGCATGCCACGTTAAAAGCACCTTTTGAACTAAATTCAAACGCAACGCTTGAATCACTGCAGCCGGCCTTTAGTCACTTGGCACTTAACACGGTAAACGCCTTTCATCTGCCCTTGAAATTAGTCGAAATGGGTGATTTTCTAGCACTGGTACCCTCACAACCCAGCCCAGCATTGCAGCAGCTTGCAGAGGATTGCGTGCGAGGCTTGCACACGCTCGTCCTGCCGTTGTCGGACGCTGAACTTAAAAGAAGAACGGGCGCAGGCTTGACGGCCAGACAAACTGAGCTGCTTCACACCTGGACCTATCCCTATGTCTTCGAGCAATTTCAGTTTCACCTGACGCTTTCAGAGTCATTAAAAAATGTCGCGCCAAAAGTAAAAGAAGCTTTGAAAGCGGCAGCCCATGAATGGTTTGCCCCCTTGTTAGAGCAGGGTCTTGATATCGATGCTGTCACTTGGTTTTCTCAAGACGAACAGAACGGTGACTTTCGTTGCGTAGAACGTTTCGAATTGGGCACCACATAGTGTGCTGTACATTCCAGCGCCTGAGGAGATGTTGCATTAGGCCCGCAAAACCTGTGCGCGGCAAATGGTGAAAGTTTGGCAGACAGCGCGTCATCGCTAAAGGATATTTTGCAGCAATAGACGGGTGTTCCTTTAGTAAAAAAATAGAAACAATTGAAGATTAGATTTGCGGTCATCAGTCATGTCGGCTGACGTCTTCAAACATCAAGGATTCTTCATGTTTCATCTTTCAAAAAAATCCGTGTATTCGCTTGCGATCATGGCGCTGTCAGCATGCTGTGCAACAGCCGTTCAAGCACAAACAGAATTCCCAGCTACGTTGTCAGGCCATGTCGTGATTCCTGCATCGACCTTTATCAAAGCACCCGCAGATGCGCCCTCCAGCTTGCAAACCTCCGGCAAATTCACAACCGGTAAGCGTGTAGAAACCATGGGATCCATCGAAGGTCAGTCAGGTGGTCGCCCAACGGGTGTGAAGCTCCCCTTTCAAGGTCAACCCATTCAAGGACATTCAGGTATTAAAAAAATGCCCGATGGAACCTATTGGATCTTGACGGATAACGGTGCCGGCTCAAAGGCCAATTCGCCTGACTTTATGCTGTATTTGAGTCATTACAAAATAGACTTTGCAACGGGCGCAGCAGATGTGCAGAAAACAATTTTCTTACACGATCCCGATAAAAAAGTACCTTTCAGAATTGTGCATGAGGCGACCGACAAGCGTTACTTAACGGGTGCTGATTTTGACCCAGAATCATTTCAATTTGCGGGCGGTTTTTTGTGGATTGGTGAAGAGTTTGGACCCTACCTGATCAAAGCAGACATGAATGGTAAGGTTGTTGAAATTATTGAAACTTTAGTCGACGGAAAATTGATTAAATCACCCGATCATTTTTCTGTCGTAGCACCTAATACCCCAACAGATTTGGTCGCGTTTCAGTTGCGCCGCTCCAAAGGGTATGAGGGGATGGCCGTTTCCAACGACGCAAGCATGCTGTATCCATTGTTTGAAGGCGCACTCTGGGACGAAACGACAAAGTCCTATGAAAACGTCGACGGGAAACAATACTTGCGTATTGTTGAGTTCGACGTCAAAGCTAACAAATGGACTGGCCGTCATTGGAAATATGTCATGGAAGGCAACCACCATGCCATTGGTGACTTCAACATGATGGATGCCAACACAGGCTTGATTATTGAGCGTGACAATGGCGAAGGCACACAGGACAAAGCGTGCCCAACAGGTCAACGCCGTACCGATTGTTTTCATGACCTAGCCAAGTTCAAGCGTGTGTATAAAGTTGAACTCAACGACGCTAATGTAGGTGGACCTGTCCGAAAAATTGGTTTCATCGACTTGATGAAAATTCAAGATCCACAAAAGAAATCGAAGAAACCACTCAACGGCGAGGTTCTCACCTTTCCTTTTTTCACCATTGAAAACGTCGACATCGTCGATTCCCGTCACATCGTTGTTGGTAACGACAATAACCTGCCCTTCTCGAGCAGCCGTGATCCCAACAAGGCCGACGACAATGAATTAGTATTGCTCGAAGTTGAAGCCCTTCTGAAAGCAAAATAATTTCAACTACCCAGTATTAATATTTTTGAGGCCACCAGCACTGAATAAATGCTGTGTGGCCTTTTTGATTGCTGTCGCCTGGGAAAGTTCGTATTTTAATGGTGACTCGCCACTGGTCTGCCGCTCGGAATCAGGCGATCACCGAAGAGACGGCCAAAGTATTGAAATACACAGCCCAAAGACACTCATGCACATGGTGGCGAGTCCGCCCCCAATCCAAAGAACGTACTTATGTGAATTGGTTAGAACCGCAACATCAGCGCGTAATTTGGAAATTTCACTTTTGCATTCATCCGCGTTGATCGTCATCGCGCCCTTTAGGCCGATAAGGTCAGATGTCACTTTGACTTCAAACTGAGAGATTCTCTCCCCGAGGTGATCTACCTTCACTTCTAGATGACCTACCTTCATGTCTAGATGACCTACCTTCACGTCTAGATGACCCACCTTCACTTTCAGGTGGTCGACCTTCTCATCAAGATGATCGACTTTCGCTTCGAGACGATCTGTCTTCATTTCAAGACGACTAGTATTGGCCTCTAGTCGATCCGTCTTCTTCTCCAGGCGATCCGTCTTTGTTTCTAAACGGTCGGTCTTTCCCTCAAGCTGATCGAGCTGTGTCTTCACTCCATGACTAAGCACTCTAAAATCAGTCTTTGTCGCATACTGCTCATGCCTGCGCAAAACAACCATCACAACCCCTTCTCAAAATAAATTTCAGAGATGATTTTCTGAAGCTTCTACTCTGAACGAACCAAGTACCAAACGCAATATGGAGGCTCCAACTCTTACAAACATTTACAAAGCACTCGCACTCAGGACAGAGAACTCGGCCTCAAGCAAGCCATTCCAACAAAAATCGGCCATAATTCACCTCAAATAACACCTATTCGAGACAAGCCGTGAAAATTACTGCGATTACCGCTATTCCATTGTCCTTCCGCCTAGATCAGGGCAAAACAGTAACGATGGGCATCGGCAGCACGACCAAACGTGACGCCATCATTGTTAAGGTTGAGACCTCAGAGGGCATTACAGGCTACGGTGAGGCGCATCCTGGTCGCAGTCCAGGCGCTGTCGTCAGTCTGATCCACAACACCCTCGCCCCCATGCTGATAGGCATGAAGGCAACAGACTGCGTGGGTGTCTGGAAGCGCGTACATCGCATGCAGTTGTCGAGTCACGGTGTGGGCTCTGGCGCCTCGTTAGGGCTCGCGGGTATCGACATGGCGCTGTGGGATATCCGCGGTAAAGCCGCCAATATGCCGCTGTATGAACTGCTTGGCGGCAGCAAGCGTCGCTTACCTGCCTATGCGGGCGGCATCTCACTAGGTTATCAACCAAAAGAATCGCTCGCCGAAGAAGCGCAGGAATACGTCGCGCGTGGTTATAAAGCCGTGAAGCTTCGCCTAGGCGATACTGCAGCAAAAGATATTGAGCGTGTCTTGCATGTGCGCAAAGTGCTCGGTGACGACATCGACATCCTGACCGATGCAAACACGGCCTACACCATTGCAGATGTACGTCGTGTCTTACCTGTGCTCGCAGAAATTAAAGCGGGCTGGCTCGAAGAGCCTTTTGCCTGTAGCGACTTTGCTTCATATCGTGAGGCCGCCAAGATCACCTCGCTCGTACCCATCGCCGCAGGTGAAAATCATTACACACGCTTTGAATTCGCACAACTGCTCGAAGCGGGTTCCATTCGAATCTGGCAACCAGACTTGTCCAAGTGCGGCGGGATAACAGAGGGTCTGGCGATCGCAGCCTTGGCCTCGGCACATCGTATTCCTATGAACACGCACAGCTCAGCGACAGGGTTGAACCACGCAGCAACGATTCATTTCGCATCAGCGATTGAGAACACGCAATATTTTGAAGCCTGCGTGTCGCACTACAACCCGCTACGCGATATGTTTGGCGTAAGTTTTGAAATTGGACAGGATGGCTGCGTTGAGCCGCTCGACAAACCCGGGATTGGGATTGAAGTCGACGAGTCAATTTTTGCAAAATATCCTCTGATTGATGGTCCTGGCTATGTTGTGAAGTTTTAATTGCGATACCTTGTAATCAAATACCTAATAATTCAAACGGAGACATAGATGAACGCATTACTCAAACAGCTTTTACTCGGTGCGACCCTTGCATGCGCGCTTGTGACGACCGGCTTTGCACAGCAGTATCCAAACAAAACTATCAAAATTGTTGTGCCCTACCCACCTGGTGGCTTTAACGACACACTCGCTCGCATCTCCAGCGATAAGCTTGGTAAGATCTGGAGTCAATCGGTCGTGGTGGAAAACAAGCCTGGTGGCAATACAACGATTGGCAATAGCTACGTCGCAAAATCGCCAGCAGACGGCTACACCATCTTGATCACGCCACTACCCTTCTCTGCTCTCCCCGGGCTTTACGGCAACAAGCTTCCCTACGACGCGTTAAAGGATTTCCAAGCTTTAGTCTGGGCGGGCTCTACACAAAACGCTCTGGTCACTCGCAAAGGCCTGAACATTAAGAATGCGAAAGAGCTCGTCGAGTACGCCCGGGCTAATCCAGGCAAACTCAATTACGGCTCGACCGGCTCGGGCTCCTCGAATCACCTGTCGATGGAGCTGTTTATGAACATGACGGGTGTCAAGCTCACGCACGTCCCTTACAAGGGCAGCGCACCAGCAGTCGCAGCGCTGATGGCCGGCGAGATCGATGTGTTGTTTGACAATGTGCCAAACGTGATTCAACAGGTTCGCGCCGGAACAGTAATAGCGATCGGCGTCAGTGGGGCCAAGCGAACAGCATTACTGCCAGACACACCAACCGTTGCAGAGTCAGGCGTGCCTGGCTTTGAGGTAAACGTTTGGTTTGGCATGCAAGTGCCAGCAGGAACACCGCCAGCAATTGTGAAACAGGTAAACGGTGAGCTCGTAAAGATATTCCGCGAACCTGATGTCACCAAGCGCTTTAATGATCAAGGTGTAGAAGTTATTGCTAGCTCTCCGGAGGAATTCACTAAGCTCATACAGAGCGAAGTCGCAAAGTGGTCCAAGCTGATTAAAGAAGCCAACATCCGGATTGAGTAACAATGAAAATTCAAGACGTCACGCTGACGCTATTTAGCTGGGACGACATCCCCTCCACCAGCTACGGTGCACACACTGGCCGCTTTGCAGGTGGCAGCAAGCTTGGCTTGCTCGCCATCACAACTGATCAAGGTATCACGGGCCATGCCTTTTTAGGCTCTGCATTTTTTCCGGCGAATATGGATGGCGCAAGCCTCATCCGTTATCTGAAACCCATTTTGCTCCAACAGAATCCGCTTGACCGCGAGCGACTCTATAAGGCGATGTGGAAGCGCGTGCGCACCACGACTGCTCGATGCATCGGAGCAGTCGATGTAGCTCTTTGGGATATCGCCGGCAAAGTGGCAAACCTGCCGATTCATCAGTTGCTTGGGTCTTACCGCGATCGTGTCCCTGCCTACATCAGCTCGGCTGTGCTATCGAGCCCACAAGCGTATGCGGATGAGGCACAACACTACAAAGCCTTGAATCTTGCTGCCTACAAAATTCATCCGCCACAAGTTTGGCGTGACGACATCAAAGTTTGCGAAGCGGTTCGCAAGGCAGTGGGCGATGACTACGTCTTAATGCTCGATTCTGTCTGGAGCTACGACTACCCGGCCGCTCTGCGTGTCGGCAAAGTGATCGAAGATCTGGATTTTTACTGGTATGAAGATCCACTGGCGGACGCCGATATCTATAACTATGTTGAACTAAAAAAGCATCTGCATATTCCAATTATGGCGACTGAATATCCAGCCGGTGGGTTGGACTCCTATGCGCCGTGGATCAAAGAGCGTGCGACAGATTTCTTAAGAGGGGACGTAGCGGTCAAAGGCGGCATCACAACACTCATGAAAACCGCGCATCTAGCCGAAGCATTTCACTTAAATTACGAAGTGCATCATGGCGGGAACTCGCTCAACAACTTTGCGAATTTGCACGTGATCATGGCGCTGCAGAATACGGAACTGTTTGAAGTGCTGCTGCCCTCGGAGTCACAGAAATACGGTTTACTTCAGGATATTGAGATCGATGCGCAGGGCATGGTACATGCACCGAACGGACCCGGACTTGGTGCACAAATTGATTTTGAATTGATTAAACGTAAAACGCTTGGCGTGCTGTCCTAAGCGCATTAAATCTTAGCTAGGACAGTTAGCGTTTGAATGGGTGTTTAAGTTGGAGCGTCCGCAGGCTTTTCTGCGGTCGCGCCTTCTTCCAAACTATGCCACAGGCACTTACCCTTCACCGATTTGTCTAGCGCTGCCAGATACTTCTCATGGGCCTCTAGCTCTTGTGCGCTTGGCAAGATCACCGCCAGCTTTGCAACATCGCTGCGACGTTCATTCGCGGCAGCACCCTCTGTTGCAGGCACATCAAACTGATCAATCATCAGACTATCTTGACCACGCGTCATGGCAAGCCACACTTCCGCCAACAGACGCGAATCCAACAACGCACCATGCAAGGTTCGATGCGAATTCAACACGCCGTAACGTTCGCACAACGCATCTAGGGAATTACGTTTGCCGGGGTGCAGTGTTTTTGCATGAGCAAGCGAATCTGTTACGCCCGCACAAAAATTAGTCACGCCGTCTCGCGCGATACGCGCAAGCTCAGCATTAAGAAACTTCAGATCAAATGGCGCATTGTGAATGATCAGTTCAGCACCATCGATAAATTTTAGAAAACCATCAACCTGATCTTTGAAGCGTGGCTTATCCGACAAAAACTCGGTTGTTAGCCCGTGCACATCAAGCGCACCCAAGTCACTATCGCGGTCAGGATTCAGGTAAGTGTGGAAATGGTTTCCCGTCACCGTGCGGTTCAACACCTCGACTGCACCGATTTCAATCACACGATGCCCCTGAGCAGGATCGAGTCCAGTTGTTTCAGTGTCGAGGATTATCCAGCGCATACGATTCAAACCATGAAAGTAAAAAAAACAATCTAACGAGGGGCATCATACCCCTGACATCTTGGCGCGCGCCTCTTCTACCCCACGATTCGCTAATAGATCTGCGCGCTCATTACCAGGATCACCCGCATGCCCCTTCACCCACTTCCAGGTGATCGTATGTTTGGCGACTTCCTCCTCCATGCGCTGCCAAAGATCGGCATTTTTCACCGGTTTTTTATCAGCGGTACGCCAACCGCGCTGTTTCCAGCCATGAATCCATTCAGTCATCCCTTTCATGACGTACTGGGAATCGACATGCAACAACACCTTGCACGGCCGCTTTAGCGCCCCGAGCGCCTCGATCACCGCTAACATTTCCATGCGGTTATTGGTCGTCAAAGGCTCTCCGCCATGCAGCGTTTTTTCGATAGCACCCATTTTCAGTAAGGCACCCCACCCGCCAGGACCCGGATTGCCTTTACAGGCACCATCAGTCCAAATCTCAACTGCTTCGTCGTTCTGCATGAACCCTTCTTAGTGACGATCTGGGTGCTCAGTGACCCGATCCGTGTTCTGTTGAAGTGCCACGCCTGCTGCTCGGGCCGCTACACGCTTAGATTGCCTGGCCTTCCAGCGAGGAGTGAGTAGTCGCATACCTGGTACGCGCTTGATGGCCGATATGACATAGACACCACCGCACACCGGCCACCAACGGTTACCCGCCCGCTCTGTAAATGAAAAACGATCAATCCACTTTTTAGTGCTAAATGGCGGAACATAGCAACCGAAATGGCCTAAATCGATGTCAAATGACAGAAGTTTGAACCAATCCTTTAGTCTTGGCAGCGATACCTGCGCTTCAGGCGCAACGGGTAAGTAATTTTTGCCAGGCAGGCGATTACGTGCCCCCCACAGGCTCCAAGGATTGAAGCCCGACAGGACGATTCGTCCCTCGGGTACAAGCACACGATCCACCTCGCGGAGCACCTCATGGGGATGCTCGGTTAGCTCCAAACCATGAAATAACACCAATAAATCAATGCTTTGCGTCTCAAACGGCAAAAACTCAGGCTCGGCTTGCACCACCCCAACCCAGTCGCTCGGCTGCGTATCTGAGGGCAAACTTGCGCCGCAATACGCCTTCATAGGCATCCGATTGGCGCGTAACAAGTCCAATTCTGGTGTGCCTAGCTGAATCGCGTTGTAGCCAAACACATCCGAAACAATCGCGTCGATGCGAGCCTGCTCCCACTGCCGGGCATATTGCCCGGAATCGGATTGCAACCAGTCGCCGAGACTTACAATAGACGATTGTCTTGTTGACACGTGCTTCCCATAATTGAAGATGCTTGCTGAAAAAATAGTAACTAGCCAACTTGCTCCGGGCATTTACCCGGTCAGGGCCTTTAGTGACAACTATATATGGCTGCTGACGAATGGGCAGCTTGCTGCGGTGGTTGATCCAGGTCAATCTGCACCGGTATTAGACACGCTGAAACGTCACAACCTGAATCTTGTGAGCATTTTACTCACGCATCACCATCAAGACCATGTCGGCGGTGTATCAGAGTTGGTCGCGCAAACCGGAGCCCGCGTGTTCGGGCCCGCAACCGAGGTACTGCCGCTCTGTGACAGGCGCCTGCAAGAAGGCGACAGCATCGATGATCCGTCACTTGGATACACCCTAGCGGTACTAGATGTGCCTGGGCATACCGCCGGACACATTGCCTACTCTGGGGTATTTAACGGAGCCCCCGTCTTATTCTGCGGGGACACACTCTTCGCAGCAGGCTGCGGACGGCTCTTTGAAGGCACGCCGGATCAGATGGACTATTCGCTAGGTAAGCTCGCCGCCCTCCCTCCCGAGACCAGCGTCTACTGCGCGCACGAGTACACACTTTCAAATATGCGCTGGGCACGGACCGTGGAGCCAGGCAATCAAGCGCTCGAGCGCTGGCAAGAACAAGCGCAACAAGCGCGCAACCACGACCAACCCACACTACCGAGCTCAATCGCTCAAGAACTTGCCTGCAATCCCTTCATGCGTGTTCGGCAACCACCTGTCGCGCAAGCTGCTGCCCAATGGGCGCAATGCACTCTCGCGACCCCCACCGAGGTCTTCGCAGCACTGCGAGAGTGGAAAAATAACTTTCGTTGATGCTGATGCAAAAATTTCGTATCCTGGTTTATGTATTGTTGGTTTGTTTGACTGGCTGCGCCGGCCTGTCGGACAACAGCGGGCGACTGGTCGCACAAGACACCTCCCGCACCATCGATCTCACCGTCCCCCCACTCGATGCCTGGGAACGTATCCGTCGGGGCTACGCGATCCCCAATCTCAACACGCCGCTTGTAGACAAGTGGACCAAGTACTACGCGTCCCATCCAAAGGCGATGCAACGCATGGCTTCGCGCGCTGGCAAATACCTCTATTACATTGTCGAAGAAATTAACCGTCGCGGCCTACCGACCGAACTCGCCTTACTCCCGTTTGTTGAGAGCGCGTACAACCCGACCGCCTACTCCCACGCAAAAGCCTCGGGGCTTTGGCAATTCATCCCAAGTACCGGCACGCAATTTAAGCTCAAGCAGGATTGGTGGCATGACCAGCGACGTGACCCTATTGCCTCTACCAATGCTGCGCTCGACTATCTTTCGTATTTATTCGAGTTTCAAGGCGACTGGTATCTTGCATTGGCCTCTTACAACTGGGGAGAAGGTTCAGTCAAGCGCGCGGTGACGCGCAACATGGCGGCAGGTAAGCCAACCGATTACCTGTCACTAAACATGCCAGATGAAACGCGTAACTATGTGCCAAAGTTACAGGCGATCAAAAATATTGTCGCAGACCCAGAGCGCTATGCAGTGCTTCTCCCTGAGGTCAGTAATCAGCCTTATTTTGTTTCTGTGAAAAAGACCGTTAACGTAGACTTCACGATTGCGGCTGAGCTCGCTGAAATGCCGCTCGAGGATTTTCAGGCGCTTAATCCGTCGTTGAATCAACCCCTGATGTCCCCTCAGGAGGATCATGTCGTGATATTGCCGCGCGACAAGGTCGATATTTTCAAGGCGAATCTGGCGCAATACAAGGGCGAGCTATCTAGCTGGAAAATGTACGACGCCAAGCAAGGCGAGACCTTCGCCTCGATCGCCGCAAAATTTGGTATTCAAGAGTCTCGACTGCGTCAAGCCAATCGAATCCCCACAAGTGTAAGAAATACGGGTGACCAGTCCTTGCTCATTCCGACGCCTGCGGCGCAAGGCCTTCGCATCACACCCCAACTCGCAGCTGCGCAAGCGGTTAGAACCCATACTGTGGCCAAGGGCGAGTCCTTGACGACGATCGCCAGACGTTATGGCACCACAGTGGCTACCCTACGCGCACTGAACAATCTAAAATCAGATACTGTGCGGATCGGGATGAAGTTACGGATTCCAGGCACAGGCTCACGCAGTTAATCTACACTTCGCTTATCTTTTATTTCACTTCTAGGACCAGTCCATGGGCTTTCTCTCCGGCAAACGTATTCTGATCACAGGCGTTATCTCCAATCGTTCGATCGCCTATGGCATCGCAAAAGCATGTCACGAACAGGGTGCAGAACTTGCCTTTACGTTTGCAGGCGAACGCTTTGAAGAGCGTGTCAAAGAGTTTGCCGCCGAATTCGCTAGCAAGATCGTTCTGCCCTGCGATGTAGCCGACGACAGTCAAATCGAAGCGACCTTTACAGAACTTGCTAAACAATGGGATGGCCTCGATGGCCTAGTTCACTCAATTGGTTTTGCACCGCGCGAAGCTATTGCAGGCCAGTTTCTTGACGGTTTATCCCGCGAAGCCTTCCGCATTGCCCATGACATTTCCTCTTATAGTTTTCCGGCGTTGGCGAAAGCTGCGCGCCCAATGATGAAAGGTCGCAATGGTGCTTTGCTCACCTTGACTTACCTCGGCGCTGAAAAGGCCATGACCAACTACAACACCATGGGCCTGGCTAAAGCTTCACTGGAAGCATCGGTCCGTTACCTTGCGGCCAACCTAGGCCCTGAAGGCATTCGCTCAAACGGCATTTCAGCGGGCCCGATCAAGACGCTCGCGGCGAGCGGCATTAAAGACTTCTCCAGCATTTTGAAGTTTGTAGAAGCCAATGCCCCCATGCGTCGTAATGTCACGATCGAACAGGTTGGCAATGTGGCTGCCTTCTTACTGTCAGACCTCTCAGCAGGCGTGACAGGTGAAATCATCCACGTCGATTCAGGGTTCTCGAATATTGTTGCGGGCTTAAACGAGTAAAGACGTCTCGATGGGCTGGCGAGTCTCAGCGCCAGTCAAAGACAACCATCAATGCGCCACCAAGCACACCCGCGCTCAAAATTAAAATCATCGTGTTGATGCGCGTGAGCATGATCAACGACAGAGTCGTAAGCGCTAGGGCCGCCGATAAAAATCCATTGATCGCCCCCTGCGCCACCGCATAGACACCCGAGCACATCAAACCAATCGCGATAGGTTCCATCGCATTCTGTACGGCTCGTCGCCAGGGTCGCTCACCGATGCGGTGCCACAAGCGGCCGACTGACAAACACAAAATACTCGAAGGAAATAAAAACGAGAAGAGCACGACAGCCGCACCCAAGAAGCCTTCAATCTTGTAGCCAAAAATTACTACCATCAACATATTTGGGCCGGGCGATAGTTGGCCCATACTGTAAATATGTACAAACTCAAGACGATCGAGTCCGAAGCGCATTGCCAACACGTTTTGCATTTCAGGCAATACGGCCGTGCCACCACCCACCGCAAGAACCGAGAGCATACTGAAGGTCAAGGCAAGCTGTAGTAAGACGCTCACTTTTTGTTCTCCGGCGCACTCTCAACCTCTTTTGGAATGGGACGATGCAACCACAGGCCAATGGGCACCATGATGAGTAACACCGTCACAAGGGAGAGTTTAAAAAAACTCATGCACACAAAAGTGGCAAGAATGACAGGAACCGATTTCACTCTTTTGAAATGTGGTCTGCCGATCCGCAAGGTAACCGATGCAATCAAACCCGTGGCGCCTGCCGACACACCTGCCAACAACACATTCGCCAAAGGGTAGTCACCACCCTGGCTGTACGCAACGGCAGCCGCCAAGACGAAGCACACGCCCGGTAAGATCAGTCCAATGACTGCAGCGAACGCGCCCGCTAATCCGCGTATACGATCACCGGATAGCATCGCTAGATTAACGGAGTTCAGCCCTGGCATGGTTTGGCCCATCGCGAGAATGGCCATGAACTCATCATTGGTGAGCCACTTACGTTTCTCGAGCAGCAAGCGGCGCTCGTAGGCCATGATCCCGCCACCGAAACTGACTAGACCAATCAGTAGGAATTCAAAAAAAATA
This sequence comes from Bordetella parapertussis, assembly GCA_945865935.1. GTDB lineage: Bacteria > Pseudomonadota > Gammaproteobacteria > Burkholderiales > Burkholderiaceae_B > Zwartia > Zwartia parapertussis_E. The sequence goes on along the minus strand of CAMBFI010000010.1, from coordinate 105,560 downwards.
CTTCGGATGGCTGGCGTCTGTTTCATCTGGGCCAAATTGTACAACTGCGCAAGCATATGCCAAGAGGTTTTGCCGGGTCTATACTGAGAGCACCTTTGAACAACTGGCTCGCCATCAGACTATGAACCTACCCGAACTCTCCGCCCTCGAACTGCGTCGCCTGATCGGCACCAAAAAGATCTCGCCGGTCGAACTCATGGATGCTTGTATCGCGCGTATTGGGCAATACAACCCGGCTATCAATGCGATCACCGCCACGGACTTCGATCGCGCGCGTGCGACTGCCAAAGAGGCTGAAGCCGCTGTCATGCGGGGGGATAAGCTTGGCTTGCTGCATGGACTGCCTCTAGGAGTAAAGGACTTACAAGACACCAAGGACTTATTAACCACCTACGGCAATATCGGTCTGCGTGGGAATGTCCCGGCTCAAGACAACAGCCTTGTCGCACGACTGCGCGCCGCTGGGGCCATCGTCACCGCTAAAACTAATGTGCCAGATATGGGTGCGGGTGCTAACTCTCGCAATGCAGTATGGGGTGCCACCGGCAACCCATTTAACCCGAGCCTCAATGCAGGCGGCTCCTCGGGTGGCTCGGCGGCAGCGCTAGCGACCGACCTCTTGCCGATCTGCACAGGCTCCGACACAGGCGGCTCGTTACGTATCCCGGCCGCGATGTGCGGCGTCGTGGGTATGCGTCCATCGCCCGGCACGGTTCCTAATGATGGTCGCGCGCTCGGTTGGTCCGTGATTTCAGTGTTGGGACCAATGGGCCGCACCGTGGCTGACACCGCGTTTTTGATGGGCGCAAGTATTGGTCGTGACCCGATGGACCCGCTTGCCTATCCTGTAGACGGCTCCACGATTTGGCCGATGCGTCATATCGATTTGTCTAATCTGCGTATCGGCTACACAGAAGATTTTGGTGTTTGTATCGTGGGTGAGGAGTACCGCCGCGTGTTCCGCAAACGCATGCAAGCCATCACACCAATGGTTGAGTCTTGCGAACCTGTTGACTTAAATTTTGCAGAGGCTGATCGCGCCTTCGATATCTTACGTGCCGAGAACTTTGTGGCTGCCTTTGCCGATATCTGGCGCAAAAATCCTGAAAATCTCGGGCCAAACATCCGCGCCAACATGGATATCGCTGCTGCGATTACGCTTGCGGATCGTGCTTGGGCGCATCTCGAACAATCACGCATCATGCGTGCCTTTGCAGCCGCAACGGAAAAATACGATTTGATCTTATCGCCGGTTGTACCGGTTACGCCTTTCCCGTGGACAGAACTCTACGCAGCAAAGGTGGACAAGCACGAAATGAAAAACTACTACCACTGGCTAGGCTTGACCTATGTGGTGACGCTAGCTACCAATCCAACCCTTGCCTTGCCTTGTGGCAGAGACGAACACGGCATGCCGTTCGGCTTACAGATTTCTGGGCGACTGTATGAGGACGGGAAACTAATGGCCGCGGCACACGCGCTCGAGCAAGCCTTTGCCGCTGACCCAGAACTTTGCCGCGCTAAACCCGACATGAGTGCTTTGAAGGTCGCGCATCCCGAACTGAAGTCTATCGTGACCCATCCACCCATCTATGATGCAGCACCCTCGAAAGCAGGTACTCCAGGCGTGGTCTAACGACGACCCATGACCTCGGGGTTACGCTCGGGGTCTGGCTGCGATACATAACGTGTGACATTCGCACCGTTTGAACCAAGATAGACGTACATCATTTGCGCGTCGTCACCCGCGCGCATGTATCGATACCCCCAAATCCATTCTTCGCTACCCACGCCATCGCGAGAAATATTGGCAGGTGGCCCGAATTGGCAGTGCACCATCTCGCGCGTCCATACTTCGCCATTACTCATCACGCCAAAGCTGTCCGTGCTGAGCACTTGCTGGGGTGCTTGAATCAAACCGGTTTGCGGTACTTGTACCGCATACGCTGACTCACCTTCGGGTTGCTGCGTCCACACCATACGCCGTCCACCGTCCTTGGTCGGGCACGTGACAGCGGGCTTACCATATTGCTTCAACACCTCTGCAATGGGTGTGCCCGCTTTGGCACTAGAAACCTGCGCGCAGCCACTGAGGCTCGCGATCAGCCCTGCCAGCACGGCCAACAACCAGAAAGGTTTAGAAGCAAAAATATTCATGATGATTATTTCTTCGTCTCAAAATTAAACATGTGGCCGCTCTTTGCTGCTTTGGTGCGCAGATAGCCGTCGTTGTGTTCATTCGATGGGAAGATGTGCGCGACGCGCTCCACCACATCAATACCCTGCTTTGCGAGCGCGGCAACTTTCAAGGGATTATTGGTCAACAACTTCACTTGGCTGACACCAAGCAAGCTAAGCATCTGCGCAGCGGGCAAGTAATCACGCTCATCCGAATCAAAACCTAACTGTAGATTGGCATCCACCGTATCAAAGCCGGAGTCTTGCAACTGATAGGCGCGCAGCTTGTTTACCAAGCCGATACCACGCCCCTCTTGTGCCAGATAGAGCAAAATACCGCTACCCACTTTTGCGATTTCGCTGATTGCACCGCGGAGTTGATTGCCGCAATCGCAACGCAGCGATCCCATCAAGTCACCCGTGAAACATTCGGAGTGCATTCTGATTAAAACTGGTGCGTCTGTATTAAGTTCGCCCACGACAATCGCGAGATGCTCGATGCCACCATCGCGGGGACGAAATGCAATCACTTGAGCATGCTCGGCGTCTTCAAGGGGAACACGAGCTCGGCTCACGATCTTCAGCGAGTGAGCGGCCGTTTTCATATAGTGTTCAATGGCGTCGGCATCAACCGAAAATGCATCGGGTATCGCTTCACAATCAACCAGCACCGCAGCAGGCAAAAGCCGCGAGAGCTTCGCAATCTTCACACAAGACATCTCTAGTGAGGTCGCTTGGTTGACAATGAGCTCTGAGAGTTTCGGTTGCGGGGCCTTCGCGGCAAGTGGGTTCGCAAGGTATTCGATGGTCACTGAGTCTAGGCCGTTGGGCGAACTGACAACACAGGTCGCGCGATCCGATTTATCAATGCCCAGCACATTCGCCCGGGTACCCGTCATCACGAGTCGGGGCGCGCTGGCCCCTTGCGCGGCAAACAATTGCAGTAGATCAATGGACACCGCTTCGGTGGCAAGCATCAACACACTGCTCACGCCCGAGAACACGCGCACACCGGCTCCGCGTCGCAATTCGGATATAGCGCGGTCAACTTCTATAAGGGGGTCTGGCCTGAACAAGATGAACCTGCACTTTGAAGGGTTAAGTCATAACTTTGAAGGATTAAGTCATAACTTTGTAATTATGCCACTTTGCTGTAAATTTCTAATGGATTACACCTAGTTCCCACCACATTCTTCGGCTTTGCTCATCTTGCCCCTCGACACACCAGTCCCCCCATCCCCACAGTCCACGGGCGTCCCGGATACCCTTGCTTTTGCCCCCCCAGGAACAAAAGACGACATGATGGTTATCGGTCAATTAGGGCAAACCTTGGACGGACGGATCGCAACCGTCACGGGCCATTCCCGCTATGTAAACGGACCGGCAAGCTTGATTCATTTACACCACCTACGAGCCTGCGTAGACGGGGTTTTGGTGGGCATCGGGACGGCACTTGCGGATGACCCGCAGCTGAACGTTCGCTTAACAAAGGGTAAAAATCCGACACGTATTGTCTTAGACCCGAATGCTCGTTTGACCTCGAGCGCAAAGGTTTGGCGCGATGATGGCACACGACGACTGTGGCTGACTAGCAACACCCCCTCGGCGGAAGTCCCCCCGGGAGTCGAACTTGTCGTCCTAAAAACCCTAAATGGGCATATTGACCCGAAAGAGATTTTGCGCGCACTGCATGCTCGGGGCTTACGCCGCTTGTTGATCGAAGGCGGTGCGGAAACCGTCTCTCGTTTTATGCAAGCAGGCTGTCTAGACCGACTCCATTTGCTGGTTGCGCCCATCATTATGGGTTCTGGTCGTCCGGCATTTAATCTACCCGCGATTCAGACAATGGACGAAGCGGTTCGGCTTCGCACAAAAGCCTATGCACTAGAAGACGAAATCGTCTACGACATTGATCTCTCGGCTCAACGACTGCCGATTGACTTCAGCAACACCTCCGCAAACTGCTGAGAAGAATCGGCCCAGGTTGGTTGCATACGCGCGACGCGTCGCGCACCATCGGCGAGCTGCGCTCGGAGGTCCTTACGTTCAATGATCGTCTTTAGCGCCGCAGCTAACGCGTCCACGCTATCCGGCGCAACAAGCAGACCCGCCTCCAAGGGCACCGTATCGGGAATCGCACCTCCCGTGGTGCCTACGACCGGCAGCCCGTGCGCGAGTGCCTCGGCATACGCCATGCCAAACCCCTCGAAACGAGAGGCCAACACAAACACATCGGCACAAGCATATAGCTCCGCTAACGCCTCGGCAGTCACGGCGCCGAGTACGGCGATGCGATCATGAAAACTAAATCGATTGATGTCCTCATCAAGTTGTCGCGGCGCTTGGCCATTGCGTGACCGATCCCCTGCAATGGTCAAACGCCAAGGCAAGTCACTTAATTGATGCAGGGCAGGCAACAACACATCAAAGCCCTTGCGAGGGATAACTGAACCCACACAGAGCAAGGAGACAACGTCACTTTGAGATCCTTTTGCGAAGGTTGCACGATCTGTACCCGGCACTACTGCATCCACCCGCGCCGGGGGAACCGAAAAATGCTGCATCAAATCCCGCGCCGTGGCAGGACTCGTCACGATCACGTGCGCGACATGCTTCAGAGCTTGCTGTTCTGTTTGTTTAAGGCTTGCAGCCTGCTCAGTGGTGAGTCCCGACTCAAACGCGAGGGGGTGATGCACCAAGGCAATAACTGGGCGCTCGGTCGTGATCGCCGCAACAATATCTGGCATCACACCCAACGCGAGCCCATCTATCACCACCGGTATACCCGTGGGCAGCGCAGAAAGTTTTGCGTGGGCCTCACGCAACGTCTCAGAGGTTGGAAAAGGGAAGCCTTCGCCCAACCCAAGTAACTCCACTTGCCAACCTAATACACGCAAACCCGCGATGATCTGTCGGTCATAGATATACCCACCGGTAGGCGCGGTGATATCCCCAGGGATTGCAAAAACGATGCGCTTAAACATCGACACAACCTAAACACTCACGTTCGTCAACTTTACAGAGCAGCTTCGTACCAGGCGCGCGCAACATGAGATTCCGAGATCGTGACGCGGATCGCATGCAGCTCTTTACTTTCGCGCCCTAACTGACCCGCACGGGCGGCAAGCGCGAGCTGATCAAAAATGTACTTTGTCAAAAATTCCGTCGTCGTGTTCATGCCCTTGAATTCAGCACGCTCGTCCAGGTTCGAATAATTCAACGGCTTAAGCGTCGCTTTCAATACATCCAACGCGCATCCAATATCGACCACGATGCCATTGCTGTCCAGCGTCTTGGAGATAAAAGCGGCATCAACCACGAACGTCGCGCCGTGCAAAGCTTGTGCGGGCCCAAACACTGCTCCGCGAAAGGAATGCGCAATCATGATGTGGTCACGAACTTCAACTGTAAACATAATGTTTCCTTAAAGATAACGAATAGGTTGACACAGCACACCGCTGCGTCCCTCAAAAATTGCAGGCAATTTAGCAGGCAAGTCAAAAAAGTTAATGGGGTCGGCCAGCAATGCGTCGAGCCTGGCGTCGTGAAGCATGCTGAGCGCGGCACCCAAACGGCGCTTATAGGACCAGCGCGGCCGGCGAGAGGCAGAAACATGCCCAACCTGACTCGCTTGCAAGCGCAACTGACGGCTGTGGAATGCGCCACCTAAAGGCGCCTGTACCGCCTTGGCGCCATACCAACTCAGCTCAAGCACAGTGGCCTCCTCACCTGCCAAGCCCAGTGCGGTGGCAAGCCCAGCCTGGGTGGCGCTGCAATGAAACACGAGATCACAATCGGTAGGGGCCTCGCCAGGCAGTGCAAAGCGAACGCCCAACGCCTTAGCCGTTGCGGCTCGCTCGGGGTTAATGTCCACCAAGGTGACGGACGCCCCAGGCAAATGGCCGCATAAAAACGCAATGAGACAGCCAACAACGCCTCCACCTACGACCACAATCCGATCACCCGGACCGACCTTCGCATCCCACACGGCATTGAGTGCGGTTTCCATATTGGCGGCCAACACCGCACGCATAGGTGACACCCCCTCGGGGACTAACGAAACGGCGTCAATGGGAGCATTAAAAAAATCTTGATGAGGCGTGAGGCTGAATACCCAGCGGTCGAGCAATTCTGGCGGGCCCGCCTGAACTTGACCGACGGTTGCGTAACCATATTTAACGGGGAACGGAAAAGCGCCCCCCATAAACGGTGCACGCATCCGTTCAAACTCCGCCGGCGGCACCTCGCCTCGAAAGACGAGAGATTCTGTTCCGCGACTGAGCGCACTGAACACAGAACGTACCCGCACCTGGTCAACGGTGTTGGGCAGCAAAGGCTCTGTGCGCAGTGCTACCGCCTCAGGGGCCACGTACCAAAGGGCCGTTGCGTCTTGCACAGCGGAGAGAGCATTTTGCGGGGAGGCCACGAGACGTTCCTGGGGTTTTATCGATGAGCAACTAGTCTGTGCCCTATACTTCGCGGGCAAGAATCAACAGTATAAGTGAGCGTTAGACGTTCGTTTGGAAATTTTGTGAATACCCCCTCTACCTTAGCAATCAATTTACGCCGAATTCTGTTTGCGGCCTTGGCGACAACCACCTTTGTCCTTTTAATCTGGCTAATGCATCGTGCGCTCGGTCCGACGGTTCCGCTGACGGCACACATCGCGATCCTGATCCTGTTTGCCGTGACACTACCCTGGATGGTGATTGGTTTTTGGAACGCGACCATCGGCTTTATTATTTGTCGCTTCGTACGCGAACCCTTGGCCTTAGTGATCCCTGATGCACTGAAGGCCGACAATTCTGCACCAATATCTATATCAACAGCTTTGCTGTTATGCATTCGAAACGAAACACCAGATCGACTAGAGCGCAATATCGAAGTCATGCTCGCTGGCTTACGAGAGGAGCCGATTGCTCCGCATATCCATCTGTATGTCTTAAGCGATACGGATGACCAGCAGATTGGCGCAGAAGAACAAACGTGTTTCGACGCAATGCAAGCACGTTGGCAACACCATATCGCCATTACCTACCGTCGACGCACGAATAACAAAGGCTACAAGGCTGGCAACATTGCCGACTTTTGTGAGCGGTGGGGGCACCAACACGACATCGCCATCACGCTTGATGCAGACAGTTTCATGACGGGTAAAGCGATCATGCGCATGGTTCGAATCATGCAGGCCACACCCAAGCTTGGGATTTTGCAGGGCTTGGTTGTGGGGCTTCCTTCAACAAGCGGCTTTACGCGACTCTTTCAATACGGGATGCGGCTAGGCATGCGTCCCTACACGATGGGCTCAGCCTGGTGGCAATCCGATTGTGGCCCCTACTGGGGACACAATGCCGCATTGCGTCTAGCGCCTTTTATTGCGCATTGCGAGCTTCCCTCGCTACCTAGACCTAACGGAACAACCCGCCACATCTTGAGCCATGATCAGATCGAAGCGGTACTCATGCGTAAAGCAGGGTTCGATGTGCGTGTGATTCCGCAAGAAGATGAAAGCTGGGAAGAAAATCCGCCAACGCTCATTGAATACATTCGCCGTGACCTGCGCTGGTGCGAAGGGAACTTGCAATATGTTCACTTACTGAGACTGCCGGGCCTGCTCTTTATGAGTCGCTACCAACTCTGCGTTGCGATTTTTATGTTCTTAGGCTCACCGGCCTGGGTCGTACTATTGACTCTCGGTATTGCCAGCGCATCCCTCAGCGCTGATGCAAGCCAACTCATGGACGGCTCATACGGCGTCACGCTCATGATCGCCACACTTACCATGTGGTACCAGCCTAAAATTGCGGGCGCTGCCGATGTGATCTCACGCCCCGAAGAACGCAAACGTTTCGGAGGCGGCTTGCGCTTTGCGACCGGATTTACCTTAGAAATGATTTTCTCAGTATTAATGACCCCTATCACTTGGCTGAATCATGCGATGTTTATGACGGGGCTCTTGTTTGGCAAGAAAGCGGGCTGGGGTGCTCAGGCGCGTGATGATCATTCGATCCCACTGAGCACTGCGGTGAAGCAGTTTTGGCCGCACACCCTTCTGGGACTTGCTGGCATCATTGGGCTTGGGCTGTCGCACCCAGATCTTTTGCCTTACTCCTTTTTCGCCTTAGGTGGCTTGGTCTTGTCTATTCCGATTGCAGTGTTGACGTCATTACCGGGTTTCGGTGCTGCACTGATCCAGCACAAACTGCTGAGCCTACCCGAAGAGATCGCACCACCCGAAGCACTGAAGTCTCTACACCTACGAGCACTCACATGACGCTCGCCGCCCTATACCGACGCGTATTGCGGCAGCTAGGGCCGGACCAGCGCACGGGCTGGGGTCTCGCTTTTACCAATGTATGCCTTGCGATCGCATTGTTTGCTGAACCTATTTTGTTTGGACGGGTGATCGACACCTTGTCTAAAAGCGCAGCCGAGTCCACCGCACAGCTTTGGGATCGCGTGGTACCCCTTCTGTTGGCGTGGGCTGGATTTGGTCTGTTCACGATTACCGCTGGCGCGTTAATCGCTCTGCTATCAGATAAGCTTGCACACCGCCGCAGGCACGCGGTACTCGCTGACTACTTTGAGCACGTTTTGCATCTTCCTCTTTCGCAGCATTCGCGCACACATACCGGTCGTGCGATGAAAGTCATGCTTCAAGGAACAGATACGTTATGGTGGTTATGGCTCAGTTTTTTTCGAGACAACTTGGCCGCACTGGTCTCACTGATTGTTTTGATACCGGTCGCGCTCTACGTCAACTGGCATCTTGCCTGGGTATTAATCGTACTTTGTGTGATCTTCGCCGTCCTGACGCATTTCATCCTGACCCGTACGCAAGCGCTACAACAGCAGGTTGAATCGCATCATTCAGATTTAGCCGAACGCGCATCAGACACTTTGGGTAATGTGGCCTTGGTACAAAGCTTTGCCCGCGTGCAACATGAAGTCGATAGCCTTAAGGGAATCAGCCAGCGCGTACTGAGCGCCCAACTACCCGTCCTGTCATGGTGGGCAGTCATGACGATGCTTACTCGCTCCGCAACCACCCTGACGATTCTATGCATTGTGGTGCTTGGCGCCTGGCTTTTCACCTTGAACCTCATTACTGTGGGTGAGATCGTCACCTTTATTGCCTTTGCCGGCTTGATCATTGGCAAGCTTGAGCAAGTCGTATCGTTTATCAATAAGCTTGCGATGGATGCGCCAAAGCTACGCGATTTTTTTGAAGTACTGGACACAAATCCGTTGATACGAGATTCGGCAAACGCGATTGATCCCGGTCGCCTCACTGGCAAGATCGCTTTTGAGAACGTCTCGTTTTCGTATGATGGCAAACGCATTGCAATCGACAAGCTTAGCTTCATCATTCAGCCTGGCCAGACGATCGCCTTGGTAGGCGCTTCTGGTGCAGGAAAAACAACAGCATTAAGTTTGTTGTATCGGGCCTTCGATCCACAAACAGGTTTCATTACCGTAGATGACCAGGACATTCGCCACTACCAGCTCGCTGCGCTGCGTCGAAACATCGGCGTAGTGTTTCAAGAGCCATTGCTCTTTAACCGCTCGATCGCGGAGAACCTTCGGATCGGAAGCCCACAAGCGACCGACGCGCAATTGCTTGAGGCCTGCGCGCGAGCCCAAGCGCTTGATTTCATTGAACGCCAGCCCCAGGGTCTCGATACGAATATTGGCGAGCGTGGGCGAGCACTATCGGGTGGCGAACGCCAACGCTTATCGATTGCACGCGTGATACTCAAAGACCCCCCCATCCTCATACTGGATGAGGCAACGAGCGCGTTGGACGGCACGACAGAACTCAAGCTGATGGAAGCACTTGAGGAAGTGACTCGAAACCGAACCACGCTTGTCATTGCGCATCGTCTCAGCACCATCCGCCATGCCGACATGATTCTGGTGATGGAAGGTGGACGTGTCATTGAAACGGGTTCGTTTGATGCGCTGTACGCGCAGCACGGTCGTTTTACTGAAATCGTTAACGCGCAGTTCAACGAAAACAAATCAAAGAGTCCTGCATGAGCGAATTTTCTTCGCAATGGTTAGCCCTACGTGAACCCGCAGATCATCGTTCACGCAATCAAGCCTTACGCGAACAACTTAATCAAGTCTTGAAAGACTCTCGTGCAACAAACACGCAACCGCTTCGCGTGATCGATCTGGGCTCTGGCACTGGATCCAACTTGCGCGGACTCGCACCGCATCTGGACGGTGATCAGCACTGGACGCTGATCGACTATGACCCCAAGCTCATTGAGGCCGCTCGTCTTGCGCTGAGCAAGTGGGCCGACACCTCTGAACCCGCTTCAGACGCAGCCCTGCGACTCACAAAACATGGCAAGCATATTCTGGTCGATTTCCTTTGTACCGACTTGTCCCAACATATCGAAATGATCTTAGAGCAACCGGCTGACCTCCTCACAGCGGCTGCATTCTTTGATCTTGTTGCAGAGCCTTGGCTCGAGCGCTTTTGTTCGGCCCTCAGCACACCGCTCTATACCGTGCTGACCTACGATGGCTCAGAACAATGGATGCCCAAACACCCCGCTGATGAAGAAGCTCTGCGCGCTTTTCATGCCCACCAAGCGACGGACAAAGGCTTTGGCTTCGCAGCAGGGCCTAAAGCGGTCGATATTCTGCAGCACAGATTATTGGACTATGGCTTTCAGGTCAGCATTGCGCCAAGCCCCTGGGAACTCAACCAAACCGATGACGCAGAATTGATTCGCGCGTTGGCTGCAGGCAGCGCACAAGCCGTCGGAGAAACAGGCTTACTCGACGCTACAACTCTTGCGTCCTGGAAAGCGGCTCGTCAAGCGGCCCAGCATTGCACGATCGGGCATTGGGATCTCTTGGCGACCTTTGGAGCTTGATGCATGCCGCAGTTGCTACGTTAGACCACCTTGTTACGCAAGGTACCCACTCGGTCGACAATCACTTCAACGACCTCCCCAGATTGCAAAAATCTTGGCGGCTTGCGACTAAAGCCGACGCCCTCAGGCGTTCCCGTTGCAATCACATCACCCGCTGATAGCGCTGTAAACGCAGAAATATACTCAATAAGTTTTGGAATAGAAAAAATCATCGTCTCGAACGCGGCATGTTGCATCACCTCGCCCGCCACTTTTGTCGTGAGGGTTAGCTTGTCTAGTGGACCCACCTCATCCGCAGTCACTAGATAGGGGCCCATCGAGCTGGAACGATAAAAGTTCTTACCTTGATCAAGCGTGCGCTGGAATTGGTAATCACGTACCGAGCCATCCATAAAACAGGTGTAGCCGGCCACATATTGCTCGGCGTCTTCCGCTTTCACATTACGCGCGTCTTTACTCAGTACGACGGCGATTTCACCTTCAAAATCGTATTCGGGCGATAGCGTCGGCTTCTCAAAATCCTCAGCGTGTGCCACCAGTGCAGCGGGAATTTTGATGAACGTGCGTGGATACTCTGGCGGTTTGTGGCCCGCCTCTGCCGCATGGGCGGCGTAGTTCAAGCCGACACAATGCACCGTCACGGGCTCCAAATAAAGTGGTAGGTACTTGATATCTGCTTCTTTAAAATCTCCGGCGCTCGCAGCTTGCACGATCTTACGCGCCGCTTCCCAGCCGTTCTTGCGAACTAATTGCAGCAGCGTTGGATACTCCGCCCCCAAACGCGAACCCAGATCGACAATCATCTGATCATCGCGCAACACGCCAAACGAGTATCGCCCCTGATGTGAATAGCTCAGATATTTCATTTATTTTCCCTTTAGGTAGCTGAACTGCTTTTTTGGAATATATTAGGCCACAAACCACTGCTGGTCACTCAGGTAAGGATATGGCCCCTAAACTCCCGCGCGACAACGCACAAACAGCAGGGCAATTTATTGCGGCGACTAACGGGGATGCGGATGCAACGCAATATGGCCAGTCCTACCACCTCGCTTTTGCGGACCAGGCGTTTTTAAGTCGCCCGGAAGTCCGTGGCATTCGCTTTGAACTCGAACTCCTCAAACCGGACTTAGCCTTGCGCGAGCAGGCCATTGATCACACCATCGTGGTCTTTGGCTCGGCACGTTTTGTAAGTAGAGCAGACGCCGAACAGCTCGTTGCCCGAGCGCAGGACGACAGTGCGGCCTTAAGCGCCAACACCGCACTGGAGAACAGCAAGCATTACGAATCTGCGCGTGAATTTGGTCACTTCGTGGCGATGTACAACCAAACACAGTCCGACCTACACAATCGTCTGCACATCTGCACGGGCGGAGGCCCAGGCATTATGGAAGCGGCTAACCGAGGCGCGTTTGAGTCAGGTGACTTAACGATTGGCTTGAATATCAGCCTACCGCGCGAACAAAGTCCAAACCCATACATCACGCCAGGCTTAGCGTTTCGGTTCCACTATTTCGCGCTGCGCAAAATGCACTTTGTCATGCGCGCACGAGCCATCGTCGTCTACCCAGGGGGCTTTGGTTCCTTTGATGAGCTGTTCGAAGTGCTTACCCTTATACAAACCAAGAAGATCGAACCATTGCCCGTTATCCTCGTGGATGCAGAGCATTGGCGAACAGTGGTCAGATTTGATTTGTTAGTGAATCAAGAATTGATCGATGTCAACGATCTGAAGATCATTCATTTTGTTGATACCGCAACCGACGCTTGGTCGATTATTCGAGACTGGTACGAACTAGGTTAGTCACTCAATGCGTGGTGTCGGTGTTGATGTTATTTAATTGCCAGTCGCGTCTGAACGATTCACGATAACTAAAACGCTCAGCAGGATGCACACTCACCGCTAACTCGACCAGCTCGTCACGTTCATCGAAGTAACGGCGCGCAATCCACAGCCCCGCTGTACGTGCCGACACGCCAAGTTTCTTGGCAAGCGGTGCACTGAGCACCATGGCGCGAATCTCTTGTTGTACGGCCTTAATCGTGCAGCCAAACTGTTTCTCTAAGAGGCGATAAAGCGGTTCACGCATTGCGCCTTGCACACCCTCTATAGATCGAAATCTCGGCGCGATATACACATCCGTCAAGCAAATAGGCTGCTCTTGATCGTCTTGGTAACGCAAGCCTTCAATATGAAGCCACGTTTCTCCCTTGTTGACCTCGAGCAAGCTCGCGAGCGAACCCTCCACATGCAAGAGCTGCGATTGCGTCACTTGCAAGGTCGTCTCGCTTGCGTACTGTCGCAAGTCGGTGATGCCTGTCATGGTTTGGGTGTATTGCTTGACGGGGTATCGTGCAAGAACTCGGCTGCCCACCCCGGGCTGTCGCAGGACTAAGCCTTGGTGCACTAACTGCTTCACCGCCTCACGAACGGTAAAACGCGACACACCAAACTGCGCGCAGAGCTCGAACTCGGTGGGCAGCAAACTACCGACCCCATAGCGCCCGTTCTCGATCTCGTCAAACAACGTGCGCGCGACCTGTACGTAGCGCGGCACCGACAAAGACGAATCAACTCTGCTCATCAGGAAAACCTATTCACTGAATATCCGAACCTCAAAGCACGGCATGCTCACGCAAGAACTTTATCTGCTCTGCCGTAAAGCCAGCTGAAGTCAACAACACGTCCGTGTCAGCCCCCATCGTCGGTGCAGCGCGCAAAGGAGCGGCATCACCAGCGCATCGAATCGGTGCAGCCACACCCAACACCTCGGAGCCATCAGCCCTGGCGGTTTTTACGACGCCTTGCCGGGAATGCACAAAGGGGTTATCCAACGCCTGAGCAACGTCATAGACGGGAGACGCGGGTACTTTCCCCGCAAATTTTTTCATCCAGTTTGCTGTGGTATCGGTCAAGGTCACGCTCTCAATATCGGCGTTAAATTGATCTCGATTTTCCAGTCTGGCTTTATAGGAGCTGTACTCTGGGCGTTGCGCCCATTCAGGTCGGCCCAGTTCCTTAGCCAAGACAGGCCAAAATTTTTCTTTGTTGCACATGATAAATAGCCAACCGTCTTTCGTTGGGTACAACTGACTGGGTACCAGCGAGGGGTGGCCCGAGCGAGGCGCTCTTCCAGTGACATGCCCACCATTTAGATACCACGTGGCTAGATAGGCGAGATTATGCATCGCGACATCAAACAAACTCGTGTCGATATCGCGCCCTACTCCGGTTGCTCGCGCACCCAGTACCCCAGACACGAGCCCAAGAGCAGCCGTGGTTCCCGTCATTAAATCAATCATCGACAAACCGAAACGCGAGGGTGGTCCGTCGGGCTCACCGGTCAAGGACAAATAACCCGCTTCGGCCTGCATCAAATAGTCGTAACCAGGCCACGCCGCGCGCTCGCCTTCGCGTCCGTAAGCCGACAAATGCACGCACACGATATCCTTACGAATGTGCTTGAGCGCCTCGTAAGTCAGACCCAACTTGGCGGGCAGATCTCCGCGTAAGTTGTTAAATACCGCATCAGCGTGTTCAACCAGTTTATGCAACACCTCACGACCTGCCTCTTGCTTGAGGTCTAGCCGGATGCTCTTTTTGTTGCGATTGAATGCTTGATAGAAATGACTATCGCCAGGACCAAAGTAATGTGGCCCGACCGCACGACCGACGTCGCCACCATCGTGAGGATTCTCAATCTTGATCACCTCTGCACCCAAGTCGGCCAAGTGCTGAGTCGAAAATGGCCCCGCCCCATATTGCTCAATGGCAAGAATCCGCATTCCTTGTAGCGGCAAACTCATATGGGGTTCCTTGCGATCAACTGTTTGGCAATAATGATGCGTTGCATTTCATTGGTGCCTTCACCAATCGTCAGGAGTGGCGCATCGCGATAGAAACGCTCAACCAAGTATTCTTTTGAATAACCATAGCCACCATGCACGCGCATCGCTTCCATGCTGTTCTCTAAGGCCGATTCGGTCGCGAACAATTTGGCCATGCCTGCCTCCATGTCGCAACGTTCGCCGCGGTCATAGGCTTCTGCCGCACGCATGGTTAACAGCCTTGAGGCTTCGGTTCGCGTTGCCATGTCTCCCAACTTGAGCTGAATCGCTTGATGCTCACAAATCTGCTTACCAAACGTTTTGCGCTGCTGCGAATACTTAACCGCTTCGTTTTGTGCAGCCTGCGCGACACCCACGCCACGCGCGGCAACGTTAATCCGGCCGAGCTCTAGACCGTTCAAAATCATTTGCAGGCCCTTGCCTTCTTTGCCACCGATTAACTGGCTAGCAGGCACCCGGCACTGATCGAACACGAGTTCGGCCGAATCAATCCCTTTATAGCCAAGTTTTTCCAGCTTTCGGCTTGCGCGAAATGCGTCGCTCTTTTCAACCAGAAACAAACTCATTCCCTTATGGCGTGGGCTCGCAGTCGGATCGGTCTTGACCAACACCGCAAAGCAGTTTCCGTAGATGCCATTTGAGATCCACATCTTGTTGCCGTGAATGATGTAGTCGTCACCATCGCGCACAGCCGTGGTCCGAATAGCCTGCAAGTCCGTGCCGCAGTCGGGTTCAGTCAACGCGATACCGCCGCGCAGCTCTCCTGTGGCAAAGCGCGGCAAGAAAGCGCGCTTTTGCTCTTCAGTGCCGTTTCTCTGCAGGGCTGCAGCCATGATGATGTGTGAATTGATAATGCCAGAAACCGACATCCATACAACCGAAATGTGTTCGATGATTTTGGCGTAGGTCACAGTCGACAAGCCAAGGCCACCATACTCAGGTGCAATGAGGCAGCCGAAAAGGCCCATTTCTTTCATCTTCTCGACAATCTCTGCCGGGTATTCATCGTCATGCTCGAGTTGCCAAGCGTAAGGCTTGACTTCTTTTTCTAAGAAACGATCGACCATGTCGAGAATGATGCGTTCCTGATCTGCGTCTTGAGTACTCATTGTTTCTAATCTCCGGTGCTGCGCTTAGTTTGTTAATAGATAAATAAAATGGGGGTTAGGTGACACGGCCGAGACAGGTCGCCAGTTCTCGGGCTGAACCTTTTTCAAGGCCTAACACACGCTCTTCGATTTCAAGACTGCGCGTAGCGGACACTTGTCGAGCCGCGTTGTCGCGATACTTTGTAATGATGTCCTGAGCAGTCAGTGGTCGATCAACCGAGCCTCGGTTCATCGCTTCACGCTCACGAATGATGCGACCATCTTTTAGTTCGACAATCACCTCACCATCGAAGTACTTGGGGAATTGACTAGCAGGATCCACCGAGTATTCAGTGATTGCCGCCAGTGCCAAGACCTTAGGGTCTGACAAAGCAGGCTCGTCGATATCGTCCAGCGTCAGGCGTCCTTTTAACAAAGCCGTGCCGACCAAATAAGGGATGCTGAACTGCGCCTCGTACGAGTTCGCCGGCTTACGTTTAGCTGCTTCGGGCTCACACACGGTCTTCACGACTTCAGCGGGCACAAGTACCTCAACGCGTTTGATCTGATCCGCACGTACGCCTTGGGCGTAAATACGCGCAGCGGCGTCAACGCCAGCGTGGGTGAAATGACAGGCGGGCAGCGGCTTGACCGACACGCGCTCTAATTCCCAGACCTTACCTAGATCTTTTGTGGCCAAGCTTAAGTCGTAATCATCACGACCAGCGAGGTGGCTGGCGTATAAACCGAAGCGCCCTTCGTAGGCTAGGCGCGTTCCGGTATAGCCATGACGACCGAAGGTCGCAGCCGTCACGCCTGCATACCCTGCCCACCCGGGATGCATCCGCTTATTCCAGGCACCGTCATTGAGAAACTCCAGACTCCCGGAGGCGACCGACAAGGCAATTCCTTGTGCATCCACATACTGCGCTGCATTCAATCCAAGCAACCAGCCCGTTAGCATCGTGCATCCGAAGGTGCCGATTAATCCGGTTGGATGAAAGCCGATTTGATGAAAGCCACCTTTGGCAACCGACCCAAGTCGCGCGGCGACTTCCACGCCAAGCACAAAAGCGGTGAGCATGTCGGCACCGCTTTTGTCGTGCTTGGCCGCGACAGCCAGCGCAGTAGGCAACGTCGAGGTCGTCGTATGAATCACGCCTTGGGCATGTGTATCGTCATAGTCCAAGCCATGAATCAAAATGCCATTCATCAAAATAGAATTTCGGAGATCTAAGCGTTTATTGGACCCTAACACCGCTGAGTCACCACCCGAGTCCAATTCCGTGATCGCTGCCATCGCACGCTTTGAAAAATCATAGCCATGCGAGGCCAGCGCAATCCCAAACGCATCAAGCATCAATAGCTTGGCGCGCTCACGCACTGCGGGCGGGATATCCGCGGCCTTTAAATTAGTCGCGAAGGCGGCGATTTGTTCTGAAATTGCGCGGCCTGCTGCAGGGGTACTGGGTGTCTGGTTTGTCATCATGATCTCGAGTTAGTCGACCTTGGCACCGGAAAATACGTCGTAAGGCAGGTCTTTATATAACGCCGGGTTCACGGCTAAGGTCGCGCTCGAGCCCATCATTAATGTCAGTCCGTCAGGCGTGGCGCCCGCGACAATACGACTACCCAGGATCCCAGAGGCACCGGGACGGTTATCTACGATGAAGTTCGATCCAGGGATATTGTCGGCAAACTTTTGTGCCATATAGCGTGCCACGATATCAGTCGCTTGCCCAGGTGGGAAACCAACAATCATCTTGACTGGACTTTCTGGATACTGTGCATGACTTGTCAACGCCATCGACGCGAGGACCATTGAGCTTAGAACGAGGGTGAAGCGCTTGATCATTTTCATTATCTTGCCTCTTGTATTTTTAATGGAACTACCGGTTCAGCTACATAACATTGGGAAGATACGTTTAATCACCCACACCGTGACCACGCTTTGGTACGAGGGCTGTTCGAACGAAGTTCATAATCTCCACGCCATTTTGGTTAAACGCACGTGTGCGTACGGTCACCATGCCTTGTGTAGGTCGACTTTTGGATTCACGCACTTCGAGCACCTCAGATTCAGCGTACAAGGTATCACCCGGGAAAACCGGTGCAGTGAGATTGATTTCCTTCCAGCCTAAATTAGCAATCGCCTTGCCGCTAATGTCATTGACCGTCATCCCCAAAACCACTGCGAGTGTGAGTCCGCTATTAACCAATAATTTGCCAAATTCGCTCTTCGCCGCAAACGCAGCATCGCAATGCATGGGATGAAAATTCATCGTCATCAGCGAAAACTGCGTATTGTCGGCTTCGGAAATCGTTCGTCCGGGGCGATGCTCGTACACGGCGCCAAGCTCAAAGTCCTCGAGATATCGACCGTAGCTAGTTTGATAGCGTTTGTCCCCGACTTTTTTAATCTCCATTCCACCCTCTTTTGTCTGGTTTAGTTGTTTGTCCGGACAAAGTGTCGCTGACAGTCTGCTAACTGTCAAGCTGGGCAAAACTAGAGTGGAATGGGGGTCAGCGCCGAGCGCCCTGCCAGGCACGCATCAACGTTATCGACAACCGACCGTAGATAGGCCGCGAATGAATCGGGAGAGAACCCAGCGACATGGGGAGTAACGATGAGGTTAGGGAGTCCCTTCAGCGCTTCAGGTAAATGGGGCTCTCCCTCAAACACATCTAGGCCGGCACCAGCGATCTGTCCATGACGCAACGCAAACGACAAGGCGTCTGAATCCACGACCGAACCGCGCCCCACATTCACGAGGTAACCCTGGGGCCCCAGCGCCTGCAAGACCGCAGCGTTCACCGTATGTCGTGTTTCAGCGCCCCCTGGTGCAGCACAAATCAAAAAATCCACCTGTCCCGCCAAGGCGTGAAGGGTAGGCACGAACGCATAGTCCACGTCCGGGTTGGGCTTACGGTTGCAATAGGCAATTGACATGTCAAACGCACGCGCACGCGTGGCAATTGCCTGCCCAATCAAACCAAGACCAAAAATCCCCAAGCGACGCCCAGAAATATCTGGGCGCGCGTGACGAATATTCTGCCACTTGCCCTGTTGCAACCCTTCAGCAGACACGACAATGTCACGGACGATGGCAAACAACAGAGCGAGCGCATGATCCGCCACACTGAGCGTGTTGGTGCCACGACCATTACTCGTCGCAATACCTAGTTGGTGCGCCGCTAAGACATCAATGTTCTCGTAGCCCGCACCAAACGCGGCAACCACTTTCAGCTTGGGCATCTGGCGCATCAGCGCAGCATCCCAGCCGTAGGTCCCATTTGTGATCACCGCAACAATGCGCCCACCGATTTTTTCGACTGCTGCTTGTCGCTCGGCAATCACGGGCACGTGATGCACGGTGTAGTGCGCACGCAAGACCTCGAGCGCCGAGGCGGCAACCGGGAAAGCGACAATCACCTCGGGCTTGGCGTGTTGCGTCATCTTATTGCTTATAGCTATCGTCTTTTTTATCAAGCTGGCGCAGCATCGCAGGCCATTCAAGAATGCCATAGCGCCTGGTAACACTTGGATTCCACTGTGCATTTGCTTTTGCGACGACTTCAGGCTCTGGGATAATCAGCTCGGCATTACACGCCATCGCATCTACTTGTACTTTACAAGCTAACTCCAGACGATAAATGGTGTTGAAGGCCTCAGGAATGGACGGGCCAACCGCTAATAGACCATGGTTGTGCAAAATCATCACTTCTGCATCGCCTAAATCGCGCTGCAAACTTTTTTGTTCAGATAGATCGACCGAGATCCCCTCAAAGTGGTGATACGCGACACGAGCGAATCGCGTTGCAGTTTGCGTAAGTGGTAATAAGCCACACTTTAAGGTCGAGACCGTCATGCCAGCACGCGTGTGTGTATGGATGATGCACGAGGCATCAGGCCGAACAGAGTGAATCGCGCTGTGAATCACAAAACCTGTCCGATTGATACCGTAATTTTCATTTGGTCGGTCGATGATTTTTCCGTCGATATCAATTTTGATCAAACTAGAGGCCGTGATTTCTTCGTACAACATGCCGTAAGGATTAATCAGATAATGATTAGGCTCGCCCGGCACCATGGCAGAAATATGATTGGCGATCATATCGGTCATGCCATAGAGGGACACGAGGCGATAGCACGCCGCAAGCTCCACTCTTGTATTCCACTCCTCGGCACTCACACGATCTTTGAGCGGCCCAGGTGGAATCTTGGGTGAAGTGTTCATGACAATTGAAGATACGCTTCCCATGATGTCTCCTTTGAATAATTAGATTTTTTTAATTTTAGTCAGTACTCTGGTGCAAACTTAGGTCTTGTGCCAAGCGCGCATCTGATCAACCATCTGCGGCGCAGCCCCTAAATAGTTCGCGGGATCACACAATGCATCGATGCGCGCACGATCAAGCTTGGCGCTCACCTTCGGATCCAAATACAACACTTCAGCCAGCTTCTTGCCTTGCGTGGCCGCAAGACGACAGGCGTCATAGACCACGTCGTGCGCAGTTTGGCGACCAATGTGTGGGGCCAAGCCCATCATCACCGCCTCGGCCACAATAAGGCCGCCCGTCAAATCTAGGTTTTTCAGCATGCGCTGCGTATCCACTTCCAGACCGCTCAGCATAAATTTCGCCTGACGTAGTGCCCCCGCCGTCAAAACAAATGACTCCGGAATCGCAGACCATTCAATATGCCAAGGACCCGTTGCGCGCTCGAAATCTTGAACCATCGCATCTAACGCTAAGCCCGCGTGCTGCCTGACGGCTTTAGAGGCACTCAACATCAGTTCGCAGGAAATGGGATTGCGTTTTTGAGGCATCGTGCTTGATGCACCACGCCCTTTGACAAACGGCTCAAACGCTTCGCCGAGCTCGTTCGTCATCATCAGCATAATGTCGAAGGCTATCTTGCCAAGTGATCCCGTGACAAGCGCCAAAAACTGGATGGTCTCCACCAACCCGTCGCGTGCAACGTGCCAAGTGACAGGCGCCAAACCCAACCCAAGTTCCTTCATTAGCGCTGCCTGCACTGGTAGACCCTGCTCACCTAGCGAAGCGAGCGTACCCGCTGCACCACCAAACTGGCCAATCAATACGCGAGGCTTAAGTTGTTCAAGCCGCTCACGATGACGTCGCACCATCAACAACCACACCGCCGCCTTGTAGCCAAACGTAATCGGTAAGGCATGCTGTAAGTGTGTACGGCCAGCCATTGGTGCATCGCGATAGGTGGCGGACAACTGATCCAGAATCTGGTCGAGCTCCGTCAGATCGGTTTCGATGATCTCTAGCGCTGCGCGCACCTGCAACACCGTGGCGGTATCCATGATGTCCTGCGTGGTCGCACCCCAATGCAAATACTCGCCCTCTGGGCCGCACATTTTGGATAACTGATGCACCAGAGGCAAAATCGGATAACCGACGATCTCAGTTTCGCGCTTCAGTTCCACCAGATCAAGTTTGGTCGAGTCAGCACGCTGACCAATAGCGATGGCGGCCGCCTTCGGGATAACGCCTAGATCACCCTGAACTTTAGCCAATGCAATCTCGGTCTCGGTGTAGCGGTAAAGCGTCGCAGCGTCGTCAAACACGGCACGCATGGCGGCAGTACCGAACATATCCTTAAAAATCGCGGATTCAAGCATTGAGATAGGCATAGGGGTTTTAAGCTGATAAAAGGTACTTACATAGTAATATCAAATTACTTTTTATTAGAGGAGATGCACACCAAATGAAAATCACCTTAGTACGTAAATTAATGTTGGCTGCTGGACTCGCGGCCGCTGCACTTTCTGCCTCTGCTCAAGAATACCCATCGAAAATTATCACGATGGCGATGCCTTATGCACCAGGCGGTCCTGGTGACACGATCACCCGTCTTTTCGCTTCAACCATGCAAAAAACGCTGGGGCAACAAATTGTTGTCGAAAACGTTGCTGGGGCGGGTGGCAGTATTGGTACGGCGAAAGTTGCTCGGTCTACACCCGATGGCTACAACCTGCTCATGATTCATATCAGTCATGCCACTAATTCGCTGATGATCAAGAACCTTTCTTACGATCCGGTGAAAGACTTTGAACCAATTGGCTTGGCCACCGTCGGTCCCATGGTGTTGGTCGCGCGCAAGGACTTCCCACCTGTGGGCACTCAAGAGTTCGTGGATTACATCAAAAAGAACGGCGAAAAAATCAGCATGGGTAACGCGGGTGCTGGTTCCGCGTCGCATCTCTGTAGTCTGCTGTTTATGGAAACGCTTGGCATTAAGCCAACGTTAATCCCTTACAAAGGAACTGGGCCCGCTCTCAATGACTTAATGGGTGGCCAGATCGATTTGCTTTGCGACCAAACAACGGGCACGATCCCAGCGATCAAAGCGAATCGCGTAAAAGCCTATGCCGTTGCCGGTAGCAAACGTCTCGACTCGTTGCCTGACCTCCCCTCCCTGAACGAGGCCGGTGTCAAAGGGTTTGACATTAGCATCTGGTTCGGACTCTACGCGCCAAAAGGCACGCCGAAGCCAATCATCGACAAGCTTTCCGATGCCTTGGCAAAAGCGGTCTTAGATCCGGTGGTGAAAGAACGCCTTGAAGGCATTGGTAGCGCGCCTGTCCCACCTGCACTGGCAACGCCCGCCAAACTACGTGAACATCTTAAAAATGAAATTGACATGTTCACGCCGCTAATCAAATCGGCTGGGCTTTACGTCAACTGATTATCTCGTAACGCTTTAGCCGCCTCTTTGGCCCGGTCGTTTGCTGCACGCAGCCGGGTCAATTCTTCAGGGCTGACGCACTCCACATTCGAGTAATCACGCTTCCACGCGTGCGACTCGCTCCAGCGCTGGGGCGACTGCACCGTGGTGCGCGCAGCGGGTGCAGACTCTAGCGTACGAAATGCAAGCTCCAAGGTCGCAGCTTGCGACGCCGGGTCTTTCGGCTTACCGGCCGCGTTACCCAAGGGAAAATCGCTAAACATGGCACGCGGAACTCCGCAGTGCTCCACAATATCTTTCGCACAAGCCAACAATACGGTCGAGATGCCTGCCGCTTCAAGATAGCGTGCAACCAGGCTCAATGTTTGATGGCACACAGGACAGTTCGGTACTAGCACCACAGCCTGCACTCCCTCTTCTCGGCAACGACGAAGCACTTCGGGGCAGTCCACCTCTAGCGTATGACGCTGACTGCGGTTAGTTGGCACACCAAAGAAATGATTTGCCAGACGACCAATACGGCCTGTCGAAACTGCAGCGCGCAAGGCTGGCAGGGGAAACCAAGTATTCCTGTCTTCCATTGTCGTGTGCTTACGATCAATGGCTACATGCGAGACCCGCACGTCATGGTCCACAGAGCTATCGCCTGAGTAGACTTTATAAAACTTCGCTTCAGCGTTGTAAGGCGCACCAACACCTTGCTCACCTTTACTCGGATCGTAAGGCGATGCAGTACTGATTAAAGCGACGGTTGTTTGAGCAAGCGGTTGCGCCAACGGCGTAAATGGCACGTCAACATAATGCGCCCATCTGTAAGGATTGCCATAACCCAACGCGAGGTACCAATCCCGTGTGCGCTTCATATAGGGAATCGGTGCATCTTCATCCGGCGCAAATCCTAGCTCAGCGTCTGACGGAGGTTGAGGGGCATCATTTTTGTTCATGATTTTTCCTGGGGGTTGTCGTACCCAAAATAATTCCAAAGATAATCAATGCGGCAGCAATAAGTAAAGCGACGCCGAGTGTTTCACCCAACACCAGGCTTGAACATACCAAACCGATCACGGGCACGCCTAGTAAGCCCATGGATACCGCACTCGCAGGAAGATCCCGGCTCACGACATTCATCAACCAATACGCCAACCCATTGCCTAGCAAACAATTGAAACCCACCAGCAGCACAAACTCGACTGACCATTTGATTTCGGGCAACCCTTCAATCGCCAAGGCAAGGACTAATTGTGTGAGACCACCCACCAACATTTGCCAGGGCAGTAACGCGAAAGGCGGCGTGACCCACTTATGCGCACGACCATACACAATCGAGCCAGCCCAAAGCAAGGCCGCCAATAATACAAAACCATGACCAATCAACACATCGCGATCAGACCAGTCCAGTTCACCCGGTTGTAACAACAGCACAAGTCCAAGCATCCCAACAACCAAGCCTGTCAATTTACGACGCGTCAGTTTTTCACCTAGAAAAAACCAAGCGGCGGGCAATACCCAAAGCGGTGTCGTGTACGCAAGAACAATCGATTTTCCCGCGCTCATGTACTGAATGCCAATACTGACCAGCACAGAGAACCCGACCATATGCAACAAGCCGATCGAAAACACAACGGGCAGATCAGCGCGTACCGGCACCTTTAGACGACCGGTAAAGAGGCATAAGCCAAAGAACAACACACATGCCGGCAGCAGTCGCAGTGCAGTCACCCATATCGGAGAGATGTACGCCAGCGACATTTTGGCAATGACCCAGTTCACGCCCCAGATCAATACCAACAAACTCAGTAACAAAATCGCCCGACGACGACGAGCAGCATCAACGCTCATTTATGTCGAATCGAAATCCGCCCGTTTGGTTCACTTCAATACGACCCACGCTTGGACTCGGAAAATGAGCAGGGAAAATCAAATGACCGGACCCTGCATGCTTTTCAATTAATGCTGTGCGCGTTGCGCGCGCTAACGTTCGGTCCTCATCGGCAACGGTCGACATTTCTGGATACCGGAGCTGAATCTGATGATGCAACACGTCACCAGTCATGACGCCCTGTTGACCTTGCGATGAGATATTGATCACGCAGTTTCCAATCGAGTGACCAGGACATGCCTCCAGTGCGATGCCATGATCAAGTTCGTAATCGTTATCGACAAGCACAGCCTGCTTTGCACGCACAATAGGATCCACACTGTCTTCAAACGCTTGCGCATGCGTATCCTTCGCTCCATTGCGATACGCACGATCCCAATATTCGTATTCCGTTTTTGACATGATGTATTTTGCGTTGGGAAAAGTAGGGCACCAACGACCATCGACAAGTCGAGTATTCCAACCCACGTGATCCCAATGAAGGTGGGTACACATCACATAATCAACTTCGTCGGGTTTGACGCGCGCGCGGGCAAGTGCGCCGAGATAGTCTGTGTCCATCTGATGGAAAGCGGACCGCAGGGGTCTTTGCTTATGATTGCCGCAGCAGGTGTCCACTACGATCACATGACGGGCCGTCTTGATCACGAAGGAATGAAAACTCATCTCAAGACGACCATCAGCCGTCAACTGTCCCGGTTCGAATTCGCGCTGGCAGGTGGCCAACATCTCCGGCGTCAGGTCAGGGAAGAAGTGGCTCGCCGCAGCATAGGGGAGCTCAACATCGACTATCCTTTCGATTGCAAATGCACCCAGTCTCGTCGTTGACAATGCCCAATCCCCGCAATTTTTCAGAACATCTTGGTGTTAACTGTAACCCAAGGTATGCTTACCGGCACTGGAATAAACCTTTTATCTTGACCAACGGTACCTACACACATGACTCAGCAATCACCCGCTACGCTCGTCTCCTTACTGCAAGCACGTTACGGCAACAATCCTTCCGTAATGGACGTTTTGAATCCAACAATCGAAACACTGATGCAGCACAAGTCAGTGCGCGCCTTCACCAACGAACCCTTAGCCCCAAATACGGCAGAGCTCTTGGTCGCTGCTGCGCAATCCGCATCAACTTCCTCCAACTTGCAAACATGGAGTGTTGTTGCGGTGCAGGATCAGGCCCGCAAGGACCGCCTCTCACAATTCGCGGCCAACCAAGCCTTTATTCGCACTTGCCCTCTTTTCTTGGTCTGGGTGGCCGACTTGGCGCGTTTGCACGAACTAGGCAAAGATCGTCAGAAGCCATCCGAGAGCCTGAACTACATGGAAATGCTGATGATGGGCGTGATCGATGCGGCGCTGGCCTCGCAAAACGCCGCAGTCGCCGCAGAGTCGCTCGGCCTGGGCGTCGTATACATCGGCGCTATCCGCAACAAGCCGCTTGACGTTGCAAAGGAACTGGGCTTGCCACCAATGGGGTTCGCCACCTTCGGCATGTGTATCGGTCACGTTGACCCAGCGGTCACCAACACGGTTAAACCGCGTCTGCCGCAAGAGGCTGTCTTGCACAAAGAGACGTATCAACCTCAGGCCTACAAGAAAGCGGTTGATTCCTATAACGCAACAATGGAAAAGTTCTATGCAGAACAGAACATGAAGCCATTGGGCGCTTGGGACTTGCATTCACTAAACCGTGTGCGCGGTCCAGAGGCAATGGGCGGTCGTGATGTGCTGGTTGACGCCTTACGCACGCTTGGCTTTCAAATGAAGTAAGGCAGCGCCCTTTGACGTCTCAAGCATAGCGACCAGCCGTCGCGCCGTGCCTAGACGTCATCCCCTTGCCGTTTTTGTATCTGCCACATCTGTGAGTAGACGCCCTCCAAGCTAATTAACTCCTGGTGGGTTCCGCGCTCAACGACTCGGCCTTGATCCATCACTAAGATTTGGTCTGCATGCACGATCGTTGATAACCGATGCGCAATGATCAACGTCGTCCTGTTTCGAGCTAATCCCGTCAACTCCTCTTGCAATGCCCGCTCGGTTTTTGAATCGAGCGCCGAGGTGGCTTCGTCAAATACCAACATAGCCGGCTGCTTGAGCAACGTTCGGGCAATGGCGACACGTTGTTTTTCGCCACCCGACAGTTTCAACCCACGCTCACCAACCTGTGTGGCATAACCCTCGGGCAAGTGTTCAATGAATTGCGACATCTGGGCCGCACGCGCAGCATCGACGATCTCTTGCTCTGTCGCCCCCGGGCGGCCATACGCAATGTTGTAGCCAATCGTGTCATTGAACAAAACCGTATCTTGCGGAACGATACCAATCGATTGACGCAAGCCCGCCTGTTGCACCTCGCGAATATCTTGTCCATCAATCAGGACCTGACCCTTTTGGACATCGTAAAAACGGAACAACAGCCGGGCCAACGTACTTTTGCCGGCGCCACTGCGACCCACCACAGCCGTAACTGTCCCTGCAGGGATGACGAAACTTACGTCATGCAGAATTTCTCGATTCGACTCGTAGTGAAACGATACGTTCTCAAATCTAAGTTCGGGGCCACGCGAATGATCTTTAATTCGCAGAGGCGGCGCACTGGGCGCGTCGGCCACTTCGCGATCTGACTCTAGCAAGGTGAACATCCGGTCTAAATCCGTTAGCGACTGCTTTATTTCCCGATAGATCACACCCAGGAAATTTAACGGGATATAAAGTTGAATCATCAAGGTGTTAACAAGCACCAAGTCTCCGAGCGTCATTGAGCCATTCGAAACGCCGAGTGTCGCTCTCCACAGAATCAACACTAAACCAATCGCAATGATGACTTGCTGGCCAACGTTCAGCAGCGCAAGAGATTTCTGCGACTTAATCGCTGCCGCTTGATAGCGCAAAAGATTTTCGTCATAGCGCTTCGCTTCAAATGCCTCATTACCAAAGTATTTGACCGTCTCAAAATTCAGTAGTGAGTCGATGGCCTTCTGATTCGCCCGCGAGTCCATATCATTCATGGTGCGACGCAGGTGGGTTCGCCACTCTGTCACGATGATTGTGAAAACAATATAGAGAACGAGTGCAGCGAGCGTGATCGAAGCAAACCACAAGTCGTAATTCAGTGCAAAGTACCCGAGCACCAATACAAATTCGATTAGCGTCGGAATGATGCTGTAGAGCGAATACGACACAAGAGATTGAATCGCTCGCGTGCCGCGCTCAATGTCTCGACTCACGCCTCCTGTCTGACGAGACAAATGAAAGCGCAGTGACAGCGCGTGCAAGTGCTGGAAAACTTCAAGTGCGATTTGACGAACCGCATGTTGAGTGACCCGAGCAAATAACAATTCGCGCAGTTCTGCAAACAGAGAAGCCGACAAGCGTAGTAGGCCATAGCCTGCAACAAGCCCAATTGGGACAACAAGTAACGCCCCAGCCACATTGTGGCGCACGTCGAGCGTATCTACGATTTGCTTGAGCATGACTGGGATGCCTAAATTGGCAAACTTGGCAGCAACCAAGCACCCAATCGCTAATAAAACGCGATATTTGTAGGCAAGCAGGTAGGGTAATAGGTCACGTATAACGCCCCAATCCCCATGCTGACGCTTAGCCGCAGGTCGATCAGGGTCGTGCACAAACTCGGTAGAACGTCGGGTTGAATGTCTCATGTTTGGATTCTATCGCTGAATACGTGTCCTCCGCGTTAGAATCCCTTCAGCATTTGGTCGTGCCGGCTAACCGGCTTATTCGTCCCTTCGTCAATTCCCTACCCAAAGACCTCTCTCGCGATGACTACTGTCTCCAGCCTCCAAGCAGCAAACCTAAAAAAATCCGCAGACACCATTCTGCACACAGCAGTCGCTAATGGAACAATTCCTGGCGTAGCGGCGGCGGCGACAACCAGCACCGAGACCTTTTACCAAGCGGGCTTTGGTGTGCGCGCTCAAGGACTTGCAACAGCCATGGATCTCGATACAGTCATGTGGATTGCGTCGATGACTAAACCACTTGTTGGTACAGCCGCCATGCAACTCGTCGAGCAAGGCAAGTTGAATTTAGATGAACCGGCTGCGCGCGTCGTGCCCGATATTGATCGTATACAAGTGATCGAAAGTTGGGGGGCAGACGGACAGCCTGTTTTACGCAAGCCAAAACGGCAAATTACATTACGCCATTTACTTACCCACACAGCCGGCTTTACCTCGGATATATGGAGCGAAAATTCTTCGCGCTACCTCAACCTGCATCAACTTCCGCGAGCGGGCTCTGGTCAACGTCGTGCAATTGATATCCCCCTGTCTTTTGATCCCGGCGAGCGCTGGGAGTACGGGATCAACATCGACTGGGTAGGATTGATGGTGTCCACCGTAACGGGCCTTCGCTTGGGCGAATACATACAGAAACACGTCACGACCCCATTGGGCATGAGCAGTACAGGATTTAAGATCACACCAGACATGCGCGCGCGGTTAGCCAAGGTTCACCAGCGTGACGCTACAAGCGATACGTTGACTGTGCTGCCTTTTGAAGTCCCTCAAGAAACTGAAATTGATCCCGGCGGTGGTGGCATGTATTCCACGGCCAGCGATTATCTGCGCTTTACCCGAATGATTCTGAACCAAGGCAAAGGCAATGGTCATCAGTTGCTCAAACCCGAAACCGTTGCGCTGATGTCCAAGAATGCAATGGGGCCGCTACGTGTCTCTATGCTTCATACCGATAATAAGGCAATGTCGCTCAATGCCGAGTTTTTTCCAGGCTTGGAAAAAACTTGGGGTCTGACTTTTATGATCAACGAGCAAACCGCACCAACGGGTCGCTCCGCCGGCAGCCTCGCTTGGGCGGGGCTGCCTAACGCTTATTTCTGGATTGATCCAAGCAAAGGCATTGCCGGGGTGATCATGATGCAGATTCTGCCTTTCGTCGATACACACGCCTTGCAATTGTTTACCGACTACGAATCCGCGGTCTACCGCTCACTTTGAGCGATACCATGTTGGCGATCGCTTCTTAATAAACGAAGCGGTACCTTCGGCAGACTCTGGCAGCTGCCGAAGCGCAGAGTGTTCAGTAATCAACGCATCGAACAAGCTGTCGTCAATGAGAGAACCAGCGACTGCAAGCGTGCGCATCTTTGTTGCCGACACAGCGCCAGGCGCATTCATCAACAAACCATCCACAATACGAGCACCGGTCGCCTCAAGGTCCTCAAGCTTACATACCTCGTGCACAAAACCCATGCGCAAAGCAGTCTCAGGACCGAAGCGTTCACAGGTCAACGCATACCGTCGTACGTTACGCACACCCATTGCTTGACACAACTGAGGCAAAATAATTCCAGCGATCAGCCCCCAACGCGCTTCGGTAATCGCAAAGATAGCATTATCTGCCGCAACGACGATGTCACAGACAGAGGCGATTCCCGTGCCGCCACCAAAACAGCCTCCCTGAATCAGCGCGATCGTCGGCACAGGCACGACATCCAAGCGTCGCACAGCTTCGGCGGTCAGACGAGATACCCGCTCATTCTCTGCCGGGGACTTCACTCCAACACCAGAGATCCACTCAAGATCTGCGCCCGCCTGAAAATGACGACCATTGCCCTGAATCACCACCGCACGTGCCTCGGGCTTAGGGCCAAGCATATCGAGGGCCTCGTGCAGTCCGCTGATGAGATCCTCGTTGTAGGCATTGTTCACTTTCGGGCGATTTAGCGTGACGGTGACCACGCCGCGCGCATCAACATCGCAAAGTACCGTGCCTTTTCCTAATTCTTTTGACATGAGTCAAACTCCTTTTATCCGTTTCCATTGCCTGAGGGTTTGAAGCAAAGCATACTCCGGGATGTTAAAGTGAATAAAAAAATAGAGACAACCCCTTCAAGAGAACATGCACCATGACACCTGAAGAACGCTTAGTCGAGCTCGGGATTCAACTGCCGACGCCACCCGCCCCAATCGCCAACTTTCTGCCATGGCGCAGAGTCGGGCAACTTCTGTACCTCTCCGGTCAAGGTCCGAGAGACGCTAACGGAAAAATCAGCATCGGTCGACTGGGTCGTGATTGCTCAGTCGAGCGCGCCTACGCCGACGCGCGCTCCGTAGGACTGCAGCTCCTCGCAACGATTCGCGTTGCCGTGGGCTCGCTCAATCATGTGGAGGCCGTGGTCAAACTGCTTGGGATGGTCAATGCCGAGCCAGATTTTGGTGAACATCCGAAAGTCATCAATGGTTGCTCCGACGTTCTCGTCGAAGTGCTAGGAGAGCGCGGCAAACATGCGCGCTCTGCCGTGGGCATGGGTTCACTTCCCAACGGCATGACCGTAGAGGTCGAAGCAATTATCCAGATCGCAGAGGGGCATTGAGCCAACCGCCAGCGACAGCGTAATAGCTGCACCGCTTAAGGTACTATTTACCTCATCCACAACGTGTTTATTCCGTTAATCGTTATATAGAAAAGACTAGCTCTCCATGGAAAAATTAGACGCCATCATCATCGGGTCCGGATTTTCGGGCATGTATCAACTCTATAGCCTGCGCGACAAGCTTGGCCTGAACGCTAAAGTGCTCGACGCGGCGAGCGGTGTGGGCGGCACCTGGTTCTGGAATCGTTACCCTGGCGCACGTTGCGACTCCGAAAGCCACACTTACATGTACTACTTCTCAAAAGATTTAGTCAATGAGTGGGAGTGGTCTGAGCGTTACCCACAACAGCCAGAAATTTTGCGCTATCTGAACTTTGTCGCAGACAAGCTTAAGCTGCGTTCGGACATTGAATTAAACACGCGCATGTCTCAAGCGCACTTTGATGTCGCCACCAACCGCTGGAACATCAAGACCGAGGATGGTAAAGAGTACAACGCCAAGTATCTCATCACTGCGGTGGGTTGCCTCTCTTCCGCAAACCTTCCAAAGATTGAAGGCTTGGCCGACTTTAAAGGTGAGTGGTATCACACAGGTCAGTGGCCGCATGAGGGTGTAGATTTCACCGGCAAGCGAGTCGCGCTCATCGGCACTGGCTCTACAGGCATTCAAGCCACGCCTGTGATTGCGTCAACGGCCAAGCACCTGACCGTGTTTCAACGCACACCCAACTACAGCCTCCCTGCTCGCAATGCACCACTGACACCCGAATTTAAAACGTATGCCAAGCAGCACGCGGCTGACATTTATAAAATCATGACCACCAACACAAATGGCCACGGTTTTTATATCGACGACGTCTCTGCCCTCGATGTACCCGAAACAGAGCGGCTCAAGGCCTTTGAAGAAAAATGGAAGATGGGTGGCTTTCAGTTTCGCGCCCTCTACCGCGACATATTGACGAGTGCCGCAGCAAACGAAACGGCTGCAGAGTTCCTGCGCGGAAAAATTAAAGAGATTGTTAAGGATCCAACGGTTGCCGAGGATCTCGCTGATATTGATCATCCCTTCGCAGCGAAACGTCCGCCGATTGATTCAGGCTATTTCGAAGCGTTTAACCGCGACAACGTCACCTTGGTGAATATTCGCAAGACACCGCTCGAGCGCATTACTGCTCAAGGCGTTAAGACATCGACTCAGGAAGTTCAAGCAGACGTCATTGTTTTTGCGACAGGCTTTGACGCGATGACGGGTTCGCTGCTCAAACTCGACATTACTGGCCGCGATAACCGCAAACTCAAAGAGTACTGGCATGCTGGACCGCGCACCTATCTTGGCCTGCAAGTCCCAGGCTTTCCAAACATGTTCACCATCACGGGCCCTGGAAGCCCCTCTGTGCTTTGCAATATGCCACCTGCGATTGAGCAGCACGTGGAGTGGATTACAAACTGCATCAAGCACATGGAAAACAATCACCTGGCCGTGATTGAAACGACCGAGCAATCCGGTGACTCGTGGCAAGCAGAGGTGGATCGGGCAGCCAACGCAACGCTACTGCCCACGGTCAAGCACTCTTGGTATCTGGGTGCAAACGTCCCCGGCAAGCCGCGCGTATTTATGCCCTATGCAGGCGGGCTCGCTCACTATCGCAAGATTTGCGATGACGTCACCCAAAGCAACTTCAAGGGCTTTGAGTTCACGCCGGCCTAGATAGCTTTTGCGAGGGCTGCTATTCAGCACCCTCGCTACCCCTAATTAAGGGGACGACTGTTGGCTAGTTCTTTTGTTTCTCTACCCAGTAGAACAACAGCCCAGCTCCAACAGCTAGCGCGCCATACAGCGTCCAAGGCGACACTCCCCATAGTTGCGGCAGGCTGACTTTACCGAGAGCCCATACCGAAAGGATATTGGCCTTCACCCAAGAGAAAGAAAACGCATACAGAATTGCACCGATAAGCATTCCAACCACACCAATCAGTGCATGCACACTCCCCGTTGCTACAGCGGCGACACCCGTGCCTGGGCAGTAACCATACAAGACCATACCCACACCAAACATGGCAGCGCCCACGATGGTTCCCAGCATATTCGCGTCACGGATATGCAGTTTGGCCAACCCAACATCTTTGAGCACTAGGACACCCACGCCACCAACAATGATTGCGGTCATCATCACTTTCAATACTGTGAAATCACGGAAACGAAACTGGTTAACGATGACGTTGTAGCTTGTGACTTTTCCTCGGTGCAATAGCCATCCGAACGCAAAACCAAATACAACCGCGAGCATCAAGGCGGCTTCGCCTTTAATTGGAAACATTATTGTTCTCCTGAATGTTTATGTAGAGGCACTTACTTGGATTGCTTGGGACGAAACATGATCGCCGCAGTGATCAGGCCCGAGGTGAACATGACCATTAGAAATGTCCAGCCAACCACGGCTAGCTGCAAGCCTTGCGAGATCCCATTGCCACTCGTACAGCCGCCGGCCATGCGCGCGCCATACATTGCTAGTGCACCACCAACGATCGCAGCGGTGTAGCGCTTCACCTTAGATGGCCCAAAGCGCTCTAACCATACTGTGGGTATTGTTTCAATCACAAACGTACGGGATATCAACGACGACGCTAAGGCACCAAAGAAGGTTCCAATTAAAAACAAGGTGCCGTAGTCAAGTTTCATGACATTAGTCTGCCAATAAGCATTGGTTGACACGGCTTCTGAACCAATGATTGGATTCATGACACCCCCGGCAATTTGTCCAATTGATGTTGTGATGCCAATTGGATTCGCCACTACGACGAAGACGATCCAGCTAAGAACACCGATTCCGACTCCGGCGAGGTATGGGGTCCAACGCGATGAAGCGCTGCTCACCCCGTCGATTTGCTTTCGAGTTGCCATTCATGCTCTCCTTTATCAATGACTAATAATTACTTTGCTTAATATATATAATTACATTTTATTAAAAGATAAATTAATAGATTTTTAATGCTTTTGCATTGATATAAGTCAATCGGGCTGCTCTAAGTTCAGAATGAAGTTCGCCTTCACCAACCGGACGGCGAGCGACAAGCGAACTCAACTTGGTCTCGCCGCGTAGTAGTGCGATAATCCGAGATGGATTCAGTATCTTTACTCACCTATCAAATTTGAGGCTTTTCGCTCATGACACAACATTTGGATTTGCTAAAAATCGCCCAAGAAGAACAAAACGGCGATCTTTTCAAGATGCTTGACGGTATCTACAAGCGCTCATCAGCCAAGCCCGCTGGATGTCCCGATGCGATCATCTGGGAAGGCGGCAATACCCATGGTGGCGTCAAGCCCGTGGCGCACGCCTTCACCGACATGTTCGCGCTGAACGGCACCCTGATGGCACTCGACGTGCTCGGCCTGCCCTTTCTAGGCGTCCCGATGATGGCGCAGTTCCGCCATGACTCCAAGCTGGAATCACTCGAGTGGTTCGGCAAGCTCGATTACACCGCACTGAAGTGGTCAACCGCTGGCGACTTTATGGTCAATGAAGGCGGCAAAAAAGTGGTTGTGAACGGCAAATCGGCAAACGCTCCCCTGCGCACTGCCGCAGGCGTGTATTGCAACGTGCGCCCTTACGGTGGCATCACCAGCATCCGTTTTATGCCCGGTCTGCCCTACTCGCAAGACAAAAAGAAATTCAAAGTTGATCCCGCAACGGGCGTGATCCACTCTGAGATGAACACCCCAGGTGTGCGCATGGCCTACGCTGCGCGTCTGTTCCTGAAGATGGTTCACGAGACAGGTCAAATCGGCCGCGTCGCAACCAAGCCTACTCAGGCACAAGAAGACGCGATCAACGCCGGCATCATGCGTTGGTTGCTCCAAGGGACAAAGTTCAAGCTCAAGCGTCAATACACAGTGGACGCCTACGAAGAACACCGCGCTAACGTTGATGCAATCGTTGCCTGCCTGCCAAAAGACTTCAAGGCTGGCATGGAAAACTGGGGTGGTGATATATACGAGCACATCTCCGACACCAACTTTGGTCTGCTCCTGCATGACATGATTCGTCAACGCCCTTGCATCGTTTACGCAACGGACCTCGACGGCGATCGTCTGACCGACTTGATGGCGGATGCACCCGATGTCTTGCGCGACTGGGGCCAGATCGTGCTGGATAAGGTTGGCGCAAAAGTCGACATGAAGAAACTCTGGACAGAAATGGGTTACACCATGACCAACGGCAAAGACATGACCAGCGTCATGTACCGCGTCCACGGCGCACCGATTTATGAGCAAACACTCGGTTCCGCCGATGCAATGCTTCTACGTTTGCTAGACGGCGACGAAACGGTTGGTGGAGAAAAGCAGCCTTACGACCCACGTATCCATTTTGTTCTAATCAACGAAGCCTACAAAGCGGCAAACCCAGGCAACAAGCAATTGGCTGACTGGCTTGATGCACAACTTGCAACCTTCGATAAGATTTATGCGGACGAACGCCCACGCTATATCGATGGCTACAAGAAACTCAAAGCTGCAATCCGTCCTTGGGGCGCCTAAGGCAGAACAATAGAGTGGGCCACCGCTGACTCTATAAAAAAAGGCCTCGCTAAGCGAGGCCTTTTTTATGCGAGCTAGATCCTGAGCCGAGGCCGTGTCTATTTGAAACGCGCACGATCAAGAATTTTTTGTGCTTCGATTTGATTACGTCCCATCGCCGCCACAGATACATTTTCTACCTTAAAAGGTCCAAGCTTGGCGAGCCCGTCGTTCTCAACTTTGACGCTCGTGACCACGGGCCATTCGTTGTTACCGTCAGCAAAGTAAGCTTGCGCAGCATCGCTAGCTAAGTATTCAAGGAATTTTTTAGCGGCTTCTGGATGAGGTGCATTTTTTGCCACGCCACCGCCCGCAATATTAATATGCGTACCGCTCGTTTTTTGGTTAGGCCACACGAAACCAAGCTTTGCGATCAGCGCTTGATCCTCAGGCTTTTTTGAACGCAGCATACGCACAAAATAGTATGAGTTCGTCAGCGCAACGCCGCACTCACCTGAAGCGACCGACTTAATCTGGTCCGTATCGCCGCCACGTGGCGCACGTGCCATGTTCGTGACCATACCGCGGGCCCAGGCTTCTGTCGCCGGAACTCCCTCGCGATCGATCATTGCACCAACGAGTGACAGCATGTAGGGGTGAGATCCGGATCGTGTGCAAACCTGTCCCTTGTTACGCGGCTCTGCAAGTTTTTCGTAACTATCGATATCGCTGGCCTGCATACGTGCCTTGTTATAGACAATGACCCGTGCGCGCGTAGAAAAACCAAACCACTTCACCCCTTCAGGCTGTACCGACGAGCGAAGATTTGCGGGGATACGTGCGTTTAAGTAATCGGACTGCGTCGCTTGGAAGAGGCCATCTGTTTCGGCACGCCACAGCCTAGCAGCGTCCACAAGCAAAATGACATCGGCCGGGCTTTTTGCGCCCTCGCTTTTTAGCCGTTCAATGACCGCGTTGTCGGAGGCTTCGATACGGTTAATTTTGATACCAGTCGTCTTCGTGAAGTCGTTATACAGCGCTTCGTCCGTATGGTAGTGACGCGCAGAGTACAGGTTGAGCTCAGCTGGCTTATCCGCCCATGCGGGTGATAAAGAAGCGGAAGCAGCCAACAGAAAAAGGCCTGCTAAATAACGCACGGGCTGAGTTGCCGCGTGATGCCGACCAGGCAATGCACCTACTTTGGTATTGATTTTGCTACGCATTTTGCTACTCATGAAAAGTCCTATTCGGACAACTACGAGTAGAATACATCAAATGAGAATGATTATCAATACCGTTTTGAAATCGACATCGCTCTAGACAGCACAATCACCGGAACAAGCCCTGCCAACACAATGGTTAGGGACGGCAATGCGAGCTCAGCCAAGCGTTCGTCGGCGGCCAGCTGATAGGTGGCGACGGCTAGCGTGTCGAAATTAAAGGGACGCAACAATAGGGTTGCAGGCAACTCTTTCATCACATCGACAAATACGAACAGACCCGCGGTCAACAAACTGCGCTTGAGCAACGGAAAATGGACATCGCGCATCGTCTGTAAGGGCGTTGCACCGAGCAGGGCTGCCGTGCCATCCATGGAGGGCGTAATGCGTGACAAGCCGGTCTCAACACTTTGCAGGCTTGATGACAAAAAACGGATCAAATACGCGTAAATCAACACCCAGGAAGTCGCAGACAGGATCCAAGCAGCCTGCATCAAGCCAAGAAACGACAAAATGCCAACCGCCAACACCGCACCTGGCAAGGCATACCCTAATCCGAGCAATCGATTCGCCCAGACAAGGGTTCTACTTTTAGTTAAACGTGCCGCGTAGGCCAGCGCAACCGCACACGCGACCGAGATCAACGCAGTCACGCACGCCAGCCAAAACGAATTGGTCAACCATTCAGCGTAACGGACATCAATGCTCAAGCCCTGTTGCCACAACAAATTAATCAAGGCGAGTACCGGAACAATAAAGGCGCACATCAGCGTGGCTGCACAAAAAGCAACAGCCCACAATGCTTTACGACCTCGTAAAGACTTGGGTAGAACCGCGCGCTGAATCACCCCAGAGCTCGCATAGCGCAAGCGCGCACGATTACTTTGCTCAATATAAAAAATCAAGCCTACAAAAACCAACAAACCCAGCGATAGCTGCACAGCCGCTAACCGGTCGCTAAAAGACAGCCATGCTTTAAAGATGCCCGTCGCGAATGTCTCAACGCCAAAGTAAGAGACGGCGCCATAATCTGCTAGCACCTCCATCAGTGCTAGCGCCATCCCTGCAAAAATCGCAGGTCGAGCCATCGGCAACACGAGTCGAAAAAAAGCTTGCGTGCCGCTATAGCCAAGCGTTTCAGCCGCCTCCGAGAGACGACCACTCCGATCCAGAAACGCTGTGCGTGCAATCAAATACACATAGGGGTACAGGCAGAAAGAAAAGGACCACATCGCGCCACCCAGAGAGCGAGGGTCAGGGAAGAACCACAAGCTCTCTAGGCCTAACATCTCCCGCAACACCGTTTGTACAGGCCCTGCGAATTGCAGTACATCCACAAAAAGATAGGCCATGACATAAGTGGGTATCGCGAGCGGCAGAATTAACGCCCATTCAAATATTCTTTTTCCAGGGAACTGATAGTTTGCAACCAACCACGCGTTGCCAACGCCGAGTATAAAAATACCAATACCTACCCCGATTAATAAAACAAAGGTGGATACAAGGTAATCTCCGAGAACATACTCCCACAGGTGCAATAAGGTCCCTTGTGCGCTAAGATCAGCGGCAACCGACCCGCCCTGCGTGTGAAAAAAGGGAATAAGCAGCCCGAGTAGTGGCAAGGACAGAAAGAAAGCAATCAGGGCTACAACACGATGCATCGAAATGGGTCGCTGGGCTAAAACGCGGTTTCTGGAAGCAAATCCCAGTTAGTGCGAAAATTATAAAGATGAATGAGATACAACCCCTACTTTCACTTGAACACGTCCGCGTCGGTTACCCGCGCTTGGACGGTCGGGGCTGGATGCCAATTGTCGAAGATTTAAGCCTAAGTCTAGCGCGAGGGGACATCGCCTGCCTGCTCGGCCCATCCGGCTGCGGCAAATCGACCATTTTGCGGGCAATTTCCGGTTTTGAGGCACTGCAAGAGGGTCAGATAAAGCTCAGTGGCAAAGTAGTCAGCTCGTCACGCACTCAAGTTGCACCGAACCTACGGCGGGTGGGGATGGTGTTTCAAGACTTTGCCTTGTTCCCACACCTCAGTGTCCTGGATAACGTCACCTTCGGTCTTCGCTCTCTTGCAGCCAACAAACGACGCGAAGTCGGTTTGGCTTGGCTAGAACGCGTCTCGCTTGCCGATAAGGCCGATGCCTATCCGCACGAGCTCAGCGGCGGCCAACAACAGCGGGTGGCCTTGGCGCGCGCCATGGCCCCTGAGCCAGACTTGATTTTGCTCGACGAACCTTTTTCAAGCCTTGACATTGATTTGCGCGAACGTCTTGCCGCAGAAATGCGAGACATTCTTAAAAGCAATGGCGTCACCGCCCTGCTCGTGACCCATGATCAATTCGAAGCCTTCGCACTTGCAGACCATATTGGCGTCATGTCCCAAGGCACCTTAGTCCAATGGGACACGCCCTACGAGCTTTACCATCAACCCAAGACCCGATATGTCGCAGACTTTATCGGTCGTGGTGTGTTTGTCGCGGGAAAGATTCAAAGCGGTGCGACGGTCGAAATCGAACTCGGACGGCTACAACTCGATAACGATCATCACGACCCTGTTGGTACGCCCGTTGACGTACTGCTGCGTGCGGATGACATTCAGCACGATGATAGAAGCCCACTTTTAGCGACTGTTCTGCGCAAGACCTTTAGAGGTGCAGACTTTCTTTACACTTTGCGCCTCGATTCTGGTCTTGAACTAGTGGCGTATGTGCCGAGCCACCATGATCATGCTGTCGGTGAAAAGATCGGCATTCGGTTAGGCGTCGATCACGTGGTGACCTTTCCAAAATAAGCGCTACGCCACGCGTTCACGCTCTAGAGACAAACCCTAGGTTCACCTCCCAAACGGCTGTTTATTTGACTACGCTGTGTAGAATCGAGCGTTTACTGTACGCCCGTTCGACCGCAGGGCTAGTCCGTATAACTTACCTTATCCAACACCCGTATCTCTTTAGGAGAGTCGCATGAAACAACTCAAGAAGCTTAGCCTCACCGCTCTAGCACTTTCGGCTGCACTGCTAGCCAGCGCGCCAACGATGGCACAACAAGTCACGCTGATGACAGGCCCACAGGGGGGTGTGTGGGTCCCGCTAGGTGGCGCTCTAAAAGGAATGTGGGAAAAGGCTATTCCTGGCTTGCAGGTCACCTCAACACCAGGCGCCGGCATTGCGAACGTCCGTGGCGTTGATGAGGGTAAGGTGCAACTCGGGTTCGGTAACTCGAGCAGCACCGTGGACGGCTTAGCTGGGCGTGCTCCCTTTCCGAAGAAAGTGACCAAAGTTTGCCAAATGGCGAACTTGTACCCACAGTTCTTTCAAGTTGTTGCACTGCAATCTGCAAAAGTTAATTCTTTCGCAGATCTGAAGGGTAAATCGCTGGTGACACAATCTCGAGGCAATACAGGCGAGCTCCTCACTGACTTGATTCTCCAAGCCAATGACATGACTTACAAATCCCTTTCCAAGGTCAATTTTCAGGCGAGCTATACAGACGCCGTGTCGTTGATGAAAGACGGACATGTTCAGGTGTTTACGCTGGGCACCACCGCACCCGCGTCAGCCGTGATGGATTTGGCTAGCGGACGTGATGTAAACATGGTTCCAGTCGACGATAAAACCATGGCTTACATGAAAAAGCTTAACCCTGGCTACAACCGGTTAATCATTAAGGCAGGAACATATCCAAAGCAAACACAGGACGTACCGGCTATCGGTTATTTGACGCACCTGATTGTCGCCTGTGATATGCCAGAAAAGACGGTCTACGAAATGGTGAAAACGATGGCTACAAACGTTCCATCGCTGGTCGCCGTCAGCAAGGCCATGGAAGGCCTGACACCAAAAGTGATGGCAAGTGACATTGGCGTACCGCTCCACCCAGGCGCTGCCAAATACTACAAAGAAGTTGGCGCGCTTTAAGTATTAGCATAAACACTGCAACGAAGGAACACTCGCGCATGCAACAAGTTATATCCGACGAAAGTATCGCTATTGATCCAGCGTCCAAGGCACTGAAGACCCTTATTACGGTTCTCGCTGTTGCCATGTCGCTGTATCACATGTACGTGGCGGGCTTCGGCCCTCCCGAGGCGGTTATCTTTCGTGGAACGCACTTGATGTTTGCCTTGGGGCTTGTGTTCCTACTCTACCCCTCAAGTTCGAAGGGTGGCGTTGCGGCGCGCTCCTACGATATGTTGCTCCTAGCCATGGGAATCGCGGCGATTGCGCATATCTTTATTGACTATGAAAACTTCACGCGCCGCATCATTTACATCGACGACTTAAGCAAGACCGACCTGTTCTATTCCTTCGTAATGGTAGTCATTGTTCTCGAGGGTACTCGACGTGTAATCGGCTGGGCACTACCCTTGACAGCCATGATTTTCATCGTTTACACAGCATTCTTCACACAAATCAAATTGCCCGTCCTCATGGAGCAACTGTATTTTTCAACCGAGGGGATCTTTGGCTCGACGCTTGGTGTTTCCGCGTCCTATGTCATGCTGTTCGTGATCTTCGGCGCCTTTATGGAAAAGAGTGGAACAGGCCAATTATTCATGGACTTCGCGATGTCGATCACCGGCAAATATGCTGGTGGGCCCGGCAAGGTTGCTGTGGTGAGCTCCTCGCTGTTCGGCACTGTCTCTGGTAGTGCGGTAGCAAACGTGATGGTCGATGGACCCATTACTATTCCGCTGATGAAACGAACCGGCTTTCGTCCCTCGTTTGCCGCTGCCGTTGAGGCGGTCGCCTCGACAGGCGGTCAATTGATGCCGCCCGTTATGGGCGCTGCAGCCTTCGTGATGGCGGAATTTTTAGCGGTGCCCTACGCTCAAGTAGCGTTATGGGCAGTCATTCCAGCGCTCCTCTATTACGCCTCTGTTTTCTTCGCGGTACATTTTGAAGCGAAACGCTACAAACTTGCCGGAGTGCCTCTGAGCGAGTTACCAAGATTCAAGCAGGTGATGCTCCAACGAGGTCATTTGTTCATTCCAATTTTTATTATTCTTTTCGGTTTGTTTTTGGGATTTTCTGCACCTCTTTGTGCATTGATTGCAGCAATTTCTTGTTTGCCCGTCGCGCTAATGCGAAAGCTAACGCGAACGGGAATCACTTGGATGACGGTGATTCAGGCCCTAGAGGATGGTGCTCGCAGCGCACTCTCAGTCGCGATGGCGTGCGCATGCGCCGGCCTTGTGATTGGCTGTGTCACGATAACTGGTTTAGGTATTGTTTTCACGCAAGTCGTGATTGAACTTGCCAATAACTCCTTATTTCTTGCCCTACTGCTGACAGCTCTTGCTGGCATCGTGCTCGGCATGGGGATGCCCACCACCCCTGCATACATCGTCATGGTGTCACTGCTCGTTCCTGCTATTATTAAGCTGGGAGTGGATGCGCCTTCTGCCCACATGTTTGCCCTCTATTTTGCAATTTTATCGGCCATTACGCCACCGGTGGCGTTAGCTGTATTTGCGGCTGCTGCGCTTGCAAAAGCCAACATGTGGGAGACGGGTTTCGCAGCCATGCGAGCCGCAGCGCCAGCCTATATTGTCCCGTTCATGTTTGTTTACGAGCCCACA
Organism: Bordetella parapertussis; assembly: GCA_945865935.1. Taxonomy (GTDB): domain Bacteria; phylum Pseudomonadota; class Gammaproteobacteria; order Burkholderiales; family Burkholderiaceae_B; genus Zwartia; species Zwartia parapertussis_E. The sequence continues at coordinate 63,264 of CAMBFI010000010.1, read as the reverse complement.
TTACTTCTTATCTTTAAAGACGACACGTCTTATATTACGGTCTTGTGGTCAGTGATCACAGCCCTGATTGGCGTCATCGCCCTAGCAGGAGGATTTTTTGGCTGGCTGGTGGGGTATGCAACGCTTACCCATCGCGTGCTGTTGCTTATCGCGGCCGCTTGCCTTATTAAACCAGGACTGATCACAGATGTCATTGGCTTTGGAATAATGGCTACCGTGGCGCTTTTGCAATGGAATAACACCAAGCGGGCTACGGTGTAATAGTTAACACTAAAACTGAGGAAAATCATGCAAACACAAAGAAGAAAAGCTCTTGCCGTAGTATTCACTGCCTTCGCAGCGACAATTGGCACCCTAAGCGGTGCTGCCTATGCACAAGGTACATATCCGACCAAGGCCATTCGCCTCATTGTCCCGTTTACGCCCGGCGGTGTCACCGATACAAGCGGACGGCTCATTGCTGACCAAATGTCAAAGCGGCTTGGTCAACAGGTCATTGTCGAAAACAAACCAGGCGCCTCAGGCAATATTGGCACAAGTCTGGTCGCTCAAGCAGACCCAGATGGCTACACCTTGTTGCTCGGCTTTGACGGCACAATGGTGATTAATCCCCATGTGTTTGCCTCGGTACCTTTTAATGCCGTAAAGGACTTTGCTCCTGTTGGGAAGATCGGCGATGCAGATCTGGTCATCGTTGCACATCCCTCCGTGAAGGCCAATAACATTAAGGAGCTTATTGCGCTTTCTAAGTCGAACCCCAACGGACTGAACTACGGCACATCCGGTTTAGGTAGCACACCACATATCGCTGGCGAAACGCTCAATATGAAAAGTGGCTCTAAGCTCGTACACGTTCCCTACAAGGGAGGCGGCCAAGCAATGATTGATCTTCAAGGAGGTAACATCCCTCTGGTCTTCACGGCAGTTGCCGGGGCACTCCCGCATATTAAGGCAGGTCGGATCAAAGCACTTGGTGTGCCAAGTGCTGCGCGCTCACCTTCTTTACCCGATACGCAAACATTCATCGAAGCCGGCTTGCCTAATTTCTTGTTAGCCTCATGGGTGGGTATTGTGGCTCCCGCCAAAACTCCAGCGGCCGTCATCACGAAGCTGAACAGTACGTTGAATGAAGTGCTGAATGATCCGCCCGTCAAGAAACGCCTTGAGGTGTTAGGCATAACAGCCACACCCGGAACGCCGAAAGCCTACGGCGATCAAATCAAAAATGATTTGGCAAGCTACGCAGCCGTAGTCAAAGCGGCAAATATCAAACCGCAATAATCGTGACCTGAATAAAGGCGTGTCTTCTTGACACGCCTTTTTTTTGACAGCAACAGGAAGCGCGCATGAGCACAGCTATCAGAAATTGAAGCCTCACACACAACCATCACAAGTCTTCACATCCGTCTAAGCAAGCTCAGTGATGTGTCGCACGAGCGCGCGACACATCAGATGCGCGATCTTTAGTTAATTTTGATCGAACGAATCAGCGTTGTCCATTTTTCTTCATCACGTTTAAGATTGGCTGTCACGATCTCTGGTGTCGAGGTGACCAGATTAATCCCCAATTGATTTAAACGTTGGCGCAAGTCATCGTCTTTCCCAAGCTCACTCATCGCTGTAGAAATACGTGTTTGCAGCGACTTATCCATGCCCGCGGGCGCAACAAGCGCAAGCCAGAAGGTTGCCTCAAAATTCTTTATTCCAGTGGCCTCATTCATCGTTGGTAAGTTTGGCAGCGTAGCAATCCGTTCTAAAGACGTCACAGCCAGGCCCTTTGTCTTATCGCTTGTGACAAACGGGATGGCTTCATTTGCCGCCGAAAACATCATTTGCACTTGCCCACCAAGCAAGTCCTGTGCGGCGGGCATGCCACCTTTGTAATGTGCAACAACCATCTTTAGACCAAACTCACGAATAAAGTACTCTGCAGCAAGGTGGTTGATCGAACCCACCCCAGAAGTTCCAATCGCATATTTGTCCGGATTCTTTTTAATCAGCTCGATAAGCTCTTTCACATTATTGACCGGCAGACTCTTGTTGACTTGCAGCACAAATGCCGAACTCATCATCATGGAAAGCGGCGTGAAACTCTCGTAAGGCTTATAGCTCACGGTACCTTGAAGCGCTGGATTGATCACAATCGAGACGGGGGCAGCATAGAGCGTATAACCGTTTGGCTTTTGACTGGCGACGTAGGTGCTGGCTACGGTCGAGGCCGCACCCGCTTTATTCTCGATCACCATATTTGCGCCAAGTTTTTTACCTAATGCTGCGGCAATGGTACGACTCGAGACATCACTGACGCCCCCTGCCGGGTAAGGCACAACAAACTTGACGGGCTCCTGCGGGTAGTTTGAGGCGGTTTGCGCTTGAGTAACCGCACTCGCAAACACCAAGCCCGAAGCTATCACGGCACCAAACATCACCTGCAAAGATTTCTTATTAATCATCGTTCTCTCCCTTTTATGTTTTATAGCAAAGCACCGCGTGCCGAAATTGGCCAAACGTCCTCTACCTTATCACCGCGAATACAAATCAGTTCATCATACAAATTGACGGTCGGATCGCAATGGCCGGGAATCAACATCACCGCATCTCCGAGCTTAAGCGTCGATCCAGCAGTAAGCTCTAGCGCACCATGCTCATCGGAAGCCTTCAAGTACGTTGCATCCTTACGCTGCCAAACAGCAGGCATTCCCGAATCGACGCTAGACGCCTTTAGCCCCGCATCGACGATTGCGCGGTCTTTCGTCGGGTGGCTCAGCACAGCGGTCTTGATAAACAGGGCGTGCTCGAAAGGCAAGTCCTGTCCATCGCGCTGATTCGCTGCATAGTCGCGGTCCATAAAAATATAGGAACCCGCCTGCACCTCGTTGAACACCTTCGAATTTCGCTCAAGCATGACTGAACCTGTTCCCGCGCCCGTGATCCGCTCAACCTTGATGCCAAGCTTTTCGATCGCCTCTTTAGTCGCTGTCGCGGTCTCGCACGTTGCCGCAATTGCATTTTGACGCTCTTGCGGCAAACGATAGTGCTGCGCACCTCCGTGATAGCACTGCAGTCCCATAAAATTTAAATAAGGAGCCTGGTCAATTTGACGCGCGAGCGCGACGGTCTGATCGATCGACACCGTGCCACAACGCCCCATGCCGACGTCGACTTCAATATACACATCGATTTTTACTTTGCGGTTGGCACTCGCTTGAGCAAAGGCGAGCACTTGATCGGCGTGATCAACCAATACACCGATTCGCGCGCGCTCGGCCAGATCAAGCGCATGAGAGACTTTTTTAGCGCCGACCACTTGATTGGTAATCAACACATCTTGCACGCCAGCCGCGACAAACGCTGCAGCTTCGCTCACTTTCTGACAGCAGATACCCGCAGCGCCATGCTTGATCTGACGTAGCGCGATGTCAGGGCACTTATGACTTTTTGCATGGGGGCGCAAACGCACGCCTGTGCCCGCAAGCGCATCCTGCAAGCGCTGCATATTGCGCTCGAAGGCATCCAGGTCCAGTACGAGCGCAGGGGTATCGATTTCATCAAAAGAGTCGCCAACGTGGGCAGCTTTCCAGGGGGACATAATTAAATTCCGCTTTATGTGAATACGCACACAGAGATGCGCTTAATGTATGAATTCTAGGATACTTCCTGAGAAAACTCTGCGATACAGTTTTCATAGGCCGGGTCGCTGCTGATAAAGCCCCCTTGACGCATACTCAGCTTCAAGCGTTCAAACCCAACTCTAGAGATCGTTCGTTTACAAAACCACAAGCCCGCAGCCTTGTATCGATCCATAGACTGAATGAGTATGTCTGTCGCCACATGTGGGTAAAACGGCGCGACGAGCTCGGCAAGTTCCTTGCCTGTGTGAGCGTCAATCCAAGGACCCATTTGTTCAACGGCACGAATCATGGCCTCGAACAAGTCTTTCTTTTGAGTAATGATTTTTCGGGTGGAGATAAATGTAGTGTAGGCAGTCGGGCCACGACTATTCGCGGCATGCAACACCTGACCTACACCGCTCGACAGCGTCTGCGAAACATAGGGTTCAAAATACTGCGCATAATCAATCGTGCCGGTTTTCAGCCCTTCTAAGTTTTCGGCCATGCTGCGTTCGGCATTTACCTTAAGCGAGTCAATCTCTACGCCAACATCCCGAAGATCTTGCTGCAGGCAAAGCCAGGGCGTCGGCACTTCGGTCACAACACCAATCCTCTTTCCGACTAGCTCCGGTAGCTGAAACTTCTTGTCTTGGGTGCGTCCAACCAAAAAGAACGGGTCTTTGCCGACCACTTCGCAAAATGCAATCAGCGCATTTTCGGAATCGGCTTCCTGATCTCGTTGTTTGATCACACGTAGCGGCCCACCCCAGACAACATCAATGTTTCCAGCCAACATGTCGGCAATTCCGCTGCCCGGCGATGCGGAGTCGATCAGTTCGATCTCTATACCTTCCCGTTTAAACAGCCCTAAAGCCTTTGTGGCATAAAAAGGAGCATAAAAAACAGCCCTAAAGTTTTCAGCTAATTTAATTTTCATAGATTTTCCGCGAGGGTGGGGCTACCATCTGTTCAATTACATCACTCTTTCGCTTGTTTAGGAGCATGGCCGCAATGTTGAAATCTCACGATCGGTATGACTATTCGGCGATTTCGAATCGACCCGACTACAGTTGGCCGGACGGCAAACGCCTAGCGATCCACTTTAGCCTAAACGTCGAACACTTTGCTTTCGGCGAAGGGATGGGCAACGATTATGCCGTTCCTCACCCCCAACCCAATTCCCGTAGTTTTGCGTGGCGAGACTACGGCAACCGAGTGGGTGCCTGGCGTCTACTTGAGCTGGCCCAAGATCTTGATTTTCCCTATGCGCTCTTGGTCAACACAGAGCTCTACGAGTACTGCCCAGAAATGATTGCCGCATTTAGTAAGCGAGGCGACGAGATCGTCGGGCACGGGCGCACGAATTCAGAGCGGCAAGTGGACATGTCGCTTGAACAAGAACGCGCCTGTATTCGCGAAGCAGCGCAAACCATTTTTAAACACGAAGGTGTTGCCCCCAAGGGATGGTTAGCACCCTATATTTCCCAAACATACGACTCTCCTGACCTACTCAAAGAGCAGGGGTTTACATACATGATGGACTGGCCGTTAGACGACCAACCGGTTTGGTTTCGTACCAAACATGGGCGTATTCTCTCGATCCCCTATTCTCATGACCTCAATGACTCGATTGAGTGCGTCTCGCGGCGCACCCCCGCTCAATTGTTTTGCGAAAATCTGATCGACCAGTTTGATGAAATGCTCGAAGAATCAGCCAAACGGCCGCTCGTGATGAGCATTGTGTTGCATAGCTTTATTCTTGGGCAGCCCTATCGTCTGCGTCAATTACGCCGAGTGATGCAACACATTCTGTCGCATCGCGACCAGATTTGGCTTGCAAAACCCGGTGAGATCTATGACCACATTAATAGCCTGCCAGACGGGGTTGTTCCTGGAAGCACCGTCAAGTAAGCTGTTTTATCTTGTTCAATTTATAACCCAGCCGGATATCTATGATGCATACTCGCAAACTCTTAAAACTATTCGCTAGCCGCGCCCTTGCCCTAGCACTTCCGCTTGCCTTCGCAAGCGTCACGGCACACAGCCAGACCGGCTATCCAGACAAGCCTATCACCATGGTAGTGACAGTTCCCCCGGGCGGTGCTGCAGATTTCGTCGCACGCACAATTGGTGAAGCGCTCTCCAAACAAGTCGGACAGTCCGTGCTGATTGAAAACAAAGCTGGGGCGAGCGGCACGATTGCAACCGCGTTTGTCGCAAAAGCACCCGCAGATGGTTATACGATGCTGCAAGGTGCAATCTCCACGCACGGAATCGGCCCACACTTTTACACGAAGACGTCTTATGATTTCTTCAAGGACTTCATGCCACTGGGCGTTGTGGCAGAGTTTTCTCTCGTGCTCGCCGTCAACGCGAATCTGCCGGTTAACAGTGTGCAAGAGCTCATCGATCTTGCCAAAAAGAAGAATGGACAAATGAGTTTTGCTACGCCCGGTGCCGGCAGCGCGCCCCATCTGACGGCAGAGCTCTTTATGACTGAAGCGGGAATCAAAATGCTGCACGTGCCCTACAAGGGCTCGGCACCCGCTGTGGTCGACGTAGCGAGTGGGCAGGTTGACATTATGTTCGACGGCTTCCCTTCGCTCATGCCACACATCAAGAGCGGCAAGTTGCGTGCCATCGCAGCAGTGAGCCCCAAGCGCAACAGCCTTGCGCCAGATCTTCCTACGTTCGGAGAGCTCGGCTTTCCTAAGATGATTTCATCACTTTGGTATATGCCAATGGTGCCCGCCAAGACGCCTAAAGAGGTCGTCGAGCGACTGAATCAAGCATTGGTGAAGTCGTTGAATGGGACAGAAGCACAGAAGCGCTTAGAGGCCGGTGGGGCACAACTCGTATTTGGTAAGCCAGAAGATTCGCAGGCTTACATGAAAGCGGAGTATGAACGCTGGGGTATCGTGATTAAAAATGCGGGGATTTCAACCACGAACTAAATACAGCTAAAAAGTTAACGAACATCAAAAGTTAACGGGCATAAAAAAAGGCGTTTGACGACACTGTCAAACGCCTTTTTTGTTATCGAGAACGTTTAGATTGCTTCAAACTTGAAGCGATTGACTTTGGCCATATTAGTGCCTTCGATACGAATCAAACTCGTCGACGCTTTACGCTCGGGTGAATGCAGATCACCTTCGTTATACACGTGCGCAACACCCGGAACCAACTTGTAGCGCTTCGTAAACTTCACCTTGCCAGGCTTATCTGCCGTAGCGGCCTCAAGCAATTCATAATCGCACATTTCAGTCTCGCCTCGCGCCTGACCGTAAATCGCCCAGGAATGCGCATGATCGTGAGGAGTCGAATTTTTTGCCCCGGGGTAGTTATGTGCCACTACACAGAAGCCAAGCTCTGGGTCTTCGTAAATGATTTCGCGTTCGCCAACATTTGCGTGAAGATGCTTTTCAAGAAACTGTTCATCTAGCAAAACTTCTTTCAGCAAATTCGCGACCTGCTCTCGTCCCGCCGGGCCTGGATTGCTCTTCAAAAATTTGTGGCATTGGCTCGTAAATTGCTCCAGTGTGTGGCCCATGATGCAAAATTCCTTTAAAAGTATTTGAAAACCGACCTTTTCATTCTACCTCTGATTTTCTGCGCATTTGATTGTGGTGATCCAAGGCCAATAGCACCGTTTGACGATGCACCGCTACGGTCGTCTCAATGTTCGTCCCGTAACCACCCGCCATGCAGACAGCTAATGGAATGCTCTGTTTATGCGCATAATCAAAGACACACTGGTCTCGCTGCCGCAGGCCTTCCTGTGTCAGTTTTAAACGCCCTAAGCGATCGCCTTCATGGGGATCTGCGCCTGCCAAAAAAATGAACAAGTCAGCGGAAAATCGTTGCTCGAGCTCGGCGAGCGCATGCTGCAGCGCATCAAGATAGCGTTGATCGTCGCACCCATCTGGGAGCGGAACGTCGAGATCGCTTGGTTCTTTACGGAAAGGGAAGTTCTTGTCGCCATGCAAGGACAACGTAAATACGCTGGGATCATGGCGAAAGATAGCCGCCGTGCCATTACCTTGATGCACATCCAGATCAATGATGGCTACGTTGCAGTCTGCGGCAAACGTTCGCTGAATCACTCTCGCAGCAATTGCGGCGTCATTGAATACACAAAACCCACTGCCTTTCTCGCGATACGCGTGGTGGGTGCCACCCGCCAAATTGACGGCGACACCCGACTCAAGTGCCGAGCGACAGGCGGCGATCGTGGCCCCAACCGAGCGGCGCGACCGCTCAACCATCGCTGGTGTCCAGGGAAAGCCGATTTCACGCTGCTCCTTTGCATCCAAGGTTCCGGAGATCACTTTCGTGACATAGAGGGGATCATGCGCCAATAAGAGCTCGGTATCGCTTGCTGCTGGGGCCTCTTGCAAGCGAATACCAGGCGTATCGATCAACGCATCGCGCAACGACCTATATTTCGACATCGGAAAACGATGCCCTTCGGGCAGCGGCAGTACAAAGTGATCGGAATAATAAGCGTTCATTGCAATGTCGTACTCAAGAGAATTTTATTTTATGATCTATGCAAGGTAACTGTCACAATAACCCCTTCTAATCTTCGGTAAACAGGCTACACCCCACCAATGTCGCGATCACTCATTGCCCTACTGATTTGCGCAGCCTCGCTCGCTGCGTGCAGTTCTATTAAGATCGCCTATAACTATGCGCCTAACTATTTGTCGTATCGTTTGAACACATACTTCGATCTTGATTCGCAGCAGCAAGAGTTACTCGATGCTGAATTAGCAGGTTTTTCGACTTGGCACAGTACAACGGCGCTACCGCAATACACGCGTACGTTGCAACAATGGTCCGAACGGCTTGATGAGAAAAAATCCTTCACGCCTGAGGAGGTTGTCCTCATGTACCAACACGTTCAAGATGCGCTTCTTGAACTGAGCCTGCAAGCCGCAAAGCAGCTGGCACCGATTGCGACCACACTCAAGACGAGTCAAACAACGCGGTTGCGCAATCGCTTTGAAATTGAGAACAAGGACTACGCGGAAGACTACTTAAAAAATCCCACTAGTAGCAGCACACGTAAAAAACATCACGTACGCATGCTCAAACGCTACGAGGACTGGCTTGGATCGCTGACAGAGCAACAAAAAACGAGTCTGATACAACTCTCGGATCGACGTGCGGCAACGTTCTCGCTTTGGGCCACCGAGCGGCAACTCAGACAAGAGGCGCTTCTTGACACCCTTGAAGCCCAGCGAGCAAAAGCTCCCGAGCAAGCAGAGGTGGCCTTAGCAGACTATACAAAAAGCCTGTCGGACTATCGCAACCCTGAACTTGTGCAGCAGCAAGAGTCTCTCAGGAAAGACTGGGCCACAACAACCGCAGAGGTGTTGAACAGCCTCACACCGACTCAAACCCGTCACTTAAAAGGCAAGTTGCGAGACTACGCCGACGACTTTGCGAGTCTCTCGCCCACACGTATCGCACAAACCGTTAAGTAGCGACAAGACTAAATAGCCTTGAAGCGGGTCCACTTGACGAACGCCACTGCTAAAAAGGGAAAGAGTAAATTCAGCACTAGGCAGATCGTTAATATTGAACCCAGCTGACTGTAGTCAGCTGCAACTTTCACAATACCTGTCACGGGGTCACGCACTTCACGGGTCACGATATATATTTCATTCAAGTACTTCGTGCCCAACTGACTAGCCGAAAGCGCCAGATTGGTAAACGAAGCCATCACTGCAAAATACGTGGCCTTAAGATTTTCTGGTGCCGAACGTGCTATCCACGCAAGCATCGGAATCATGGCTAGCTGCCCCAAAGGAGACTCAACCGCTGCATCAACGAGCGCAATAAAGCGCGCATCGACAATCCCACCCGTCATTGCGCTTGTCCAATGATGTAGTCCGTAATACATCCCTAAGGTGGGAAGTGCCAGGATAGTACTAAAAATAGCCAACATGCCGATCACAAACGTAATGGGCTTCTCGGCCATAAAACGGCGAAAAATAAACATGCCCACAAGCGACAAGACTCCACTTAATAAGGTCAGTACTGAGATGAAATACTGATCAAACTTCAACTCATCGATTACCCACCACGCAATACTCGGCCCAGGTGTCGGCACTGCACGGAACATAAAAATAACGAATGCCGTCCCCACTAACGTGATCCGCATTTCTGGGGTGAGCGCACTCGTCATCCCTGCAATGAGATACACAATAATCGCGAGCGAACCAACAAATATGATTTCCTGACCGTAAGGAATCTGACTTAACCCGATGCTCAGGGTAAAGAGCACGAAGACCAAGCCACCGATCAAGATTGTCCAATTCGGCTTCGTTTCATTGCCGTGTACCTCAATGGCCTGCTCAAGTTGAGCTGGATTCCATCCCTTAGATTCCAACTGCGCACGTGTTCGCCCTTTGAGCCATGCAGCAATCACCACACCCAGAACAGACAGCAAGGGAATAATCAACGCTACCCAATAGACGTACAAATAGCCTTGTACCTTTTGTGCTTCACTCATCTTCTCTACGCCTGAAAAAACATAGAGGTTAACGACTGAGACCAACAGCGATCCACCCACAACAGCAACGCGCCCTAAGGTTTGCATGGTCGTGTGCATCAAGCGTAACTTTTCGGGTTCAATCGGCTGTCCATCACTATCAAAGCGCGGTACTGCCTCAACCGTCATGGCGTCTGCTACGGAGTCTTGCAAGACGTAGCCCATTGGTGCGAGTAAGGCACTAACGACATACCAAGTGTCGACCGGCAAGATCGCTTGCATGGCCTCGCGCTCAGCGATCAAGCCAATCATAATGAACAGGCTTGAAGCAATCAGCAGCGCGCCGCTAAATAAAATCAGATTTTTAGCGCGCCAAAACAAGTCCACCAAATGGCCAAAAACCATCTTTAAAGACCACGGGATCGCGATCCAAAAACTTAGAGAAGCTAAGACGGCACTAGACAGGCTGAGGTAATCTTTGACAAAAAATATGCCAACAATGGACGTTAAGCTTGAGACACCCGCAGCCAAATAAACCATTAGAGGGGGCAGGTAGGACAGATGGAAGTCGCGGCGAATCGCGATCATATGTTGCTGCATCCAATGCGTTACGCGTGTGAGCATACCTAACTAACCTTAGGAAATTGTTTACATTTGAGCTGAATTGTCACATAAGACTTACCCGCGTACGCTCATTGTTTGATTGACAGAGGAAGTTTCTATTGCGAGAATCGAATCAACAGTGCGATAGACACTGTGAAGCCGCTAGCACTATACCTACGCCGTCGGCCGTGAGAGGAGCATGCTGCACGCTGTACCGCCTTTTTAGGCCAGACTCGTTTAGCTGGTTTATGAGGTTGGTATTGGGCAGCCGCCTATCATGGTCGATTTGAATCAATCGAGCTCTCGAAGGAGAATCCATGAAAAAAATCCTAGCACTCGCCGCTGCCGCCGCATTTGTTTTCGGCGTATCTCAACCTCAAGAAGCAAAAGCGCAACGCGCACTCGACGTTGCGAGTACGTTTCCAAAAAATATGGTCTATCTGGGCGAAGGCGCAGAGAACCTGGGCAAACTTCTCGCCGACGTATCTGGTGGCAAGTTACGCATGAAAGTACACGGCGCCGGCGAACTTGTCCCCGCGCTCGAAGTATTTAACGCCGTTAGCTCGGGCGCTGTTCCAGCAGGTTGGGACTGGATTGGTTATTGGGCCGGCACTGTGCCAGTCACTGGCCTGATGGGCGCCATGCCTTTTGGTCCCGGGCCTGAGGTCTTCCTAGGATGGATGTGGGAAGGTGGTGGCCTCGAAATTTTGCAAAAAGCCTATGACAAGTACAACGTAAAAGTGCTCCCCTGTCACTTAACCGCACCGGAAGCCGGCGGCTGGTTTAACAAAGAAATGAATACACCCGAAGACTTTAAAGGTCTGAAGATGCGCATTTCTGGGCTGGGCGGCAAGGTCATCAACAAACTGGGCGCTTCATCACAGATGATCGCGGGCGGCGAAATCTACGTTGCACTTGAAAGGGGGCGCATCGAAGCCACCGAGTTTTCTCTGCCGATCATCGATAAGTCGCTCGGCTTTCAAAACATCTCCAAGTACTACTACTTTCCCGGTTGGCATCAGCCAGCAAGCTGGAACTCTCTGATTATCAATATGAATGTCTGGAAAAAATATTCAGAGACCGAGCAAAAGCAATTTATTGCTGCCTGCAAAGCCAATGTGATTTGGTCTATGGCCGTTGCGCCCGCTGCACAAGGCCCCGTACTTGAAGAGTTCAAAGCTAAAGGTGTCAAGGTTCTACGTTTCCCAGATCCTGTGCTTCAAGCCTTGCGCAAAGCTTCGGCTGAAGTACTCCAAGAGGAAGCCAAGAGCGATCCTATCTTCAAAGAGGCTTTAGATTCACTGAATGCTTATGCAAAAACTGCGAATGCCTGGATGGAACTGCAAAGCCTCCCAACCAAATAAGGCTTAATCCATGCACACCAAGACGCACGCACTAGAGCGGTTCGGCCAGAACTTGATGCAGTTAAGTGCCTGGCCGGGACGCATCAGCTCTTGGCTCATTCTTCCCATTATTCTTTCCGTTTTGGTTGGAGTAGTGGGGGGGTTGATGCGACTTGGTGAGCTATTTGGCTGGGGCTTTTCCATTCCACTTTTGGGTTCGCGCTTAACAATGGCGAGCCTAACTGAATTGGAATGGCATCTTCTAGGCGTCATTGTGATGTTCGGGGCAGCGTTTACGATGGTCGAAGAGCGCCATGTCCGAGTCGATCTGATCTATGCGACCCTACCCGATCGAAAAAAAGTCATCTTGGATGTGTTGGGCGATATATTTTTACTGCTGCCCTTCTGTGCAATTATTTTTTGGTTATCGCTTGGCTTCGTCGATATGGCTTTCCGCTCAGGAGAGAAATCAGACTACGGCGGTCTGACTGATCGCTACCTGGTCAAGGCCGTCATTCCCATCGGACTTGCCTTGCTTTTTGCCTGCGGTCTTGGACGCATTATTCGTAATATCGGGTTTTTGCTAAGCGGCAGAACGAAACAACGCGTCGACGCTTCCTCGACTACAACTTAATAAAAAGACCAAAGCAATCATGGGCGACTACTTCCTACCATTAGCGATGATTCTTGCACTGATCGCAGGGATCTTCACAGGCTATCCAGTCGCGTTTCTGTTAGCAGGCGTCGGTGTTGCCTTTTGTTTTTTTGGAGACATCCCAGTCTTATTTTTAGGGACGGTTGTCTCACGAATTTTTACCGGCACCCTTGCAAACTGGCTTTTGTTAGCGGTACCTTTATTTATATTTATGGGCTTAATGCTCGATAAGTCGGATGTAGCACGAAAGCTCTTACTTTCGTTGGAGCGACTGTTCGCTGGCATGCGCGGGGGCATGGCCATATCAGTAGCACTGTTAGGCATCGTCATGGCGGCTTCAACGGGTATCGTCGGCGCCTCAGTTGTCCTGCTTGGCGTCCTGTCTTTACCCGTTATGCTCCGCCAGAAGTACGACAAAGGCCTTGCGGCAGGTATTGTGTGTGCCTCGGGCACACTCGGGATACTGATCCCACCCTCAATTATGTTGGTGCTCGTCGGGGATATCCTCCAAATATCAGTAGGCGATTTGTTCATGGGCGCTCTAATCCCTGGCCTATTGTTGGGTGCTCTCTACATTGCTTATATTTTAGTCATCGCATTTTTCTATCCCCACAAAGCACCTGCCGGCGTCGCGGATGTTGACGATAAGCGGCCTCTTTGGTTTGCTTTAAGTTGTGACTTGCTTGCGCCCGTCTGCCTGATTATGGGCGTGCTCGGATCCATCATTGCGGGTATCGCGACTCCAACGGAGGCGGCGGCCATTGGTGCGGCGGGCACTATTATTATGGCGGCTTTCGCTGGGAAATTGAGTTTTTCAAACCTGAAAGAGGTTGTACTTGAGACAGGAAAGACGACCGGCATGGTTCTGTTTGTAGCGATCGGTGCAACATGTTTTTCTGTCGTGTTTAAGCGCATTGGCGGCAACTCAATGATCGAGGACACGGTCAACGCGCTATCCAGTGGCCCATACAGCACTCTTGCAGTAATTATGTTGCTTATATTTGTCCTAGGATTTTTTCTTGAATGGATTGAAATTAGCTTCATCGTTTTGCCCCTGTTTGCTCCAATCATTTCAGCGCTAGATTTTGGTCTGGGACTGACTCCAGCCCAACAGCTAACGTGGTTTGCGATTTTGGTGGCAATCAATTTACAAACCAGCTTTCTTACGCCTCCGTTTGGCTATGCTCTTTTTTACCTTAAAGGCATTGCCCCACCTGAGATCAGTATGACGGACATTTGCAAGGCGATTATCCCCTTCGTCATTCTGCAGTTGATTGGCTTGTCACTCGCAGTCATTTTCCCAAGCTTGGTGATGTGGTTGCCGATGTACCTAATTAAGTAACCAGTTGCTGTTAATCTTGTCAATATCGGGTTTTTCGGCAACATACTGCGATGGAAATTCCAGCTCCTTTACCAACTGCAGAACTGGTTAATACGTCCAAGCGATTTAGTACCGGCGTGCTTGCGTTATCTAGCGTATCGCTGTCAATCAGTTCAGGTGAGCTTGTCACCCTGCTTGGGCCCTCTGGGTGCGGAAAGAGTACAGTACTGCGCTTGATTGCCGGACTAGAGTTGCCGAGCTCTGGGGTGCTTCGTTCGCCTGCACAACAGCACGCGCAGAAATACGCGACCGCGTTTGTGTTTCAAGAACCCACACTCATGCCTTGGGCAAGCGTCTTTGACAACGTTTGGCTACCACTACGACTGCAGGGCTCTAGCCGCGACACATCTTGCGCACGCGTTGATGCCGCGCTCAAGAGTGTCGGGCTTGAGGACTTCGCACACGCCTATCCTGCGCAACTGTCTGGCGGCATGAAAATGCGTGCATCAATTGCTCGTGCACTCATCACCGAACCAAAGATTTTGCTAATGGACGAGCCCTTTGCGGCGCTCGATGATTTTTCTCGACACCGACTAAACAATGATCTCTTACATTGGCAGCAAGAACGATCTATTGCTACGCTTTTTGTCACACATAATATTGCAGAGGCAGTTTTTTTAAGTAGCCGAGTATTGATTATGGGAGCACGTCCCGGCAGGATCATTCATGAGGTCAGCATCGAAGAACCCTACCCTAGAAGACCTGCATTTCGTGAGTCAATGCGTTTTGTGGACTACTGCCGCGCACTTGCCATCGCGCTCGAGCAGTCGACCGAGCAACCACAGCCGACATGATGAAACGTATCTTTCACAAGCTGTTGCCTGCCCTCACGCTACTTACATTTCTGCTGCTGTGGGAGTTAGGTGTTCGCTGGGCCAACATACCCGCCTACACCTTACCAACACCTAGCGTAATCGCAGCGAGCCTGATTGATCATTGGCCCTCTCTTGCCCTGAGCTGGTGGTTCACCATTAAGATCACACTCGGGGCGCTGATTCTTGCTTGTCTTGGCGGAGTACTTATTGCCTCGGTCTTCTCTCTTTCCCCGCAAGTAGAACGCGCTTTTTTTCCGATTGCAGTCGTACTACAAGTCACACCGATCGTCGCAATCGCACCACTTATGTTGATTTATATCGAGAGTACGACCGCAGCGCTTTTATTGTGCGCCTGGATCGTTGCTTTTTTCCCCATCCTCTCTAATACAGTCACTGGGCTACGCGCGACAGATCGTAATTTGGTCGAGCTCTTTCGACTGTACCGCGCCAGTCCTTGGCAACGACTCGTTTTGTTACGGGCGCCTGCAGCACTGCCCTATTTCTTAACAGGCTTAAAGATTTCTGGCGGCTTGAGCCTAATCGGTGCGGTCACAGCAGAAATGGTAGCCGGGTCTGCAGGCAGGGAAACCGGTCTTGCCTCACGCATTCTCGAGGCAAGTTTTCGCACCGAGACGCCAAAAATGTTTGCCGCACTCGCATTGTTGGTATTAACCGGTGTCGTCATATTTTTGTTGTTTAATGCTTTGTCGCGTTTGCTACTCGGCGGCTGGCATAGTTCAGAGCAAAGCCATCCCGTCGATCACAACTCCTAGGAACTTGATATGGCCTTACGAATTGTTCAGTCTATTTTTTTGTTGAGCTTGTTGCTGCCCGCGGCGCAGGCTCAACAAGCCGTTACCTTCGCAACCAATTGGAAAGCGCAAGCTGCGCACGGTGGATTCTATCAAGCAGTCGCTGATGGGACTTATAAGAAATACGGTTTAGACGTGACGATTCGTCAGGGCGGCCCTCAAGTCAATAACCGCCCACTGTTGCCGGCACGGCGCATTGATTTCCTCATGACTGGCAACCTGCTTCATAGCTTTGACAATGTCAAAAATGGCATCCCAGTTGTTGTGGTTGCGGCGATGTTTCAAAAAGATCCACAAGCGTTGATGGCGCACCCTGGTCAAGGTTACGAAAACTTCGCTGCACTGAAGAACGCGCCGACTGCGCTCATCGCTAAAGACGGACAATTCACTTGGTGGCAATGGCTGAAAGTGGTTCACGGTTTCAAAGATGAAACACTCAAGCCGTACAACTACAACCTAGGCCCCTTCCTCGCACAGCCAAAAGCGATTCAACAAGGCTATTCAGTTGCCGAGCCGATCTATATCCAGGAGCAAGGAAAGTTCAAGCCTGTGGTGCACCTGTTGGCCGATCACGGATTCTCGACCTATAGCACCTTGATTGAAACGCGCACAGAAACCGTGAAAAACAATCCTGAGCTGGTGCAGCGTTTTGTAGATGCCTCGGTGATCGGCTGGGTGAATTTTATGTATGGCAACCGTTCAGCGGCCAATGCCTTGATGATGAAAGACAATCCGGAGATTTCTCTTGCTGAAATCGAAGCCTCAGTGGTGCTCATGAAGCAGCAAGGGATTGTTGATTCTGGTGAAGCTCAAACCATGGGTATTGGCGCCATGAACGCAGCGCGGATTCAAGATTTTTTCAATCAGATGGTGAAAGCGGGACTCTATCAGGCCAAAGATGTTGATCTATCCAAAGTCGCCACGACACAGTTTGTCAACAAACAGCTTGGTATCGACCTTAAGAAATCTCTCGCGCCAAGTGCTCGCTAAGCTGGTGTGTCGCCTTTTAAAGTAATGCGATAGAGCAGGCGCTTGTGTCCATGATAGTCATTGACTGGATTGTGCATCACACAGCGGTTATCCCAGAGAGCGATCGACTTTGGCGCCCAAGAAAAGCGACATGTGAACTCTGGTTTAACTTGGTGCTGATACAGAAATTCAAGTAGTGGGGTGCTCTCCTCTTCGGTCCAGCCCACAAAGCGCATCGTATGCCCTGGATTGACGTAAAGCGCTTTGCGACCCGTCTCGGGATGCGTGCGCACAACGGGATGCTCTGATACAAGCTCTTTACGCACATTTTCTTCTTTTGCCGAATCGCCAACACGATCTTCACGCGTCTTGGTTACCGTTGCTTTAGCTGATGAGTTGACTCCACGCAAACCTTGCAGCACACGCTGTAGATCAGGGGATAAGGCTTCATACGCCGCATAATTACTCGAGAACAAGGTGTCACCACCGTAAGGAGGCAACTCTTCGGCGATCAGCATTGTCGCCATGGGAGGCGTCTGAAGATAGGTGGTGTCGGTATGCCAAATCCCACCAAAGTTATTTCTTTCGTGCGGCAACTTCAACACCGGGATAATCATCGGATGCCCTGGTATCCCTTTTACAAAGGGATACTCCACGATCTCGCCAAAGCGTTGGGCAAAACTCTGGAACTGATCCATCGTCATGTTCTGATCGCGAAAGAAAACAACGCCGTTTTCTAACCAGACTTTGCGGATGTCCGCAATTAAGGCATCCGAAATATTGCCGACGAGGTCAACGTCAAGAATCTCGGCTCCCACCGAGCCAGATAGTCGCTTGATATGCATGCTCTGCCCCAAATGTTCTAAGTTTTTTAACAATAATTTGGATAATCATAAGCGAAAACTAGTCCGTGCTTTTCCTAAAACACGACCCAGTAGCATTTTGCCAAGAGCTGCCTTATGATTGCTTGATAAAAATCAAATTAAATAAATACTTAGTAGAGATTAGTCAAAAGCATTCATGCTTGCGACCTCTACAACACCCGGAGACAACGACATGCTTGGACTTAAGCGAATTCGCCCCACAATGGCACTTCTGAGCTGTTTGCTTTTCATGCCTTTGCTGTCTGCGCATGCTCAAGGCACCTACCCACAGAAACCCATCAAAATAATCGTACCGGTCGCCGCAGGAGGCGGAACTGATTTTGTCGCACGCGTAGTTGGTCAAAAACTGGGGGAAGCTCTTTCAACCCCCGTCATCATCGAAAACCGGCCTGGTGGTGCGGGCAATGTAGGCGTTGATGTGGCGGCCAAGGCCGACCCAGACGGCTACACCCTTGTCATGCCAATTACCTCGTTTTCGGTTAATCCCAGCCTGTACGCCAAGCTGCCCTTTGACACACAAAAGGACTTCGCTCCGATCACTTTAGTTGCGTCAGCCCCACTGCTATTGGTCGTCAACACACAACTCCCTGTCAAAACGCTAGGAGATTTAATCGCGCTGGCAAAGCAAAAGCCCGGCACACTTAACTATGGCACCGCTGGCGTTGGCACAACCTCGCATTTAGCGGCCGAGCTATTCAAATACACAGCAAAACTCGACATTATCAACGTCCCTTACAAGGGCGGTGGGCCGATCGTCACCGACTTGATTGCGGGAAGTATTCAAATCTACTTCTCTACTGTTCCGGCGGCTTTACCTCAAACACAAGCAGGTAAGCTTCGCGCCATCGCCATCACGAGTCCCCAGCGAATACCGAGCCTCAGTGACATTCCGACAATGTCTGAGGCGGGTCTACCAGGTTATGACGTCGTGGGATGGTTTGGGCTGTTTGCACCAGCCAAGACGCCAACCGCAATTATTGAACGTCTGAACACCGAGGTCGTGAAGATCCTGCAAATGCCTGATGTTCGGGAAAAGATCCAAGCGCACGGCCTATTACCCGGCGGCGGTAGCGCAAAAGAATTGGGGGTGTTTTTAGACGCCGAGATCAAAAAATGGAATGCCTTGATCAAAGCGGCCAACATCACCCCGCAATAAGCCTCTACCGATGCGGCCTTAAAGCGGAGTGCGCAAGGGTTTGCCCGCCAAGTGCAAGTGAGCGTTATCTATAAAGCACACAACCGAGGCGAGCATCGCCTCCGGTGAGAGGCCTGCTACATGGGGCGTGATAATTGCGTTTTCAAATTCCAGTAAAGCAAGGGGCGGTTTCGGTTCGCTTTCGTATACATCGATCGCGGCTGCCGCAATGACGTTGTCGCGCAACGCGACAGCCAACGCTTCCGTATCAACCAAACTACCCCGAGCAATATTGACCAACACCCCCTCAGGACCGAGGGCCGTTAATATTTCCGCATTAATGATGTGAAAGGTTTCCTTTCCCCCCGGGGCTGCAACCACAAGAAAATCACACCACGTCGCAAGAGACCGCAAGTCGGGAAAAAAATCAAACCCCGTTTCGTCCCGACGTGTCCGGCTGTGATAACCAATATGCATATCAAAGGCGCGCGCTCGTTTAGCAATCTTCTTCGCTATGCCTCCCATCCCTAAAAAACCGAGACGCTTATACGACACGTTGGTTGGCCTAGGGATGGCGTCGCGCCAGATACCCTGGCGCACAGCATGATTAAGAAAGGGGATACCACGAATTGCCGCAAGCAAAAGACCCATCGCGTGATCCGCAACACAATCCTCGTTGGTTCCAGCCGCATTACAGACGCGAATGCCGCGCTGTTTCAAATACTCAACGGGCACATTTTCGTAACCCACGCCCAAGGTACAGAGTATCTCTAACTTTGGCAACGCATTGATCTCATCAATGGTGATTCCTGTTGCGCCGTTCGTCAGCACAACGCGAATTTCGTGACCGTGCGCAGTAATCTTTGCCGCACTGTTGCTGCGATCCACACCAGCACCTTCGTTTGGCGCGTAAATAAGCTCAAAGTTTTGCGCAACCAGCTCTCGGTGCGCTTCGGTCAAAAATACCATTACCAGTGCATGCACGTTCATCTAGACTGTCCTGCTGTTCGAACTTACAACGTTAACTTCAATTATTTATTCGATGTCGATGGCTTTAAGAGCCGTCGCCACGTCTCAATTTCTGAGCGTAAAAAGGTATCAAACTCTTTAGGTGATGAGACTTTGACCACTCCGTCAATCACGGCCAAGCGCCGGCCTACATCAGGGTGCGCAAGACTCGTTTTGAGTGCTGCGTTTATTTTTTCAACGATCTCGGCAGGCGTGCCGGCGGGTGCAAGCACGGCCCACCACACCACTGCCTCAAAGCCAGGATAACCTTGCTCTGCGATAGTAGGCACCTCAGGCGCCGAATTCAATCGCTGTAAGCCTGACGTTGCAATCAAACGAATGCGCTTTCCGTCGAGTTGCGGCTTGAGTTGCGACATACCGGTAAACAACATATCGACATGTCCACTGGCCACATCCAGTACGCCTTGCCCCGCACCTTTGTAGGGAACCTTGGTGATTTTGGTGTCAGTCTTGGCCATAAACAACTCTGCCGCCAGGTCTGTCGCTGACCCCTCTCCAGAGGTTGCTGTCGTCACCTTACCCGGATTCTTTTTTGCGTAAGCGACAAGATCCGGAATGTTCTGAATGGAGGAGCCCGCGTGAACGGCAACCCCCATCGCATACGTAATAATCTGCGCAACCGGCGCGAAAGCGTCAGGAGTTTTATAAGGGAGATTGGGCAACAACGTAGGGTTAGTTGAGATCGTTGGGCTCACCAGTAACAAGGTGTACCCATCAGGCGCTGCTTTGGCGACTTGCTCTGTGCCAACAACAGTATTGCCGCCCCCTCGGTTCTCAATGATGACGGGCTGTTTAATGACCTCTGACAGCTTATCGGCCCAAGCCCGCGCGATGAAGTCCCCACCACCACCGGCTACAAAGGGCACCACAATCCGCAAAGGTCTTTCAGGATACTTGTCGGCCGGCCCTGCGGCCGCCGACACAGTCACGCACAGAGAACTCAACAACACTGCTATTTTGAACATTCGCATTGACGACTCACCCCACTTCACTTTGATTGAATGCTCCAGGCCTTAATGTTGGCACAGAGCAAATACGCTAGCAGTTAAGGTTCGCAGCGTCGCTGATCAAACCTTAGCCTAGTCAGGCAGACCTATCGCCTTCAGAGCTGCCTCGGCACATTCCATATCCTGAGAGTAATGCCCGCCACTCAAGCCTATCCCTCCAATCATTTGGCCGTTTTCCATAATAGGATAGCCGCCACCGAAAATGATGAACCTGGGGGTATGCACAAGCCCATGAATCAAAGGTGCATCGTCTTTAATGTACTCGTGCCACTTATGTGTCGGTAAGCCGCCAGATATCGCTGTATGCGCCTTATCCTGCGCGATTTGCAACGAGATTAACGATGCACCGTCCATTCGGACAAAGGCCTTGAGGTGCCCTGCTGTATCGCAGACAGCAATCGACATGTTCACCTTTAACGCACCCGCTTTTTCGCGTGCGGCTTTGATCGCTTTTAAAGCGGTATCTACATCTATATTACGGTTGGTTGTACTTGACATTGGTATCTCCTTTCTAAAGTTAATGTAACGACCTACAGAATTACCTGCTTTATGCCCATCTCGCGTGGCGCCCATCAACCCTCGCGCGACACGGCAATCCCCTACAAGATACAGTTCGACATCATGCGCTTTTAAAGGTTCGACAAGCTCTACGTTAGCCGCGCGTGGCGTTGAATAAGACAGAAAAGAAATATTTTCGATTCGTCCAAGATCTCCGTTGTAAACATTTTTGTACTCAAGCACCCCGTCTTCGAAATGTGCGGACCATACTGGCTCACTCATTACGAGCATTTCTACTCTTGCCACAGATAACCGTCGCAAAATTCCTTGTCGAGTCACTAAGGACTCGTCCTGAGCAATCAACGCGCGAGGCGTCATTAAGACCACTCGCTCAAAGCGCTGCGCCAAAAGCTCCACCGCGGCATAGGTGCCTTCCGTGTGGTCCATGTCATAGACCACAGCCGTTCCTGCCTGTCGCGAAGAGAGCTTGACGACTTCTTGCATGGCAGCATGCAAGTCAGTCACCCATCCCTCACGGGCAATCTCAACCGGGACCCATTCGGGGCAATGCATTGTGCCACCGGTTGCTAAGATCACAGAGTCCGGAGACAAAGACAAAATATCTTGTAGGCTAGCCCGCACACCCAAACGAATATCTACCCCGGCCCGCTGTGCACAAACCATCTGGTAATCATAAATACTCGTGATGGTCTCACCACCCGGCAGCCGTGCACGCAATCGAGCCTTACCGCCAACCTCGGACCCCGTCCCAAACACCGTCACCGAATGGCCTCTTGCGGCAGCGACCCAAGCCGCTTCCATTCCCGCAATGCCCGCGCCTACGACCACAACGCGATGTTTGCGCTGTGCGGGCTTCGGCCACCAATCCACCTCTCTCTTCTCTGCTACGCGAGGGTTATTGACGCAAGCCAAGGGCTCACCATACGTAATAATGGTGTCCCAACAGTTATTACAGGAAATGCAGTAGCGGATATCGTTCGTTCGACCTTGCATGGCTTTGTTATACCAAGCAGGGTCCGCTAACAATGTGCGGCCCATACCGATTAGGTCGGCATCCCCTCGCGTCAAAATCCCTTCGGCTTCGGCTGGGTCCGTGATCCGTCCCAGCGCCATCACAGCGACGCCATTGCAAGAGGCTTTCAACGATTTAATCAAGCCGATGTACGGAACATTCGGGCCATTGCGATCAGGCACATGCGTTTCGAGTGAACGCGCGTGCGCCCCTTGCGCAAAGCAGACATAGTCCACTTCTTTAGACCTTGTAAAGAGATCAGCCAGAATCGCTGCCTCCGCGGGCCCAATACTCTTTGCAATACCGTCATTGCTCGGCAACTTTAGCCCAACAATGAAGTGTCGGCCGCATAAGTCGCGAATACAGCTTATCAACTCGCGTACAAAGCGTGTGCGGTTTTCCCAATCGCCACCATACTCATCGGTCCGACGGTTTGACCATGGCGACATGAATTGGCTAAACAAATGTCCATGGGCTCCAGACAGTTCAACGCCGCTAAAACCACAACGTTGTAGACGCGCTGAGGACATCGCAAAGTCAGCAATCAGATTTTTTATTTCGGCGCCTGTCAAGGCGTGTGGCATCGTCCAGCTCAAATCATCTGGCAATGCAGACGGTGCGAGCGCGCTGTAATTTCGGCCGGCATCATGATGGCCTCGACCAGGATCTTGGATTTGACCAAGCAGCCGGCAATCGTGGCTTTCCACTGCATCAGCCCAACGCTTGAGCCCGCCTAAGTTGTCGTCATTCCAGGCACGGATACGCGCAGGGTTTGTCTGATGCGGTGCCATGAGCAAGGGCTCGGTCACGATCAGCGCCGCGCCGCCTTTTGCCCGATTCTCGTAGTATTGAATTTGACGATCGCTTACTTGAGATTGATATCCCATGTGAGTCGTCATGGACGCATGAGCAACCCGATTACGTAACCGCTTGCCGGCTAAGACAAGCGGTTCCGAGAGCAGCGACTCCATCACTTTAGTCTTACTTCAGTCGACCAGTTTTTACATAGAACGCACGTTCGGCTTGCGCCATTTTGTCGAGTTCAGCAGCCGCTGTCGCAGGGTTGGTCAAGAGTGGGTCAGAGTATGCGCCTAACTTTGCAAACTCTGCAGCTAATGCGGGGGTTCGTACCGCAGCATTAATTGTGGCCGCCAAATAGGCCTTACGGTCTGCCGGCGTTCCTTTGGGGACAACAGCTAAACGGATGATGTTCCAAACGATATCTTTTGTACCAAAGATTTCATTAAAGGTTGCAACGTCCTTCATGTTGCCCAGACGACTAGCGCTCGCCACGGCAATTGGCTTGACCTGACCGGCTTGTAGATAGCTTTCAAATTCGCCGTAAAAGCCTTGCGCGATGTCTACGTTTCCACCCAACAAAGCGACCACACCTGGCTTACCACCCTGAAATGGAACGCGCAAGAATTTCGCGCCTGTGGCAGCTTCGATCTGATCAATCAGATATTCCCACATACTGCCGGGAACAATCGCAACGCGCACCGTGCCAGGCTTATCCTTCGCGGTCTGGACGATCTCTTTAGCAGACTTTCCAGCGAACGGGCCTTTTGTGGCTGCCACCCAGGCAAGTGCGTCACTATTGATATACGCGATTGTTTCTAAGTTTGACAAAGACCATTTATCCTTGCCGCGCAACATTGCGTCGCCCCATACTAAGTTAGCCAGAATCCCAACCGTATAGCCATCTGGCTTAGCTTGAGTGGCTAGATAAGTGTGGCCGACCATTCCGGCTCCACCTGTACGATTGTTCACCAAAATCTTGTCACCGCTCACTTGTTCGGCATATTTGCCTAGCTGGCGTGCCGTGAGATCCATTCCTCCACCAGCCGGGTACACCACGGTGTACTCGATTGATTGTGTTGGAAAGTCTTTAGGCTTTAATTTCGTAACATCAGGTGATACTTGAGCAACGGCTGTCGCGGCTGCCACTGCAGCAATCGCACCAATAAAAGAGTGGATCAATTTCATTTATATGTCTCCTCCGGGTTGATTCAACTTTCGTTGACGAAAAACTAGTACTGCCAAAATTAAGCTTATACCGATCAAACAGGCTGCGATGGGTCTCTCCGCAAAAATAAACATACCATGCGGAGACATCACCATCGACTGTCGCAGCGACTGCTCAAGCATCGGAGCCAATACAAACGCAATCAAGAATGGTGAAAACTCATACTGTAGTTTACGCAGGACATAACCCACCAAGCCGAAGCCCAGCATGACCCATAAGTCAAAAACATTTTTATTAGCAGAATATGTTCCTACTACAGCCAATAATAGTATCAAGGGAAACAATACCCGATATGGCACCCTAAGACACTGTACCCACAAGCCGATCAGGGGTAAGTTGAGCAGCAGCAAAAAGACATTGCCTACATACATACTTGCGACAACACCCCAGAACAAGTCCGGCCGCTGGGTGATGAAAGTCGGGCCTGGCTGTACACCTTGAATGACCAAGGCCCCAAGCAGTAAGGCCGTGACAGCATTGCCCGGGATACCTAAGGTAAATAACGGGATCATTCCCCCCGAAACGGCTGCATTGTTTGCGGCCTCTGGACCCGCAACGCCCTCGATTGCCCCTTTACCAAAACGCTCAGGATTTTTCGCCAACCGCTTCTCGAGGGTATAGGACACAAACGATGCCGTGACCGGACCACCCCCCGGAACAAGTCCAAGAAAAAATCCTAGGAAGCTGCCGCGCATCATGGGTTTCCAGGAGGCCTTCCAATCGTTGAACGATGGCCAGAGGCCACGAACTTTTTCAGCGAGCAACTGATTCTTTACGATGGTCTCACAGTTAGTGAGAATTTCCGAAACGCCATAAAGACCGATCACCACCGATAGGATCTCAATCCCTCCAGCAAGATTGACATTATTTAATGTGAATCTGTCCTGACCATTGACGATATCCATCCCGACGGTTGCCGCAAGGAATCCTAAGGCGATCATCAGAACGCCCTTCACTTTCGAACCGCCAATCATATAGAGCGTCGACACCAACCCAAGCACCATCAGCCCAAAATTTTCAGGAGGACCAAAGCTAATCGCAACGGAGGCCAATAAGGGAGAAAAGAAAGTCAAAGCGACTAGGGAGATGGTGCCAGCGATAAACGAACCAATCGCCGCGATCCCGAGTGCAGAGCCCGCTCGACCTTGCCTGGCCATCGCATGCCCGTCTAAGGCGGTCACGACAGAAGCCGCCTCACCAGGAATATTTACCAAGATAGAGGTTGTCGATCCTCCATACATCGCGCCATAAAAAATCGCACACAGCATCCCGAGCCCAGCGACTGGAGCCAACTGAAAAGTGACGGGCAACAAAAGCGCTAAGGCAGCAAGAGGTCCAATTCCTGGCAGCACGCCAACCAAGGTGCCAACCAGACTCCCGAGAAAACAGAAGTACAAATTTTCAGGTGTGAACAACACCGAAAATCCCATCGCTAAACCGTTGATTGCGTCCATCACCAACCCCAGGGGCCACGAGGCAACGACATGCCGAGCAAATGGCCAAACACGTACACAATCACTGAAACCGACACGAGCGTCAACACCACTGACTCTAGGACACGCGAACGCTCAATTGTTTGCAGCAAAACAAACGTTGTCAGTGCGCTTGAAATCGCAAAGCCTAAGTAAGGCAGCATCACGGTCAAACCAACGAGTCCACCCAACACACCCAGTATGCGCCGGCGACCCGTGGAGGCTGGCCACTCAGGATTCTCCACTCGTGTCGACTTTTTGATCATCAACAGCAGGCCACACAAGGTAATGATGACCCCGCAAATCATTGGGAACAGACCACTGTCTGGGCCCATAGATCCAAACAATCCCAGCGTCCAAGCATTCACCATGGTTGCTAAACCCAGCACAACCCAAAGCAAATTTAATCCGCGCTCAATCACGCACGACCTCCCGATAAACTGCCGAGCGCATCATTAGCCTGCAAGTAGACGGCCGTAGCCAGGCACGACAGGCTGCACACCTGCGATACGCAAACAGTTCCACATCATGGCAGCAACACTAGAGATGACCGGCTTACCTAGGTCCTGCTCCAGCGCTTCCAGCACCGCGACTGTTGGCATCCCCACACCGCTTAAAAATACTACCTCAGCCTCTGGCGTATTCGCGGCTTTCGCTAAGGCATAGGCACGCGCTGGGGTTTCTTCATAAATGTTGCGTACGTTTTCGAGTCGGTGATAATTCACAACCGTTAGACCATAGCTTTCTAGCGTTGCTTTACCCGCCAGCGTCTGGGCTTCGGCATACGGTGTCCCGAGAGCGACTTTTTTTACGCCTAACTCTTTCATGGCCGCGACGACACTGACAAAGGCGGAGGTAAAACGAATGTCGTATTGCTTCTCAAGGCGTGCCGTCAGCGCAATTTCGCCCTCTCGACCGAGCATATAGCTCGAGGCTGTATGCGCCATCGCGATGACCTGAGGTCGCAAGTGAGACAACATTTCGGTTTGCTCATCAATGTGATCCAACTGGCAGCGAGTGCGGGCATCCTGACCAGCATGGTCTCCGGTAACCCCGCGCGCGATCATCCGGCCAAAATGTACGGACACACCTTTAGGCGCCATCGAAATCAACTCAGGCTCTACATTTGGATTCCCAGGGGGCAACAAAAACCCGAGTCTCGCTCTCCAACCGTCCACGGCCACTCTCCTAGAGAAATATATTTACGTGTCGTTATGGCTTGGGGACGGATGGGGCTGCGCAAACAGCATCGCAACGCTGCGCTTAAAAACTTGTCTCATTACATTTCCTTTATTTTTATGATTCTTTGACCAACGCCGTCTTAGTCAAAGAGCATCTGCATGATAATTGAACATCGCGGCCGTGCGCAAAGAATTCCGCTCGAATGCCGATTTTTAATGGGGGTGTCATATTGCTGCGAGAAACTCAAGCCAAAGTAGGCCTTCAGACCAAATAATCCCGATAAAACAAGGGATTGCCCTGTTACTATTTACACGTTTGGCCGCTGACCCTTTCCACGCAAGCCTTTTGTATCGACCACCTTGAGATCGCCATGCCACTTACCACTTCCCGCTTGATTCTGACCGCGCTTGCTCTCGCCTTGGCCACGCCCTATGCGTTGCATGCGGAGACAATCTCGGTTGTCACATCGTTCCCTAAAGAGCTGACCGCCGCTTACAAAAAGGCGTACGAGGCGAAATACCCCTCGGATACAGTTGAAATTCTTAATAAAAATACAGCCGCTGGCATCGCCTACGTGCGCGAACAGCCGCCAGGTTCGCGTGTAGAGGTGTTTTGGGCATCCGCTCCGGACGCCTTTGAAGTCCTATCCCAACAAAAATTACTGGCAAACATTGGCCCCGGAAATCCTGAGATCCCCACCAAGATTGGCAACTACCCCGTTAATGACCCTAAAGGTTTTTATCGCGGTCAAGCACTTGCAGGCTACGGCTTGATGTGGAACACGCGTTACATGAAGGCCAACAAATTACCCGCCCCAAAAGAATGGGCAGATCTGGTCAAGCCTATTTACTTTAGTCATGTTGCCACCTCAAGCCCTTCGCGTTCTGGTACGACGCATCTCACCGTTGAAACGATTCTTCAGGGCGAGGGCTGGACGAAAGGCTGGGCGCAAATTATGGCTATCGGCGGGAACTGCGCAGCGATCACCGAGCGCAGTTTTGGGGTGCCAGATGGTGTATCCAATGGTCAGTTCGGTATCGGTTTAGTGATCGATTTCTTTGGCTTGGCAGCAAAAAACTCGGGCATGCCTGTAGAGTTCATATACCCCTCTGTCACCTCAATTGTTCCAGCGAATATCGCACTGGTAGAGGGCGCCAAATCTCCGGCAGCGGGAAAGCGCTTCATCGAGTTCACGTTGTCGCCAGAGGGTCAGCAGTTACTACTAGACAAGCAAATTAGTCGTCTACCCGTTCTGCCGGCCACCTATAAAAATGCGCCTGCAGACTATCCCAATCCTTTTAGCGGCACAATTCAGGCCAAGGTGAATTTTGACTCTCAGCTGTCGGAAACACGCTACATGGTTGTGCGATCGCTGTTCGATCAAATGATCACCTTCCGCCACAAAGAGCTGGTAGCCGCCACCAAAGCGATTCACGATGCAGAGAAGCGGTTAGGTGGAAAGCCTAGCGCTCAACTTGAGGAGGCGCGCCAACTGGCCTTCTCTCCGGCGGTGGATGAAAAACAAATTCAGGATGCAGCGCTGCTCAAATTATTTAAGAGCAATAAGTCCGATGCGGAAGCCTCAAGGACGAAAGCAAAAATAGAGGAAGAATGGGCGACACGCGCCAAAGCAAATTACGCACGCGCGATCACTCTCGCCAACTCCGCTAAATAGCCAAGACTATTTTGAAGCGTAATAGTCCCGGCATGATCGCAATCGCATTAGCGATTGCGATTTTTTTAGCGGTATTCCTCATTAGCCCAGTTATCTCGGTGGTCTACACCGCTTTTTCAGATGGGCATGGCGGCTTAACGCTCTCTCACTTTTTCGCGTTCTTTGAAATCTCGTTAATGCGGGAGTCGTTCGCGAACAGCTTGTTTGTTGCTGGCATGACCGTTCTGGGTGCGACACTCATCGCCATCCCGCTCGCGTACCTCACCATGCGCTTTCAGTTTCGAGGCGCAGTATTAATCCAAACCTTAGGAGTGCTGCCTTTAGTCATGCCGGCCTTTGTTGGCGCGGCAGCCATGCAACTGATTTTTGGCCGCTCGGGTGCAGTGAATTTGATCCTGATGGATTTGTTCGGATTCAGCATCCCTATTATGGAAGGACTAAGCGGCATTATTTTTGTAGAAACATTACATTACTTCCCGTTTATCCTGCTGAATCTGTCCGCATCGCTCGCAACGATCGACTCCTCAATGGAAGAAGCAGGCCAAAATCTGGGGGCTTCCGGCTGGCGACTCTTTCGGAAAATTATTTTCCCTCTGGCTCTCCCAGGCTACATCGCTGGCGCTTCCCTCGTGTTCATCAAGGTCTTTGATGACCTCGGCACGCCGCTCGTGCTCAACGTCACAAATATGCTTGCTCCTCAAGCGTATTTACGCGTCACTTCAATCGGACTTGAAGACCCCATCGGCTACGTAATCTGCGTCATCCTTGTGCTCTTTTCGATTGCCGCTATGGGCGGCTCCTGGTGGTTCGTCAAACGGCGTGACTATGCCTTGATATCACGCGGTGGCGCGCAAGCTCCGAAACGTAAGCTTTCATCCTGGCAGACTGTGATGGCCTATGGCTGGATCATAGGGGTGTTGATGCTCGTGCTCTCCCCACATCTAGGCATTTTATTAATGTCGCTCTTTAAAGTATGGAGCTTCAGCGTTCTTCCCGAGCAGTTCACGCTCGCACACTACATCACTATTTTTGGTGATGCGAAACAGATGATTTGGAACACGATTCTCTATTGTGGCCTAGCAGCCGTGATTGACGTCGTATTGGGCGCAGCCATTGCCTACATTGTGATCCGCACCACGATTCCAGGCAGGCAAATTCTGGATCATCTCGTTACCGTCGCGCTTGCAATGCCTGGCTTGGTACTGGGTATCGGCTATTTGCGAACCTTTCGCGGCATTGAACTACCCTTCGGAGGTGGTGCCTTAACTGCAAGTTGGCTCATTTTTGTTTTGGCTTATTCGGTCAGACGACTACCCTATGCCTTAAGGTCGTGCATGGCAGCCCTGACGCAAGTACACCCAGCACTAGAGGAAGCTGCCGAGAACGTCGGTGCTAGTCGCTGGCGTATTATTCGTAAAATCGTTCTCCCCCTGATGATGGGTGGCCTGCTTGCCGGATTTGTCACAAGCTTCATCACTGCTGCAGCAGAAATTTCAGAGACTATTTTGTTAACCAGCAAAGAAAGCATGGCGCCCATGTCCTATGGCATCTATCTTTACTTTCAATCGATTGCAGGGCGTGGCCCTGGCGCCGCACTGAGCGTCATCGCCATTACCTTAGTTGCGCTGGGTACGTATTTAAGTCATCGTATCGCTGCAACGGCGACACCACACCAAAACGTTGGAGCCCGGACATGAAATCCGTCGCAATCGACATCCGCAATATCGCGCTTTCGTTCGGCACAACGTCGGTCTTGAAAGATATCAACCTGCATATCGAGCCGGGTGAATTTTTCGCGTTGCTCGGGCCGTCCGGTTCAGGCAAATCGACACTGCTTCGTCTCATCGCCGGTTTTAACCAGCACCAGCATGGCGAGCTATTGATCGACGGCAAAGATGTGACCGGTACGGCACCTTGGCTGCGCAACGTCGGAATGGTGTTTCAAAGTTACGCGCTGTGGCCTCATATGACCGTTGCGCAAAATGTAGCGTTCGGACTTGAGGCGCGAAAGCTGCCTAGCGCCGAAATCCGCAAGAAGGTTCATGAAGCACTCGAACTCGTTGACCTCACCGGCTTGGCAGAACGCCGTCCTGGGCAGCTATCCGGTGGACAGCAGCAGCGCGTGGCAATCGCTCGCACACTCGCGATCGAGCCTCAGGTTCTGCTGTTAGATGAACCGCTGTCCAATCTCGATGCGAAACTCAGAACACAGACGCGGCACGAGCTTGTCGAACTGCAACGACGACTTGGCCTGACCACTATTTTTGTGACGCACGATCAAGAAGAGGCCCTGACCACTTGCCACAGGATCGCTGTCATGGATCAAGGCGTGATTCAGCAAGTAGGCTCACCGATGGATCTTTTTGATTTTCCGGTGAATCGTTTCGTCGCGCAATTCGTTGGCTCGATCAATCTATTTTCGGGTCGTTTTTTTACCGAAGGCGATCACCTGCGATTCAACTCACCGACGCTCGGCGAAGTTGTCCTGCCCAATGGCCTCACACGGCAGACTAGCGAAATGGATCTGGCATTCAGACCCCATGCGGTGCGATTCACAACCGATACGCAGAGCGATCTGGAGGGGCAGCTAGCACTCAAAGGAACCATACTCAGTGCAGAGTTCTTAGGCGAGGCTTTCCGTTACGACGTACGGGTAGGTCAGGCAATCGTACGCGCAGATATCTCTCATGCGCGCGGGAAACCTGCGCTCACAGCGGGCTCTGAAGTCCATCTTCGCGTGCCCTCGCAAGAGCTCCGATTCGTAGAACATTAATTTCTAGACATATTTTTGCTACGATCAAGCATACCGTCTTACCCTCAGGTCTTATGAAAAATCTAGTTCTTGGCATAGCGGTTGGTATTTATCTCATGGGCTGTACTGTGCCCTCTTCCCCAAGCACCGGTTATCAGCCTGTCATGGCGCAACAGGGGAAGGACGTTATTTGGGTTCCGACACCCGATAGCCTCCTAATCAAAATGCTTGAGACTGCTCAAGTCACGAACAAAGATATCGTCTATGACCTGGGTGCGGGAGATGGCAAGATTGCCATTGAAGCAGCGCGACGCTATGGTTCGCGCGCTGTGGGGATTGAATTCGACCCACACATGGCAGACCATGCCAGACAGAATGCCAAAAATGCAGGGGTCGCTGACAACGTGACGATTATCACCGGCGATATTTTTGTGGAGGATTTCTCACAAGCGACAGTCGTGACGTTGTACTTGCTACCCTCTTTGAACGGAAAGCTTCACCCAACCCTGCTTAATATGAAGCCCGGGACACGAATTGTGTCTAACACTTTCACAATTGGAAGCTGGAGTCCAGATAAAACCTTTTATGGTGATAGCGGAACGGTCGGATATTTTTGGGTCGTGCCGGCGAAAGTCAACGGCTTTTGGCGCCTTGAGGGTGTCCCTGGTTTTGATCAAGCTACGATTTCAATCGCCCAAAAAAGCCAAGAGTTTCATGCTGACTTCACGCCTGCAGGCAAAGCTTTTCAGCGTATTGAAGGGAAGCTGAACGGTACAAACATTACCTTTAGCTACGCGGATGCACAGGGCACTATGCAAACATTTAATGGTGAGGTAACGAGCGATAGCTTTACCGGTACGCTAAAAGATGATCCCTCCGTTCAGATCATCGGTAGCCGCTAGCTGCATACGATTAAGTTTTCTTTTTTCGTAAGCCAAGCAAAATGACGGTCGTCACGACAATACACGCGCCGACGACCTGCATGACTGCGATCTTCTGTCCCAAAATCAACCAGCCAAGCACTAAAGCAATGATCGGCTCAACGTTCATGATTGCGGAGTTACCGACCACACCCAAACGTGGCAACACCGTAAACATGATCGTAAACCCCGTTCCGTACAGGAAGCTCAGAGCAATCAGCCCCCACCAGCCCACTGCAGCGGTCGGCCATTGCATCGAATGGGTGAATTGTGAGCCGATGATCGTTAAAACGCCGACCATCGCCATTGTCGCGACGGTCCGCACACGACCATCTAAGTCCGCCGCCTTGTGCTGAATGAGCACCATCCCCAGTCCAAAAGAGCATCCAGCCGTCAGCGCAAAAGCCACGCCTAAACCGATTTCTTGCCATTGTCGCTGAACACCTAATCCAGAAGCGGCACCAAAGACATCCAACGCCAAGGCTAATCCAATCAGCATGATCGGCATGGCCTTCAGCACCAACGGCTCTGGACGCTCTTGATACAAAACACGTGCCCACATCGCGATCCATAACGGATAGGTGTTGAATGCCAATAGCGCGAGCGAGACAGGCAACCTAGCCACAGAGGAATACAGAGTGACGCTTTGAATCGTAAAAAGAATTCCGACGAGCGGTAATATTTTTTTGTGTCTAGGCGTCATTTGAATCGACACGCCTTGAACCAAAATGATCAAGCCAACTACAACGGCTGTCATGCTACTGCGCATGACGACAGCCGCTGCGACATCCGCACCATGATCAAATGCGATTCGGGCCGCGATATGATTCGAACCCATCAGCAAGGCCACCAACAGTAATGCAGCAAAGGCCGGCCCTGAAATCGCTTGTGTTTTCATACGCGCCGCTATTTAAGAGCAACCGCAAACCCCCGCTGGACCGCCGGACGCGCCATCATGCCCTCGTACCAACGCTTAATGTTTGGATAATCAACAAGATCTACCTGATGGCGTTGATGACGCCACGCCCAACCTAAAATCGCGAAGTCTGCGATCGATAAGTCGCCTGCGAAATAGGTGTTTGTTGCTAAGCGCTTATCCATCACAGAATACAAACGGCGCGTTTCTTTACTAAAGCGCTCAACACCATAACGCTTGTCGTCTTCGTTGGCGAGTCCAAGAAAGTGATGGACCTGACCGGGTATCGGCCCAAAGCCACTCATTTGAAACATCAGCCATTCATATACGGGTACGCGCGCGACCAGTTCTGTCGGCAGAAATTTGCCGGTTTTTTCGGCGAGGTACAGAAGGATCGCACCTGACTCAAACACCGTAACGGTCTTCCCACCAGGGCCGTCCGTATCGATGATTGCAGGAATTTTGTTGTTTGGGCTGAACTTCAAAAAATCAGGATTGAACTGTTCATCTTTACCGATATTGACGGTCGTCACTTGATAGGACAACCCCATTTCCTCAAGCGCAACAGAGATCTTTCGGGCATTAGGCGTGTCAAACGCAAAAAATTGTATGGTCATGTTATTGAATACCCGTCTTGTGGAGTGCGATTTGCTGGTGTAAGGTGAAACTGAAAGATTACAAATATATAGGAGATTAGGTCATGGTTTCGGTTTATTCGTGCAGTCCACATGCTCAGAAGCGGTTTTCATTGAAAGTCGCTGGGCGCTTAGCCGGCGTAGCACTCTTTACAAGTCTCAGTTTGTCCCTTGCTCAAAGCAGTCTTGCCCAAACCTTTCCTGATAAGCCTCTAAAGATTGTTGTGGGCTTTCCTCCTGGCGGGGGATCAGATTTAATGGCGCGTACGGTTGCTGAACGTCTCTCGCCTTTGATCGGTCAACCCGTGATTGTTGACAATAAGCCCGGCGCAGGTTCGACTATTGCCGCATCGTTCGTCGCTAAATCCAAGCCTGACGGCTACACCATTCTATTTGGGCAAGCCGCAAACCTGGGCATTGCGCCGGCAATGATGTCCACGCTTAACTACGATCCAATTAAAGACTTCGCACCCATTACGCGCTTAGCCGCCGCACCGCTGCTTGTCGTTGGCCCAACAACGCTTGCTGCGGCCAACATGAAAGAAGTCATTACGCTTGCCAAAGCAAACCCAAACAAACTTAGTTTCGGTTCGCCCGGCTCTGGGACACTCGGGCACTTAGCCGGAGAGATGTTCGTGAGCCAAGCGAAAATCAAGGCCGTACACGTGCCATATAAAGGTCAGTCTGCTGCAATTACCGACATTATCGGTAACCGGGTGGAGCTTTACTTCAGTACTATTGCAGTGATCAGCCCACACGTAGAAAGCGGTCGCATCAAGGCGTTTGCGATTACCTCAAAAGAACGCTTACCCAGTTTCCCCAACGTACCAACGGTTGCCGAGTCGGGTCTACCTGGCTATGAGGCAGAAAATTGGTATGCACTGCTCGCGCCTGCAGGCACGCCACCCGCTATCGTAGATCGCCTAAACCGTGAGCTAAAGAAAATCCTCAGTTCCCCTGACTTCGTCAAAGAAATTGCGAAAGAAGGTGGCCGCACGGTTGGCGACTCACCTGCAGAATTTGCAAAATTTCTGAGCATCGATGTCCCGCGATGGCAGAAAATCGTACGCGAAGCGAACCTTAAAACCAACTAGCTTCAGTTAGAACTCATCGGGGTACGATCAACGACCTTACCCCATTTAACGATTTCATTCGCAACAAAGGTATTGAGTTGCTCGGGGGTGCTTGTCCCGGGCGTTGCGCCTTCACGCTCAAAGCGCTGGATCAAATCCGGTGACTTCATTGCCAGAGTAATTGCTGCATTTAAGCGCTCAATGACGACTGACGGTGTGCCCTTAGGGGCAAGCAACGCATTCCAAGTGTTGATTTCATACTCAGGCAACTTCGCGGCCTCTGCTATGGTGGGCGTGTTTGGAATCTCTTTTGACCGCGCTGCCGTGGTGACCGCAAGCACATTCAACTTACCTGCCTGCACGTGAGGTAGCACCCCGGGTAAGGTGGCAAAAGTCAACTGTGTGTCACCTGCCATAACCGATGTATTCGCTAAGGCGCCCCCTTTGAAGGGAATATGCACAATATCAAGCTTCATTGCGTCGTTAAACATGGCAGCGGCAAGGTGTCCGGGAGAGCCATTACCACTTGACGCATAATTCAATTTACCAGGATTCTTCCGGGCGTAGTCAACAAACTCCGTGAGTGATTTGACGGGCAACTTAATGCTCGTTACTAAGGCGAGTGGTATCGAAGCGACTAATGAAATCGGCGCAAAATCCTTCAAGGGATCGAAGGTGAGCTTACCTTTATACAAAGCAGGGTTAATGCCGTGGCTCGCGACAGTCGCCATGTAGAGCGTATAGCCATCAGGCTTTGACTGTGCCACATAGGCTGCGCCAATATTGCTTGCTGCGCCGGGCTTGTTGTCCACAATAATGGTTTGCCCGAGGATTTTCCCCATTTGCTCGCCGAGTGAACGGGCCAAAATATCTGTCGTCCCACCGGCCGCGTATCCCACAACAATTCGAATCGGCTGATTAGGATATGTTTGCTGGGCTTGAGCGCTGATTAACGTTGCAGAAATACCGAGTAAGGCTGCGCCAGGAAACATGACACGGCGCAATAATCTTGAGATTGCTATTTTGATTCGCATTGACTTACCCTCATAAAAAATATCTGTTGATAATCTGAATATAGATACTGCATATCAGCGGCAGGTGCCGTTGGACTCCGGTTCGATGATGGCCCACTTAATTTCAATCGGGTTCTTATTCTTAAATCGATTCCAATACATATTGATCGATCCTGTCTTGCTTGCTTGAGAAAGAAAACTTTTCATCCCCTCGTTCAACGGCCGAGATGCCTCGGACGCATCAATCACAATCAGTGCGCCACACTTTTTAATGAGCGCAGGAGTGACGGCAGGGCCTTGATGATAAAGCCCGTAAGGCACAACTAGCGGTTGATCCTTGGACATCACTGATGTCACACCGGCCACCCAGGTTTCACCGATCACGACTTTTAATGGCCCGCGTGTCTTAGCGTCCCACACCTCATCGAGCAAAGCCCCCTGCTGTTGGGCAGGGTAATTCGCCCGCGCCACACGCCCAGTCAAATCAACAATAAAACCGTAATACAAGCCAACCGATACGGCAATCAAAATATTTAGGAATAGACCAACACCCACGACACGACGCAACGCTAAAGACGTATCGACTCGCGGTACATAACGTAGTGCCCACAAGCCAAGCACAACGAAATACGCTGTTGCCCAATTCGCGTTTAGATCAATCCATATCGCACCCAAGACGCACGTCACTAACATCGGGCCGTAGGCTGTGAACGAGACGTAGCGTGCCTCGGTCGTTGTATTAGCTGAGCCCTTCCATGACAGCCCGGGTGCTCCGTCACGGCGGAATTGTAAGTTGATGATGAGCAACGCAAGCAGCAACGGGGTTAGCTTTCCTAACTGGCTCGCTAGAAACTTGAAGACCTCCGACAGGTGATTGACTTGCCCGCCAACTTGTCGTTGCATATAGCGCAAGGTAGGTGCATCTTCACGGATCATCCACTCAATATGCGGGATCATCGCAAGCGCACCCGCAACCATTGCGATACCAATGCCCATCATGGCGCGCCGGCTATGCATACGCGAGTCCAGCAAGATCCAGATTCCCATCACAGCAAACCAAATACCCGCAGCATATTTCGTTAGCAGACAAATGGCGCCCATCAAACCCAAGAGTGCCCACTGCCACCACTTCTGATGCTGAACGGCTACTAAAACTGCCCACAAAAATAGCGCTGTCGGCAATAGCTGCATCAAATTTGAGCTGACTTGCAAGCCATTCACATTGTGATAAATCACGAGGCTCGTCAGCACAACCGCCATCAGTGCGCGAGCCGGCGTTGCCATCAAGAGCGCAATCCGCCAAACGACGAAAAGCATCAATGCAACGTTAACGACACCCGCTAAATAGGTCACCCAGACAGCGCGGCCAAAAACCACAACAAACAGATGAACCCACCATGTACCAATTGGTCCAAACTTTGGGTAACCCCAATCAAAGTGCTGCAACCAAAACAACTCTTCGATACTATCTTTGTGAGGAGCTGTATGGCTCACGACCGCAATGAAAAACCAAAACACGGCATGAAATGCAATATAAGCCAGCGTGACATTGCGCAGTTGCCGCGAGTTCGTCGCATCCAGTTGATTGAACAACGACTTTATTGGTCCAATTGAATTAAAAACTGACACGTCTTTAGCCCGCCTTTAAGCCAGACTTCTGAATAATATTTTTGTACATGTCGACATCTTTGGTGATTTTCTTGCCAAACTCTACCGGCGATAGCCCAACCTCAAGCATGCCTTGTTGTTTAAGCTTTTCCGCGATGGCATCGGAACGCATCAGTTTTTGAATATCACCGTAGATCTTTTGAACGACTGCGGGGGGCATGTTAGCTGGGCCTAAAAAGCCAAGCCATGTAGAAATATCAAACCCTGGGTATCCCGACTCAATCATAGTGGGAGCCGTAATAAATGCGCGTTTACTTGTCGTCAAGGCAAGCGCGCGCACTTTATCAGCATTGATGTATGCAATCACCGAGGGCAAGGTCGCAAACGTCATCTGCACATGCCCTGCTAATAAGTCCGCAATAACGGCCCCACCGCCCTTGTACGGAACATGAGTAATCTCAACGCCCGCCGACTGCTTGAACAACTCTGCCGCCAAATGTCCGCCCGTACCGTTCCCGGGGGACGCATAGCTGATCTTTGTTGTGTTACTACGTATCAGCGCCTCAAGCTCTTTCGCTGTACTTGCCTTAACGCCAGGGTGAACCACCAGCACATTCGGCAATTCAGCCGCTAGCGTAATCGGTGTAAAGTCCTTTTCTACATTAAACGGGAGCTTGTTCGACATCCCCGGACTAATCACAAAGGCACTACTCGTTAGCAGCAGGGTGTAGCCATCAGGCTCTGAGCGTGCCACCGCCTCTGCACCAATATTTCCACTTGCACCAGCGCGGTTCTCAACGACGACCGATTGTCCCCACATGTCAGCGAGGCTAGCACTCAGCGTACGCGCGAGCATATCAGCTCCACCACCGGGTGCAAAGGGGACCACGATCTTAACGGGCTTCTCCGGGAATTTTTGTGCGAACGCTGCTCCACTTACTAAAGCGAAACTGATGGAAACAAGTGCACTGCCTAATTGTTGAAGTACTTTCATTTTTTACTCTCCTCTAAGTAGTACGCCGAGGTCTCCGGCATTCGTTAGCTGACCCACAAGCCAGCATTGCTCTAACGCACGATGACTTTTCTCTTGTGAAAACTTTCCTGCCGTTAAATCTAAAAATTTCAAATTAATTTCCGCGTCGCTCATAGGCTTTTCTAAGCTGCCCAATGCGTGCTCAACGTGTTGAGACAAAACGGAGCCGTCGTTTAATTCAATCACTAAGAACGCCTCATCCACAGAGACCGAGCTATCTATCTCTACACTTACCTTCGGACGCAAGGCAACCACATCGAGTCTATTGACGACTGCATCGGTATAGTGTTTCGATGTACTCATTCCATCCAGCAGCACGACTGCAGCTGAATGGTAAACGCTGAACTTACCCTCAAGGCCTGTGCGTGGCTCTGATTTTCCTGTCAGCTCAAGCACCAACGGATGTACACGCAAATGAACACGTTCTATTTTTTCCGTACGGGTGCCGATCTGTCTGTGTAATGAAATACAACCATCGATGACAGGGTGAATAACCAAGCCACACGCGTAAGGTTTAAACGCGTTATCCATGACAACCCAACGCTTACCTAAATCAATCACGCTATCGGACAAATGTGGGTTAACCGACAGAACATGACCAAAGCCTCTTGGGGCTTCAAGCACCCGCTCTGAACTGGTGAATCCCTGCTGTGCCATCAAGGCCGCACTCAGCCCACTCTGTGCCGCTCGTCCCGGATGCAAACTTTTGCACATGGTGCCGAACACTTCACGTAATCCAGCCGCTTGAGTGGCAGCGATTCCGAAGGCCCAGGACATCTGTTGTACATTCAACTTCAGTGCGTAACCAACCGCAGCCGCAGCGCCGAATCCCCCTACGGTACCCGTCACATGCCACCCGATATCGTAGTGCGCCGGACATACACCCAGTGCGATTCTGCACTCGACTTCAATTCCCAAGGCAATGGCGGCAACAAAGGTTTCGCCATCAATCGGGTAGAACTCAGACAGTGCCAATAACGCAGAGAAAACAGGGCCACTCGGATGGACTAAGGTCGCGTGATGGGTGTCATCAAAATCCAGCACATGTGAGCTGATGCCGTTAAAGAGTGCTGCATGCAACGCGTCGACTCGTTCTGCACGACCCACTATCGACGCGTGCCCGGATCCCAGAAAGGGCTTGAACGCGTCCAGGGCTTTCAATAGCGCCGGATGCGCTGAGCCCCCGACCGCACAACCCACCCAATTCACTAAACTTCTTGCGACCTGATGCTTTACCTCTAACGGCAACTGACTTTTGTCGAAACCAGCAACAAATTCTGCTAGCTCTTGAGTCACTCCAAGCGTCGACGAACGATCCATTTTTTCTGCTTCCACTCTCTACGCACAAGAAACGCCTAGGCGTGTATTGATTTAGTCTTGAGGTGTCGTCTCGTCTGGGTGATGAGCACAAGAATAAATCCGGTAAAGCCCACTAAGTCGGCCCAGTTATCCGGATACGCTAGCGCCACACCTGCAACCACCATCACGATACGCTCGAGCACGTGCGTCTTCTCGATGAACCAGCCCTGCAGTCCGCCCGCTAAACACACGATACCAACAGCAGCCGTAAACGAAATCCAGGCAATTTGCCACCAATCAGCGTTCGCAAGCGCCTTGGTTGAGCCCATCAACAACAAGCTAGTACCTGAGTCACCCAACACGAACATAAACGGCACAAGAATAGCGGGTGCGACATACTTCCAAGTCTGCAACGTTGTTTTGTAAGGATCGCCCTTACAAATCGCCGCTGCCGCAAACGGTGAAAGCGCTGTCGGCGGCGATACCTCCGACAGCACAGCATAATAAAAGATAAACATATGGGCCGCAAAAGCCGGTACACCCAGATTGATGAGCGCTGGTGCTGCAATGACCGCGCAGATGATGTAGGAAGCCGTCACGGGAACCGCCAAGCCGACCACCCACACGACCAACGCAGTAAAGATTGCGGTCAACAGTAAAGACCCACCCGCATACTCAATGACGATCGAACTGAACTTAAGGCCAAGCCCGGTCAGCGTAACGGTACCAACGATCAACCCTGCACCGGCGCACGTGACAGCAATGGCCAGTACACCTGTCGAGCCAGAGGCAAGTGCTTTGATCAGGTTGGACTCGTATAGGCCTTTGAGGAAAGGCTGACGGCCACGCAGCCAGTCATACGAAATAATCGCCGTATCGCGGCGCAACATGCTTGTAAAGATTGAGACAACCGTAGCCAAAAACACCGACATGATCGGTGAAAAACCCCATATCATGAAAACAATGATTGAGACTAATGAGAAGAAATGAAACCAGTATTTTTTGGTAAGACTCCACGCACTTTCAACAGACTCAAAACGAATATTCTTCATGCCGTACTTGCGCACATCGATCTCGACCATGACAAACAATCCGAGGTAAAACAGGATGGTTGGTATACAAGCCATCAACAACACATCGAGGTACGAAATTTTCAAGA
Organism: Bordetella parapertussis; assembly: GCA_945865935.1. Classification (GTDB taxonomy): domain Bacteria; phylum Pseudomonadota; class Gammaproteobacteria; order Burkholderiales; family Burkholderiaceae_B; genus Zwartia; species Zwartia parapertussis_E. Next base: position 22,227 of record CAMBFI010000010.1, on the reverse strand, counting down.
AGTCAGCAATCAGAAATGCGGCTGCACCCAACACGGGCGGGGAAATAATGGCACCCAAGCCCCCAGCAGCGAGTAAGCCACCTGCTGCATTGCGCTCGTAGCCAACTTTCTCGAGCATGGGCGCTGCAACAGAACCAACCGTCACGGTAGTGGCGACCCCTGATCCCGATGGTCCACCCATCAAAAAGGAAGACAATACGATCGTGCGACCAACGCCAGAGGACTTGCCGCCCATCGCAGCAAAAGAGAAGTCAATAAAGAATTTCCCAGCACCTGTAAATTGCAAAAAGGCACCAAAGATTGTGAACAAGATAATCAAGGTCGCTGACACGTCGATAGCCGTGCCGTAAATGCCCTCGAGCGTCATGTACATGAAACCAACAAAACGGCCGATGTCATAGCCTTTGTGCGTCCAGGGTGCAGGCAAATAGTTTCCAAACAAGGCATACAACACGAAACATCCCGTCACAACCACCAGAATCATTCCGTTGGTTCGGCGCAATCCCTCAAGAATCAAGCCAATCAGCACGATGCCAACGGCTGTGTCTAAGGTTGATGGGTCGGTATTTCGATCAGTTAAGTCATCGCCGCCCAACAAAATGTAAAACACGATCGCGACCGAGACTAAGGCCGCAATGACATCCCACCACATCAAGCGGTTTTTTAAGCGCGCCGTCATTGGAAAACTCAGAAACACCAAGAATAAGACAATGCCAACATGTACCGTTCTTAATGTTTGAGTGGTTACGATCGAATACGCGGCATAGAGATGAAACAACGACATCCCCACTGCACACAAAGTCAAAAATACAGCGAGTGCGCCACGATAGTCATTCGCGTCCCCCTCTTCCTGCTTGATGAACGCATCAAGCTTTTCCTGGGTTTCGCGATCAATTGCATGCTGACTCATGGCTCTACCTACACAATTTAAATATCAAATAAAACAACGACGCACCCTCGATGATGCAAGGTGCGTCGTCAGGACAACATTACGAAACCTTAATTTACGCTTTGACCATTCTCTTTGAAATATTTCAACGCGCCGGGGTGAAACGGCAACGGAGTTGAAGCAGATTTCTGGTTAGCAAGTTTTACGCTGCCGTATTCACCGTGCGTACGAATCAGCTCTTGCATGTTGTCAAACACGGCTTTGGTAATTTTATAGGCTTCGTCGTCTGACATTTTCCCGTTGACCACGAGAATATTTGATACAGAAGCATTGGTATTATCTGCCGCCATTCCAGAGTACGTTGCTTTTGGAATCGTATCCTTGAAGTACAAGTTGCCATACTTCTTGTTCATCGCATCCACAGCGCCAGCATGGTCGATCATGACAATCTTGGTTCCCGGCGTGTTTGCCAGATCAGTGACTGCGGCAGTAGGCAATCCACCGACCCAAAAGAACGCGTCGATTTTGCGATCTTTGATCGCGTTGACTGACTCGGCAACACCTAAGCGTTCGCGTTTAACGTCCTTGTCTTTGTCCAACCCGGCCGCCTCAATTAAGCGAAACGCCATGACTTCGGTGGCACTTCCTGGGCTGCCCGTGCTGACGCGCTTACCTTTCAAGTCTTTCATCGACTTAATACCAGTGGACTCAACTGTCACCACGTGCATACGGTTTGGATACAGAACCAAAAGAGTTTTTACATCTACTTTGCGTCCAGCAAACTTATCGAGCCCATCCTGTGCATCCTTTGCCGCATCTGCCATCGAAAACGCAATATATGGCTTACCCGATCCAATGAGCTTCAAGTTATCGACTGAGCCACCTGTGACTTCTGCGGTGGCAGACATACCGGGAACTTTTTTCGTCAGTACGGACGCTAGACCCCCACCCATGGGGTAATAAACACCCCCTGTTCCGCCTGTCGCAATTGAAAGGTTCTGCGCTTGTACGCTACCCGCCACAACAGCCAAGCCTAAAGCAATTAGTTTTAATAGTTTCATCTTCATCTCCAATAATCTAAATATCATCCAAAGCGACACGTTTTGGTCAACCTTTGTTGGCCATTCCTAGACGCTCAATAGTAGCCTTTTCAGCGAAAAAACTTTCTCGCGCAAATTTTGTGTATTGCTCAGTGTTCATGATGATCGTGGGCTGGTCAAACTGCGCGAAAACCGCTTTCACAGCTGGATCATCTAGCGTCTTCATAAACGCATCGTGCAAGATTTTGACTACCGCTGGATCCATCCCTTTGGGTCCACACACGCCGAAAGGCGAGTCCGATACCGTTTCGTACCCTAATTCATTCAATGTTGCGACATTCGACCAACGCGATGTGCGCTTGCTGCCGTAGGTCGCCAACAGCCTGAGCTTGCCGGAGTCAACCGTTGGGCCCCAGCCGGTCGAATCACTCATGGCCATCACATGCCCACCCATCACGGCCTGTAAATTTTGTGCACTACCTTTGTACGGGATGTGGGAGAGCTTGATCCCTGCCCGCTGTGCAAACTCTTCTACCGCTAAATGTGGACTCGTGCCAATGCCTGGCGTTCCGTAAGTGAATTTGTCTGGATTCGCTTTGGCAAACTTGACGAGGTCCGCAATGCTTTTAATTGGGGAATCGATGGGCACCACTAAGCCGAACGTGTAGCCCGTCAGGCATACGATCCATGTAAAGTCATTGAGCGTGTCGTAGGTCACTTTCTGCATATGCGGAATACGAAAAGCGCCCTGAGGTATTTGCGCCAAGGTGTAGCCGTCTGGCTTTGCGTGCACTAACTCCGCGGCGCCTAACATGCCGCCCGCGCCTGGCTTGTTCTCTACGATCACGTTACGACCCAGCACCTTGCTTGCGCTCTCGGCCAGAACACGCATGACAACGTCGGTGGAGCCACCCGCTGGCCAAGGGCAGATATATTTGATCGGACGAGTGGGAAACGTCTGCGCATGCGCCAAACCAGGGGCGAGTGCAGTAGCGGCCACAGCAGCGCTCGACAGCAAAAAGTCGCGACGATCGGTCATGCGTAATCTCCTAAAAAAATATAAGAATTATTTTGTATTCCTGTGTCCGATCTTACGGCGGCAACCCAGAGGGTGCAATGGGCAATTGCCCTGTCCTCACCAGGGATGAAAGACGAGAGGCGAGACTAATTATTTATTAGTATTCGAGCTGATAGGAGCCGGCGCTCAGCCGCACACCCAGCTAAGGCCTCATTTCCTCAGATTTACAATCATCTCAGCCGCGGCCGCATCAGGCACGCGTGGCATATCAAAGAGGTCAGTCGTGCGCGCATACCAGCCGGTCCCGTGCATGCGGCCAATCAAGTGCGCCGCAACGGGGTCGACACGCAGCTTTTTCATGTCGATCAAGTCGTCTCGGATATGTAGGTAAACCACTTCCCCGATCACAACGTTGCGACCAATTCCAAGCTCTACGTTAACGATCCGCTTGCACTCAAAAGAAATCGGCGCTTGCTCAATATACGGCGCACGAATTTTGACGCTTTTACCATGTGTGAAACCTGCCATTTTGAACTCATCAATCTCCGGCGGAAAACTCACCGCCGTCAAGTTCATGGCTTGCGCAATCTCTTCGCTCACTAAGTTCACAACGAACTCGCCGGTATCGCGAATATTTTGTGCGGTGTCTTTCATGACGCCAGGGGCCAGGCAATTGACCCCGACCGCGACCGCAGGCGGCACATCGCAAATTGCATTAAAGAAACTATAGGGCGCCGCATTCACGACACCGTCATGACTAATCGTACTCATGAGCGCGATAGGACGCGGCACAACACAGCCCACTAGCAGCTTGTATTTTTCTTGGTCAGACAGATTAGCGAAATCAATTTGCATAGGGTGCATTCAAGAGGGTTGCTCTTTGGAATTCCTTGTTTGAGTGCTCTATTTGGACAGGGTCTAGAATTGAGCTATTCTACTTGCCACATTGACGGCAGTTGACCGTCGCACCTGCCACATACACCTCTAACAAATACTTAATTCTGGTGAATCGCCTCCTCGTTGCCTTATCGGCAATGTTCTTTCAGCAAACTTTTGTCGCGCTAGGTCGCGCCTTGCCAGCCGTAATCGCGCCAGCAATGATCGCGGATCTGATGCTAGATTCAGCCTGGATCGGGGTCTATTTCTCCATCGTGGCAGCCGCCGCACTGATGACACAATTGGGCTGCGGCAACTTCATTGTTCGCTATGGCGCCATGCGCATGAGCCAAGCAGCTCTGATTCTGCTCGCAATCGGAACCGTCTTTGCTGCAATTGGCACACCTTTCTTTTTAGTGCTGTCGGCATTACTTGCTGGCGGAGGCGCCTCTGTATCCACACCAGCAAGTTCTCACTTACTCGGACGCTGCTCTCCCCCAAAGTACATGCCACTGATTTTTTCAATTAAACAAACTGCCGTACCCGCCGGCTTATTAATCGCGGGATTTGTCGGGCCATCACTGACAGAGTGGTCTAACTGGCGCTACACCATGCTGATCAGCGCATTGAGTTGTGTCATCTTTTCTCTGATGCTGCAGCCACTTGTCAAATATTTTGACGATGATCGCATCGCAACGCGTAAATTTCATTTCTCAGATTTCGGGACCACACTGCGTTCTGTTCTTGGAACGCGCGACTTACGAAACCTAGCTTTTTCTTGCTTTGCATTCAATGCGGTACAAACTATTTTTACGATCTATTTCGTGGTCTACCTCACCACAATCGGCTACACGATGGTTGCAGCAGGCTTTTTGTTCTCTATTGTCGTCGTCATTGCCGTACCTGGCCGGATCGTTTGGGGCTTACTTGGAAGTGGTTATATCCAACCACGAATCATGATGGCCACACTCGCACTTGGAATGGTGATCAGCATGGTATTGCTCGGACTTAGCAGTGAAGGGTGGCCCACGATTGTCATCGGAATTATTGCGACCGTCATTAGCGCAACAGCCTTGTCTTGGCATGGCGTATTGCTCGCGGAAGCAGCGCGCGCGGCGCCCGAAGGCTCCCGAGGTGGCGTGACGGGTGGGGTGCTCTCTTTTGGACAGATTGGTGCGCTGACCGCGCCAATAATCTTTGCCGTAATGTTAGGGATATTCAATAGTTATGGGGTGGGCTTTATTGTTTGCTCAATTCCCGCACTACTGGTAGCGTTGGTACTGCTGCGTCAACGTCAAGCCTCTAACATTGGCAAGTGAGCATTCACCGTAGGCCACTGCAAGACGATTGCGGGATCGATCGCAAGCGCAGCTTTATTTTTATCTTGATAGTCCAATCGTCCTAGCAAATCGCGCATTAAGTTTAGACGCGCATGCTTTTTGTTATCACTTCGCACAACCGTCCAAGGCGCATCGCTGTGGTGGGTTCGACGCAGCATCTCATCACGCGCTTCGCTATAGGCGCTCCACTTTTTTTGTGCCTGTTGGTCGATCGGACTGATCTTCCACTGCGTGAGAGGATCCTTCTCTCGGGCATGTAAGCGTTGCGCCTGTTCATCCTTGGAAATATCCAAATAGTATTTAAATAGCCGCACTCCAGACCGAACCAAGACCGACTCAAAGTCATTGACGGTAGCCATGAATTGCTCATGCTGTGTCTCAGTACAAAATCCCATCACTTTTTCTACACCGGCACGGTTATACCAGCTGCGATTAAACAAAATGAATTCGCCACGCCCGGGGAGCTGCCCCACGTAGCGTTGAAAATACCACTCACCCAGCTCACGCTCAGAGGGCTTACCCAGCGCGACAACACGGGTATCTCTCGGGCTTAAATGTTCAACGATACATTTAATGACCCCGTCTTTGCCGGCAGCATCACGACCCTCTAACATCACGAGAATCTGCTCTCCACTATGTATGAAGTGCTTCTGTAGCTTAACGAGCTCAACCTGCAAATCGTACAGCTGGGCTTCGTAGTCATCTTTAGTCATGAGAGCTCCTTGATCTGTTCTTTAAACACCCACAACCACAACAAATGTGCCCCTCGACGAGCAGCCACATCCCTCCTTAACCTGCCACTCTCTCATCCGCAGTGATCAAACCGTAGGAAGCAACGCTTTTTTCATATGCGTCTTTGCGCCACACTTCCCGCATTGCCTCGTCGTACCACTGTCGCATCGACGGTAAGCTGAGAACATGTTTAGCATACGCTTGCGCAGGTGCTGCCAAAGACAAGCCATAGCTTTGCACCCGAAAAACAACTGGTGCAAAAAATGCGTCCGCGATGGTGTATGTTTTACCCGCAAGATAAGGGCCACCAAATTGCTGCAGGCCCTCACACCACAGAGCACTTACTCGTTCAATGTCAGCGCGCAAGGTATCGTCAATTTTATTGAGCGTGACTCGTACACCACAATTCATTTGGCATTGCGTGCGCAACGTTTGAAAACTTGAATGCATCTCGGCTGCAGCGCTACGTGCCCAAGCGCGCGCGACGCGCTCAGCGGGCCAACAGCCCGGCGTGTTCTCAGCCAAATATTCACAAATTGCGAGCGAGTCCCAAACAAGCGTACCGCCATCATCCAGGCAAGGTACTTTGCAAGTTGGTGAAAAATTGATGAATGGCGAGACCTCTCCGTGATCTGAAAACGGAGTGATGATTTCTTCAAATGCAATGCCTTTCTCGCGCATCAAAATCCACGGACGCAAGGACCAAGACGAATAGTTTTTGTTTGCAATATAAAGTTTCATTAATCACTCACTCTAAGTTTCGACAGGATCAGGTAAAAAACTTTCTTCGAACACTATTAGGATTTCCATTTAGTCTTTGACGTACAACAGGCTCTGGTGTCCCACAAGCAAGCAGCTCTCCATCGCCGGGCTGAAGCAACAAGCGATTATCTTGCACCGCCACTCGTCCTCGGCTTAGCACGGTTGTCGGCCAGCCCGTGATCGTTCTTCCCTCATAAGGCGTATAGCCTGCCTTGTCATGGAGCATCTCCGCTTGCACGACTCGCTTCACAGTGGGATTCCACAGGGCCAGATCGGCATCACTTCCCACGGCAATCGCACCTTTGCGCGGAAATAGTCCATAAGTTCGGGCGTGATTCGTCGAGCACAGTGCAACGAAGCGTTCGATCGGCATGCGGCCTGTCAAGACGCCCTCAGAAAACAGCAGAGCCATCCTGAGTTCAAGACCTGGCAAACCGTTCGCCATTTCGGTAAAAATAGTTTGCTCGCCACGCGGAATCTTACCGCTTTCATCAAACTTGTACGGCGCGTGATCAGACGAATACAGCTGCAGCGTACCGTCTAACAAACTATCCCACACCGCTTTTTGCGAGATAGGATCGCGAGGGGGCGGACTACAGCAATATTTTGCACCCTCCACGCCGGGTAGGTCGAGATCGTCAGCGGTCAGAAAAAGGTATTGTGGGCAACTTTCGGCCAAAATATTTAAACCTAATGCCTGCGCACCGTGAATGATTCTTAACGGCTCAATGCCCGATACATGCACAATCAAAATAGGAACATCCATCAGCGCGGCCATGCTCACCGCTCGATTAGCGGCCTCTGCCTCAGCGATTGGGTCATGCGACACGCCATGAAACTTTGGCGAGGTATGACCAAAGCTCAGTAATTTTCGGGTTAACCAACGAATCATGTCATCGTTTTCAGCATGAATCATCACTAACGCGCCCTCGGCGTCCGCTAGCTCAAGGATATCCAGAATTTGTTCGTCTGTGAGCTTTAAGACCTCATAAGTCATGAAGACTTTGAACGAGGTGATTCCACTGCGAATGGCTGCAGGCAAATGGCTGCTAAGCGTGTCGGGATTGGGATCGGTAACAATCAAGTGTAATGCGTAGTCAATGACCGCGCGTTGTGTTGCCAACGCCTTGTAGTCAGCGATCACAGTCGGCAAGTGATCTTTACGGTGCTGGACAGCAAAAGGAATAATCGTTGTCGTGCCACCGAATACCGCAGAAGTTGTTGCACTTAAAAAATCGTCCGCCACACGCATGCCCATTGGCGAACGCTCATCTACATGGCAATGGCTATCGATACCACCTGGCAGAATCCATAAGCCTGTCGCGTCAATGTCGGAGGCCGCTGCCGGTAGGCGATCAGCGATGATGGCAATCTTTCCATCTTTAATGCCGATATCCGCGTAATAAGTGGTATTGGCGTCTGATATGCGCCCATTGCGTATCGTTAAATCAAATTCGTTCATCATTGGACTCGGATAGACGGTAGTTTTGTAGTCTATATTATGCCGGTACTCACTCGGCATTTCACACAGATCGAGACCATTTTGATAGATATCAGCCGATACTCCACGATAGGAGATGCTTTTTTTGAAGCCGTACGAAGCTACGGATCAAGCGCGCTGCTCGCAGTGCCAAAGAACCCTTCTCGGGTCTACCTCCCTGACGGACTTGAACTCACCTATGCGCAAGCTGCAGAACAAGTTCAATACCTGATCTCCGTATATTCACAAGCTGGTTACGGTGTTGGGCACCGAGTGGGCTTAAGTCTAGAAAATCGACCCGAACATATTTTGCACAAGCTTGCGCTCAACAGCTTAGGTGTTTGCTGCGTTCCGTTAAACCCGGACTATCGGCCTCAAGAACTCGCTTACATCATTAGTCACTCACGCGTCGATGTAATCATTAGTCTGCGGACTCACCTAAAAAACATCATTGACGCAGTGGGCCGTCATGCGAGCATGCCGTCGATCGTATGCGTGGAAAGCTTTGCGCAGGAACTATCGCCACCCAAGATTCTAAAAGAGCATGTAAAACCTAATAGCGACACGCCTGCTAGCATCCTTTACACCTCTGGCACCACCGGTAAGCCCAAAGGGTGTGTGTTGTCTCATCGCTATGAACTCGCGGCCGGTGCTTGGTATGCCAATACAGGGGGGCTTGCTGATATCCAAGAAAACCAGGAACGTTTGTTCAATCCACTCCCGCTCTATCACGTCAACGCCTCCGTTCTGTCTTTCTACTGCATGCTATTAACCGGAAATTGTCAGATACAGGCAGATCGATTTCAACCAAAGCGCTGGTGGGAAGAGATTGTGACGAGTCGGGCAACCATTGCTCACTACCTGGGCGTCATCGTTCCTATGCTGTTAAATCAGCCAACTGTCCCGCGGGAGCGAGAGCACCGTATTCGTTTTGGCTTTGGAGCAGGTGTCGAACCGACTCTGCATCAAACCTTTGAGGACCGATTTGGCTTTCCACTCGTTGAGATCTGGGGTATGACGGAAATGGTTCGAACACTTTCCGTTAGTTCCCCACCTCGACAAGTTGGATCACGTGCCTTCGGTAAACAAGCGCCTGGCCTTGAAGTACGCGTGGTCGACGATCAGGGTCGAGATGTCCTAGAGAATAATCCGGGCGAGATGCTGATTCGCCATTCAGCACGAGAACCTAGAAAAGATTTTTTCAGCGGCTATCTTGATGATCCCGAGGCGACTGAAAGCGCATGGCGCGGCGGGTGGTTTCATACTGGCGACGTGGTAACGCGAGATTCAGGCGGGATGTTGCACTTTGTAGATCGCAATAAACACATCATTCGTCGCTCCGGTGAAAATATTTCGGCTGCAGAGGTCGAAGCCATATTACAGGCGCATCTACTAGTCAAAATGGTAGCTGTTCTTGGTGTGACTGATGAAGTAAGGGAACAAGAGGTGTTAGCGTGTGTGTGCCTCAGTGAGCGCGCACGATCGATCAAGAATGATTGGAGTACAGAAGAACGTCAGAAGATTGCAATCAGTCTTTTCAAGCACTGTTCTGAACGCCTAGCTTATTACAAAGCACCAGGTTGGATTTTGCTTGTTGATGATCTTCCAACAACCGGCACGCAGAAAATTCAAAAACATATGATTTTCGAAAATTCTTTGGATCCTCGAAGCATAAAGGAAATTTGCGATTTACGGCACTTAAAGAAAAGAGAACATCGCAAAAATCCGTAACGTCTTAATTAACTAAACCACGTGCGATGACTAGGTGGGCTCGAGGGTCTGTGATGAATCCGGTCAGTGCGCTCGCCGCAACCGTCGCAGGCGAGCCTAGATAAACCGAGGCATCGCGATGTCCCATTCTGCCGAGAAAATTTCGGCTCGAAGATGAGATGCAGACTTCTCCCTCCGCCAACACTCCCTGATGCATTCCAGCGCATGCGCCACAGCCTGGAGTGGTCACCGAAGCGCCAGCGTTCACCAAAATTTCAAGCACTCCAGAAGTAAGCGCCTGCATGTAAACCTGCCTAGAAGCTGGAGTGACGACCAGCCGGACATCCGACGCGATCTTCTTACCTTTTAAAATGGAGGCTGCAATCTCAAAATCTTCAAAGCGCCCATTCGTACATGTTCCGATGAAAGCTTGATTAATGCGCACGGCGCTAAAGTTGCCAACTGGATGTACGTTATCCACTTTATTTGGTGCCGACACCAATGGCCCTAATGTCGATAAATCAACTTTATGATGCGATACATAGTGCGCATCTACATCGGGCTGCGGCATTTCTGCAATCTTTATATTTAATCGGTCGAAATGTGCTTGAGTAACAGCGTCACCGGGTACCACTGCGAACTTTGCCCCCATTTCAATTCCCATATTGCAGAGCGTCATTCGCTCAGGAATACTCATGTGGGAAATGGCCTCACCATGATATTCAATTGCAGCATAGATCGCACCCCTCGCGGAGATCGACTGAAGTATCGACAAAACAATATCTTTTGCGGCAACGCCTGGCGGCATGCGTCCCGTCAATTCGATTTTTATGCTTTCAGGGACTCTAAACCACAACTTACCTTCAGACCAGAGGTAGGCCATCTCCGCCCCGCCAATGCCGCAACCAATCGCACCAACAGCGCCCACTGTGATGGTGTGTGAGTCCATATTTGTGACCATAGTACCCGGATGAACCAAGCCACTTTCAACTGCAATTTGATGCGAGATTCCCGCGCCAACCTCGTGTAAATGTTCCCGAGGAATCCCGAACTGATCAAACAGCTTTCTGCCAATTTTATGCATCAAGGCATGTAGTGGGGTATCCGCAGGTGCGTAGTGATCGTAGAACAGCCTGATCTTCTCTGGATGAGCCAGTTTTTTTACGCCATAGCGCTTAAAGTTTTGATCAATCAGTCCAACGCCATCATCCAATGCAAACGTCCAATCGGGACCCATCTCAACCATATCACCCGCTTTCACCGTCCGCCCCGCCAGGCGACCCATAATTTTTTCCGTGAGCGTTTGACTCATGTCTTTACCTCTTTGTTGTTCTGAGCCAATTTTGCAGCCCACAGTCCGCCTGCGCTAAGAATCGCAAGCACCTCGGGTGGAAGCGGCGTAAAAGAAAGTGCTTTGCCATTGATGGATGCTTGCCCAGCCTGCAGATCCGCAAAAATCTTGTCTCCCTCAGCGATCGCAGACACAATTTCCGGGCTAATGACGACTGCCAAGCCATTGTTGACTGCATTTCTAAAAAAAATGCGTGAGAAAGATTTTGCAAGCACAAGGCGCACATTCGCGCCGATCATAGACGTCACCGCGTGCTCGCGAGATGAGCCGCAACCAAAATTCCAACCTCCTATGACGACACCGCCAGCAAGAACCTTTTGCCGTATGTCCTCGCCCAGAGGTTCGAACAAATATTTCGCTTGATCTTCAGGCTTTAAAACGGCGAGGTATCGCGCCGGAAAAATAACGTCTGTGTCAATGTCGTCACCCAACACCGTCGCGAATCCCTCAACTTGCATATAAATCCTTTCGTCAACTAAAGGCACAAGATATTTAGCACACCCCAGTTTTAGTCATACAACCTTACGGAGCAATTTTGATTCCACTATTTTTGATAAAGTTGGTCCACACTGGAATATCTTTATTGACGAAGTCAGTGAGCTCAGCCGCATTCATCAGCATTGGCTCGATCTCCATTTTTCGTAGCCGGGCAGTGATCTCGGGCGAGGCGACCGCTTTTTGAGCAGCGTCACTCAACTTATTGATCACAGCCTGAGGCGTACCGGCTGGTGCAGCCAAACACCACCATGCTAAAACTTGAAAGCCAGGGAAACCGCTCTCAGCAACCGTCGGGACGTCGGGAAGCGCACCAAGCCGAGTCGGGCCTGTCACAGCTAGCGCTCTCAGCTTGCCAGACTTAATGAGCGGTAATGTCGCTGATGGAGAATCCGTCGCGAACAACACCTGTCCAGCGGCTACATCCATAATTACCTGCCCACTTCCCTTGTAGGGAACATGTGTCGCAGACAGGGATGCTTTGTGCAGAAGCATTTCTGTCGCAAGGTGAGTAATTGTTCCAACTCCAGCCGAGGCAAAACTGCTTGGCTCTTTCTTTAATCGAGCAAGCAATTCGCCTAGGGTTTTAGGCGAGCCTGGTCTAGTCGACGTGAAAATCACATAATCAGACTTTGCTATGCCTGAAATGAATACAAAATCTTTTTTGACATCGTATTTTGCATTGGGGTTTAAAACTGGTGTGGTTCCAAGCGATGAAGTCGAGCCCATCGTTAAGGTATACCCATCTGGCTTTGCGCGAGCCACATACTCTGTACCAATGACTCCTCCCCCACCCAATCGATTTTCGACCGTCACGGGTGACCCAAGTATTTCTCTCATCTTTTCTGACAGAATTCTAGAGATCGTATCGCTACCGGTACCGGGACCAAAAGCGACCACTACATTGATCGGTCGGTTCGGAAACGTTGGGTCTGCGTGAGCGGGAGACATCACCAAGCATGCGGCAAAACTAGCGCAGATATTTATCAGGTACTTTTGCAAAAAAGACATATCAACTCCCTATTTGTGGATTAACCAGCTAGAAACAAGCTCCACCCTTTTATTCTGACCGTAGTAGTCAGCACGTTCGGGCATTGCACTGTAGTGACTCTGTTGCCGGTTAGATCGAGCGACTGTGCTTTGTCAGTATCTATACTTGACAGTCAAACTAAACCTAACTATTGTCCGTACAATTAGGTTAACGAGGTATACAAAAAATGTCAACGGACGAAAAGTCAACAGCGGGGGCGCTCTCGGACGTCAAAGTGCTAGACCTCTCAAACTTCCTCGCGGCCCCGATGTGCGCCATGTTTATGGCAGACTTTGGTGCGCAGGTCATAAAAATTGAAAAGCCGGGCTCCGGTGACGAAATGCGGTTTTGGGGCGAAAACAAAGACGGCGTTGGGCTGTATTACAAGGTCATCAATCGCGGTAAAAAGTCCGTCACGCTTGATCTACGAACCCCCTTCGGGGTCGAAGTCGTAAAAAAACTGGTGCTGGACACGGATATCGTGATCGAGAACTACCGAACGGGGACACTTGAAAAGTGGGGCCTCGGGTACGAAACACTCAAAGCGATCAATCCAAGCCTGATCATGATTCGCGTAACCGGTTATGGGCAAACAGGACCGTACAGCGATCGTCCTGGCTTCGGAACGCTAGCCGAAGCCTATGCAGGCGCCGCCTTTATTTCCGGCTACCCGGATCAAGCCCCACTGCTCCCAGGGTTTGGGTTAGCAGACTCTACGACGGGTCTCATGGCGGCATATCTTGGGCTTGTTGCAATGGCCGAAAAGCGGCGCACAGGGAAAGGCCAATATATTGATTTGGCCATTTATGAAACCCTGTTAACGCTGATCGGGCCAAACGTCATTAATTATGATCAGCTCGGCATTATCCAACAACGCAGCGGCAGCAGACTTTCATTTACTGCTCCCCGCAATACGTATCGGACGCGTGACGAACGTTGGGTAACGATTGGCGGCAGCGCGCAGTCGGCGTTCACGAGTATTTGTAAAACGCTTGGAATTCCGGAAATTATTGAAGATCCTCGATTTTTAAATAATCGCCTAAGGATAAAGAACGTTGAAGCACTCGACCAAGCAATTCAATCCGCAGTTTCGCAATTTGATCTAGACGACTTATTAGCGCAAGCGGCCAAAAATAGTTCTACGATGTCTCCAGTGAATGACGTCGAACAAATTTTTGCTGATCCGCACATACAAGCAAGGCAAAACATTACTCAGCTTTTTGATTCCGAACTCAAGTCGAATGTTCGCATGCAAGGTGTCGTAGGAAAGCTTTCCGAATCGCCTGGACATATCCGTCATCCAGGTCCAAGACTCGGTGCAGATAATCACGCCGTGTTAGTCGAGCAATTAGGCTATACGCTTACCCAGCTCGCACACGAGGGTATCAACACCGATCACGTACTCAATAATCCAGGAGGTCCAGATGCAATTTCCTGAAAAAATAACCGTCATTGATGTCTCTGCACGAGATGGCCTACAGAGCTTTAAGCGCTGGGTATCCACTGAAGACAAAGTTAAGATGATTGATATTTTGACCGAGACCGGATTTCCAGTGATTGAAGTCGCTGGTTTTGCGCATCCTCGCGTGATCCCAAATCTTCGAGATGCTGAAGAGGTGTGCGAACGCATTAAGCGCAAACCAGGCACTGTCTATCGCGGGCTTGCGCCTAACGCGCGAGGTGCCACACGAGCTGTCGCAGCAGGCGTTAACGAAGTTGTCGGGCTAGCCATCGCAAGCGATACTTATCTCAAAAAAAATCAGAATATGAGTGCTGAGCAGGCCAACGATCAAGCGATCGAAGCCTTTAGAATTGCTCAAACAGCAGGTTGTAGCTACGTCATTGCGATCGGTATGTCTTTTTGGTGTCCGTACGAAGGTCTAATTGCCAAGCAGCGCGTCATCGATATGGTGAAAAAGTTTCGAAATGCGGGTATACAGAAAATGTATTTGGCGGGCTCAGTCGGAATGGAAGATCCGCGACATGTCAACGCTCTCTTTTCAATGCTGCGCGATCAGTTTCCTGACGTCGAGTTCGGTTTTCATATTCATAACTTGTCAGGCATGGCGACAGCAAATATCCTTGCCGCACTTGATGGCGGCGCTGCGTTTTTAGAAGGCGCTATCTGTGGCATTGGTGGTGGAATCGCCATGCCCGAATCGCTCGGCTCGGTGGGAAACTACCCAGCAGAAGATTTAGTGCGTATGCTAGAGCTTCTTCAAATAAAAACTGGCTTGAACGTCGAGCGCGTGACTCAAGCCTCAAAGGAGATTGCTGCCTTACTTGAGATCTCCCCAAGAAGTCATTCCGCTCTTGATTGCACCCGGGAAGCGGTCATGCAATGGGGCAAAGACCATCCACGCGAGCATCCCGCCTAAAAACTTATTGTCCTCGCTAACCAAATTGAATCGGAGTATTTTATGCAATTCAACGATAGCAACATTCAACCGTTAGACGGTTTAAAAGTTATTGACGTATCAAGCTTTCTAGCTGGTCCGTTTTGTTCCACACAGCTCGCCGAATTTGGTGCGGACGTGATTAAGTTGGAACTCCCGAAGGTGGGAGATGCCTTGCGGCGCTTTGGCAGCATCACACCAAATGGCGACTCATTGCCTTGGCTTTCCGAATGTCGAAATAAAAAATCTGCCACCTTGGATCTTCGCAAGCCGGAAGGCGCCGAGCTACTTAAAGCGCTGATTAAAGACGCCGATGTCTTAGTTGAAAACTTTCAACCTGGCACACTCGAAAAGTGGGGGCTTGGATGGGACGTGTTGAAAGAAGTCAATCCAAAACTCATTATGGTCCGGATCTCGGGGTACGGGCAGACTGGGCCATACAGTCCGAGGCCTGGATTCGGTCGCATTGGGAACGCGTTCGGCGGACTGTCTTATCTTGCGGGCTACCCGGACCGACCGCCCGTTACCCCTGGTTCAGCGACCATCCCCGACTATCTGGCAGGCTTATACGGCGCGCTGGGAGTATTGCTGTGCATCCAAGCTTTACAAAAAACCGGCCGTGGGCAAGTGGTAGATATTGGACTGTATGAGCCCGTCTTCCGCATCCTGGATGAAATCGCACCGTCCTATCATATGAAAGGCTTTGTTCGCGAACGCATGGGCCCCGGTACAGTCAATGTTGTTCCACACAGTCATTACCCCACCAAAGATGACAAGTGGATCGCGATCGCCTGCACGAGTGACAAAATTTTCGAAAGACTCGCCCTTGCCATGGGTGTCCCAGAATTTGGAGGGGACGGCAAATGGGGCACAATCACTCAACGCGAAGCAGAGCGCTCTGTGGTGGATGAGTTTGTGGGCGCTTGGTCTTCGACACTGACTCGAGAACAAGTCTTATCCACGTGCGAATCTTTCCAAGTTCCCTGTGGCTCGGTGTATTCAATTGATGAAATATTTGTCGATCCTCAATATGCCGCACGAGAAAACATCAAGTATATGAAGGACGCCTTTGGACAAGAGCACGCCATTCCGAATTTAGTGCCACGACTGACTGACACACCAGGAAAAATTCGAAGTCTAGGGCCTGCGCTTGGTCAACACAACGACGAAGTATTTAGAGGACGCTTAGGCCTATCGGCTGAACGGATTGCAGAGCTTGTAAACAAAGGCGTTATTTAAGGACATCGTAAGTATGTTTACACGCAAATCGGTTTACGTACGTCGGTCTATGTTAATGACGCCAGGCAATCGCCCAGACCGGATCATGAAGGCGACAAGCCTGCCTTGTGATTCGCTAGTCATTGATCTCGAGGATAGTATTCCGCCCGCTGAAAAATCTGCGGCACGCCAGATTACCTGTGAAACCATTCAAGCCTTGCGACGTAATCATCAAGAGATTTGCGTTCGCATTAATGGTTTGGATACCCCGTACGGTTTGGATGATCTGTCCGCACTGCCGCTTTCGATGATCGATTCACTCATGATCCCGAAAGTTGAATCAAGTCATAGTTTGCTACTCCTTGAAGAACGACTCAATTCCTTACAGGCTGATCGAGATCAGCAGCATCCTCTTCAACTGATCGTCATGCTTGAGACACCTCGAGGCATATTGAATGCCTTGTCTATTTCAGATACGTTGCCTCGCACTAAAGCGCTATTTTTTGGCTCAGGGGACTATTGCTCAGCAACCGGTGCAAAAATTTCTGCTAACACCTTACATTTTCCAAGATCAGTCGTAACGGCTGCGGCTGCGGCGTGCAACATACAAGCAATCGATGCAGCCTTTTTTGAACGCGTCAAAGACGCAGAAGCAACACAAGCGGACGCAATCATTGCACGTGAGTTTGGCTTCTGCGGCAAGGTGGTGTTTCATCCGAACCAAATCGATGTCGTGAATAAAATATTTTCTCCCTCTGCGGAAGAAATCGAGGCGGCAGAAAAATTAATCTTGGGGTATCAAGAGAGTATAAAAAAAGGATTTGGTACTGCAGTCGTCGATGGCACGTTCGTGGCGGTCGATCTAATCGCACCTGCCCAGCGCACATTAGACTTAGCCCGTCACTTAAAGATGACGAAGTGATTTGAATACTTGTGGGCGCTTACCCTTTGGGCATCGCTGGACGTAGGGTATGCCAATCCGTCACGTCTTGAAACGCACAACCTACCTGCAAAAGCAAAGGCTCATTCCAAGCAGCCGCCTCGAGCATGAGGCCGATTGGAAGCCCTTGGATGGATAGGCCACAAGGCACCGACAGGCCAGGTATTTTGGCGAATGCACCCACATAGGTATTGGCAGTGACCGCGCGCGTTGCTTCAAATAAATTTCGGTCTTCAATGATCGGGGGGGCAACCGTCTTTGTAGTGGGTGATAGCAAGACATCAATTTTTGTAAATACTGTCTGCATCTGGCGTACCCAGGCCTCTCGATGGCGCATCGCACGCGCGTAATCGGTACCCGTATAGCTAAGTCCCATTTTCATACGCTCTAAGGTCTGAGGGCTCCAGTTCTCACCTCCGATCGCAAGGCGCTCCGCATGCGTGACACACGCATCCAAATAAATCATATGTGTCGAACTTGCATGTGCCAACTCGGCGCCGGGTAATGCGATATCGACGATTTCAGCTCCGAGTTTTTTAAGCGTATCCAACGCTTGCTCCATCGCCTTTGCGACGCAGGGGTCGAGGTCCTCGAAATAGTGATTGGTTGAGACACCAATCTTTACGCCTTTAATGCCCTGTCGCAAATTCGGTAAAAATTGCTCAAGTCTCACTGACTCGCTGATGGGATCTTCAGGATCAAAACCCGCGAGTACTGCGAATAACTGTGCCGCCTCATGCGCCGTGCGCGCCATCGGTCCTACCGTGTCGTGGGTCTCGCTGACCGGCATGCACCCTGTGTTGGGCACCCGCCCAAGCGTAGTGCGCAGCCCAGTCACGCCATTGAGCGCCGCCGGAATTCGAACTGACCCTCCAGTATCGGTTCCAAGCGCCATTTGCGACATGCCCGTTGCGACCACAACCCCGGATCCACCACTTGAGCCGCCGGGTATGCGTGTAATGTCCCAGGGGTTCCGACACTGACCGGACACTGGATTGTTTGAACGCACACCAAAGGCAAATTCATGCAAACTCGCCTTGCCGACAATGACTGCCCCCGCTTGGCGCAATCGCCTGACCACTGTCGCATCCTTTGTAGGAACGTGATTTTTAAAAAAACCAGATCCATACGTCGTACGTAAACCCGCCGTATCCAAGTTATCTTTAACGGCAATCGGGATGCCGTGAAGTAAGCCAAGCGACCGTCCTTGCGCGGCAGCGTCATCAGCCGCTTGCGCGGCACGGCGCGCACCGTCTGTATCGACAATCATCATCGCGTTGACTAAAGGATTCCATGCCTCAATTGCTTCGAAGCACTGTTCCAACCTTTGCAGAGACGATAGGTGTTGACTGTTCATGTTTGACTCAAAACACTTGTGAGATGAAATATTTGTCCGTACAATTAATATAACAGTATTTAGCCCTCGTTTAACTGGGCGCGAAATCTTGAACTTTGTATAAAACGGCCACTGGGATACAAGCTATTACTGATTTGAACGACCGCTCCGGCTTTGTCGTAGTAGGTGCGTCGAATCTTTAATGCCGCCTGCCCCTCGGTTGCTTTAAGGACTGTAGCTTGCGATTTACTTAAATTAGTGGCGGTTATATCTTGGGCAATTTCAACAATTTTCACCCTATGCCGAGCTTCAACCATCAAGTAGATGGGTTTAAAAAACACCTTCGCACCTTTTAGTACATCAGCATATTCAGGAATAAGGTACAGCTCTAAGTAACTAAGTGGCTTGACGTGCTCCGGCATTTTTCTGATGATGGTTGCCGTCACCCATTGCTGCCCAACCGGACAATTCAAGTCTTTAGCAAGTAGTTCATTCGTTCTGATTTTTTTAGTTTCTATGATGTGCATTTCCGTAGCATCAACGAATTGGAGCAAATCTACAATCGTGTTGATACCATTGAAAAACATTAAGTCTGTAGGCTTTCGCTTAACCACTGTTCCGATACGTGCGCGCGACGTGATCAATCCGTCCTCTTTGATCTCGCGAAGTGCTTGGCGAACCGTATGACGACTTACCTTATACATTTTTGATAGCGCGTCTTCGGTCGGCATGATGTCGCCGACTTTGTAAAGATCTTTTTCAATATCGGTTGTGAGTTGTACCGCTAAGCGTTTATAAATTGGCTGGCGTGGCTTTCTGGCAGTGCTTGCTTTGGAAGGCTTTATTTTCATGTTGAGTACTGTTGACCTTTTAGCTTTTGAACCCAGCTTGTCGTTATTTAACTGGAGATAATGATGAAAATTATACGCAGATCAGTGCTATAGGCCTTATTTTGCACAGCCCTCTCTTGACAGGGCCTCGCCGTGACACCGTTGCATGCCGCAGATCATGAGTTCCATTGCAAAAATTCCAGTTGAATCTGTCGTGAAAGGGGTCATTCCTTTCTTTGCTACAAGATTGATTGCTCTTGGGGTTTTAACCTATGTGCCTTGGCTTTCATTGGTTTTATTGTGAACACTATATTGAACAAGTTTTGTAAACTTTTTATGAGGAACGATAATGACGGATGCAAGCCGCGCGGATAATTACCGGGGGGTGTTTGATACACGATTAGGATTTGGTGAAAAACCTGCCGTCATTGTGATCGACTTTGTGAAGGCGTACACCACTGAGGGCGCACCTTTTTTTGGTCAAGGTGTCGTCGATGCGGTCGGTCAGTCGATTCCCTTGTTGGCCGCCGCGCGCCGCGCGGGCGCACCCATCATCTATACGCAGGTGGTGTATCACCCCTCTGGCTTGGATGGTGGACTATTTTTTAAGAAAGTGCCTTCGCTCAAGTTGTTTATTCAAGGCGCACCTCTTGGTGCAATCGACGATCGCATCACGCCACAGCCCTCAGACTTTATTGTCACGAAACAGTATCCAAGCAGTTTTTTCGGAACATCGCTTGGTTCGACACTCAAGACCTTAGGCATTGATACGACCGTCCTGATAGGCTGCTCAACAAGCGGCTGTGTCCGGGCAACAGCCGTCGATGCCATACAGTACGGCTATCGCGTGATAGTTCCCAAAGAATGTTGCGGAGATCGTCATGATGCTCCTCACGATGCCGCACTGTTTGACATTAATGCAAAGTACGGCGACGTCTTGCCTAAAGCCGAAGTGATTTCCTGGCTTGATACGCTTTCTAACCGCTTAGATGGCTAATGCTGCACTCACCATCCGGCGTGACTGGGCGCGTGTCGATCTAGCGGGAATTCCTGCGTTGATGCAGGCATCGAGCAGTCAGCTCAGCGACGTCACCGCTGGGGCTGCCACGCTCGATCTAAGCTTACGTCGAATGGCAGGACCCGAGCGCATGGCCGGACTCGCGCTGCCCATCATGACCACTGTGGATGACAACTTAGCGCCTTATGCGGCGCTAAGCGTCATCAAACCAGGTGATCTTGTGATCGTGACCTCCACCGGCAATGGGAAGTGCGCCTTATTAGGTGATCACATCATTGGTCTCTACAAAAACGCAGGGGCCTCCGGTGTCTTAGTGAATGGTTTTGTTCGAGACATGGATGGCCTCAGAAAACTGAATTTGCCCGTGTTTGCCCTGGGCACCTCTGCGCGTGCACCAAGTAAACATGGTCCAGGTACGGTGGGCGTCTCAGTAACGCTTTCAACCACGACTATCCAAGCGGGTGATTTTATTGTGGTCGATGAGGATGGTGTCGCGACGATACCCAGCACGAATGTCCACAACATCGAGCCAAAGCTCGACGCACTATTTACACAAGATCGCTTAATACAAGATCGTGTGGCGTCAGGCGCAACGAAGCCGCCAAACTTTGAGAACCTATTAAGCCAAGCCGGCGTGCATTGGATCGCATGAAAAAGAAAACGCCTCCTTCTTCCAAGGACTTATGGAAAATTACGCTCGCTGAAGCGTCCGCTCGCATTCAAGCCGCCAGCTTGTCGCCTGTCGAGTTGCTTGAAGCCTATCTTGATCGCATCGCTGAGGTAGACGGTAAGATTCATTCTTATATTTGTGTTGCAGTCGAACCCGCGCGCCAAGCGGCAAAACAAGCCGAAAGTGAACTGCGAAATGGAATATGGAAGGGTCCACTTCATGGGATTCCGTTCGCAGTAAAAGATAATTACGACGTAGCCGGATTGCCTGCGACGGCCGGCTCTCGGTTGCGCTTAGGGCACACACCGGAGGTTGATGCACCGCTTGTCGCTGACCTTAAAGCCGCAGGCGCGGTGTTGATTGGTAAATTAGCGACGTGGGAGTTCGGGACGGGGAACGGAGGCGAATACTTCGATCTACCTTTTCCGCCGGCACGCAACCCTTGGGATGTAGAAAGATTTACGGGTGGCTCGTCGACTGGCGCAGGCGCAGCAGTGGCCGCAGGCACAACTCTTTTTGCGCTGGGTTCCGACACAACAGGCTCGGTGCGACTGCCTGCAGCCGCCTGCGGTGCAGTGGGCATGATCACCACGCCCGGGCGTCTCTCGACCCAAGGAATTCTTCCCAACTGCTGGTCTCTTGACACGCCCGGCCCCTTTGCCTGGACGGTTCAAGACTGCGCGATGATTCTTGATACCTTGCTGGGACCACCCGCGGCAAACGCTTTGCCTCAGCGCTCGATGTCGCGTAGTGTGGGGTTGCCGATTTCAGGTTTACGGATTGCCGTGGTTGACGATCCAGGCCCCGGCTTTCCGCAAGCAGACCGACCGTTACAAAACGGGCTCCTTAAAGGTCTAGAGGTTCTTGAAAAGCTCGGTGCACGCCTGACGCGCGTCAAACTTCCTATTCCGGCGGCAGAATGCTTTGCAGCATCCCGAATGATCGGGCCTGCAGAAAGTGCCGCGATCCATGAGGATGAACTCAAACATCATGCTGATCAGATGGGGTTTGCCTTACGAGATAAGCTCTTGGCCGGCTCGCTTGTCCGAGCAGTTGACTATCTGGCTGCCCAGCGCTTGAGACGAGCAATCGCTAC
>CAMBFI010000009.1 GCA_945865935.1 Bordetella parapertussis | reverse complement strand
TCAGCGGCCCTTTTGCTTTTGACTGAACGGAGACTGACTTGACTCGGTGAGCAGATCGGTTGACTATCCTAGGAGCGTCAACGAACGCATACAAACCTAAGTAAAAATAAACATAAACCGGAGATATCAAGCATGAGCGGGTCAAAACGTTGGGTAAATCGTCCTGAAGGATCGACCTGGGGTGATTTTGGGCCGGACGACCAGCGGGGTCGCATCAATCTCTTGACGCCAGCTAAGCTCAAGCAGGGCATCGTGGAAGTCAAAGAGTTTCAACCTTTCTGCCTCAGCCTTCCGCTAGATTTGCCAGGTGGCAACTTGTTGAATCCACGCCGGTTTCCGCCGGTTATTCGTCCAACGCTTCGTGGTGATCGTCCGAATATGAATTACGGTTTGTTTCGCGATAACGAGTTACACACTGACGTCATCAGTGATGATTTGGTCGTGATGCACCTTCAATATTCCACGCAATGGGATAGCTTGGCGCACGTAGGGTCTCGCTTTGATGCAAATGGTGACGGTATCCCCGAGTCGGTCTATTACAACGGTTACCGTGCAGGCGACGATATTCAAGGCCCGACTGAAGCGAAAGACGCGGGCGTACCCCAACCTGGCGATCAGCGGTCGACCTCGAATGCGACGGCGCTGGGTATACAAAATATGGCAGAGTCTTGCGTACAGGGGCGTGGTGTGATGCTCGACTTTCACGCGCACTTTGGAAATAAGCGGGAGATCATTGGCTACGACACCCTAATGCGGGTGATGGAACAAGACAAGGTGGTGATCGAGTCTGGCGACATGGTGTGCTTGCATACCGGGTTTGCGCAAATGCTCATGGATATGAAGGGTAAGCCTGATCTGCATACCTTGGAAACAAGCTGCGCAGCCCTAAACGGTCGGGACAAGAAATTATTGAACTGGATCACCGACAGTCAGTTGGCGGTGCTAATGGCCGATAACTATGCCGTCGAACATTACCCAGCAGTCGATCACGTGGGTTGCTGCGCAACCTTGCCGTTGCATGAGCACTGCTTGTTTAAGCTCGGTGTGCATTTGGGTGAGATGTTTTATCTCACGCCTCTCGCAAAATGGCTGCGTGAGCATGGTCGCAATCGCTTCTTATTGACGGCCCCCCCACTTCGTTTACCTGGCGCAGTGGGCTCCCCGTCGACGGCCGTGGCGACGGTTTAAGGGCTTAGCTGAACTAAGCGCAAACCCCTAGTTATATGCTCATTGTTGACGCCCCCGAACGGATGGGGCAAACTGAGCCCGTTACTGAACTTTTCTTAAGGACCGAGCCATGCGTCGATCACTGATCGCTGTCGCGCTGACAGCAGCCTTTTTGTTTCCAGCCGTAGGCACTGCAAAAACCTTTAAATGGACGAGCCAGGGCGATATTCTGACCCTTGATCCACACTCCCAAAACGAAGGTTTGAACATTGCCGCCAACTTATGGGTATATGACCCCTTGCTGGCCTACAGCGAAAAGTTTGATGTGGTGCCTTCCCTGGCCGTTTCTTGGGAGCAGGTCAATCCTTCCCTTTGGCGCTTCAAGCTGCGTCCGAACGTAAAGTTTCATGACGGCTCAGCGTTTACGGCTGATGACGTTGTGTTTTCGATTAAGCGCGCCATGGCGCCTTCCTCTCAGTTCAAGTCCTATGTTGCTGGCATCAGCGATGTCAAGGCGATTGATCCTCTCACAGTCGAAATCGCGACTGCTGGACCAAACCCAGTGTTGCTGCGTCAATTGCCATCGCTCGGTATCATGAGCAAAGCTTGGGCTGAAAAACACAACGCTACGCTACCTCAAGACTTCAATAAGAAAGAGGAAAGTTACGCTGCACGTCATGCGATGGGCACTGGACCATATATTCTCAAAACCCGTGAAGTCGATATCAAAACGACCTATGCAGAGAACCCGAATTGGTGGGGTAAACCAACCAAGAAGGGCAACGTGACGGAAATTATCTACACACCAATTAAACAGAACGCGACACGCACGGCAGCACTGTTGTCCGGTGAAGTTGACTTTGTGCTGGATCCCCCTGCACAAGATTTGGATCGCTTGCGCAAACAAGTCAAAGTACTCGACGGTAACGAGAACCGTACGATCTACTTTGCAATGGATGTAAAGAGCCCAGAACTCAAGTACAGCAACATCAAGGGCAAAAATCCGATGCAAGATGTACGTGTACGCGAGGCCCTGTATCGCTCGATCGATATTGAGGCGATCAAGAAGTCGGTTATGCGAGGAATGTCCTTGCCCACAGGCGCGATGATTTCCCCGCAGATTCATGGCTATTCAGACGCGATGGGTAAGCGGGTTCCTTATGACGTTGAAAAAGCCAAGGCGCTGCTCAAGGAAGCGGGTTACGAAAACAATCTCGAGTTCACCTTGGACTGTCCGAACAATCGCTACATCAACGATGAGGCCATTTGCCAGGCAGTCGTGGCAATGTGGGCACGTGCAGGGATGAAAGTTAAGCTCAATGCTATGCCTCGTGCGACCTTCTTCCCAAAGATTGCGAATGGCGACTTCAGTGTTTATTTGTTTGGCTGGGGTGTCCCGACGTTCGATGCTTACTACACCCTTGAGTCCTTGATTCGTAGCAAAGGGACGGGCGCTGCGGGTGCGTTTAACTACGGCGGTTATTCCAACCCCAAAGTTGACGCACTAATCGATGCGGTCAAGACAGAAGTGGATGATGCCAAGCGCACTGCAATGATTCGCGAAGCATTCGCGATTCATGCAAAAGAATTTGGCACGATACCTTTGCACGACCAAGTGATTCCTTGGGCAATGAAGAAGAATATCGACATTAAGCACCAGCCCAACAACCGCCCGGTTGTTGAGCGCATCACGATTAAGTAATCCGAAACGTCGCCCAGGGTCACGTGCGTGTGGCCTGGGCGTCGGATGACTTTGCCTTTGTACTGAGAATCCATGTTTGCTTTTATTCTGCGCCGGTTAATCCAAGCCGTAGGCGTCATGCTGGCGGTCGCACTGCTGGCTTTCATTTTGTTTCAGTACGTCGGAGACCCAGTGATGATCATGCTGGGCCAAGAGGGTACGCCGGCTGAGCGCGAACAGTTGCGTCAGTCGCTTGGACTTAATGACCCCGTCGTCGTGCAGTTCTATCACTTCCTGACGAATGCGATACAGGGTGATTTTGGCTTGTCTCTGCGTCAAGGCCAAAAGGTGTCACTGTTATTGCGCGAACGACTTCCTGCCACCTTGGAACTCTCAATTGCGGCTGCGCTGATTGCCTTGGTCGTGGGGGTACCGCTAGGGGTTTACACAGCGCTTAAGCGCCATGGAAAGCTCTCCCAAGCCTTGTTGGCCTTCTCCTTGTTTGGCGTCTCCTTGCCGACGTTCCTGATTGGTATTTTGTTGATCCTCATTTTTTCTGTACAACTTGGCTGGTTGCCGAGTTATGGACGCGGCGACACGATTCGCTTGGGCTGGTGGTCGACGGGCTTGTTGACCGCAAGTGGCTGGCATCATTTGATTCTGCCGGCGGTCACACTGTCGCTGTTTCAGGTGGCGCTGGTGATGCGGCTGGTGCGTTCTGAGATGCTTGAGGTACTACGCGCGGATTACATTAAATTCGCACGTGCACGCGGCTTGACTAAACGCGCGATTCATTTCGGCCACGCCTTAAAAAACACGCTCGTACCCGTGATCACGATTATGGGTTTGCAATTGGGCGGCATTATTGCGTTTGCCATCGTGACTGAAACCGTCTTTCAGTGGCCTGGGATGGGGTTGCTTTTTATTCAGGCAGTTCAGTTCGCGGATATCCCGGTGATGGCGGCCTATCTTTGTTTGATTTCTCTTATTTTTGTTGTGATTAATTTGACGGTTGACCTGCTGTACTTCGTGGTTGATCCCCGCTTGCGTGTTGGGTTGGGCAAATCCGGCGGGGGCCACTAATGCGCGCGGCACTTGCCCGTTTTTGGGATGGTGACCTAGCGTGGTCCTGGCGCCACACACCTGTTGCAATGGCGGCGACATTTCTGTTGATCGCGCTATTAGTGGCTGCCTTCGGTGCGCCTTGGATCGCCCCGCATAACCCGTTTGATCTGGCGACGATTGACTTGCTTGATGCGCTCAAGCCACCGGTATGGCTCACTGACGGCACGACAAAGTATCTGTTGGGGACGGATAGCCAAGGGCGCGACATGCTTTCGGCGCTCATGTATGGCACCAAGGTGTCCTTGTTGATTGGCTTAGCTGCGGTGGCGGGTGCGATGTCGCTTGGCATTGTTCTTGGGCTGATTTCAGGCTATGCCGGCGGGCGCATCGATGCGTTGATCATGCGTGTTGCCGATGTGCAGCTTTCGTTTCCAGCGATTTTGATCGCGTTGCTCATTGATGGCGTTGCGCGGGCCGTTGTCCCGGGTGATATGCATGAAGTGATTGCCTTCCCAGTACTTGTGGGGGCGATTGCCCTGGCAGGTTGGCCGCAGTATGCGCGTACGGTACGGGGCTCGACCTTGGTCGAGAAAAACCGGGAGTATGTGCAGGCGGCTCGCGTGATTGGTATCTCGTCGCCCGTGATTATGTTTCGTCACGTGTTGCCCAACGTTTTAGGGCCAGTGCTGGTGTTGGCGACCGTGCACTTGGCGACTGCGATCATCACTGAGGCGACCTTGTCGTTTCTTGGCGTAGGCGTGCCACCCACATCGCCGTCCTTGGGCACGCTCATCCGGATTGGAAATGATTTCCTGTTTTCTGGCGAGTGGTGGATCACGATTTTCCCGGGTGCCGCGTTGGTGCTGTTAGTGTTGTCTGTCAACCTATTAGGGGATTGGCTGCGTGACGCCTTGAATCCCCGCTTGAGTTGAGGCCACCCATGTCAAATATTCTAGAAATTAAAGAGTTGAGCGTTGAGTTCCCCACGCGTCGGGGCACGCTCAAAGCCTTAAACGAAGTGTCATTCTCGATCGCGGCGGGTGAGGTGGTCGGAGTGGTGGGTGAGTCGGGCGCTGGCAAGTCGCTCACAGGCGCCGCGATCATCGGTCTGCTGGAGCCCCCTGGGCGTATTTCTGGTGGACAGATCTTGCTGGAGGGGCGACGCATCGATCAGTTACCCGATGAGGAAATGCGCCGTATTCGTGGGCGTGAAATCGGTGCGATTTTTCAGGACCCTCTAACGTCATTAAATCCGCTATACACCGTTGGGCATCAGATTGCTGAAACGATCGTGACGCATCTACCGCTTACGTGGACGCAAGCGCGTAACCGTGCCATTGAGTTACTGGAAGCAACCGGGATTCCCGCAGCGCGTGAACGTATTGATCACTATCCCCATCAGTTTTCGGGCGGTATGCGACAGCGCGTGGTGATTGCGCTAGCCTTGGCAGCGCAACCCAAACTGGTTGTTGCAGACGAACCCACGACTGCGCTGGATGTATCGATACAGGCACAAATCATTGAACTCCTTAAAAAAATGTGTCGCGAGCAAGGCGCGGCCGTGATGTTGATCACCCATGACATGGGCGTCATTGCTGAGACCGCAGATCGCGTCGTTGTCATGTATGCGGGTCGCGTCGCTGAAATCGGTAAAGTGCGCGATGTGATTCATTCTCCACGCCATCCTTACTCAGTGGGCTTGATGGGCTCCATTCCATCGATTCATCAGCATGTGGAACGGCTGGTACAAATCGACGGCAGCATGCCGAGATTGACGGCGATTCCGACTGGCTGCGCGTTTAACCCGCGTTGTCCTAACGTCATGGATCGCTGTCGCGTAGAGCGTCCGGAATTACAGCAGTTGGGGACGTCCCAGGCGGCGTGCTGGCTCCATCCCGCGCAGGAGGTCGTATGACAACTCAGCGAGCGTTGGTAGAGGTTAAAGACGCCGCGCGTTGGTTTGATGTGTCGGCCCCTTGGTTAGAGCGGGTGTTGTCGCGTAAGCCTCGCACCCTGCTGCGCGCGGTCGATGGTGTGTCTTTCACGATTCGCAAAGGTGAGACGCTGGCTTTAGTCGGTGAGTCTGGCTGCGGCAAGTCGACTATTGCGCGTTTGTTGGTGGGTTTGTATCCATTAACACAAGGAAGTATTTTGTTTGATGGGCAGCCCCTTTCAAACATGCAAGGGCGTGGTGGCTTGGCGTTACGTAAGCGCTTGCAGATGATTTTCCAGGATCCGTACGCGAGCCTGAACCCGCGCTGGCGTGTCGGACGAATCATTGCGGAACCAATTCTCGCGCATACGACGCTCACTCCCGAGGAGCGCGAAGCGCGTGTCGATGCGTTGTTAACACAAGTTGGCTTGCATCCGTCAGATAAAACCAGATACCCGCATCAGTTCTCAGGGGGTCAACGTCAGCGTATTTCCATTGCACGTGCGCTTGCTGTGAACCCAGAGTTCTTGGTGTGTGATGAGCCGACCTCAGCACTGGACGTGTCTGTTCAGGCGCAAGTGTTGAACATCATGAAGGACTTACAGCGCAACCTTGGGCTCACGTATTTATTTATCTCGCATAATCTCGCCGTCGTGCACCACGTGGCGGATCGTGTGGGGGTGATGTATCTCGGGCGCATTGTCGAGATCGCAGATCGGGATACCTTGTTTGCCGATCCTAAACATCCGTATACGCGCATGTTGTTGTCAGCGATTCCTGACATGACCGGACAAGGGGGTTCGCGTACCCCCGTCGCGGGTGAAGTCCCGAATCCGTTGAATCCGCCTTCAGGATGTACCTTCCACCCACGTTGCCCGTTTGCCCGTGACCTCTGCAAATCAGAGTCTCCGAGCACGCAGATCTTCAAGGGCGTTGAGATTGCCTGCCATGGAGTCGTCCAAGGCTGGCCGATGCAGGTTTAATGAATGGAGGGCGGTCGGTGTGGCTCGTCCGACTGCACATCCGGATCAGCGTCATCATCATCGTCCCCGAGATCCTCAAGTAACTCGAGGTCAGGGTCGGGCAGGGCTTCATCCGTCAAATCGAAAGGCAATAATTCGGCGAGATCCATCGCGTAGTCGAACTCGTCGCCATGTTGATCCAGTCTGACAAAACGTGCTTCTGGATCATCTGTGATTTGAACTGCCCACAGGTACTGGCAGTCGTAGACTTCAGACTCCAAGTCAAGTCCGCCACGGTTGCCCACGAAGCGCGCGCCGGGACCACCCATCTGCACATGCGTGGCTTTCTCGTCGGGGGTATCGTCTACACCTAGTGGGATCGCAAAAATTACCCACTCTGCGTCTTCGTCCATGCCGATTTCAGCGAGCACCGATTTACCCATATAGGCGCTTAGGCCATCTGCAGTTTTGCCAAGCATGGACAGTTCTTGTTCGGTAAAGCGCAGCGCGTGGTCGGGGGTCGTCATCGTTTGATTAAAAATTTTAGGTTTACAGCCAGCATCATAGCCTTTTGACCAGCCTGGAGCAGTCCGAAGTCGCTGCCAAAGCCCTACAATACGGCATCTCTGTTTTATTCATCGATGGATTTATGGCTCAATACGTATACACCATGCACCGCGTGGGCAAAGTGGTCCCGCCGAAGCGTCAAATTTTGCGGGATATTTCCTTGTCGTTTTTCCCTGGCGCCAAAATCGGTGTTCTGGGACTCAATGGTTCGGGTAAGTCAACGCTGCTGAAAATCATGGCGGGTGTTGACAAAGAGATCGAGGGCGAAGCCGTACCGATGTCGGGCCTGAACATTGGATACCTTGAGCAAGAGCCGAAACTCAACGCTGAACATACGGTACGCCAGGCTGTAGAAGAAGGGTTAGGCGCCGTCATGGCGGCAAAAAAACGACTCGATGAAGTCTATGCCGCCTATGCCGAACCGGATGCGGATTTTGACAAGCTTGCGGCGGAGCAGGCTGAGCTTGAAGCCGTGATTGCGGCTGCAGCCTCGAGTGGTTCGGACGACATGGAAACGCAGATGGAAATCGCAGCCGATGCGTTGCGTCTGCCGCCCTGGGAGGCGAACGTTGGCAAGCTCTCGGGCGGTGAAAAACGCCGTGTCGCGCTATGTCGTCTATTGCTTTCCAAGCCAGATATGTTGTTGCTCGACGAACCGACCAACCACCTGGATGCCGAAAGTGTTGAGTGGCTTGAGCAATTTCTGGCCAAGTTCCCGGGCACCGTAGTTGGCGTGACGCACGACCGCTACTTCCTGGATAACGCAGCAGAGTGGATTCTGGAACTAGACCGCGGGCACGGAATCCCCTGGAAGGGCAATTACAGTTCGTGGCTTGAACAAAAAAATGATCGCCTCAAGCAGGAAGAGTCGACCGAATCAGCCCGACAAAAGACCATCAAGAAAGAACTTGAATGGGTGCGGCAAAACGCAAAAGGCCGGCAAGCCAAGGCCAAGGCACGGATGACGCGTTTTGAAGAGCTGTCCTCGCACGAATATCAAAAGCGTAACGAGACCCAGGAGATTTTTATTCCTGTGGCGGAGCGTCTTGGTAACGATGCGATCGAGTTTGTGAATGTGACCAAAGCCTTTGGTGACAAGCTGTTGATGGATAACGTGAGCTTTCGTGTACCACCCGGTGCAATCGTGGGTATTATTGGTCCGAACGGTGCAGGTAAGTCAACACTATTTCGGATGATCGCCGGGCAGGACACGCCTGATAGCGGTGAAGTCAAGATTGGCCAGACGGTCAAGATAGCGTTCGTCGATCAGTCCCGTGATGCCTTGCCTGATGCTAAAACGGTGTTCGATTCCATCGCAGACGGCGCAGACATCTTGACGGTCGGACGTTTTGAAATGCCGGCACGTGCTTACCTAGGACGTTTTAACTTTAAGGGTGCGGATCAGGGCAAACAAGTGGGGCAGTTATCCGGTGGTGAGCGTGGCCGTCTGCATCTCGCCAAGACGCTGATTACCGGCGGCAACGTTTTACTGCTTGACGAACCGTCGAACGATCTTGATGTCGAAACCTTGCGCGCGTTAGAAGATGCACTGCTTGAATTCGCAGGCTCGATTATGGTGATCAGCCATGATCGGTGGTTCTTAGACCGTATCGCGACGCATATCCTCTCCTTCGAGGGTGATTCGCAAGTGGTGTTCTTCGACGGTAACTATCAAGAGTACGAAGCCGACAAGAAGCGACGTTTGGGTGAGGCAGGTGCAGCGCCTAAGCGTATTCGTTATAAGGCGCTGCGATAAGCTGAGCTGCTCATCCACAGCAGCTTAGCTAGCCGCGGCCCACGTGTCTTTCAGCGTGGTGACGCGATTAAAAATAGGTGCATCGGGACGTGAGTCGATCGGGTCAACCACGAAGTAGCCGAGGCGCTCAAACTGTGTGACAACGCCCGGAATGAGTGCGGTGCCGGGCTCTAGAAACGCCTTCAACACGTGCACGGATTGCGGATTCAGACAGTTCAGGAAATCGTTATCCCCCGCGTCTGGAAAAGGCTCTGAAAAAAGTCGGTCGTACAGTCTGATTTCGGCCGAGACCGCTTGCGCGGTACTGATCCAGGTAACGTTACCCTTGACTTTAACGGCGTCCGAACCCGCTGTGCCACTCTTGGTGTCTGGGTTGTATTCAGCGTGCACCTCGATAATGTTGCCAGCCGCGTCTTTGACGCAACCTGTGCAGGTAACGACGTAACCGTATTTCAGGCGCACGCTATTGCCGGGAAATAGTCGAAAGTATTTCTTTGGTGGAACTTCCGCAAAGTCCTCTCGCTCAATCCAGACCTCGCGCGTCAGTCCGAATGCACGCATCCCCGCTTCGGGCGCGTGCGGGTTGCGCGGCGCTTGGCAGGGCTCAACATGGTCTGCCGGAAAGTTTGTAATCACGAGCTTGAGCGGTTCAAGGATGGCTACCGAGCGCAAGGCGACGGGGTCCTGGTCTTCACGTAGCGCTTGATCAAGCAAGCTGTAATCAATACGCGAGTTAGATTTTGAAACACCGGTGCGTTCGCAGAATAAACGCAGCGCAGAGGCGGTGTAGCCGCGGCGGCGCAAGCCTGCAATGGTAGGCATGCGGGGATCGTCCCAGCCGTTGACATGACCGTCTTTGACCAACTGGAGCAGCTTGCGCTTGCTGGTCACGATATAGCTCATGTTGAGGCGCGCGAACTCGTACTGATGCGGTAGGGGGGCGGCGAACAGCCCAAGCTCTTGAAGCCGGGTTAGCGTCCAATCATAAAACGGACGTTGGTCTTCAAATTCGAGTGTGCAAATACTGTGCGTGATGCCCTCGAGCGCATCTTCGATCGGATGCGCGAAGGCATACATCGGGTAGATGCACCAGTCGTTACCCGTGCGATGGTGCGTTGCGTGGCGAATACGGTAGAGCACCGGGTCACGTAAGTTTATATTGGGTGACGTCATATCGATGCGCGCGCGCAAGGCCATGCTGCCATCCGCATGTTTGCCGGCACGCATATCGCGCAGCATTTGCAAGGACTCCTGCGCAGAGCGGTCTCTGAAGGGAGAGTTCTTGCCTGCCTCGGTAAGTGTGCCCCGCATCAATCGCATTTCTTCTGGACTTTGCTCGTCAACGTAGGCGTGACCAGCCAAAATCAGCGCCTCGGCACAGGCGTACATCGTGGCAAAGTAACTGCTTGCAAAGTACAGGTGTTCGGTGGTGTTGGATTTCCAGTCAAAGCCAAGCCATTTCACGGCGTCGATGATGGCGTCGACGTATTCTTGTTCTTCTTTTTCTGGATTGGTGTCGTCAAAGCGTAGGTGACACACGCCGCCGTAATCACGTGCCAAGCCAAAATTCAAGCAAATGCTTTTCGCGTGACCGATGTGCAAATAGCCATTGGGCTCGGGCGGAAACCGGGTGCGTATGCGAGCAAGATCGGGTGAACCGCTTGCCTGAACGGAGGCAGGTCCTGGCGCGCCCGCCCAGCGCTTCCCCTCAAACTTTTGCGCAGCGAGATCAGCATCGATAATATTGCGTAGAAAATTCGTGGTGACGGGGGCGGAGGATTCTTGGGTCATACCGTTTCAGAGGGTGCAATAGAAAGCATCAAAGGTACATTTTGCCACGACAGAGGCCATCCTACCGGGAACGGCCCGCTTCAGCGGCTTAGGCTGTCGTCAGAAGGGGTAGCCGGACCTCGACTTGTAGTCCGCCTTCTGGACCCTGGCCGAGGGTCAGCGTGCCCGCGTGTGCGCGCACAATCGACTCGACCAGCGACAACCCAAGGCCGACGTTGCCTGAGCGGCTGCGTGCTTCATCGAGCCGTACAAAGGGCTTAAGTGCCTCTGCGCGCAAGGCTTGAGGAATGCCCGGGCCGTGATCTGTCACGGTGAGCACTGCGGTCTTTGCCTCTGCCACAAGGCGCACATGCACAGGGGGGGCACCGTGATGGAGGGCGTTACCAATGAGGTTGTCCAGTAAGCGGGAGAGCGCCACCTGATCGCCTCGGATTGAGCCCCGCGCGGGTTGGTCATCCAGAAGTATGGCCTTGCCAGTTTGCTGCCAAGTTGCGACCCGCTCACGCAGCCATTGATCCAACGAAAAGCTTGTGAAACGGTAGGACTCTACATCAGTGCCCCGCAGGTAATGAATAAACTGGTCCACGATGTGCTGCATATCCTGCAAGTCGTTGCGTAGGCCCTCTTTTAAGGCTGGCTCGTCCGACATTTCTACGCGCAGCCACATACGTGAAAGCGGTGCTTTGAGGTCGTGCGGCAGGCCGGCCAGCAGCGTGCGCTTGGTCGACTCCGACAGACGCAGCGCCGCCAGCATGACGTTAAACCGCTCGCCCAGCACCCGTAATTCTGTCGGGCCGGTGGGATCAACGGGCGCAGGGGTTCCGGCGGCTAGTTGGTCGGTTGCTTGCATGAGGCGAGTGATGGGCCGCGTGACATGCCATGAAAACAATACCCCAACGAACATAATGACGACTAACCCAATGAGCCAATACATAATCAGTGAGCTTGCCAAGGGCGGCTTGAGCTGCTCCAGTGGGATCACAAGCCAATCACGCAGCCGTGTTGGCACGGGTTCGCTAAGCTGAGGCAGCGAGATATAGAGTTCGGGTGGCTGCCCGTAGGACACGGCGATCCGACTATCGCCACTCAGACGCTCGTTCAGGCTCTCCAGTAGGCCGCTAATGCTCCGGTCACTGGTACTGCTTGCGCGCACGCCTTGCACGCCTTCGTTGGCAGTTGGATCTGCGTCAGCCGGGGGTCGATTGATGAGTCGGCGGGCACCAGACTGAGTATTGGCTTGTTTTTCCTGGGCCGGCTGGATGCGCACAGTCTCTGCGTTGGCGGGGGTGGACTTACGCAAGAGTCGGACATCATTGGGCAGAGGGCGCGACCATAGCCGCCACTGCCCCTCTGAGGCCTGCCTGACAAATTCGGCGCGGTCCGCGGGAGCTGCGTGTTCCATCGAAAAATGCAGTGCACGGATGGTCGTGGCGATCAGGTCGAGCGCAACGGTTTGCGCGTGATCCCGTTGATACAGCGAGGCCAGATAAAGCGTCGCAAACTGTCCGGCCAGCACGCTAATGAGCAACAGGGCAATTAAGCGGGCGCGCAGCGATTGCGGCACAAGCGAGGGCGTGTTCTTCAAGGGGAAAAACGATAGCCGGTGCCCCAGACGGTCTGAATCCAGCGGGGTTGTTTAGGATCATCTTCGAGCGCTCGCCGAAGACGGAGAATGGCGATGTCGATCGCGCGGTCACTGCGCTCGCCCGCTTCATCATCGCGCGCAAGCGTCATGAGTCGCTCGCGCGAGAGTGGTTTGCCGGCGCTTTGCAGTAGCGCCTCGAGCAGATTGATTTCACCGCCAGTCAGCTTGACGAGTTGCGCGTGCTTGCGTAGCTGGCGCATCACCGGATCGAAGATAAAGTCGCCAAAGGCAATGGGTGCGTGACGTTTGTTTGCGCAAGAGCCGCCTTTGCGCCGCAGTACGGCTTGAATCCGGGCGAGTAATTCCCTTGGATCAACGGGCTTGCCAACGTAGTCGTCCGCACCCGCTTCTAAGCCGATAATCCGGTCGACCGACTCGTCGCGTGCGGTAAGCAGGATGACAGGGACATCTTCACCCTGGGCCCTAAGTGCCCGTAACGCTTCGGCTCCATCGCCGCCTGGCATCATACGATCTAACACTAGGAGTTCTGGCGAAAAACGCTGAATCAAGGCCGCAAGGTTGCGCGCGTCTGGCGCAAGCAAGGTGTCAAAGCCGTGCTTATTGAGGTAATCGGCGAGCAGCTGACGCAGGACGGGATCGTCATCCACCACCAAAATTTTGGTACGTGCCTCAGACATAGTGTGTCATTCCTTTTTTGTGTAGTGTGCAATGTCCTGACCGTTTGAGCAAGTGTATCCACTACAATCTGGTTATGCCGTTGCCTATGTTTTTATATGTCTAAGTCGCAAACTCTTGCGGCCGATGCTGCCCCCTCTGTGGCCGCAGGACGAATTGCCTCAAATAAAAGTGCACGGCGTGTGCTGGCCAGCGTGTTTGGTTATGAGTCCTTTCGCGGCGATCAAGCGGCGATCGTCGAGCATGTGATTGAAGGCGGCGATGCGCTCGTCCTCATGCCAACCGGGGGTGGTAAGTCTCTGTGCTACCAGGTGCCTGCGCTTGTGCGTCCCGGTACGGGCATCGTCATTTCACCCCTCATTGCTTTGATGCAAGATCAGGTTGATGCCTTAACCGAGCTCGGGGTACGTGCGGCGTATCTTAATTCGACCCAAGACTGGCAGGTATCGCGCGAGGTAGAGCAAGCCTTCTTGCGAGGTGAATACGATTTGCTCTATGTTGCGCCAGAAAGACTGCTGACCGATCGCTGCATGCAGTTGCTAGAGCGCGGAGAGATTGCCTTGTTTGCGATCGACGAGGCGCATTGCGTGTCGCAATGGGGCCATGATTTCCGCCCCGAGTACCTGGGTTTGTCGTTGCTGCACGAGCGCTGGCCCAACGTGCCGCGTATTGCACTGACGGCAACGGCGACCGATGTGACCCGACGCGAAATCGTCGAGCGCTTGGCGCTCACAGACGCCAGCCACTTTGTTGCCAGTTTTGATCGGCCCAATGTTCGCTACCACATCGTTGAAAAGCAGGATGTACGCAAACAGTTGCTGCAGTTGCTGCGCGAGGAACACCGTGGTGACTCTGGCATCGTGTATTGCCTGTCCCGCAATAAAGTGGACGAGACCGCTGCCTATTTATGCACGCAGGGCATTCAAGCCTTGCCTTACCACGCCGGTCTGGGGACGGCGGTGCGTGCGCAAAATCAGTCGCGGTTTTTGCGCGAAGATGGTTTGGTCATGGTGGCAACCATTGCCTTTGGTATGGGGATTGATAAGCCTGATGTGCGGTTTGTGGCGCATATCGATATGCCTAAGTCTGTCGAGGGATATTATCAAGAGACGGGTCGCGCCGGTCGCGACGGTTTGCCTGCGACGGCCTGGCTGGCCTATGGGCTGCAGGATGTCGTCCAGCAGCGTCGGATGATCGACGAGTCCACAGGTGACGACGCGTTTCGACGTCGTCTGGGCAGCCAACTGGACGCCATGCTGGGGCTGTGTGAAACGATCGCCTGCCGACGTGTCGGCTTACTGAGGTATTTTGGGCAAACGATTACGGCCTGCGGTAATTGTGATAACTGCTTGACACCCCCGCAGTCGTGGGATGGGACGGTCGCTGCCCAAAAGATGTTGTCTGCCATCTACCGCCTTTGGAAAGAGCGCGGGCAACGCTATGGGGCCGGCCACCTGATTGATGTGTTGCGTGGCAAAAAAACGCCCCGTGTGCTGGAGCATGACCACCAAGAGCTCTCCGTCTTCGGAATTGGTGCTGATCTGTCAGAGCAGGGTTGGCGTAGTGTGCTCAGACAATTGCTTGCGCACAGTCTGTTGATGGTGGATCAAGAGGGCTACGGCACCTTGGCACTGACAGACGCCAGTCGTGCGGTGCTCAAGGGGGAGCGCACCCTGATGCTGCGACGAGAGGCTGATCGCCCTGTGCGTGCTTCGGCGGCGCGGGGTAAAGCGGCGACTCCCGACTTGCCAGCGTTGGCCCAACCTATTTTTGAGGCGTTGCGCGCGTGGCGTGCTGAGATTGCGCGCAGCCATGGTGTGCCCGCCTATGTCATTTTTCATGATGCCACGCTTAAAGAAATCGCACTGGCACGGCCGAACGATTTAGAGGCCTTGGCCCATGTGAACGGGGTGGGTGCGCGTAAGCTAGAGTCTTACGGGCAGTCTATTCTGGCCTGCATTGAGGCGTTTGAACACGCCTGATCTTGCTTGGCCGTACGTCAACTAAATAACGGGCCGTCGCCAGAAGAGGGCTTGGGTGGTGTGAGCCCAAGGTGGCGCCAGGTTGTCTGTGTCGCCATCCGGCCACGCGGCGTGCGTTGTAGGTAGCCGTGCTGGATCAGGTAGGGCTCAATGACATCCTCAATCGTGTCACGTTCTTCGCCTATGGCGGCGGCGAGGCTATCGACCCCAACTGGGCCGCCATCGAACTTATGGATAATCGCTTCAAGCAGCTTGCGGTCCATGAGGTCGAGTCCCTGAGGATCGACTTCAAGCATAGAGAGGGCGGCGTTTGCAACATTTACATCGATTGTTCCGCTAGCTTTAACTTGTGCGTAGTCCCGTACACGGCGCAGTAAGCGGTTTGCAATACGGGGCGTACCACGGGCTCGACGGGCGACTTCCGAGGCACCGTCTGGGGTGATAGGTACTTGCAACAGGCCTGCGCTGCGCGTGGCGATGCGGGTCAACTCTTCTGGGGTGTAGAACTCCAACCGTGACACGATGCCAAAACGGTCGCGCAAAGGGTTGGTCAGCATCCCGGCGCGTGTCGTCGCCCCCACAAGCGTGAACGGTTGTAAGTCAAGCTTGACACTGCGTGCCGCCGGCCCCTCACCAATCAGAATATCAATCTGGAAGTCTTCGAGAGCGGGATAAAGGATTTCTTCTACTACGGGCGACAGCCGGTGAATCTCGTCGATAAACAGCACATCGTTACGTTCAAGGTTCGTGAGTAGCGCAGCGAGATCGCCGGGTCTTTCTAAGACGGGCCCCGACGTTTGGCGCAAATTCACACCCATTTCGTGGGCGATGATGTGGGCGAGCGTTGTTTTTCCGAGGCCTGGAGGGCCAAAGAGGAGCACGTGGTCGAGCGATTCTTGGCGATTACGCGCCGCAGCGATAAAGATCTGAAGTTGATCGCGGACCCGCTGCTGTCCGACGTATTCTTCGAGGGCGCGAGGACGCAACGCCCGCTCGACGGACTCTTCGTTTGGGGTGACGGCTTGCGGTGCGACCAGGCGCGAAGCCTCGGCACGCGAACTTAGGGAGTCAGACTGTATGGCCATGGTTCGATCAAAAAATCCGTTAGGGGCGCGGGTCGCACAAAGACGGCTAGACAATCGTACACTATCCCACACATTATCCCGAAATCAGAGGAAAGCTATGTCCTTAGTGCTGCCCACCTATGAAGATGTTGCCCGTGCTGCCCAGACCTTAAAAGGCGTCGCGCACCGCACTCCAGTATTGACCTCTGCAACCGCGGACCGCCTGACGGGCGCCAAGGTTTTTTTTAAATGTGAAAACCTGCAACGCATGGGTGCGTTCAAGTTTCGTGGTGGCTATAACGCGATCGCTAACTTGTCGCCCGAGCAACGCCGTGCCGGAGTCTTGACCTATTCCTCGGGTAATCATGCGCAAGCGATTGCGCTGGCGGGAAAGCTGCTGGGTGTTGCGACGACGATCATCATGCCGCACGATGCGCCTGCCGCGAAAAAGGCGGCGACGCAAGAATATGGTGCGACGGTCGTCAGTTATGACCGTTACAAGCAGGATCGTGAGGATGTCGCACGCGACATTCAGCAAAAAACAGGCATGGCGATTATCCCCCCGTACGATCATCTGCACGTGATTGCTGGTCAGGGCACGGCCGCTCTGGAATTGCTAGAAGATGTGGGTGAGCTCGACTATTTGTTGGTGTGTCTGGGCGGCGGGGGCCTGCTGGCGGGCAGCGCCTTGGCGGCAAGCGTGCTGAGTCCTCAATGCAAGATGTTTGGTGTTGAGCCTGAAGCCGGCAATGACGGACAGCAGTCGCTGCGTCAGGGCGAGGTCGTGCGTATTGAGCCACCGCGTTCGATCGCTGACGGCGCGTTGACGCTCTACCTCGGTCAGTTGACCTTCGGTGTGATCAAGCAGCGCGTCAAAGACATCTTGACGGTGACGGACCCCCAACTGATCGCGACGATGAAATTCTTTGCGGAACGGATGAAAATTGTTGTTGAACCCACCGGATGTCTGGGTGCCGCAGCGCTGATGCACGGTGCATTGCCGGTTGAAAAAGGCGCACGGGTTGGGGTGATTTTGAGTGGTGGAAACGTTGATTTGGCAGCGTATGCGGGTTTCTTGACGCAGTCTTGATCATTGCTGATTTAAAGGGGTAATACGACATGCGTGTGCTGGTGATTGGTGGTGCTGGTTTTATTGGACGCCATCTGGTGGGTCGGCTCGTGGCCCAAGGCCATGTGGTGCATGTGCCAACGCGACAATACAAACGCGGACGAGAACTCATGGTGCATCCCACCGTGACGGTGATGCAGTCAGACGTGCATGACGACGCGACACTGGAGCGGTTGGTCGCTGGCTGTGATTTGGTGGTGAACCTAGTCGGTATTTTGCATAGTCGTAGTGGTGATCCTTTTGGCCCAGACTTTGATCGGGCCCATGTACAACTGCCCAAACGTATCGCGCAAGCCTGCTGTCGTTCAGGGACCGCGCGGTTCATCCACATTAGCGCGCTTGGTGCGGATGCGCAGGGTCCGAGCGGTTATCTGCGGTCAAAGGCTGCGGGCGAGGCCGCGATCAAACGCGCGTACACAGACGCGACGCACGAGAGTTATACGATTTTTAGACCCTCGGTTGTGTTTGGGCCTCAAGATCGTTTTATGAATATGTTCGCAGGCTTGGCGAAATACTTGCCCATCCTGCCCATGGCAGGTGCCTACGCAAAAATGCAGCCTGTGTATGTCTCCGATGTGACCGACGCGATCCTCAACGTGGCAACGGCCCCGTTTGCAGTCAACCAAACCTTCGATTTGGCTGGTCCCCGTGTCTACACCTTAGGCGAGCTCGTCAAACTGGCTGCGCTGTGGAGTGGCCATCCGCGCATGGTGGTGAATTTGCCGATGAGCTTAGGCCGACTCCAGGCGCTTGCCTTCGAGCTATTGCCAGGCGAGCCTTTACTTTCACGTGACAACTTGGCGTCCCTGACCATCGACAACGTCGCGGCGCAGCCAATGGATGCGCGTCTGGGGGTCGTGCCGACTCCGCTCGAGTCCGTCGCCCCGGCTTACTTAGCCCCCGCCACTTAAAAGATATCAACAGGGTTCGAGACCATGACAACTGTAAAACAAGGTAAAGCGCTCAACATAAAAGATTCCCGCATACTCATTGCAGGTGCTGCAAGTTTAGTGGGATCACACACCGCCGACTTGCTCTTGAAAGAGGGTGCGCGAGAAGTATTGCTATTAGATAATTTCTCGTTTGGGTCAATGGATGCGATCGCGCATTTGCAACATGAACCACGCATCAAAATCGTGCGTGCTGATCTGATGCGTTTACCCGATTTGCTTGCGGCCACCGAAGGCGTGGACGGCGTGGTCCATTTGGCCGCTTACATGACCCTTGGATTTTCTCAAACGCCTTGGCAGGCTGTCGATGTCAATATTCGCGGGGCGCAGAACATGCTCGAAGCGTGTCGCGTCAATCATGTCAAAAAAATTATCTTTGCGTCCTCGAATGCCGTCTACGGGTATGGCCCAGGCATCGAGGGCGCTTTATCTGAAGAGATTCCCTTTCATTCGGTCGGGGCACCACCGGCGGCGATCCTCTATGGTGCTTCAAAAATCATGGGTGAGCAGTTGTGTCGCCACTACCATCAAAGCACTGGACAAGATTATGTGGTGTTGCGCTACTCGACTGTCTATGGAGAGCGCCAGCATTATCGTGCGGCGAACTCGCTCTACATCATGGAGACCTACGATCTCGTGCGTAAAGGGCAAGCCCCTGTTCTGCCAGGCGATGGCAAAGATACCAAGCATTTTGTACACGTATCGGATGTGGCGCGCGCAAACGTCGCCGCCTTGCAGAGTGCCGCGACTGACGTTGCTGTCAATGTGTCGGGTCCTGCACCGATTACAACCGGTGAGCTTGTCCAGCTTGTTCTTGACTATTGCAAGAGTGATCTCAAACCGGAAGTGCGCCCTGATCCGCCTGGCAAGGTCCGCTTGACTTCTGGAGGTGCGTTTCACATCCCGCACGACAAGGCGGGTGAGGTGATTGGATGGAAGCCCTTGGTGCAAATGCGTGAAGGGGTGATGCGACTGTTGGCATGGCGCGAACAGCAAGATAACTCGACCACTAAACTCTGAGGTGATGAATATGGGTTTTCGTACAATTTGCAGTAAAGCATTGCTCGGTTGGCTGACGGCATTTTTTCTTGCGGGTGCGACAGCAGCTGCTGCGTACCCCGACAAACCGGTCACGATTGTTGTGCCTTATCCTGCGGGCGGTGCGACCGATGTGATTGCTCGGATGCTCGCCGAGAAATTAACGACGGCATGGAAGCAGCAGGTGGTGGTGACCAACAAGCCTGGGGCGGGTACGACCGTCGCAGCCGAGGCCTTGGCGCGCGCTCCGGGTGACGGCTACACGCTTTACATGACCACGGCAGCGCACACGATTAGCGCCAGCCTATATCGAAAACTTAACTACGATCCCATCAAGGATTTTGGACCGATCACCTTGGTGTCGACCATTCCCTTAGTGCTGGTCACGAACCCTGCCGTTCCAGCCAAGACACTGAAAGAGCTCATCGACTATGCCAAAACGCAAAAAAATGGCTTAACGATGGCGTCGACGGGAAACGGCACCCCTCAGCACCTCACTGGCGAATTGTTTAAGTCTCAAACAGGGACTCAGCTTGTACATGTGCCCTATAAGGGCGACACGCCTATGTTGACTGACTTGATGGGCGGTCAGGTGCAGGTTGCGTTTGTGACGCTGTCTGCAGCCTTGCCCTACATTAAATCGGGCAAGTTGCGTGCGATCGCGCTTGCACATGGGGAGCGTGTGGCTGCACTGCAAGGTGTTCCCACAACAGCTGAGGCCGGAATGCCAGGCTTCACGGCTGCGACGTGGTTTGGGTTGTATGGCCCTGCCTCAATGCCCGCAGCCTTACGTGAAAAAATTTCTGCTGATGTCCGACGTATTGTTGCTGAGCCCGGCATGACCCAACGGCTTCAAGACATGGGGGGTGAAGTCAACAACAGCACCCCCGCAGCGTTTCAGAAAGTGATCGACGCAGAGGTGGTCAATTGGGCGCAGGCGGTCAAGCTATCGGGCGCAAGAATTGATTGATTGATCGATCGAGAGGGCGAGCAACTCGACAATCCGATCGAGATCGCCCTCTGAAGTGATGAACGGTGGAGCCAGTAGTACGTGATCACCCCGTTCGCCGTCGATGGTCCCGCCCATCGGGTAGACCAACAAGCCATTATCAAAGGCTTGCGCCTTCACGACAGCATGTAGTTTCTTGTTGTGATCAAAGGGCGTTTTGGAGGCACGGTCTTCGACCAGTTCAAGCGCCATAAAAAGCCCACGACCGCGGATATCGCCCACGAAGGGGTGCTCCTTAAAACGCTGCTGTAGTACGCGTGTCAAATAAGCGCCTCGCGCACGGACTTGGGCGAGCAAGCCGTCGCGTTGGATCACGCGTTGCACCGCGAGGGCTGCAGCCGAGGCGACTGGATGACCAAGGTAGGTATGCCCGTGCTGAAAGCTACCGCTTTTTTGGCGAAGTGCGTCAATGATGCGGTTATGCGCCAGAAAGGCACCAATAGGCTGATAGCCGCCGCCCAAGCCTTTGGCGATCACCACGATGTCGGGAATGATTTGCTCAGGCTCAAACGCATAGAGTGTGCCTGTGCGTCCCATGCCACACATGACTTCGTCAGCGATCAGCAAAATGCCATAGCGGTCGCACAGTGCGCGTACGCCACGAAAATATCCAGGGGTCGGAGGAAGCACACCCGCGGTGGCGCCCCCAACTGTTTCTGCACAGAACGCGATGATTTTTTCTGGCCCGGTGGTGATGAAGGTGTCTTCAATTTCCTTAAGCAGGCGAGCGGTGTAGGCATCTTGGGTCTCACCCGCCCCACGATCGCGATATTCATAGCAAGGGCCAACGCGTGGCACGTCCATGAGTAGGGGAGCGAATTGTTTGCGTCGCTGCTCGTTACCGCTGATGGCCAAGGCGCCAAGGGTATTGCCGTGATAGCTCTGTCGCCTAGCGACAAAGACCGTTCGCTCAGGCTGACCAATTTCAACACAGTACTGACGCGCTAATTTAAGGGATGCTTCGACGGCCTCTGAGCCGCCTGAAACGAAATAGACGTTGCCGAGTTCTTTCGGAGCGTGCTCGATGAGGTGGTTGGCCAACTCTTCAGTGACCTCGGAGGTAAAGAAGCCCGTGTGTGCATAAGCATGTTGATCGATTTGGGCATGCATCGCCGCCAGCACGTCCGGATGTCCATGGCCCAAACACGACACCGCAGCGCCGCCACTTGCATCGATATAGGC
Organism: Bordetella parapertussis; assembly: GCA_945865935.1. GTDB lineage: Bacteria > Pseudomonadota > Gammaproteobacteria > Burkholderiales > Burkholderiaceae_B > Zwartia > Zwartia parapertussis_E. The sequence goes on along the minus strand of CAMBFI010000009.1, from coordinate 114,611 downwards.
CTTATCGTGTTGATCAAAAATGTGAATGCCCTGCGCACGTGCAGCCGTTAAAGGCGTTTTAAGCAGAGAACGATGAATGATGTGGCTCATAGAAGATCCGTGAATGCTTTAGCGAGAGAGACCCTTGAGGGCGAGTCGAATACCGTCAGAAACACTCACACCATCTGGAAGTGTTTTTAACGCACCGAGCGCTTCACGCTCAGAGTACCCCAGCGCAGTCAGGGCATGAAGGACGTCGTTTTGCGTGCCTGCGACCGCTGTGGGTTGCACGCCTAGATCAGCACCGAGCTTACCTTTCATTTCTAACAATAGGCGCTCAGCGGTTTTTTTACCGATACCAGGCACACGCATTAATCGTGCTGGCTCTTGTAGTGTGATGGCCTGCGCAAGTTCGGTGGCGGACATGCCTGATAGGACGGCCAGGGCTGTGCGTGCGCCGATGCCGCTCACCTTAATGAGCTCTCGGAAGGTCGCACGTTCTTCCGCAGTAGAAAAGCCGTACAGAATATGTGCATCTTCACGCACCGTGAGATGCGTCAAGAGCGTGACTTGTGTGCCTAACTCTGGCAGCGCGTAAAACGTCGTCATGGAGACATCGATGTCGTAGCCTACGCCTTGTACATCTAGACCAATGCGCGGAGGCATTTTTTCAAACAACGTACCGGTGAGGCGACCTATCATGCTGAGTCCTTGAGTAAACGGGTGGCTAACCCAGTAAGCGTCCTGCCCGCACGCGTGTACGACCACGTGATGTGCGTGCTTGGTAGTTCATTTGACCAAGTTTTTCGGTGAGTGGGACGATGTGCGCATGACAGATCGCGCAGGCGAGCGCATCGGCCGCATCGGCTGGGGGCACACCGTCTAGGCGTAGCAGACGTTGCACCATCAGCTGCACCTGTTCTTTTGCTGCACGTCCGGCACCAACAACAGATTTTTTTATCTGCAATGCGGTGTACTCGTGGACGGCTAGATCACGATCCGCTAGCGCACAGAGCGCCGCGCCGCGCGCTTGACCGAGCAGGAGCGTGCTGGCCGGGTTGGTATTCATGAAAACGATTTCCAACGCTGCAACATCGGGCTTGGTGTCCTCGACGATTTGTCGCAAATTGTCGAGAATGACTTTCAAGCGCAGCGGTAGAGTCACATTAGTTGGTACGACGATTGTTCCACTTGCAACGTAGGATAGCGTGGCGCCTTTAGCGTCGATGACGCCGAAGCCAGTTCGCCGTAAGCCCGGGTCAACGCCAAGAATTCTCATGAGGTCATCAGCTTAGTGGCGGAAGTGCCGCATGCCAGTGAGTACCATGGCGATGCCGCGCTCGTTCGCGGCGGCGATCACCTCGTCATCACGCATACTGCCACCGGGCTGGATCACGCAGGTCGCGCCCGCATCAATCACGACATCCAGACCATCGCGGAAGGGGAAAAACGCGTCGGAGGCGACCGCCGAGCCCTTGAGTGTCAAGCCTGCATTTTCTGCCTTAATGGAGGCTATGCGCGCAGAGTCGATTCGGCTCATTTGGCCAGCACCGACGCCCAACGTCATCCCGTCACCACAGAAAACGATGGCATTAGATTTCACGAACTTTGCTACTTTCCAGGCAAATAGTAAGTCAGCCATTTGTTGAGGGGTTGGCTGCTTGTGTGTCACAACGCGCAAATCTTTGGCTGCAGTGGTGCCTGAGTCTGGAGTTTGGATCAGCCAACCGCCACCGACGCGCTTGACGTCGATGTCGTTTTGTCCGGTTCCCATTGGTACGCGCAAGACGCGTACATTCTTCTTTGCTGCGAGCAGTGCGAGGGCGTCTTTGTCGTAGGCTGGAGCCAAGAGGACTTCAACGAATTGTCCGCTGACGGCTTGGGCTGTGGCCAGGTCGACCTTACGGTTAAAGGCGATGATTCCACCAAAGGCAGAGGTGGGGTCGGTCTTGAAAGCCTTGTTGTACGCATCAAGCGTAGTGTCGGCTGTCGCTACGCCACAAGGATTGGCATGTTTGACGATCACGCAAGCGTGGTTGCTAAAGCTACGCACGCAATCCCAGGCGGCATCGGAATCCGCGATGTTGTTGTAAGAAAGTTCTTTGCCCTGTAACTGAACAAAGTTGCCAAGCAAGCCCGCTTGTCGCGTGGGGTCAGTGTAGAAGGCTGAGAGTTGTTGAGCGTTTTCGCCATAGCGCAGGACTTGTTGCTGATGGACTTGGAGGGTCAGCACGTCTGGCCAGGTACTGCGTGCAGGCACGTTGTCTTGAGCGGGCTCCGCTTCAGTCAGGCTGCTGAGGTAATTGGCGATCGCGCCATCGTAGGCGGCGGTATGGGCATATACCTTGGTGGCGAGTTTTAAGCGCAAGCCGTAAGAGGTCGACCCGCGCTGATCGATTTCTTGGAGTACGGCGGGGTAGTCGGCGGGATCGATGACGACCGTGACGCCACCCTCTTCGGTGCCATGATTTTTGGCGGCGGCACGCAGCATGGCGGGTCCGCCGATATCGATATTCTCTACGGCGTCGGCAAACGTGCAGTCAGGCTTGGCAACGGCTTGACGAAACGGGTAGAGGTTGACGACCAACAGATCGATGCGATCGATCTTATGTTTTTTGAGGGTCGCCATGTGCGCATCACTATCGCGTCGCGCGAGCAATCCGCCATGAATCTTCGGATGCAGCGTTTTAACGCGACCGTCGAGGATTTCTGGGGAGCCAGTGTGTTTGGCAACCTCGGTGACCTTGAGACCAGCTTGCGCGAGTAGTTTAGCGGTGCCACCGGTAGACAAGAGGCGCACGCCACGCGAGGTAAGCGCCTGCGCGAATTCAACAATACCGTCTTTGTCTGAAACGGAGAGCAAGGCTGTTTTAATTTTCATTGCAGGCTTATTTTTCTGAAAGTAGTTTGTGGGAAAGAAGTTTTTTACGCAGCGTGTTGCGCGTCATGCCGAGCATGTCGGCCGCTTTTGATTGGTTGTCGCCTGCGTGTTGCATGGCGATTTGCAGTATGGGTCGCTCCACGCAATGGATCACCATGTCGTACATATCGTTTGGTTGTGTGTCGCCTAAATCGGTAAGATACCGTTCCAGCGTTTCACGAACCGAGCTTTGCAGAGCGTTGTATTGTTTCATGGTGTGTAGAGTGTCTAGCGCTTAGGCAGCCTGCTGATGGGCGACATCTTGTCTAGGATTGTCGCAGTTTGGCAGGCCTGTGTGTGGCAAAACATCACGTTGGGCGCTAAACCAGTGCTCGACAGCCGCCGCTTGCTCGGCCGTGCTTTCCAGCCGATTGATGTGGTCGGCGAAGGCTTGCCCACCTGGCAACCCGTTGACATACCAGCCAATGTGCTTGCGCGCGGTGCGCACGCCGGTGCGCTCACCATAAAAATGGTAGTGATCCGCAAGATGTGCCAAGAGCAAATCCCGCATTTCGTTCCAAGAGGGAGCAGCTAAATACTGCCCAGTACGCAGAAAGTGGTCAATCTCCCGAAAAATCCAGGGACGTCCCTGGGCTGCGCGACCGATCATGATGGCATCCGCTCCCGTATAGGCGAGTACCTGACGCGCTTTCTCGGGGCTGTCGATATCGCCGTTTGCCACGACAGGAATCGTGAGACTAGCCTTGACGGCCCGTATGGTGTCGTACTCCGCTTCACCCAGATAGAGATCTTCACGTGTGCGACCGTGTAGCGTCAGGGCGGCGATCCCGGCGTTCTGAGCAATCTGACCGATGCGCAAGGCATTACGGTCGTCGCGACTCCACCCCGTGCGGGTTTTGAGTGTGACCGGCACGTTGAACGGCTGACAGGCTTGAACGACCGCTTCTAGGATGCGTGCAACGAGGTCTTCGTGGCGTAACAAGGCCGAGCCCGCTGCGACGTGACACACTTTTTTGACCGGACAGCCCATATTGATATCAATAATGCGTGCGCCCTTGCCGATATTGAAGACCGCAGCCTGCGCCATCATGGCGGGATCTGCTCCGGCGATCTGTACGGCGACAGGTTCGATCTCGCCGTCATGGTTCAGGCGGCGTGAGGACTTTACCGTTTGCCATAGTTGTGGATTGCTTGCTGCCATTTCCGAAACGGCATAGCCCGCGCCCAGCTTTTTGCATAGCTGACGAAAAGGGCGATCTGTCACGCCCGCCATGGGCGCGACAAACACATTGTTAGGGAGGGACCAGGCACCGATTTGCATGCGCAAATTGTAATCGGTTGGACTGCAACAACTGGCTTGCCCGTCGTTACAGCCTCAAACCCTGTAAAAGATGTCTTGCGAGGGGGGCGCGCAAGGCAGGAATCAGGTCCATGGCGAGCAAGGCGAGGCCAGCAGAGTGTTCAACAATTGGCCAGCCCGAAGTGAACACGCGCGACATCAAATCGGTCAAATGTGTGGTGAGCTGGCGATCGGGCTGGCGCATGCGCACAAACTGCTCAAGCGCTGCGCTTGGTTCTTGGTGTGTCAGGGGCAGCCAGTCACGCAACGCGATCGCCAAGCTGGCGGCGTCGCGTAAGCCGAGGTTCAACCCTTGACCGGCCACCGGGTGGAGCGTTTGTGCGGCATTGCCAATCGCGATGACACGTCCATTGACTGGGGCGGCACGCACGCTTAGTGCGAGAGGGAATAAGGAGACCTTCTCTTGTATGTCAAGCGAACCAAGCCGCCCACCAAACGCCTGCGTCAGTGCAAGGGAAAAGTCTGCTGGGTTCAGTGTATGCAGATATTGAGCACGCTCAGGCGCACAACACCATACGATCGATTGTTGATCCGCTGCTTCGGGGTGAGGCAAGATCGCCAAGGGCCCTTCACGTGTGAAGCGCTCGAACGCCCACCCTGTGCGTGGGAGGCTCGCCCGCACTCGCGTGAGCAGCGCCATTTGTTGATAGGTGCGGCGAATTTCGGTCGGGCTCCCGCCATCGGCCTGAACAACGATTGCAGCATGTAGGTTGTCTGGCCCTTGCGAAAGCTGTACGCCACGGGCGTCTTGATGCATGACTTGCGCGCTGGCGCCGTGACGCACGCTTACGCCGCTTTCTTGAACAGCGTGGGTGAGTTGTTCGATCAGCGCCCCGTACCGCACGACACAGCCTAGTTGTGGCACAGCAAAATCCGAATGCTTAATTAACGTACGCCCCAGACGACCGCGTTGTGAGACGTGAATCGTGCGGATGTCGGCGCAGCGTTCGGGCCACGCACCTAATGATTCGAGTAAAACGCGACTGCCATGGTTCACCGCAAGGACTCTAGGATCACTCTGCGGCGTATGACCATAGCGCGAGGAAGTATCTGACTGCAACATGACGATACGCTCAGGCCTCGGGCTTAGCCGCGCGAGCAGCAAGGCCAGGGCGCAGCCTACCGGGCCGCCACCCAAGATGGCAATGTCGAACTCGCAGGTTGGGGTCTCTAAAGGCATTCCGCATTCTATCGTGGGACCAGACTAAGGTCTTTGGTTGAATCCTTAGATCGGGATAGGCTATTCTTGCGGCTTCACGTAAGCGACTCCCTTTGCCTAGGCACCATGACTACTCTACACGCAGCGCCAGCATTTCGAAATAAAGTGACGGTGGGGCTCTTGGCAGCTGTTCTGGGTTGCGTGGGTGCGCATTGGTGGTATTTGAAACGCCCTTATGCGTGGCTCGTGTCCTTAATCAGCGTGGGGCTGATGGTTGCGTGCGGCTTTGCCGACATCTGGTGGGAAAACCCTGCGTTTTTTTTGCTGTTCATCCCCACCCTGGATGGGTTTATTGAGGCCATTGTGTTGTGCCTCATGAGTGACCAGCGCTTTGATGCGCGCTATAACCCTGGGCTGCTGCGGCATCAGCCTAGCGGCTGGGGGCCGGTGTTGGTGGCTGGTTTTACTCTCTTGATCGGTACCGTCGCGTTTATGTTCGGGATCGCGATGATCGTGATTTACGTCTGGTCCGCCCTCGGTTGGTTAGACGGTCTCGATCTAAAAGGCTAAATACTGATGTTGGTTGTTTGAGGGCAGACCCACCGCGCCTGTTCACGCGTGAGATCAATACAACCCCCTTCGCCATACACCCCTGCTGGCGCGCGGTATTCCATCATCTGGGTCAAAATACCTTGCTTAACGCTGGCGTCTAGCATCGATGCGTCGATCATTTCTTTGACGCGATCTTCGTTCATGCGCAATTCGCCTGCTGCAGTTTGTTCGACGCAGTGACGCCAATGATAGATTTCTAAGCACTTGGTATCGATTGGATAGGGTTCGACTTTGTCCCAAAGATTGACGAACTTCCCGGCACCCATATACACCACCCAAGAACCTTCAAACCCAGCTACGTCTGTTGAGTGTTCATCGGGATTCTTAAACCAGACGCGGCTTCCGGGGACGTAATGATGCTTGGGGAAGGGTCGTTCACGCGAGCCGCGCTCCATTAAAAATGCGTTGATGAATGAGTCTCCGTGAATTGGCGCATACGCCCAGCGGGTTTCAATCGCATCGAGTAGTTCTGGGTTGGTTATCTCCAGCTCCTGCACCAAGCCCGCTAACATCAAATACTCAGAAGCTTGTCGACAGGCGAAGCCGTAGCGTTGTCCCGTCATGTCTGGGCAGAGCGCGTACTCGAGTGCGCGGGGGAGTGACTGGCCCGCAATCAACGCGAATCTAGCTGTACCGAGTTGTTTCCAGTGGGTAGTGGGACGAGTGTCTTCGTCGATGCTGAACCATAGCTCAGTGCGGCGTGCAATCATTGCGATGTTACGACGAATGCGGATGGCGGCAAACAACTCGTCGATACTCGGAAAGCTCGATGCAACCGGACTAATCGCTTTAGATAAGAATATCTCGCGTAGCAACTCGTGCTCGGGCCCTGTAGTCGAGAAACCAAAGTTAGATGCGAGTATACGCATGTCGGCATCGGGAGCGCACTCCATGAGCAAGGAATTAGCGTTAACATGTACGATGACAGTGTCTTGGAAACGCAGCGGCTCGATCGAGACGAATTCGCGTACCCGCATCTCGTTGCACCACTGTCCAAGCGCGCGAATGATCGATGCGTTTTGTGCGTCATCTTGCGCGATGACGCAAATGCCCCCTAAGGGTTCAAACTGTACAGGATCGAACGTCATTGGCATCGAGTCCAAGGATTCCAAAACTTATTTGTACGTCAATCTTTGTGTTGCATCAAGTCCTCGATGTCCCTAATTTCTACGGGTACACCCCTAGTCATCAACTCACAGCCTTGTTGCGTGACGACTGCATCGTCCTCAATGCGAATACCAATATTCCAAAATATCTCCGGTACATCTGGCGCAGGCGTGACATAGAGGCCTGGTTCTATCGTCAACACCATGCCGGGCGACAGTGTTCGCCACGCGCGTTCTCCTGCGCCTGCAGGCGGTGTCCGATACGCACCTACGTCATGGACATCCATGCCAAGCCAATGTCCGGTTCGATGCATGTAAAAGCGTTTAAAACTTTCGGTTTCGATATTTTTTTCAAGCGACCCAGTGAGCAGTTTTTCGTCAAGCAGACCTTGAGTCAAGACACGCACCGCGGCCTCATGGGCAGCATTCCAATGATGCGCGGGCGATACGCACGCAGTGGCAGCACGTTGGGCGGCTAGAACGATTTCGTACAGCGTACGTTGCGCAGCCGAAAAACGGCCGTTCGCGGGGAACGTGCGCGTGATGTCCGAGGCATAGCCGTCGAGCTCGCAACCTGCATCAATGAGGACCAGATCGCCGTCGCGCATGACCGTATTGCCAGCGCGATAATGCAAGGTGCACGCATTACCGCCGGCCGCAACGATACTATCGTAGGCGACAGATTGCGCACCGTTCTTGCGAAAGACATATAAAAGTTCAGCCTCAAGTTCGTACTCGTGTCGCCCAGGTTGCGCGGCCTGCATCGCGCGTACATGCCCGAGCGCAGAAATTGCGGCTGCACGGCGCATCGTATCGAGCTCGTGCGCATCTTTGACTAAGCGCATTTCGCTGAGTGGTTCGCCGATATCGAGCCACTGGGTGGGTGTGGCGCGTGTGCCCCGCAACGTAGTTTGGGCGGTGCTGATCCAAGCATGCAGTTGCGTCAGATATTGAGGACTGCGACTGCGCGAGGTGTTGGCGAACAGATTTTTTAAGCCTGTCACGAGCAGGGGCATTTGTGTTTCGAGTTCGGTCGTGGCGAAGGCTTCATCAAATTCAAAGTGCTCCGCCGCTGCGGTCGGGCCCCAGCGTTTTCCAGTCCAGGTTTCCATGAGCGGATCTTTAGGTTCACAAAACAAAATGCTTCGATCTGTTTCACCTGCGATCAACACGAGCCAGGCATTGGCTTCGGTAAAGCCTGTGAGGTAGAAAAAATCGCTGTCGTATCGGAACGCGTAATGGTTATCTCGGTTACGCGAAACTTCAGGGCCCGTGGGCAAAATAGCGATTCCGCCGCCCATGCTGCGCATCCAGTTCAGAATCTGCTGGCGACGACGAGGGAAGGGGCTGAGTGTGTTGTGCGCGTGGGTCATGAGGCCTGGGTTCTCAGGGAAAAGAGATCGACGTTGGTTGCGGTGGCGGTTCGTCTGAATAGTTATCCCTAACATACTACAATCCCTAGCGTGGATTGTGCGCCGATCTCCGATCATTTTAAAGGTTGTGTGATGGACTGGCTGAGCTGGCTTAAGCCCTGGGAATTGTCACCCGTTTTGGTGGTGTGCTTCGTGCTAAGCGCCTGGCTCTTCGTGCGTGGCGTACGTGTGCGTCGCGTGTCGCGCACGCGCCAAGTGTTCTTTTGGAGCGGGTGGGTCATGTTGTATTTGTCGATGCACACGATGCTCGACTATTACGCCGAACGCATGTTTTTTATGCATCGGATCCAACACCTTGTGCTGCACCATCTTGGACCACTGGTGGTGATGGCGGCCTATCCCGGTTCGGTGATGCGTGCGGGTCTGCCGCGTGCGCTGCGGCAGGCGCTGTTTAGGTTCACTCAAACGATCTGGGGACGCGGGACCGTTTCCCTCCTGACCAACCCCATATTCGTACCCGCTTTATTTGTATTTTTGGTCGTGATTTGGTTGATTCCGTCGGTTCAGTTTTATTCGATGTTGGACTGGAGGCTATACCGCCTCATGAACTGGTCGGTTGTGATCACGGGCTTCATGTACTGGAATTTAATCTTGGATCGTCGGCCTAATCCGCCTGCCGCCATGACGCCTGGCGGACGCGTAATCTCTCCGATTTTGACAATGGCGCCGCAGATGGTCGCGGGTGCGGTAATCGCCTTTACCGAACGTGATTTGTATCCCTTGTTTGATTTGTGTGGGCGCGCCATCCCCATGGCCGCGCAGACCGATCAGATGATCGGTGGCTTAACCATGTGGATACCGGCTGCGATGACTGAAGTGATCGGTCTCTTGGTAGCGTTGCGCACCTTGATGCGGCTTTCTGCCAAGGGACGCTGGGGAGTAGCCAAGCGTATCAGGGTATAAGGCCGTGGTACTTGCGCCCGAGCGCGATCGTTGCTTTAAACATGCCTTCTTTGTTGCCGCAGTCGTAGCGGATCCCGTCATAGCGATGTGCGAACACGGCTTGCTCTTTGAGTAAGGAAGCGATCCCGTCTGTCAGTTGAATCTCGCCACCTGCGCCGGCTTGTGTTTGGCGTAAGTGCGCGAAGATGCGCGCGTCTAGAACATATCGACCAACGACCGCTAGCGTGGAAGGTGCAACCTCTGGCTTGGGCTTCTCGACAATGTGTCGCACACGCTCGGTGCGTGGGCCGGCTGGATCTGTTGCCACAATGCCGTATCGGTCGGTGTCACTCAGTGGGACTTCTTGTACGCCCAGAATACTACCTTGGTAGGTCAGGGCTGCATCAATGAGCTGCCCGATAACGGGACGTTCCGCGTCGAGCAAGTCGTCTGCCAACAGCACGGCGAATGGCTCGTCGCCGACGATGGGGGCCGCCGTTAGGACGGCATGGCCGAGCCCAAGCGGGGCGGATTGCCGAATGTAGATACAACTGACATTCGAAGGCAAGATGCCCTGAACAATGGCAAGTAACTCGGCTTTGCCTTTGCGGGCCAATTCATTTTCCATCTCTGGTGCGGAATCGAAATGATCCTCGATGGCACGCTTGTGACGCCCCGTGACAAAAATTAAATCAGTGATCCCGGCTGCCACAGCCTCTTCGACGGCATATTGGATGAGGGGCTTGTCCACCACGGGTAGCATCTCTTTAGGCATCGCTTTGGTGGCCGGTAAAAAACGGGTTCCGAGTCCGGCGACGGGGAAAACCGCTTTGCGTACAGGGCGCATCTTTTGATTCCTTGCAAAAATTCGCCCAAAGGGCGGAACATATCTCGACACCCGCTATCATAAGCGTATGACTCGCCAACATACAAAACCCCGTGAAATTAAATCGTCATCCAAGTGTCTTATTTGGGTGGTAACCGCACTGTTGTGTGCGCCACCTGCCGCGTGGCCTCAACCCGCTGCGGTCCCAACCTTAGGTTCTCCGGCGTCGGCCGAGTTATCCCCATCCGTAGAGCGTCGCTTGGGCGAGGCCATCATGGTGCAGGGTCGCCGGGATCCTGAATACATCAATGACCCGGACCTCAGCCAGTATTTGAACGAAATGGGTCGAAAAATTGCCGCCTTCGCGCCTGGCGGTGCGCCGCAGGTAGACGTGTTCGGCGTACGAAACCCGATCGTCAATGCGTTTGCCATGCCAGGAGGCTTTATCGGTGTGCAGACCGGGCTGATCGTTTTGGCAGGTGGCGAGTCTGAGCTTGCGGGCGTCGTGGCCCACGAAATCGCACACGTGACGCAGCGACATATTGCGCGAGGCTTGACCCAGCAAACGCAGGGTGGTCACCTTGCCTTGGCGACCCTGGCTGCGGCGATCTTAGCGGCGCTGATTCCCGGGGGAGGCCAAGCCGCGATGGGCATCGCAGCGTTTGGTCAAGCCGCTATGATTGATCGCCAACTTGGCTTTTCTCGTGATGCCGAGCAGGAAGCGGACCGCACGGGTGTGGAAATGTTGCGCAAGGCGGGTTACGACCCAAACGGCATGGCCTTGATGTTTGGCAGACTGATGAGCGCATCTTCCCTGAACGAAGGGCGTGGTGGTGGCGTGTATGCCACCACGCATCCTTTGAGTATTCAGCGGATGACGGACATGCAAAACCGCGTCCGACAATTCCCGGCAAGCAAAACCCAGGGCTCGGATGAGTTCTGGTTTGTGCGGGCGAAGTCGCGGGTCTTACAAGCGCTGGACCCACGGGCGTTGCGCCAGGCACTCGATCAGATGGAAGAGGAAGCCCGTGCGCCGAGCGGTGAAGGGCGCGCGAGTGAGGTGCAGGTGCGCCGCGCTGCATCATGGTATGGCGTTTCGTTGGTTGCGCTCTCCCGACAGGATCCCGCGGCTGCCACAACGGCTTTACAGCAGGCGCAGTCGTTCAAGATCTCATCGCCTTATTTGGATTTGCAGAAAATCGATATTGATATTGCAAATCAGCAATACGCAGCAGCCTTGACGGGGGCACAGGCGGGCAGTAAGCGTTGGCCCACTCGCCGCTCTTTCGCCATGCGGATGGCGCAAACCTTACAAGGCACAAACAAAGACGCTGAGGCCGCAAACTTCCTGAAGACTCAAATCAAACGGTGGCCAAACGAAGAGCCGGATTTTTACAAGATGCTCGCGGCATCACAGGATAGGCTTGGCGAGCCGATTGCAGCCAAGCAATCGATGGCGGCTTATTACGAACGTGTGGGAGCGTTACCGGCGGCGGTGACACAACTTCAGCAGGCGCGTGCGCAGTCACAAGATTTTTATGTGCAGTCTCAGATTGATGGCCAGATACGAACGTTGACAACCAAAATAGCAGACGATCGACGCTTGCTTGAGCGGTTTAAGTAGCTGACCCGCTGGCCTCGCGAGACGTGAAGAAAGTTTCGATGCGTTGAGCCAGCCATCGAAGGTGCCCGGGCCAGACGCCTGTCACGAAACTAACGTGCCCACCCTGGGCGGGCTGATGCAGTTCGACCTGTGCGCTGCCATACGCCGGGCCCGGTAAGGTCGCTTCGGGTAAGAAGGGATCGTTGCGTGCATTCAGTACGAGTGTCGGCGTGTGGATATGGGCAAGCCAGCGTTTGCTCGAACATTGTGTCCAGTAATCCAGCGCGTCCGAAAATCCATGCATGGGTGCTGTATAGGCGTTATCAAAGTCACGCAGGTCGCGCGCTTGTTGGATGCGTATCGTGTCGATGACACCAGGGAAGCGCTCGGCTTTCTTGAGTACTTTGGGCCGCAGGGTACGTAGGAAGTGACGCGAATAGATCTCCCGGTTAAAGCGATCGTCTGACAAGTGGTTCCCTGCAGCGACGAGATCTAGCGGTGCGGAGATCGCGGCCGCGGCGTTGAGCCACGCAACCTCGTGGGGTGATTCGCCCATGTACTTTAGCAGCGCGTTACCGCCGAGCGAGATACCGACCGCATGCCATTGACCTGCAGGAAATCTCGTGCGTACGGTTTCAAGTATGAAACGAATTTCAGCCGAGTCACCCGAGTGATAAGCGCGCGCCAAACGGTTTGCAAAACCGGAGCATCCTCTGAAGTGCGCGACAACAACTGTCCACCCTGCTTGTCGAAAGTACTGCGTGATCGATTGTGCGTACCGGCTTTTGCTGCTGCCCTCTAGACCATGCAGAAGTACCAGCGCGGGAGTAGCAGGTGCGAGGCTGAGCGCTTGGCGTCCGGCTTCGTCTAGCCAATCTGTTGCGGCGGTGTGGGTCAGTGCGGCGTCCTGTGCGCGCTTTGGTGCGCGTGGCAGGCTGGGTGCGTTCCAGTCAAAGTCGATGAAGTCGCCGTCCGTAGTCTTGACCCGGTCACGAAAAAAACGGATACGGTTGGTGGGCGCAAGCAAAGCGCCGAATAGGGTTTGTGTGTGTCGTTCGGGAAGCCACCAAGGGGTCGGACAAGGGGAAAGGTCGAGGAGGGCGCTCACGGGTTGGTGCTTAATGCAAAAGCCCAGGCTTGTCGTGTAGATCTAGAATGCCCGCCTCAACCGGTGCCGCGGAGGCGTGGTGCATCACGAGTTTCCATCCGGTCGGACCCTTGTGGTAGACGTTGGTTGCGTAGCAATGCGCCACTTCGGTGCTGTCCGCATTTTTCACTGAAATTTGTTCGATCAGGGAGTGCACCACCCCCATCATGCTGTGCAGGGCCACCGTCAAGGACGGTCGGATGCGTAAACCGCCATTGGCCAGGATCTCTTGCCAGGACTCTTTGACAGCGTGTAGCCCGACGACGCGCAAACCACCTGGATGCACGCAGATGATTTCTTCATCTTCGGCCCAGACTTGCATCAAGCGAGGCAGGTCGGCGCGCTCGAGTGCATCATAAAAAGCGAGCTCTGCTTCTTCTGGGGTGGCAAAGATGATTGGCAAGATGGGCAGCCTAGTGGGCGTGTACAGTTGCGCCGGGTGCCAGGCGGTACTCCGTGCTGCAGTAGGGGCATTTGGCTGTGCCCGTTTTGGCAACATCAAGAAAGACGCGTGGGTGCATGCTCCAGAGAGGCGCTTTGGGACCTGGGCAATGGAGAGGTAAATCGTCGCCCGTCAGCGTGATCGCTAGTGGGTTCTCAGTGGAGCCTGATGCTTGAGTCATTGCGCGTCTCATGAAAATAACGTGTTGGTGGGATTGTAACAACTGCACGGTCTACAATAGAGCGAACAAAAGATAAAAAACCTCCTCAATCCATGCGTTGTTGTTTGTTGTTGAACCGATTACGTGACTGCTGCCTTGTCTGACCGGATCGCTTTACGTGCATTAAGACGGCGCGCGTTTATCGATGGCGCCCGAACCATTTCCCCGGGGCTCGTTGCGCTCGCAATTTGGGGGATCGTAACGGGTGTGGCGATGGTGAAGTCGGGCCTAAGCGTCACGGCAGCCGCGATCATGTCGCTGCTTGTGTATGCCGGGTCGGCCCAGCTCACCGCGATCCCGTTATTGGTTGTGGGTGCGCCGTTGTGGCTGATTTTTGGTGCGGGCATTATCGTGAACCTGCGATTTGTGATTTTTGGCGCCGCGCTGCAACCTTATTTCAAGCATATGCCCTGGCCGAAGCGCTTGTTCTTGGGGTTCATGAATGTTGACATCGTTTTTGTGACGTTCATGGGGCGCTTTGGGAGCGCACCTCAAAAGGGCAATACCGAGCAACTCTGGTTTTTTATTGGTGCCACCATTCCCTGCTGGCTCATGTGGCAATTGACCTCCCTCATCGGCATTACGCTCAGCTCGTCGGTGCCTGAGTCTTGGTCTCTTGAATTTGCGGCGGTCTTGGCGTTGATGGCGCTGATGTTGCCCTTAATCAAGACCCGACCCGCGGTCATTTCGGTGGTGGCGGCAGGGGTGACGGCTTGGCTCACGCAGCCGTGGCCGCTACGAATCGGCTTAGTTGCCGCCACCGTGGTGGGCATTGCTGCGGGGATGTGGGCCGAGTCACAACTTGCAAAAAACACTCAACCAGGGAGCACTGGGTCTTGATTAGCCAGTCTTGGTATGTTTATTCAGCCATCCTCTTGCTCGCCGCAACGAGTGTGATCTGCCGAACGGGCTATGTCCTTTTTGGACATCTTTTGCCGCTACCCGATCGTTTGCAGCGTGCGCTGCGTTACGCGCCGCTTGCAGCGCTCACGGGAATCATCGTGCCAGAGCTCCTGCCTTGGCACCCCGAGGTGGGACCGCAGGTCGATTTAAGGCTGTTAGCCGCCGTGATCGCGACAGCCTTGTTTTGCTGGACACGCAATAGTTTTCTCCTAATTGCCTCAGGAATGGTGGTGCTTTGGACCGTTCGCTGGGTATTTCCTAGTTAATACCCTCGGTTTAGTAACCTAGCTGCGGTACACTGGTAAGTGATTTCTTAAATAATTCAATGACTTCAAACACTCAAACCGCCATACAGCCCGAGCCGGCGATCTCTACTTTTGCCGAGATTGGCTTGCATCCTGCCTTATTGCAGGCGGTATCGGATACCGGATACATCACACCCACCCCGATTCAGGCGCAGGCCTTGCCTTCGGTCATGGCGGGCAACGATGTCATGGGTGCCGCGCAAACGGGAACAGGTAAGACAGCTGCGTTCACGCTGCCGATCCTGCATCGCCTGATGCAACATGCGAATTCGAGCGCGTCTCCCGCCCGACATCCAGTTCGGGCATTGATTTTGACTCCAACGCGAGAGCTCGCCGATCAGGTGGCTGAAAGCGTTAAACGTTACGGCAAACAAACGACGCTGCGCTCTGCCGTTGTGTTTGGTGGTGTGGATATCGGTCCACAAAAAGAGGCGTTGCGTAACGGCTGTGAAGTCTTGATTGCAACGCCGGGACGACTGCTTGACCATGTCGAGCAACGTAATGTGAACCTCGGCCAGGTGGGTATTTTGGTCTTGGATGAGGCCGATCGCATGCTGGACATGGGTTTCTTGCCTGACCTGGAGCGCATCATTCGTTTGTTGCCTGCTCAGCGCCAAACATTGTTGTTTTCAGCGACGTTTAGTAACGAAATTCGCAAGCTTGCTCGCACATACCTTAATAGCCCTGTCGAACTCGAAGTCGCTCAGCGAAACGCCACGGCTGACACGGTCACGCAGATCGCGTACGCCATGTCGGGCGAGGCGAAACGCGCCGCAGTGGTGCATCTCGTCAAATCTCGCGGCTTGAAACAAGTCATCGTATTTTCTAACACCAAAATTGGTACGGGACGCCTGGCACGCCAGCTTGAGCTCGACGGCGTGCGCGCTGAGTCGATTCACGGCGACAAGTCACAGGGCGATCGCATGAAAGCCCTTGAGGCATTCAAGGCGGGCGAGCTAGAAGTGCTCGTCGCAACCGATGTGGCTGCCCGAGGTCTCGATGTCGCGGGCGTGCCTTGTGTCATCAATTACGATCTGCCGCATAGCGCCGAAGACTATGTCCATCGGATCGGACGCACAGGGCGTGCCGGCGCGAAGGGTGAGGCGATTTCTTTATTCTCGCCCTCCGAAGAAAAATACTTGCTGGATATTGAAAAACTCATCAAGGCGCCGGTCACACGCGGGACCTTGCAAATTCCTGGTGAGTTGATCGCACGCGCTTCTGAGCGCTCAGAGCGCCCAGAGCGTGGATCGCGTCCAGCTGGTCGCAGTAGCAGTGCTGATCGACAGAGCGATCGCGCGAGCGAGCGAGGCGCGCGTCCTAGCCGCTACAGCGCCCCAGTCAAACCGATTGATGAGTTTTTTCTTAAGCCCTATGAGCCCTCTGCCGCTGCGGTGGCCGCGGCTGCCCAGGCACCTACACCGACAACTAAAAAACCAACGTTGCTCGGAAAACGCCCTGTTGGTTTGTTGCTCGGCGGAGCAATCAAAAAGCTATAACGTCTCTGCAAAGCGCGGCCTGCTTGCTTTAGGCCTGCGTCAATAAGCTCAGTAGATCGTCTGGCAGTCCGCATGCCTGTGTCTTTCCGGGCGCGTGCATCGCCTCCAGTAGACGCTCAAGGTGTTCGATGTGTGGCAACAGTGTGCCCATAAAACGCACGACGCCACCTTCCATAATGCCGATGGTCGGAAAGTTTTCAACGTCTTCTTCCCCCAATAAATCGGGGTGGTCTTCAATGTCTATCCAGACAAAGCAGATGTCGGGGTGTTGCGAAGCGAGTGCCTCGAGCTTCGGTTTATAGGCTTTACACGCATCGCACCAGGCTGCGCAAAAGCACAGGGCCAGTCGCTGTTTTGGCTCTTTAAGCCGCTCGATAAGCGCTGCGGCTCCGGGTAGATGTAATGTCATCGATGCAGGAAGGAGTTTGATTGTCTATGATAGCCGGGTTTGATTTACTCCACACGTTAGGTCCATGATGCCACTTCTTACGCCAACGCCCGATCGTCCTGGTTTGAATGGACCCCGCTCGGCGGGACTCAGCGGGGTTGGGGATGCGTTTGGCCGTGCCCTGCTGTCGCAACTCCATCCAAAGATGCTGTTCGCCTTGCTGTTGCCGTTTTTGTTAATGATGGTGGGGGCGCTGGTAGTGTTGTTTGTTGCGCTGGGCCCCCTGACCGACTGGCTGGATCAGCAACTGAGTGCGACAACCCCCTTGCTGGTCGCGGCCCAGTGGCTACAGTCCATGGGGTTGTTCTCGCTTGCGGCGGTTAAAGCGTGGTTGTTGCCCTTGTTGGTTGCTGCGGTGTTGCTGCCTTTGACGGGTATTCTCGGCTTGGCCGTTGCAGCTGTGTTTGTGATGCCCATTGTGGTCCGGCATGTTTCTCACCATCATTACAGTGAACTTGAGCTAGCTGGCCAGCATGCGTTTATTGTGAGCCTTTGGAATGCCCTCTGGGTGAGTGTGCTGTTCATGTTGGGTTGGATCTTGACGTTGCCCTTTTGGCTTTTTCCGCCCTTAGGTTTGCTGGTATCGCTGTTGTGGTGGACCTTTGCATTCTCTCGTATGATGCGGCTCGATGCGATCGTCGACCATGCGAGCACTGCTGAGCGTACGGCGTTGATCGCGCGACACAGCACAGGGTTCTGGGTGATTGGGTTCGCCTGCGCGTTACTGAACTTGTTGCCCCCTGCGTGGGTGTTTCTGCCTGTTTTTTCTGGGTTGGTATATACCCATTTTGGCCTGGCCGCCCTGCGTCGCCTGAGGCAAGAAAGCCCCGCCTTGACCGAGTCCGCGCCAGAGCGCGTGACATGACGGGTCACATTTGTGCTGAAATATCGGTTGGTTTTGTTTGACACTTTTTTGGAATGCTTATGTCTGCCTCTACACAGAAATCTCGCTTTGGTCTTATTGTTATTGGCGATGAAATCCTTTCCGGACGCAGGCAAGACAAGCATTTCCCTAAAGTGGTCGAACTGCTCGGCGCTCGGGGCTTGCAGCTGTCATGGGTTGAAATCTTGTCCGATGACCGTGCTGCCCTGACGGCTGCTTATAA
Organism: Bordetella parapertussis; assembly: GCA_945865935.1. Taxonomy (GTDB): domain Bacteria; phylum Pseudomonadota; class Gammaproteobacteria; order Burkholderiales; family Burkholderiaceae_B; genus Zwartia; species Zwartia parapertussis_E. Next base: position 96,700 of record CAMBFI010000009.1, on the reverse strand, counting down.
GCGCAGCTTTGCTTCGGGCGACATCGTCTTGAGTTGTGGGGGCATTGGCGCGACGCCTGATGATCATACGCGGCAGGCGGCCGCGGCTGCGTTAGGCGTGCCGCTTGAGCTTAATGATTTTGCAAGAGAGCAGATTACGATTCGTTGTGCCGAGAACGCAGCCAAAGGTCAAGGTACAGCTGATATGAACGCGCCTGAAAATCAGCAGCGGTTGCAGATGGGTTTTTTTCCTCAAGGCTGTGAGGCCGTGCCGAATCCGTTTAATCGTATTCCCGGATTTTTTATCCACGACCACACCTTTGTGCCGGGGTTCCCAGTCATGGCTTGGCCGATGCTCGAGGCGATGCTCGATACCCGCTACGCGCATCTCCACAACAAAGAAGATCGCACAGAGCATTCTTTCATCGTTTACGGGTTGCCCGAGTCCCGGATCACGCCAGCTCTTGAGGCGCTCGAGCGCAAGTGGCCGAGCATCAAGGCGTTCAGTCTTCCGTCTGTCGGCGAGGGTGGGGCCGTGCCACACATCGAACTGGGTGTGAAGGGTGATGCGGCCCCTGCCTTAGAAGCACTGGAGTTTCTGCGTGAGCAAGCCCTGGCGTTAGGCGGCCGCTATGAGCCGCCGGTTGCCAAGTAAGCTCTTCTGATCACGACAGTCCGGTAATTTCGCCAGCATCGTTGATATCGATGCCATTGGCTGCGGGTACGACTGGTAGGCCTGGCATCGTCATGATGTCTCCGCATACCACCACAACGAACCCCGCACCGGCTGCGAGTCTTACCTCCCGAATATTCAGGATGTGACCGCTCGGTGCGCCGCGTAATTTTGCGTCGCTTGAAAAAGAGTATTGCGTTTTGGCGATACAAACCGGCAGATGGCCATACCCCTCGGCCTCAAGCTGGGCGAATTGCGCACGCACTTTGGCGTCGGCTGCAATGCCTGCTGCAGCATACGTTTGTGTTGCAATGGTTTGCACCTTATCCCAAAGCGATACCTGGTCTTCATACAGAAACTTGAAGTGATTCGGTTGCTCACACAACTTGACGACCGCATGGGCGAGATTGGCAGCGCCCGCACCACCCTTGGCCCAATGCTCCGCAAGGACGACCTCAACACCTAGCGATGCGGCGGTAGACTGCAGAAGCGCGATTTCGGCAGTGGTGTCTTCGGTGCGATGATTGATTGCCACCACGCAAGGCAATCCAAAGTTCTGTGTGATGTTGTGGATATGACGTTCCAGGTTAACCAAACCCAAGCGCAGAGCGTCCAGGTTTTCTGAGCCCACATCTTTGACCTCGACGCCGCCGTGATACTTCAAGGCACGCACGGTCGCGACCAACACGACCGCAGAGGGCGCCAGGCCTGCTTTGCGGCACTTGATGTCTAAAAACTTCTCGGCTCCGAGGTCTGCGCCGAAGCCCGCTTCTGTCACGACATAGTCGGTGAGTTTGAGTGCGGTGGACGTAGCGAGAACCGTATTGCATCCATGGGCGATGTTGGCGAATGGTCCGCCGTGCACGAGCGCGAGATTGTTTTCAAGCGTTTGCACCAAGTTAGGCGCGAGCGCTTCTTTTAATAGCGCCGCCATGGCACCTTGCGCCTGCAGATCGCGAGCGCGTATCGGCTTGCCTGCAAGCGAGTAGCCCACCACGATATCTGCAAGACGGTCCTTCAGGTCCTTTAGACTTTTCACCAAACAAAAAATAGCCATGACTTCGGACGCGACGACAATGTCGAAGCGATCCTCTCGCGGAAAGCCATTCGCTGTGCCACCCAAACCGATCACGATCTGTCTAAGGGCGCGGTCATTGAGGTCAACCACTCGGCGCCAACTGATGCGTCGTACATCGAACGCTAGCTTGTTGCCGTGGTGGATGTGGTTGTCGATCAAGGCCGCTAACAAATTATTGGCCAGAGCAATCGCATTGAAGTCGCCGGTAAAGTGCAGATTGATGTCTTCCATGGGCACGACCTGAGCCATACCGCCGCCGGCCGCGCCCCCTTTCATCCCGAACACTGGGCCGAGTGAGGGCTCACGCAAGCAAATCATCGCGCGTTTGCCAATGTGATTGAGCGCATCGCCGAGCCCTACGGTTGTGGTGGTTTTCCCTTCGCCCGCAGGGGTGGGTGAAATCGCTGTCACCAGAATTAATTTACCGTCAGGTCGGGCATCGAGTGTGCGGATGTATTCAAGCGAAAGTTTTGCCTTGAACCTTCCGTACGGCTCTAGCGCCTCGTCTGGGATGCCTGCTTGTGCTGACGCGAGTTCAAGAATGGGACGTTTATTTGCAGCTTGAGCGATGTCGAGGTCAGAGCGCATAGGAGGAGGCCTTAGAGAGGAATCCGGTGATGATACCTAGCAAGCGCTGCTTCGTGTGGCTTGGTGAGTAAGGTAATGAGGGAGCCAGCCGCGACGGTCACCCTGGCGGAGCATTTGACGCAGCGCGCGGTGCGTTTCATAATATGAGATAGAATCCCTCATCCTGCAATGCCGCAGACTCAAGGACTGTATCAACCTATTATGGCGCGTAACGTTTCATCTCCACCCGTGGTGCACTCATCCCTGTCTCATGGGGCGGCAGACATGGCGATTCAGGTCTTGGGTCGAGCGACCCAACTCCTTGATGCCTTAGCGGCTCAGCCTGATCCTGTTCCGCTCAAAGACTTGGCCCGCACGACTGGTTTGCACACGTCGACAGCGCATCGCATTCTCAATGATCTAGTCATCGGGCGCTACGTGGACCGTGTGGATAGCGGCCTGTACCAACTGGGTATGCGTTTGCTTGAATTGGGTTCGCTGGTGAAAGGTCGGCTCAACGTTCGAGAGGCTGCCATCGATGCCATGCGGGCGTTGCATGCCCTCACCGGGCAGACGGTCAATCTGTCTGTTCAGCAGGGCGACGAGATTGTTTATATCGATCGAGCATGGAGCGAGCGCTCTGGGATGCAGGTGGTACGCGCGATTGGTGGCCGGGCACCTTTGCACTTAACGTCCAATGGCAAATTGTTCTTGTCTTCCATCGATGTGCGTCAGCTCCGTGCTTACGCGACACGTACAGGTCTGGCGGGTGGGACGGCCAATAGCCTCAAAAGCCTCGAGACACTGGAGCGAGAACTGTCTTTGGTGAGGCAGTTGGGTTACGCGCGTGATAATGAAGAGCTTGAGGTGGGTGTGCGTTGCATTGCCGCCGGCATCTATGACGATACGGGGAAGTTGGTTGCCGGATTGTCGATTTCTGCACCGTCTGGTCGCCTGCAAGATGCCTGGATTCCCCAGTTGGTCGCGACCGCAGGGACGATTTCAGAGGCCCTAGGCTACGAGACTGGCGCGACGGCGGCGTGAGCCACCCGGTGACGTCTTTACGTTCAAAAACTAAGTAAAAATAAGTAAACGAACAGTAATGTCGTTTATTTGATGCACCGCAACAAATAATTGTTGACACGACTGTTTTTAGACCTAAAATGACACTTGTGCACTGCAACATATCGCAACTAACAAGCAACTCGTTCATTTTGGAGAACACCATGTCTGCAATTCCTCAGCAAGTCCTAAACAGTCAAAAAGCGGCTATCGATGCATTCGTGGCTGTCCAGGGTTCATTTTTTTCAGGCTTCGAGAAACTCGTTGACCTCAACCTCAAGGCCTTGAAAGCAACGATCGACGAAGTGTCGGCCACGTCGCAGCAAGTTGTTGGCGTGAAAGACGCGCAAGAAGCTTTGTCGTTGTCTTCAGGTCTGGTTCAGCCGAGCGCAGAAAAAGCCATGGCTTACAGCAAGCATGTCTATGACATCGTTTCCACAGTGCAGGCTGATTTGGCCAAACTGAGCGAGTCGCATGTTGCAGAAGGCCAGAAGCATGTTCAGGACGCAATTGAACAGTTCACCAAGAACGCGCCAGCCGGTTCGGAAAGCGCTGTGGCGATGCTGAAAAGCTCGATGGCCCAGGCTAACTCGGCTTATGAGTCGATGACCAAAGCCGCCAAGCAGGCTGCTGACGTTGCCGAGAAAAATCTGGCTGCAGCTGCCAATGCGACCTTCAAAGCGGCTGGTCAAGCCGCTGACGCTGCGAAGTCCGCAACACGCGGTCGCCGCGCAGCTTAAGTTCTAAACGCTTGCAACAAAATAACCACCCTCGGGTGGTTATTTTGTTTGGGCTAACCTATCGGCCTAGTTTCGCAATTTGGCGGACACACTCGCCTACCAACGCGGGGCCCTTATAAATCAGTCCGGTGTACAACTGCACCGCATTGGCACCCGCTGCAATCTTCTCCGCAGCGTGTTGCCCCGAGACAATTCCACCCACACCAATGATGGCGAAATCTGGCCCAAGCTTTGAGCGCAGTCGTGCAATGACTTCGAGCGAGCGAGCATGTAATGGCGCCCCCGACAGGCCGCCCGCTTCCTCGGCATGTGCCATGCCCTGCACGGCATCGCGTGCGATGGTGGTGTTCGTGGCAATGACGCCATCAATGCCGTGGCGCGGAAGTACTTCGGCAATGATGTCGATTTGTTCTTCGGTCAGGTCCGGTGCAATCTTGACGGCCAGCGGCACACGTCGTTGATGCTGAGCCGCAAGCTCTTGGCGACGATGCGCAAGCTGCGACAGGAGTTCATCGAGCTCATGTTCGCCTTGTAGTGCGCGTAGATTTTTTGTGTTGGGTGACGAAATATTGACGGTGATGTAGTCCGCATGTGGGTAAACACCCACTAAGCCTAGAAGGTAGTCGTCAGCGGCGCGTTCGATTGGGGTGTCCGCATTCTTACCGATATTCAGACCGATGATGCCGCCTTGGGCGCGCCAAGTGCTACGTTGAACGTTCGCGAGAAATGTATCCAACCCTTGATTGTTAAAACCCAGACGATTGATTAAGGCTTGTGCGTCAGGCAGACGAAACATGCGTGGCTTAGGGTTACCTGGTTGCGCACGCGGAGTGACGGTGCCGACTTCAACAAAGCCAAACCCTAAGTTACCCATCGCGTCGATATGTGCCCCGTTTTTATCTAAACCTGCTGCGAGTCCGACAGGGTTCTGTAAAGCGAGGCCCATTAAGGTGGTCGGGGCCAGCACACGGTTCTGCATGAGTCCGCGGGTCAGGGAGCAATCGTACGCGACTTGTAACGCCTTGAGTGTTGCATCGTGGGCCGCTTCGGCATCCATCGCAAAAAGAGCGTGACGTGCCAAGGGGTAGGCTTGAAAGAGAATCGACATGGCAACCGTTAAAAAATAGAGTCAGAGAAAAACATCAATATTCAAGGCCTGCCAAGGTTTATCCCTCGGGAGGCGGTGGTTGATCATGCCATTGTCCGCTATGGCGAAACTGGGCTGGACCAAACGCTGCTTTGTACGCCATTTTTGCACTCTTTTCGATCCAGTAGCCTAAATAGAGCCAAGGGAGACCGAGTTGCCGACACTGATTGATTTGCCACAAAATGCTGTAGGTGCCTAGGCTGCCTGGCGCCTCGGGGTCGTAGAAGGTATAGACCGACGAGAGCCCTTGCTCAAGCACGTCAATGATCGACACCATACGCAGCGTGCCGTCTTCTTCACGAAACTCCACGAGCCGCGTATTGACCCGACTGGCCAATAAAAACTCGCTGTACTGCGTGCGACTGTCGTCATCCATACCACCACCTGGGTGACGCAACGCCTGGTAGCGCGCGTACAGGGCATAGTGTTCGCTAGACCAGGAAAGCTCGGCCACGAGGGGCCGCAAGGGCTGATGACGTTTTAGTGTGCGTTGCTGTGTACGGTTAGGCGCAAAGTGATTGACATCGACACGCACAGGCAGGCAAGCACGGCAATTGTCGCAGTGTGGACGATAGGTGAAGAGCCCGCTGCGCCGAAATCCCTGATCAATCAACTGGGAATAGGTATCCGCATGAATCAAATGCCCGGGCGCGGCAACCTGCGAGCGGGCCTGTCGTTCGGGCAGGTAGCTGCAGGGATACGGGGCGGTGGCATAAAACTGTAGCGCCGCAAAGGGCAGTTCTTTGAGTTGGCTCATGGGTGCAATATACCGGCTTGGTCCAAGCGGCCCGGATGCCAAAGGATATCAGGCATCGGCGTGTGCTGTCGGACATGGGCGATAAATTTTTGTCGTGGTACGGCGGCGGCACCCAAGGTACTCAAGTGCTCGGTGTGCATCTGGCAGTCGATCCAAGCGACCCCTTGTTTTTTTAAGTACCAGACCAGATGCGCCAGGGCGATTTTGGAGGCATCCGTTGCGCGACTAAACATCGACTCGCCAAAAAACATGTGGCCAAGGCTCACGCCATAGAGGCCGCCCGCTAGCTCGCCATTCATCCATGTTTCGATACTGTGCACATGCCCCAACAAGTGCCAGGCCTCGTAGGCCAATTGCATCTCCCGGGTGATCCACGTGCCAGGCTGTCCGTTAAGCGACGGTCGGGCACAGGCGCGCAAAGTAGAGGTGAAAGCGGTGTTGACTTTGACAACGATGGAGTAGTCTCCGGCCTCTTGCGCGCGAGCGATTTGTCGCAGGCGCTTGCCTAGAGAGTGAGACAAGTGCAGCGCGTCACACTGCAGGACCATGCGTGGGTTGGGAGACCACCAGAGCGGTGGCTCGTCTTCAGAGAACCAAGGGAAGATGCCTTGGCTGTAGGCGGCGCGCAAGCGCCCAATCGATAAATCAGCCCCAGCGGCTAAGAGCCCTGGTGGCTCTTGTAGGGCTTGCTCTGGGTCAGGGAAGGGCGTGTCGGGTTCGAGCCAGATCAGGCGCATGGCAGGCTCAAGCTGGCGTTAGAACTCAGTCGCCTGGCCGGTTGGCTGCGAATAATGCGTAATGATGGGTATCAAAATGACCCGTCTCACGTTCGCGGAGGTAATGCTTAAGTGTCGTGGACACCGAACGAAAAGAGAGGTTGTCCCAAGGTATTTCGTCAATACCCACCCAGCGCGCTTCTAGGGTTTCAGGACCCGGATCAAGATCGGGGCTAGTCGCGTGCGCTAAAAAATAAACATGTACTTGATCGACGTGAGGGATATCCACCACCGTGTAGAGTTTGCCAAGCGTGATCTGCGCGCCGGCCTCCTCTTGTGTTTCGCGTTCAGCCCCTTGGCCTATGGTTTCACCGAGCTCCATGAAGCCGGCCGGTAAGGTCCAGGTGTTCGCGCGCGGTTCAATCGCACGCAGACACAGAAGAATTTTGTCATTCCAGATGGGGAGTGTGCCCACCACGAGTCTGGGGTTTTGATAATGCACCGCACCGCAGGCCTCACACACATCCCGCTCGCGATTGTCGCCCTCTAGAAGGCGACGCGTAATGGGCGTCGCGCATTGTCCGCAGAATTTTTGCAGGCGGGGGGCGGGGAAGTAGAAGTCGGGATCGTGGCTCATAGACCTCTATTTTAAGGCTAATGCTTACGAATCGGTGCGTATGGGGCCTGGGTTCACCACAAAATCTAAGGTCTTTGCGATTTCGCTTTGCGCGATCTGTCGTAGCGGGGCAGCTTGGCTAAGCGCGCCATATCGTCCAGAAGGATCAAAAAGCCGCATTGCGTCGGGCTGTCCTCTTGGCTCAACGCCCGCGCCGTTCCCCTTTTCGAGCGCCTCGAGCATGGCTTGGCCGGTCTCGCATCGGAGCACTTCGGACAGGCCCAGCAAGTCGCGGTCATCGATACGGGCCGCGCCCTGATCTGTTTGGGCATATAGCTGCCCTTGGTCATCCGCGAGCCACTGTACGACTTCTTGAATGACACGTTCGTTATGCGTCACGAGCGCGTTGAGGTCGGGACGTAGATGAAGAATAAAAGGAGCCGCGTCTAGTCGCACATAGACGCGCTGAGGACCATTTTGGAAAAACCATCGACCATCTGGTTCACAGGCATAGTTACGGCCGATAAATCCCAATATCTGCGTGTTTGTGATGCCCGAGCCCTCGCCCCCAAGGTGGGCATCGCCCCGCGGATGCAAACGCCATGCGCCTCGTGCGCTGAGCGAGAGCCAGCCGTAGACCGCCGGCACATTAGGCCAGCGTGCGATCGCATCAAGTACGGATTGATCCATCAGGTTTTTTGATAAAAAACCACAGCAGACTCAGCCCTTGTAAGAGGACTAGGCACGCCATGGAGTAAGTGAGCGATTGGCTCGGGGAGTGATTGAAACGTTGAAACAAATCGGTTAATGCACCAAAACCCCATTGAACAATAAACAAACCCGCAAAAACCAGCAGGTTATAGGTCGTTAGGACTCGTCCAGCGACCTCGCTTGGAAACTCGAGGGCAGCTTGTGTCTGTAGTAAGAACATCGCCGGGACGGCTGGCGCGAGGATGAGCCAAAGCGGCCAGGACGCGGAATGCTGCCAACATGTGATGACCGCCAGACAAAGCGGTAGCCAGATCAGCGCACCCACAGATTGGTTTAATAAGGAGATGCCTCGTTTGATGAGCCTCGGGCTGAGCTCCCCCATCAGAAAATAAGAACACAGAATGCTGGCGTTCATGAAAAGCAAGGTCTGGCTCGCCCGGTCGGGACTCATACCGAGTATTTGGGTAAACCAGGGGCCCGCCCAGAGGGTCTGTAGCGCGCCAAAACCACCAATTGTGAAAACGGTTGCGGGCAAGACGCGAACCATAAAGGGATGCCGACACACCGTGAAAAATCCGGCATTTGAAACGCGTTGGTTGCCCACGCCAGCTTGGCGATCCAGATCACCGGTAAACAGAAAAATGCCGAGCGCACACAGCAGAAACAGCACAGCGGTTAGGCTAAAAACATGTCGCCAGCCGATCCATTCCGCCAGCGCAAGTGCCGGTTGGCTAGCCACCAGCGCCCCAGAAGTGCCAGAGATCAGCATATACATGACTAGCCGTGGCTGCCGCTCGGGGGGAAAGCAGCGCCTGAAATAGGAATATGCGGCCATCAGACACGCGGATACCCCGATCCCGATCAAGATGCGTCCCAGAGACTGCACTAAAAGGGTTTCGCCGATTGCGGTCAGTGCCGCACCCAGCGCCGCGATAAGTAGCAAGGCAGACTCGGTTCTGCGCGCGCCGTACCTGTCGAGCCAAATACCGACTGGGATTTGCATCGCGGCGAAGGACAGGATGTAGGCGGAGGACAGCCAGCCTAGCTCGCTCGCCGATAGGCTGAGGTCTGATACCAATAGGGGGGCGAGCGCTGCGTTGACCGAACGCATGGCGTAGGACAAAAAATATCCTACGGCAAACACCAACACGATTCGCAAGGCAACGAGGCCGGAAGGCATGTTGGCTAAGGCGGGGGGTGGGTTTACGCTTGTCATTGTTATTTACTGGAGGCGCAACCCGGAATCGAACCGAGCTACACGGATTTGCAATCCGCTGCATAACCACTCTGCCATTGCGCCAACTCTAAGCGTTACGCCGGCGCAGATCATACTACAAAAGACCTTTTTAACTTGCTTGACTCAAACTATACTGACCTCAATCACAGGATGAAGGCTATGCCGCTTGGGTAAAGTCTGGCCTGTGGATCGTTTATTAGACACACTCAGGAGACAACAATGAAAATATTGAAAACGCGTCGGGCGCTGATGCAGGTTGGTATTGGTGCGCTGGCGCTGATGGCCGGGCCGAGCTGGGCGCAGTCCGACTGGCCCACAAAGCCGGTCACCTTGATTGTCCCCTTTCCAGCTGGTGGGGGCACTGATGCCTTTGCGCGGCCGTTAGCCGCGATCTTGGCCAAAGACCTGGGTAAGCAGTTCATCATTGATAACCGTGGTGGCGCAGGCGGTACGGTGGGAGCCTCCGCCGCAGCGAAGGTCCCTGCAGACGGCTATACCCTCTTCGTTGGCGCCGTCCATCACTCGATCGCACCCTCGATGTACCCAAAGCTTGACTACAACATTCAGACGGACTTCGTGCCGTTGGCGGTGATTGCGCGTGTGCCGCAGGTCTTGGTGGTTAACCCGCAAAAAGTGCCAGGGAAGGACTACCAGGCGTTTCTCGCACAGGTCAAAGCGAACCCCGGCAAAATGAACTACGCCTCGGCTGGGAGTGGAACCTCCCACCATCTCGCTGGCGAGCTATACAAAATTCAGGCCAAGACAGATATTGCGCATATCCCGTATCGTGGTGCGGGCCCCGCCATGCAGGGCTTGATTGCAGGCGATGTGGATATGATGTTCGACGGCTTGGGCTCTTCCGCCGCACAAATTAAGGCAGGCCGTATCAAGCCACTGTTTGTCGCAAGCGAAAAGCGAAACCCTGCGATTCCCGACGTTCCAACGACTGCGGAAATCGGTCTTCCTCAATATGTGGTGAGTACATGGTATGCCTTGTGGGCACCTAAAAATACTCCTCCCGCTGTGACGGAAAAGATCATTGCGGCGCTTAAAAAACTACCCCAGGACGAGACGATTCGCACGGTGTGGGCGACCAACGGTGCTGAGTTTCCGGATATCACGGGCGCCACGTTCGCTAAGTTCTTGGATAGCGAAGTGAAGCGTTGGGCAGAGGTTGTCAAGACGTCTGGCGCGAAGCTTGACTAATGTTGTTGGGCAAGAAAAAAGCCTGATCTTTCGATCAGGCTTTTGCCAGAATTTGGAGCGGGAGAAGAGTCTCGAACTCTCGACCTCAACCTTGGCAAGGTTGCGCTCTACCAACTGAGCTACTCCCGCTTTGCCGCTTACCGCCCTTGTATGCATGATGTAACAATGCATCTAAGTACGATCAACGAAGTTCATAAATATAGCATATCCCCCTACCCCTATGTCAAACCCGCTAGCCCCAGCGCCTGTTGTCGAAGATGCCGGCTCGATCTTTGAGCCATGCAGCGGCGTAGTAGCGGATGTGCATGTTCAGCCGAGGGATCTGACAACTCAAAATACCTTGGGACTTGCTTGCCGGGCCCAGTACCTTGTTGCGTTGCGCAGCACAGCGCAACTCGCTGGGGTGACCGAGCTTGCGCGTCAGTATCGCCATGTGTTTGTGCTGGGCGGCGGCAGCAACGTTGTGCTCCCCGCGCAATTATCCGCTTTAGTGTTGAAAGTCGAATTCAAGGGGATTGCGCTTGCGGCTGACTTGTCGGACTGTTGGCTGATTGATGTCGCCGCGGGTGAAGACTGGCATGTTTGGGTGACCTCTGCCATGAAAAATGGTTGGCCGGGCTTAGAGAATCTTGCCTTAATTCCCGGGACGGTCGGTGCGGCACCTGTGCAAAATATTGGCGCCTACGGCGTTGAGCTGCGAGACCACCTTGAGTCGGTGAGCGCTTGGAATATTCCGCAGGGGCGGTTAAGAACCTTCAGCCGAGAAGAGTGTGAATTCGCTTACCGCGACAGTGTCTTTAAGCGCGCGGCCGCAGGGACATGGTTGATTGTTTCCGTGCGTTTTCGCTTGCCTAAGGTGTGGACGCCGGTGCTCGGATATCCCGATCTTCAAAAGCACTTTGGTATCGGTGCTGCAAAGGCGCAGTCACCTAGCCCTCAAGCTGTATTCGATGCTGTGTCTGCCATACGCCGCGCTAAACTTCCCGATCCGGCCGAACTGGGTAATGCGGGCAGTTTTTTTAAAAATCCTGTTGTATCGAGTCTGCAGCATGCGCAGCTGATGCGCGCACATCCAGAGATAGTCTCTTACCCACAGGTTGATGGGCGATACAAGCTCGCAGCAGGATGGTTAATTGATCGGTGTGGATGGAAAGGGCGGCGCGTCGGTGCGGTCGGGATGCATGCCCGTCAAGCGTTAGTGCTTGTGAATTACGGCGGAGCGCAGGCGAGCGAGGTGCTGGCGCTTGCACACGCGGTGCGCTCAAGCGTGCAAGAGCACTTTGGTGTCGAGCTTGAAATGGAACCTATCAACGTAGCTGAGTAATGCGGCGCAAACAAGCAACACGACTCGCCTGCTGTTGCTCACTTAAAGACCGAGAACCGTTTGCATATTGAATAGGCCGGTTTTTTTACTTTCAAGGTAGCGCGCTGCACGCAGGCTGCCTTCAGCGTAGCCTGCGCGACTGCTAGAGCGATGCGTGATCTCGATGCGCTCGCCAACTCCGCAGAAATACACGGTATGGTCGCCCACGATGTCTCCGCCTCGTACAACGGAAAAGCCGATTTCACCGGGCTTGCGTGCGCCCGTGTGACCATGTCTAGTCCAGGTGGCGACGTCATCAAGCTTCTTGCCCCAAGCCTCCGCCACCACTTCACCCATTTTGAGTGCCGTGCCAGAAGGTGCATCCACTTTGTGATGATGGTGCGCCTCAAATACTTCTACGTCGTAGCCAGAGTTCAGAATGCGTGCCGCCATATCAAGCAGCTTAAGGGTTGCGTTCACGCCGACACTCATGTTGGGTGCAAACACGATGCCAATCGACTTGGCGGCCTCGGTGATCGCGGCTTTACCTGCGTCATCAAACCCTGTCGTTCCGATGACCATGTTCACGCCGTGCGAGACGCAAGCCTTCAGGTGCTCGAGCGAGCCCTCTGGGCGTGTGAAATCAATCAGGCAATCCGCTTGCTTGAGCGCAGACAATTGATCCGTGATCAACACGCCACTTAATTTGCCTAAAAAGGCAGTCGCGTCTTGCCCGAGCATCGGCGCACCGGCAATATCCAGCGCCGCAGTCAGCTTTAAATCTGCGGATTGGGTGACGGCTTCAATGAGCATGCGGCCCATACGGCCACTGGCTCCGGCGATTGCAATACGCATCATGAACTCTTATTGTTTAAGTGAATAACGGTTTAGCGTAGGGGTGTGGGTGCGTCGAGTGGAGCCCCGGGCAAGGCCGATGGATCCGACGGCGGTGTGTCACCGAGTGTTTGACCAAAGGTGACACCAGGAAGAATTTCAACCGGAGCGGACATCTCTGAGGCCGCCGCTGCATCATTACCTTCGCGCGTCAGGTTAAGTTGGTGTTGTGCGGCCTCTTTTTGTGAGGTCCGGACCTCTTGACGCGCGAGCTGGAAGGGTTGTAGCTCGGGTTGCTCGTCGCCGCGCCAGCGCGCAAGCTGACTGCCTTCAAAGATCACCGTAAACACGCGCTCTTCGACTTTGCCGTTGCTTGCGCGGTAATAATAGGGATAGTCCCAGCGATTGGCATGAAGCGCGCTTGCCAACGTGGGAGTGCCAAGCGCATAGCGCACTTGCTCGCGCGACATACCAGGGCGCAAGAGCGTGACTTGGTCTTTTGTGACCCAGTTACCTTGCTGGACGCCAGTCCGGTATGGGAAGCCCCATTCATTGGCGGCGCAACCGGCTAGTCCGGCTACGCAGACGACCCCCAGCAGGCTGGCACGCAGGAAAGAAGCAAGAGTACGGGATGTGAACACTGCAGACCTCTATGGGTTTTGCAACCAAAGACGCTATCATAAAGCCTTAATCGCACGCCTAGTAGGCAAAACAGGGGATTTTTCTTGGATACCGAGAACGACCAGAGCGACCTTAAAAACGTAGGCCTCAAGGCTACGTTCCCACGCCTAAAAATTCTCGATATGTTTCGCAAGTCTGGTGAGCGGCACCTCAGCGCCGAAGACATCTATCGTTCGCTGCTGAGCGAAAAGGTTGATATTGGGCTGGCCACCGTCTATCGGGTGCTGACCCAGTTTGAGCAAGCAGGCATCTTGGCCCGCAGCCAATTTGATGGCGGCAAATCGGTCTTTGAGCTCAATGACGGCGATCACCACGATCACCTTATCTGCACCCATTGCGGCAAGGTCACTGAATTTGCGGACGACGAGATCGAAAAGCGCCAGCACAAGGTCGCGCGCGACAATGGCTATAGGCTTGAAAGCCACGATATGGTGCTGTACGGCGTGTGTAAGGGCTGTGGCTAGGATGCCATTGCGCAGCGACTCAGGCCGTTACATGCAACATTTCTAGTGCATGTTTGCGCGTTGTCTCGGTAATTTTGATGCCACCTAGCATGCGGGCGATTTCCTCAATGCGCGCAGGGTCATTGAGCGCCGTGATGCTTGAGGTTGTGACACCCTTAGCCTGTTGCTTACTGACCTGAAAGTGATGTTGCCCGCGGGCAGCCACCTGGGGGAGATGGGTGACGCAAAGTACTTGATGCCTCTGACCCAGTTCGCGCAGGAGGTGTCCAACGACTTCGGCGACCGCCCCGCCAATGCCGCTGTCGACCTCATCAAAAATCAAGGTGGGCACTCGTGCGGCACGGCTCGCAATGACAGACAGGGCCAGCGAGATGCGTGCGAGTTCTCCGCCCGATGCAACTTTTGCTAAAGGTTTGGGTGTCGTGCCTGCATGCCCTGCAACCAGAAACTCGATATGATCACTACCTTGTGCGGAGGCCGGCGCTTCGGTAAGCGAAATCGCGAATTGCCCGCCTTCCATCGCCAGGGTTTGCATGGCGCGGCTCACAAGTTTACCCAGATCTTTTGCGGCTTTTTGTCGTGCTGCCGAAAGCGCGTGCGCGTGTTGATCGTAGTCTTTCTTGGCCGTTGCCGCCTGCGCACGCAGCGCCTCGATGTCGGCCGAAGCCTGCAGCGACTTGAGTTCGGCCTGAAGGGTTTGATGCAAGGCGTAGAGTTGCTCGGGTTCTGTTTTGAACTTGCGCGCCAAGTCAAAAATTGCCCGCATGCGCTCTTCGACCGTGGCGAGCCGTGCGGGATCGAGTTCGACGCGCGATAGGTAGGCATTAAGGTCTGACACGGCTTCGCTGACGCCAATGCGGGCTGACTCTAAGGCCTCGTAGACCGTCTGCAGGCTTGGGTCGTGGCGCAATAGTTGATTAATACGTTGCACGGCCATAGCGATTTGGTGATGTGCAGAACCATCGCTTTCGTCCAGCGCCGCCAGTGCTTGCGCGGCGCCGTCAATGAGCGCCTGGCCATTGGCAAGCCGCGTGTGCTCGGTCGAGATGTCTTGCCACTCCGTTGGCCCAAGTTCTAGGCGGTCGAGTTCCGCTGTTTGCCACTCGAGTTTTTCACGAGCCGCTGCAATGACGTTCGCATCTTGTTCGCTCAAAGAGAGTTGGCGTTCGACTTTGCGCCACGCTTTCCAGGCGCCGGCGAGCTCTTGCCGTAAGGCTTGATGCGCGCCGTGGGCGTCAAGCATGTCGCGTTGATTATCTGAACGTAACAAGCTTTGGTGGGCATGCTGACCGTGTATGTCGACGAGATATTCACCGACCTCGCGCAACTGCGTCACCGTGGCGGTCGTGCCATTGATGTAGGCGCGACTGCGGCCTTGCGCGTCAATCACTCGACGCAAGACGAGTTCGTCGCCAGCGTGCAGATCATGCTCGGTGAGCCATGGCTGCAAGGCAGTGGGGGTATCGAAAATCGCGCTGACCTCCGCGCGTTCAGCACCTTGGCGCAAGACAGACACATCGGCGCGCTCGCCCAAGGTGAGCGCAAGCGCATCGATCAGAATGGATTTCCCCGCACCTGTTTCGCCCGAGAACACTGTAAAGCCAGACGTAAAATCGATATCGGCCCGGGTGACGATGACAAAGTCACGAATTTGCAGCGTACGGAGCATGGGCGCTAGTCCCCTTCGCTACCGGAGCGTGGCATGCGGTTCCAGTCGAGCTTGCGACGCAGTGTGGAAAAGAAGTTGTAGCCTGCTGGATGTAAAAAGCGAATGGTATGCGTAGCGCGTTGCACGACGATGCGATCGCCGGGTACTAAATCAGACCACGTCTGCATGTCAAAATGTACGCTCGCACCGGCCTCGACGCGGCCCATGGCCGTGAGTGTCATGTTCAGGACGCCATCTGCCGGGATGACGATAGGACGATTAGAGAGTGTTTGGGGTGCAACGGGCACGAGCACCATTGCGCTGATTTCAGGGTGCAAAATTGGACCCGCAGAGGACAGGGCGTACGCGGTGGAGCCTGTTGGGGTGGCTACGATTAGTCCGTCCGCGCGCTGTGTGTACATATAGGTGCCGTCGATCTCGACGCGCACTTCAATCATCCCCCCGCGGCCAGCGCGGTTCAGTACGACGTCATTGAGCGCGGTGGCTGTGTACATTTGCTGATCGCCGCGCCAAATCGTGGCACTCAGGAGCATGCGCTTTTCAGTTTCGTAGCGACCTTGCAAAAGATCGGTTAAGGCGACCTGGGCGGCCTCAACGGGAATATCGGTAATAAAACCCAACCGTCCATGGTTGATTCCAACGACGGGCACATCGAAAGGCGCGAGGTGGCGGGCTGCCCCGAGCATGGTGCCGTCACCGCCCATCACAATGGCGAGGCTGGCTTGTTGTCCAATTTGTGGAAACGTAGCGGTAGGATACTCAGTGACCCCGGTGTGCCGGGCAGTATCTGCTTCGATCAGGACTTTGCGGCCGTCCTGACCGAGCAAGGTCGCGAGCGCACGCAGCGGGGCGTGCAGGCCCGAGTCCTGATATCTGCCGATAAGCGCGATGGTGGGAAAGTGCATGCGAGCCCTAATCGTCGAAAAACTAACCGATTATAGGGTCGGGGAAGGTAAAATAGGGCAATCATGGATGATCGTGCACGCGCGCTTCTCAAAGCATTAATCGAACGATATATCGACGACGGCCAGCCCGTCGGCTCACGCACGCTCTCCAAGCTCTTTGATCTGTCGCCCGCGACAATTCGCAATGTGATGGCCGATCTCGAAGAGCTCGGTCTGATTCACAGTCCGCACACGTCGGCAGGTCGGATCCCCACGCCACGCGGCTACCGTTTGTTTGTCGACACCATGCTGACGGCCCGACCCTATGAGCTGGTGTCCACCGTCAATGTGCGTGATTTGCAATCGGCCTCCGACCCTTCGCGTGCGGTCAACGCTGCCGCCTCGATGCTTTCGAGCCTAACGCAGTTCGCGGGGGTCGTGTTGTCGCCACGTCGGGCGCAGGTATTTCGGCAAATTGAATTTATCCGTTTGTCTGAAAAACGGATTTTGCTGATTATTGTGACCCCCGATGGCGACGTCCAGAACCGTATCTTATTGACTCCGCGTGACTACACGAACACTGCACTCATTGAGGCGGCCAATTTCTTTAATCACAATTTTGCCGGGAAGTCGTTTGCCGAAGTGCGCCAGACGCTCTCGCATGACTTGGCGCGCTTGCAAGAAGATATGTCGCGCCTGATGCAGGCAGCCGTCGAGGCTGGCGCCGAGGCGGCCGATGAGGGCGAGACGGTCGTGATTTCAGGCGAACGCAAATTACTGGATGTCAACGAACTCGCCAGTGATATGGATCGCCTGCGCAAAACCTTTTCCCTGTTTGAAAAGAAGACCGATCTGATGCAGCTCCTTGAGGTCTCCAGTCGTGCGCAGGGGGTGCAGATTTACATTGGGGGCGACTCCGAACTCGTGCCCACCGAAGATTTGTCAGTAATTACCGCCCCCTACAGCATTGATGGCCATATTATTGGCACACTCGGCGTCATTGGTCCTACACGTATGGCATATGAGCGTGTGATCCCTATTGTCGATATCACTGCGCGCTTACTGTCGAGCGCGCTCAGTCATCACCCTTCCGAACGGACTTAGCATGCGATTTTGGCCTGAACCTAAGCGCGAACGCGCCGATGGCAAGCGTTTCTTGTCGTGGCCAGAACCCCTTACGCGCTCGCGCGTAGGTGTGGTACTGGTCAATCTTGGTACGCCCGAGGCGCCCACGGCGCCCGCAATTCGTAAGTATTTGCGCGAGTTTCTCTCCGATCCCCGTGTGATCGAGATCCCCAAGTTGCTGTGGTGGCCGATTCTGAATGGCCCAATTTTGATGGCGCGTCCGCGCAAGTTGGCACCGCGCTATCAAAGTATCTGGATGGAAGGCGGATCGCCGCTGTTGGTCTATACGCAGCGCCAGACAGCGGGTGTGCAACGTATTCTGTCCGAGCGTGGGCTTGATGTGCAAGTCCAGACGGGGATGCGTTATGGCAAGCCGTCCATTCAAGACGCGATGCTTAACCTGCGCGATAGCGGTTGCGAGCACATCCTGGTTGTGCCGATGTACCCCCAGTACGCTTCGAGTACGACGGCAACGGTCGTAGACGAAGCCACGCGTGTGGCGGGTCATATGCGCAACCAGCCCGCGTTGCGCTTCATCAAGCGATTCCATACAGACCCAAGGTTTTTACAGCCGTTAGCCGATAAGATTTCGGCGCTTTGGCAGGCGCAGGGCCGTCCTCAGAAGTTGGTCATGAGTTTTCATGGATTGCCGCGCCAATGCGTTGACCAGGGGGATCCCTATTGTCGGGACAGCTACGAGACGGCGCGCGCCTTGGCGACTTTATTGGGCTTGAGCGACGATCAATATTTAGTCACTTTTCAAAGCCGTTTTGGTCCAGCGAAGTGGCTCGAGCCCTACACCGAGCCCACGCTGGAAAAGCTGGCGCAACAAGGCGTGACCGAGATCGATGTCGTCTGCCCGGGCTTCTTAGCCGATTGCCTTGAGACGCTTGAGGAAATCAGTATCGAGGTGCGCGAGACCTTCCTGCATGCGGGGGGCAAGCAGTTTCGTTATATTCCCGCACTGAACGATGATCCCGCCTGGATGGTGGGGTTAGCCGATTTGGTTGAATCGCAGTTGCAGGGTTGGCAGGTCCGGATAGATAAGTAATGACTCACATTCATACGGATTGGCCCTGCTTGTTTTCCAAGTTTTAGTTAGTTTTTAGTCAAAATTTGCCTAAAAACCTCTCGGATTTGTCCAAAAATTGCAGTTTTTGACCTTGAATCTGGGGGGATTGCCCCCAAGTTTGTGTCAACCAACGTATTTTCTGGAGAAATTCAATGACCGCTCATCAAGACCCGACTGCCCATTCATCAGGCGATTCGTCGCTCGACAAGTCGGCTGAGCAAAGCGCGGCCCGGGGTCAGACCGAGGCGGCCGCCCAAGCTGAGGCCCAATCGCTCGATCCCATTGAGCAGTTACATGTCGATTTGGCTGCGGCTCAGGCGCAGCTCGCTGAGCAGAAAGATCAGGTGTTGCGTGCGCACGCAGAAATGGAAAACGTTCGTCGTCGCGCCCAGGAAGAAGTCTCGAAAGCACGTAAATTCGGCATTGAGTCGTTCGCCGAAGGGCTTGTGCCGGTGAAAGATAGTCTTGAGGCAGCGCTTGCTCAGACAGAGCAGAGCGCCCAAGACATGCGTGCAGGCATTGAAATGACCCTCAAGCAGCTCGTGACTGCCTTTGAGCGAAACCACTTGAAGGAAATCGCGCCTGCCGCAGGCACCAAGTTTGATCCGCATCAGCACCAAGCGATTGCGACCATACCAGCCGAGCAAGAGCCCAACACGGTTGTGCAGACTCTGCAGAAGGGCTACTTGATCGCGGAGCGCGTACTGCGCCCTGCGTTGGTCACGGTGTCGTCTTAGGCTTGAAATTGCTCGATGAGCCCCCAATTACAAAACATCCAAGTATTTAAGTTTTAAAGCATCTAAGCATTCCCCCTATTCTGATTTCTTTAAAGGTAATTCACCATGAGCAAGATTATCGGTATCGACCTTGGCACCACCAATAGTTGCGTGGCGGTCATGGACGGCGGTCAGGTCAAAATCCTTGAGAACGCCGAAGGTGCGCGCACGACTCCTTCTATCGTCGCCTACATGGAAGACGGTGAGACACTTGTCGGCGCGCCTGCGAAACGCCAGGCGGTCACAAACCCCACGAACACCCTCTATGCCGTTAAGCGCCTGATTGGACGTAAGTTCACAGAAGACGCCGTCCAGAAAGACATCCATTTGATGCCTTACAAAATCGTGAAGGCCGATAACGGTGACGCCTGGGTTGAGGCACAAAACAAAAAGCTCGCGCCCTCGCAGGTCGCAGCAGACGTTTTGCGCAAAATGAAAAAAACTGCCGAAGACTTCTTAGGTGAAGAAGTCACCGAGGCCGTCATTACCGTGCCTGCTTACTTCAACGACAGTCAGCGCCAGGCGACGAAAGACGCAGGCCGTATTGCGGGTCTGGACGTCAAGCGGATCATCAACGAGCCCACTGCAGCTGCGCTGGCCTTCGGCATGGACAAGTCAGAAAAAGGCGATCGCAAGATTGCTGTGTTCGATTTGGGTGGCGGTACGTTCGATATCTCGATCATTGAGATCGCTGATGTGGATGGCGAGAAACAGTTTGAGGTGTTGTCGACCAACGGCGATACGTTCTTGGGTGGCGAAGACTTCGACCAACGCATCATTGAATACGTGATCGCTGAGTTCAAGAAAGAGCAGGGCGTTGACTTAGGCAAAGATGTCTTGGCGTTGCAGCGTTTGAAAGAAGCCGCTGAAAAAGCCAAGATTGAACTGTCGTCAAGTCAGCAAACTGAAATCAATTTGCCTTACATCACTGCTGATGCGTCTGGCCCCAAGCACTTGAACCTCAAGATGACGCGTGCCAAGCTCGAATCCTTGGTCGAAGAGCTGATCGCTCGCACCATGGATCCTTGCCGTATCGCGATTAAAGATGCAGGCGTGAAGGTCGGTGAAATCGACGACGTGATTTTGGTCGGTGGTATGACCCGTATGCCTAAGGTGCAGGAAAAGGTCAAAGAGTTCTTCGGTCGCGAACCACGTAAGGACGTCAACCCCGACGAAGCGGTTGCAGCAGGTGCTGCGATCCAGGGCTCGGTGTTGTCTGGCGATCGTAAAGATGTGTTGTTGCTTGACGTGACGCCTCTGTCCCTTGGTATTGAAACACTTGGTGGCGTGATGACCAAGATGATCACCAAGAACACGACGATCCCGACCCGACACTCGCAAGTGTTCTCGACTGCTGATGACAACCAGCCGGCCGTGACCATTAAAGTGTTCCAGGGTGAGCGTGAAATTGCTGCAGGTAACAAGACACTCGGTGAGTTCAACCTTGAGGGTATTCCACCTTCGCCACGCGGCACACCGCAGATTGAAGTGACGTTTGATATTGATGCGAACGGTATTGTTCACGTTTCGGCCAAAGACAAAGGTACGGGCAAAGAGAACAAGATCACCATCAAGGCAAACTCAGGCCTGACCGAAGAAGAAATTCAACGGATGGTGAAAGACGCTGAGGCGAATGCTGAGGAAGATCACCGCATGGCTGAGTTGGCCTTGGCGCGTAACAGCGCTGATGGTTTGGTGCACGCCACACGCAAGTCTTTGACCGAGTACGGTGATAAGCTCGACGCCGCTGAAAAAACAGCAATCGAAGCCGCTATTGCTGAAGTTGAAGAGGTCTTGAAGAGTGGCGCCGATAAGGCTGCGATTGATGCCAAAGTTGAGGCGCTTGCAACGGCTTCGCAAAAACTCGGCGAGAAGATGTATGCCGAGGCCCAAGCAGCGCAAGCTGCAGCGGGTGGGGCGCCTGGTGGTGCAGAGCCAGGTTCAAGCAAGCCAGCAGATGACAATGTTGTCGATGCTGAGTTTAAAGAAGTCAAACGCGACCAGAAGTGATCGCCTAGACCACAGTAGCATCTGCCCGGGACTCTTTTAGAGCATCCCGGGCAAGCTTTTTCTGTTTCACCTTTTTACGAGCCTGAGATCATGGCAAAACGCGACTTCTACGAAACCCTTGGTGTTGCCAAAAACGCATCGGATGATGACCTGAAAAAGGCCTACCGCAAGCTGGCGATGAAATACCATCCCGACCGCAATCCCGATAGCAAGGAAGCCGAAGAGAAATTCAAACAAGCCAAAGAGGCTTATGAAATTCTTTCCGATGAAAACAAGCGGGCGGCCTATGATCGTTACGGACACGCAGGTGTCGATCCCAACGCGGCCGGTATGGGTGGCGCGGGCGGCGCCGGGTTTGGCGATGCGTTTGGTGATATTTTTGGTGAGATATTTGGTGGTGCGCGGCAGCGCGGCGCCGGCGGACCCCAGGTGTATCGCGGCGCCGACCTGAAATACTCAATGGAAATCACGCTTGAGCAAGCGGCCGCCGGCTTTGACACCGAAATTCGTGTCCCGAGTTGGGAAAATTGCGAGGTCTGCAAAGGTAGTGGCGCTAAGCCAGGCACATCCCCCAAGACCTGCCGTACGTGTGGCGGTTCCGGTGCAGTGCGCATGCAGCAGGGATTTTTTAGTGTGCAGCAGACGTGTCCTACATGCCATGGCAGTGGCAAAGAGATCACAGATCCTTGCGTGTCCTGCGATGGTGTGGGGCGCACGCGTCGCAACAAGACGCTACAGGTCAAGATCCCCGCCGGGATTGACGACGGTATGCGTATTCGCTCCTCAGGCAATGGCGAGCCAGGCATCAATGGCGGCCCCTCTGGCGATCTGTTTGTTGAGATCCACATCAAGCAACACAAGATTTTCCAACGCGACAATGATGACTTGCATTGTGAGTTAACGATCCCCTTCACGACCGCAGCGCTTGGGGGCGAGATTCAAGTCCCTACGCTAAGCGGCAAGGCTGAAATTTCAATTCCGGAAGGTACGCAGTCCGGCAAGACTTTCCGCTTGCGTGGAAAGGGAGTCAAAGGCGTACGCGGCGCGTATCCCGGTGACTTGTATTGTCATGTTGTGGTTGAAACGCCGGTCAAGCTTAATGACGCGCAAAAGACAATCTTGCGGCAGTTTGAGGCTTCGCTAGGCGAGGGCGGTGAACGCCACTCGCCGCAAAGCAAATCCTGGACCGATCGCGTTAAGGAGTTTTTTTCGTAAAGTCGCCTGCAGCCACACTACTAAAGTTTTGTGGCTGTAGATATTTACGCAATGCCGCATTGACTTGCTTAACAGTTAATGCGGCTACTTTTTTGTCAGATTCCGCCGACCACTTAAAGTCACGTCCGGTCTCCATATAGCTGATCCAGCCACTCACGAGATTGGCATCTTGGGTACGTGAGAGTTTGCGATAGTTCAGCAACGCAGCGATTGCCTCTTTGACTTCGGTCTCGGTGAAGCCATCTTTGAGCGCGCGTTCAAACTCTTCACGAATCCCTGCTTCAATCCGCTGGCGATTCTCTGGCGCGTAAATGGCGTAGACCGACCAGGTGCTGTTAGGCTCGAAGGAGGAAACATTCAGGCGCGTGCGCACGTTATAAGACAGACCGTCTTTTTCTCTGATGCGCATCCAGAGTCGAGAGTTTTCGGATCCCCCCAACATAAAGTTTGCGAGGGAGAGTGCCGTAAAGTCAGGATCCGTATCCTGCAGCTTGAGCATACTGCCGGCGATATAGAACGCGTTTGCTTTGTCGGGCGTATCGGCTTGCATTTGCGCAGGCTTGATGTCCCGATAAGGCTCAGGCGTTCTCTTGTATGCCGCACCTGCATTCCATTTGTTCAGTGCGGTCGTAAGCGTTTGTTCCAGTTTTGCGGCATCAAAGGCGCCGACCGCTGAGGCTGAGGTCTGCGAGACACCAAAAAATTTCTGATGGTAAGCGGCTAACTGCTCACGCGTGAGCCCCGCCAGTGCCGTCAAAGACTCGTCGAAGGTTGGTGTGTAACGAATATCGTCCTTGGACCAAGTGTTTCCGTGACGAGCGAGCATGCGCGAGGCAATTGCGTTGGGTTCTGTCATGGAGCTTTTTATACTCGTCGTCGTTTTGCGCACGTATTCGTCGAGCTGCTCTTGGGCGAAGTTGGCTTGTTGTACAACATCAAGAACATAGCTCGTGAGTTCGTCGATGTGCTTGGCCGTCGTCGATAACTGTATGAAAAGCCCACCCCCAGCACCTGAGACGCCCACTTGGCCGCCCAACGCGTCGATACGGTCAGTAATTTGTTGACGGGTTTGTGTCGAAGTGCCTTTTAGCAGCAGGTCTGCGACTGCAATGGTGTTTGAACGCTGCCCCTTGAGTGAATCCACATCGCCAAACTGCAGTTGAATGGCCACCTGCACGCGGTCACCGCGCGACTCTTTCGGCAAGAGGGCGAGTTGGAGTTTGCCGTTTTTAAGACTGACGGTTTTGCGTTGGGTGCGGGCGTCGATGTTATTTGGGTCGGGATCGAATGCGGAGGCTTGTTTGAGACCGACGTCGCCTGTATAGCCTTTCAATTCCTCCTGCAGATTTGGCTTGTTGAGCTGCGGGGCGCGACTTGGTTTATCGGTTGGGATATAGACCCCCTCCGTGCGATTTGCTTGAACCAGCAGTCTGTCGGCAGCCTGCTGCACCTCCGCTAGGGTTGCCGCACGGATACGATCGCGGCTGACAAAAAATAGGCGCCAGTCTCCCAGGGCAATCGCTTCAGTGAGTGCGGCACTGATCTTTTGTGGGTCGCTGAAACCCTGATCCCATCCCTTGAGCCATTGGTTGCGTACTCGATCAAGTTCTTCGGCGGTGAAGGGCTCTTTCGCAATGCTTTCAACAGTGGTTGTCAGGGTGCTGAGCGCGCGCACCTGATCCATATCAGCTTGTAAGCTTGCTCCGAACATGGCGCTGCCCGGCGCTGTGCGATCCATCGTGAATGCAAACACGCCTGCGGCTAATTTGTTGGCGACCAGTGCCTTGTATAGGCGACCTGAGGGGGTATCGCCAATGATCATGCTGGCCAGGTCAAGTGCTGCAAAGTCTTTGTGTGCGGCCGATGGAACGTGATACATCGCCGCGACAAGAGGCGAGCCGCCCGTTCGACGCAACGTCACCCGTCGCTCACCATCCTGCGCGGGTTCAACCGTGTACTCCGGTGGAAGCTTACGTGTTGGTTTGGGAATTTTTCCAAAAGATTGAACGATGTCTTTTAAGGCAGCCTCAGGATCGAATTTTCCAGCAACCACCAAGACAGCGTTGTCAGGTTGGTAGTAGGTTTTATAAAACTCACGCAGCTTGGGGATATCGACATTTTCTACATCGGAGCGTGCACCAATCGTGGTCTTCCCGTAGTTGTGCCATTCGTAAGAGATACCTAGCATCCGTTGCATCAGAATTTTGAATGCATTATTTTCGCCGTTTTCCATCTCATTACGTACAACCGTCATTTCTGTATCAAGGTCTTCGCGCTTGATGCTTGCATTGATCATGACATCGGCCTGCCACGATAAGTACCAAGCCAGAGCTTGGGGGTTCGATGAAAAACTCGCGTAATAGTTGGTGCGGTCGACCGTGGTTGTGCCGTTTGCTTGCAAGCCGCGTTTGGAAAACTCCCCCAGCGCATTCGGCATATTGGGTGTTCCCTTGAACAACATATGCTCGAGAAGGTGGGCCATGCCCGTCTCGCCGTAGTTTTCGTGACGCGATCCAACCAAATAAGTCATGTTGACGGTGGTGCTCGGTTTGGAGTCGTCCGGCGCCAGCAAGATGCGCAGGCCGTTTGCCTCCAGGCGGTATTCCGTGACGCCCTCAACTGATTGCAAGGCCGTCACGCCTGGGGGCGGAGTAACAGCCCAGCCAGGCGAACTGAATAGAATAAGAGCCATTCCGACAAAAATATTTTTTAGGGCGCCAAAGAGCTGCAACATATGGATATTCCTGAGAGGGGGTCGGAACCGGTTGGAGTGCCCGGCTCGCAATAGGTTCACTTCGAAAGCAGTCTCATCGCCTGTTCAATGCCTGATACCGTGACGGGGAACATCTTGTCTTGCACGATATTACGAATGAGTGCGATGGACTGACGATACTGCCAAGAGGCTTGCGGTTCAGGATTTAACCAAACGGATTTCGGCCACGCATTCACCATACGTTGCAACCATTCCGCACCGGGTTCTTTGTTGTAGTGCTCGACTGAGCCGCCTGGTTGCAGGATCTCATAGGGGCTCATGGTGGCGTCCCCTACAAAAATCAAACGCCAGTCGCCGTTGAATTTACGCAACACGTCCCAGGTTTCGAAGCGTTCCATTTGACGGCGTCGATTGGATTTCCAAAGGTGCTCATAGGGGCAGTTATGGAAGTAATACACCTCTAGGTTGCGAAACTCACTGCTCGCAGCCGAAAACAGTTCTTCCACCCGAGCGATGTGGTCATCCATACTTCCGCCCACATCCAGCAACATCAACACTTTTACGTTGTTGTGGCGTTCCGGCACCATTTTGATGTCTAGGTAGCCGGCGTTACGCGCGGTGCTGGCGATGGTGTCGCCTAAATCCAACTCAAAGTCGGACCCTTCCCGCGCAAAGCGGCGCAGGCGACGCAGGGCAACTTTAAAGTTGCGTGTGCCGAGTTCAATGGAGTCGTCGTAGTCGCGAAAATTGCGTTCGTCCCAGACTTTGATGGCAGAGCGCCCGCCGCCCGAGCCTCCTACGCGGATGCCCTCTGGATTGACGCCGCCATTACCAAAGGGCGAGGTGCCGCCAGTGCCGATCCACTTATTACCACCTTCGTGACGGGCCTTTTGCTCTTCGAGGCGTTCTTTGAACATCTCCATGAGCTTGTCCCAGCCGTGTTTCTCTAGTTTGGCTTTCTGTTCTGGGGTCAGATTTTTTTCGAGCTTGCTGATGAGCCAATCCAGCGGGATTTTTTTACCCGGCGGCAGTTTTTGTTCCAGGCTGCGGTAATACGTCGCAAACGCGCGATCAAAACGGTCGAATAAGGTTTCATCCTTGATCAGCGTCGTGCGCGAGAGGAAATAGAAATCCTCAAGCGTGGGCGGCATGATGGGACTCGACAGCGCTTCGAGCAGCGTCAGATATTCTTTGACCGAAACCAGAAGTTTCTGGCTACGAAGGTGATAAAAAAAATCAACCAGCATGACGTTTAAGTTGGTAGGTGAGGTGATCGCGCACTTCGGGCCATTCGCCCGCGATGACGCTGTACATGACGGTGTCCCGAATGGTGCCATCACGGCGTAAGGCATGGTGGCGCAAGATCCCGTCGAGTTTTGCGCCGAGTCTTTCGATGGCGCGTCGCGACGCGTAGTTAAAGTTGTCCGTGCGCCAACCAACGACCGCTGCGCCCAACGTATCAAAGGCATGCGTCATTAACATCAGTTTGCAGGCCGTGTTGACAGAAGTGCGCTGACGACTTTTTGCGTACCAGGTGTAGCCGATTTCAAGGCGCGCCACCGCGGGCAAGATATCGTGATAACTCGTGCAGCCGATCACAGTGTTGGTGGATTCATCGATCACCGCAAAAGCCAGCCGATTGCCTTCTGCGAGAGCTTTGTCGATGTAGGCCGCAGTTTGGTCGGGTTCTGGAACGGAGGTTACGCGCAGCGTCCAGAGTTCGCCGTCGCGCGCTGCGGCTTTCAGGCCATCGAGGTGTTGAGGTCCGAGCGGCTCAAGCCGCAGGCCGTGACCACGCAGGGTGCAGGGTGAGGGGGCAACACGAAACGTTTGTGAGGCCGCCATGATTACGATCCCGCAGGACGTCTTGTGCTGTTGCGTGTGACGGCAGCTAGGCGTTCAAGCAGTTGAAGGTCTTGTTCATTTTTGAGTAAAGCGCCGGCCAGCATAGGGATCGACGTGGCTGCATGCGCGTCGATCTCGGCAGCGGTGATGTCTTCTGAGATCAATAGACGCAACCAGTCTAGAAATTCGGAGGTGGAAGGTTTTTTCTTAAGTCCGGGCGCTTCGCGCAGAGCAAAAAAAGTGTCTAGTGCTGCGCGTAGTACTTCAGCGTGCAAGTTGGGGAAGTGCACGTCCACAATGCTGCGCAAGGTATCGCGATCTGGAAAACGGATGTAATGGAAAAAGCAGCGACGCAAAAATGCATCGGGTAAATCTTTTTCGTTATTAGAAGTGATGATGACCAAGGGCCGATGCCGCGCCTTAATCGTGGCACGCGTCTCGTAAACATGGAACTCCATTTGGTCGAGTTCGCGCAGTAAATCGTTTGGAAACTCGATATCCGCTTTGTCGATTTCATCGATCAACAGCACCACAGGCTCTGGCGAATCGAAGGCTTGCCACAGGACACCCTGCATGATGTAGTTGCTGATGTCTTTGACCTTTTCCTCACCAAGCTGGGAGTCGCGCAAACGCGACACAGCATCGTATTCATACAGGCCTTGGTGCGCTTTGGTCGTGGATTTGATGTGCCACTGCAACAAGGGCCGCCCCAGCGCACTGGCGACTTCCTCTGCAAGCATGGTCTTGCCAGTGCCTGGTTCCCCCTTGATTAACAGGGGTCGTTGTAGCGTCAAGGCTGCATTGACTGCGAGCTTGAGGTCATCGGTGGCGACATAACGAGCTGTGCCATCAAAACGGGTGTTCGGGTCTGAGGCGGGGTGTGCGGTGGTCATCGGTGGTTAAAATGGTAAGAGTTTGGGGTGATATTACGGGTAGCTAAAGTGTAATTTCACCAATTATCGTACAATCCTCACGTTTTGCGGCCGGGATTCGTTCCCGGGTCATTTCCCTGCCAGACCAAGAGTCCAATATGAAGTTTTCGAACACGATCGCCACAGCGGCTGTTGCCGCAACCTGTTTGATGGCCCTGCCTGCGTCGGCGGCCGATGAGCCAAAAGGCAACGTTGAAGCCGCCAAGGCCAAAGTCTCCATGTGTATCGGTTGTCATAGCATCCCTGGCTACAAGGCGAGCTTCCCCGAGGTCTATTCGGTGCCTAAAATCGCTGGACAAAACGAAAAATACCTCCAGGTGGCTCTGCGCGCCTATGCCTCTGGTGAGCGTACCCATCCCACGATGGACGCCATCGCTAAAAGCTTGTCGGCACAAGACATCGCCGACATCGCTGCTTATTACACTTCGCTCAAATAATCGGGGGCCCCTATGAAACTCACTACGCTCGCCCTTGGTTCGGTTGTATTGTTCGGCGCTGTGGCGACAAGCCAGGCCGCTGATTTGGCTGCAGGTAAAGCCGTCTGGGAAAAACTGAATTGCGCCTCCTGCCATGGTGCAGACGCGGTCAAATCTATCGATCCATCCTACCCCATCTTGGCCGGTCAGCACGCTGACTTTTTGGCGCAAGCATTGCGTTCGTATCAGCGTGGCGCCTCAGGGGCTCCGGCCTCGGCAAACGTTCGCAAGAATGCCATTATGGGCGCTTTTGCGAAGCAATTATCCAAGCAGGACATCGAGAACGTGTCGGCTTGGTTGGCGGCCCAACCCGGCCCGCTCGCTGTTCGTCGTTAAGCGTTCTGCGGTCGGTCGCTAGTCGCGACTGACACGCTGACGAATCAGTTCAATATAGGCATCGCTGTCCAAGGCTTTGCCTAGTCTCTGAGACTCCCATACGACTGTGCCGAGGCATTCCATGATTTCGTGGGCTGCCTCGTGCTGATTTGTCCGCGAAGCAAGCTTGTCACACGCATCGCGAATGCCGCGTGGGTGATCAATTGACAATTGTTCTGCGATCGCCAAGTGCATCGAGAGGTGTAGAAAAGGGTTGGTTTTCCCTTCTTCCACGTTGAACTCCCGCGTCATCGAATCTGGCTGGTTCAGTGTGTCGTGGTATTCGGGATGCTGTTCAATCCAGCCCAGCGCAATGGCCTCAAGCGGGCTGAGAATCTGCTGGGTCTTGTGCTTATTCCAAGTGTCGATGAAAAACTGACGAACTTGGTCGCGTGAAGGGTTGAACATAGTTGCTACCTGATAAAACGGGGACAGTAGAGTGCTAGTCTAGCAATTCACCCCTTGGCTGGCCTGCAGAATGGAAGCGATGAACCCTTTTGACGCATGAGTGTCGCAAATTCGCTAAAAACCCCCTCATTTGGTGCAAAACTAGGGCATACCCTGATGCAAGAGCGTCGACTGTCGTGCAGAATTCATTGCATGCAGGTGAGGGGACATTGCTCTGCTTAGGCAGGCATGAAGTATCAAAATATAAGAAAAGCACAGCGGCTGGCACTTTTGTGTCGGCCGTTGTCGCTTGCGGGGCTAGCTCAAGTATCCTCTGATAATCATGACACCCAATGTGACACCCAAAGCGCGCGGTCAAGCGGTCAGCTACTGGCACCGCAACCTGATATTCATCTTGTGTTTGCTGCTTGTTTGGTTGCTAGTGAGCTTCGTGCCAGCCTATTTTGCGCGTGAGCTCAGCGGTGTCTACCTGTTTGACTGGCCATTCCCTTTCTGGATGGCAGCTTTCGGCGCCCAGTTCTGCTTTCTGTTGATGATTGGTCTCTATGCCTGGGGCATGGATCGTATGGATCGACGCGAACGCCGCGACCGGGATCAGGAGAACTAATGCGCCTGAGCACCCAACGGCCCCGTACGCAAGCTGCGCAGCTTTTTCGCGGATATACCGCCTACACGTTGGGTTTTATTGCGCTGGTGGCACTGCTCGCGGCTCTTGAAGTATTGGGCCTGGCGCGGCAATGGATTGGCTATGCGTTCTTGCTGTCTACGGTGGCTCTCTATGCCGGGATCGGCATTATGTGCCGGACGTCAGATCCGGTTGAGTATTACGTTGCCGGCCGACGCGTACCGGCGCTCTACAACGGGATGGCGACGGCTGCTGACTGGATGTCCGTGGCTTCCTTCATTGGCATCGCTGGAACACTTTATTTGACTGGGTATAACGGCTTAGCTTATATCTTAGGCTGGACTGGGGGCTACGTGCTCGTGGCACTTTTTCTGGCGCCCTATTTGCGCAAGTTTGGCGGGTATACCATCCCAGATTTTTTGGGTGCGCGCTACGAGGGTAACCTCACGCGCTTAATCGGCGTACTTTGCGCCGTGCTGTGTTCATTTATCTATTTGGTCGCGCAGATTTATGGTGTGGGCATCATCACGACGCGCATGACCGGAATTTCTTTTGAGCTCGGCATCTTTATCGGTTTGGGTGGCGTCCTGGTGTGCTCATTTTTGGGAGGCATGCGGGCAGTCACTTGGACGCAGGTCGGTCAGTACATCATTTTGGTGATTGCCTACCTGGTCCCTGTTGTGTGGCTAGCGGTCAAGCAAACGGGCGAGCCTATACCGCAAGTTGCTGCGAGTGCAGTCTTGCAGCAAGTCACAGAGCGTGAACGTGAACTCACGCACGATGAGGCAGAGCGACAAGTGCGTGCGTTGTGGCAGAATCGCGCCGAGTTGATGCAGGCCCGTGTGGACAGCCTACCTCTCTCTTTTGAGGAAGAAAAGCAGCAGCTGTACTGGCGTTTGCTGCGCGCCCGCGCGAACGATGCTCCGATGGCTGAAATACGCGCACTGGAACGCGAGCATGCGAACTATCCGCAGTCGATTGAGGCGGCGCGCACGGCATGGACGAAAGCCCGGGATGACTTCAGCTCTCGCGCATCGCCCCCTGTGCCGCATGCGGATCCGTTTGCCGGAAAAAATCGCGATAGTCCTGAGGCGGCACGCAATAACTTTTTGGCGATCGTGTTGTGTTTGATGCTGGGTACCGCCGGGCTGCCGCATATTTTGATGCGTTCGCTCACAACACCGTCTGTAAGCGACGCGCGGAAGTCGGTGTTTTGGTCGTTGCTTTTTATCCTGTTGTTGTACATGACAGCCCCGGCCTTGGCGATTTTGATCAAGTACGAGATCTATTCTGACTTGGTGGGCATACCCTTTGCGGAACTGCCGTCCTGGGTCAATGCGTGGTCTGCAGTGGACCGCTCGTTGATCAGCATCGTCGATCTCAACCGAGATGGCATCGTGCAGTTAGCGGAGGTGCAGCTCGGTGCAGACGTCGTGGTGCTCGCTGCGCCAGAAATAGGCGGGTTGCCCTACGTGATTTCAGGGCTTGTTGCGGCGGGCGCATTGGCGGCGGCATTGTCGACCGCGGACGGTTTGTTATTGACCTTATCGAATGCCTTATCGCACGACACCTTGTTCAGAGTGGTCTCTCCTCGAATGGGAGCGGGGCGCCAAGTCATTCTCTCCAAGATACTCTTACTGGTTGTGGCCTTCGCAGCAGCCTGGGCCGCGACGCGCACGCCCGCCGATATTTTATTTTTGGTCGGCGCCGCGTTTTCGTTTGCAGCGGCTTGCTTCTTTCCTGTGTTGGTCATGGGTGTGTTTTGGAAACGAGCCAATAAGTATGGCGCGGCCGCTGGAATGTTGTCTGGGCTGGGTGTCACCATCTATTACATGGTGCAGGCACAACCCTGGCTACGAGAGCTCGTGCTGGGCATTCCGACCGGAGTGCCCGTGGAGTTGTGGTGGCATATTCAACCCATTGCTGCAGGGGTGTTTGGTGCGCCCGTGGCGTTTGTGGTGATTGTGATGGTGTCATGGGCAACGCCAGCGCCTCTCGCAGTCACCCAGCAGATGGTGGACTACTTAAGACAGCCGGATTAAGACCAAGAGTGCGCCGTGGCCGCCATGTAGGATCGGTGCGCTCGCAAAGGCACTCACGGCGGGTAATTGCGTCAACCATTGCGCGACACGGCTTTTTAGGACCGGTTGGCCGTTCTGTGAGCCATAGCCTTTGCCGTGCACGATACGTACGCAGCGCGCGCCCTGGCTTTGGCTTTGCGTAACGAAGGTAGCAAGTGCACCCCGCGCTTGATCGCTATTGAGCCCATGTAAATCCAAATGAGCACTGATCGGCCAAAAGGCTCGACGCAGTTGACGTTGAACATCCGGCCCGATACCGGGTGCAGCCCACTGCAATTCCGTAGCCTCGTCTGTCGGGGCGGAGAAGCCGTCAGAGAGCGCCAAGCGAGGCTCAGGCGCCTGACCGGCTGCGCGCGCCCGACGTTGTGCAAGCTGGTCGCTCGTGCTTTGCCCTGAGACTGCGCGATGCATCGTACGTTCATCCGCATTGAGTGGTGTCACCGCTTGCGTCACGCGGGCAAAGAGTTGGTGATCGGCAGCCCTAGCGATGCGCGCAGCTTGCGTCTGTTTTTGTTGTGTCTTTGCGCGCGCCTCGTCCGCCTCGCGCGCGGCTTGAGCAGCCGCATGCAGGCGTTTGAGGTCGGCCAGGCCCGCCTTATTGCTGCGCATTCTCCAGCCACCGTTGTGCGTCCAGGGCGGCCATACAGCCGGTTCCTGCACTGGTAATGGCTTGGCGGTAGACGTGATCTTGCACGTCGCCGGCCGCGAACACGCCGGGCACAGAAGTCATGGTGGCTAATCCCGACAAACCACTTCGGGTCACGATGTAGCCATTAGCCATGTCTAACTTGCCCTCAAAAATACTGGTATTTGGGTGGTGTCCGATCGCAATAAAGACACCGGTAAGGGTCAGGTCTAGCGAAGGTTCGCCCTTGGTGGAACGCAGACGTATGCCCGTCACCCCACTTTGATCGCCCAGCACTTCCTCGACTTCGCGAAAGGCGGCGATCTTCATGTTGCCGTTAGCCACCTTTTCCATCATTTTGTCGATCATGATGGGTTCGGCACGAAACTTGTCGCGTCGATGCACAACGGTGACCGATCGGCAGATGTTGGCGAGGTAAAGCGCCTCTTCGACTGCGGTGTTGCCACCGCCTACCACCGCAACATCTTGATTTTTGTAGAAAAAACCGTCACAGGTCGCGCAACCCGACACGCCACGCCCCATAAAAGCTTCCTCGGAGGGCAGCCCCAGATACTTGGCTGACGCACCAGTCGAGATAATGAGTGCGTCGCAAGTGTATTGTGCGCCACCGTCACCGGTCAGACGAAATGGTCGACTGGAAAAGTCGACACTGGCGATATGGTCGAATACCATCTCGGTATTAAAGCGCTCTGCGTGTGCGGCAAAGCGTTGCATGAGCTCTGGGCCTTGTACCCCGTTTGCGTCTGCGGGCCAGTTATCGACCTCTGTGGTGGTCATGAGTTGACCACCCTGGGCGATTCCGGTGATCATCACGGGACTCAGGTTGGCGCGGGCAGCGTAGACTGCGGCGGTATAGCCGGCTGGGCCTGAGCCCAAAATGAGAACTTTGGCATGTTTTGGCGTTGACATTCGATTTACCCTCTAGATTGACCTGCAAATTATAATGTTCTCTATGCCTAGACTTTCTCCCGCCACGACGCGCCCCTCGCGCACGACCCGAAACACCCGAAATGGGCCCTCAGCGCTGCAAACGCGACTGCTATCCATCGCTCGAGAAGCGCGCTGGATCGTGTTTGCCGCCTTGGCCGCTTGGCTGACCCTGGTGCTGGCCACCTGGAACGCCGCAGACCCGGCCTGGTCTCACTCGGTAGGCCGAGATGCTGAGCAGTTGCACAACCGCGGGGGCGTGATAGGAGCCTATTTTGCTGACATCTTGCTCTACCTGTTCGGCTTCTCTGCCTGGTGGTGGGTCATTTTGTTGGTTCACCGGGTGCGGGCAGGGTATTTACGCCTCGCTGCGCAGTTGCGTACCCGTGGCGAGCCCGAAACACTGGCTCGTGTCCGTTGGGAGCAGGGGATTGGTTTCTTTGTTGCGTTGCTGGGATCAGTCGGTCTGGAGGCTTACCGACTGAGCTCATTGGGTTTGCAGCTGCCAGGGCGCATGGATTACAACAGTGGCGCAGGTGGCGTGATTGGTCATGTGTGGTCGGGCTTTCTGGCCCAAGCCGTTGGTTTTGCTGGCAGCACGATCATCCTGATCGCCATGATCGTGATCGGTTCAAGTTTATTTTTCGGGTTCTCTTGGGCAACGGTGGCTGAGAAAGTCGGCGCCGCGCTCGAGTGGGTCATGCTCAAGGTCAGCAACATCCGTAACGCCCGTCAAGACCGCCGCGCAGGTCAAGTGGCGCAGGCAGTGCGGCACGAGCAAGTCGAGGCTAAGCACGAAAAAATTGTGCACGAGCAGCCGATTCGGATTGAGCCGGCAATCGTGACAGTACAAACATCTGAGCGCTTGCAAAAAGAAAAGCAGCAATCCCTGTTTATTGAGCCGGTGGCTGCTGGGGACTTACCTGCGTTGAGCTTATTAGACCAGCCTGAGCCCAGCTTTGAGACAGTTTCTGCCGAGACGATTGAATTTACTTCGCGTTTGATTGAAAAGAAACTCGCAGACTTTGGGGTAGAGGTTCAGGTTGTCGCGGCGCAAGCCGGGCCTGTCATCACGCGCTATGAAATCGAGCCCGCAATAGGGGTAAAGGGCAGTCAGATTGTGAATTTGGCGAAAGACCTCGCGCGTGCACTAAGTTTGGTCAGTATCCGCGTGGTTGAAACTATTCCGGGCAAAAACTTAATGGGTTTTGAATTGCCCAACCCAAGACGGCAGATGGTCAGGCTCTCCGAGATTCTTGGATCGCAGGTCTATCACTCCAGCAGTTCAGTGGTCACGATGGCGCTAGGTAAGGATATCGCCGGTCACGCCGTTGTCGCGGATCTGGCGAAGATGCCGCACTTGCTGGTGGCCGGTACAACCGGATCCGGCAAGTCGGTCGGTATCAATGCGATGATTCTCTCGCTGTTGTACAAAGCTGACGCCACCCAGACGCGTTTGATTCTGATCGATCCAAAGATGCTCGAAATGAGTGTCTACGAAGGCATCCCGCATTTGCTTGCTCCGGTGGTGACAGATATGCGCCAAGCCGCAAACGCACTGAACTGGTGTGTGGGCGAGATGGAAAAACGCTACCGCCTCATGAGTAAATTAGGGGTGCGTAACTTAACGGGCTATAACAACAAGATACGCGACGCCATCAAGCGTGAAGAGCCCATTCCGAATCCGTTCTCGCTTACCCCTGATGCGCCTGAGCCACTCAAAGAGTTGCCCACGATTGTGGTGGTGATCGATGAGTTGGCTGACTTGATGATGGTGGTGGGTAAAAAAATTGAAGAGTTGATTGCACGTCTTGCGCAGAAGGCGCGCGCAGCAGGCATCCATTTAATTTTGGCAACGCAGCGTCCGAGTGTGGATGTGATTACTGGACTGATCAAAGCAAACATTCCGACACGCATCGCTTTTCAGGTGTCTTCCAAAATTGATTCCCGTACGATTCTCGATCAAATGGGTGCAGAGGCCTTGCTCGGTCAGGGTGACATGCTTTATATGCCACCTGGCACGGGACTGCCTGTGCGCGTGCATGGCGCCTTTGTGTCCGACGAGGAAGTGCACCGCGTCGTTGAATCATTGAAAGCGCAGGGCGAGCCGGATTACATCGATGGATTGTTAGAGGGTGGAGTAGAGGGCGAGACGGGTGATGGGGTCAGCAGTGTTACGGGTTTTGCAAACGCTGAGGCTGACCCGATGTACGATCAGGCGGTTGAGATCGTCTTGAAAAATCGTCGCGCGTCGATTTCACTCGTGCAGAGACATCTGCGTATTGGCTACAACCGTGCGGCGCGCCTGCTCGAGCAGATGGAGAACTCGGGCTTGGTGTCGGCGATGCAGTCAAATGGCAACCGCGAAATTCTCGCCCCCAACACGGCGCATGAAGAATGATGACGTCCTATCGCGTGCGGCGGTTAGTGCAATCGTTGCGTGCGATGCTCTTTGCGTGTTTATTCGGTCTGTCGTCGGCGACGCTCCATGCGCAGCCCGCTCCGGATCAGTTGCGTAGTTTTGTGCAGGCGGTTCAGACGGCAACCGGTAATTTCTCGCAATTTACGGTGGGTCCGCAAGGCCAAACAAAGCCAGCACAAACAGGGCGGTTTTCTTTCAAGCGACCCGGGCAGTTTAATTGGGAGGTTCTCAAACCCTACGCGCAGCAAATCCTGTCTGACGGACAACAGATTTATCAGTTTGATCCTGATTTAAATCAAGTGAGTGTGCGCAAAGTGGATCAGGCTATTGGTGCGTCACCCGCAGCGATACTGTTTGGATCTGGTGCGCTAGACCAGGCTTTTAATGTGTCGACCTTGCCAGACAAAGATGGTTTGGCTTGGATGCGCGCTGTGCCTCGCGCGGGCGATGCGGGATTTGTACACGTTGAGATTGGTTTTCAGGATGGACTTCCGTCGCATATTATTTTGCTAGATGCGTTTGGTCAGACGACGCACGTCAAACTTTCTGGCTTAGTACGTAATCCAGGCCTGGCGTCCGATGCGTTCAAGTTTGTGCCGCCCCAAGGCGCTGACGTTGTACGCATGCAATGACCGATTTATTCAAGTCCAAACCCATCCCTCCGCTTGCTGAGGCCTTACGCCCCACAAGCTTAGAGCAGGTGGTGGGTCAAAGCCACTTGTTAGGTCCCGGAAAGCCCTTGCGTGTTGCGTTCGAGTCTGGTCGTCCGCACTCTATGATTTTGTGGGGTCCACCAGGTGTGGGCAAGACGACGCTCGCTCGCCTAACTGCTCAGGCCTTTGATTGCGCGTTCATTGCAATTTCGGCTGTATTTGCGGGAGTCAAAGATATCCGTGCAGCGATGGATGAAGCGCAAATGACGCTTGAGCAGTACCAGCGGCGCACACTTTTGTTTGTGGATGAAATTCATCGCTTTAACAAGGCGCAGCAAGATGCCTTATTGCCCTTCGTGGAGTCTGGTCTTGTGACCTTCATCGGCGCGACCACCGAGAACCCTTCCTTTGAAGTCAACGCAGCGTTATTGTCCCGCGCGCAGGTGTACGTGCTGCAGTCACTCAACGAAGATGAGTTACGGGAATTGTTACTACGTGCCCAACGCACTGTGTTGCAGGACCTTCAGTTTGAAGACGCGGCACTCAACACCTTGATTGGTTATGCAGATGGCGATGCGCGTCGTTTTCTGAGTTTGTTAGAGCAAGCAAGCGTTGCCGCGCAGAATGCGGGGCAGAGCCTTGTGGATAGCCCTTTGGTTGAAAACGCCTTGAGCATGAATGCGCGACGTTTCGATAAGGGGGGCGATAATTTCTACGATCAGATCTCGGCGTTGCACAAGTCTGTGCGCGGATCGAGTCCCGATGCGGCCTTGTATTGGCTGACTCGGATGCTTGATGGCGGAGCAGACCCAAAGTATTTGTCGAGACGAATCGTGCGCATGGCTTGGGAAGACATTGGCCTCGCTGATCCCCGAGCAATGCAGATTGCCAATGATGCGGCCTCGACCTTCGAACGACTTGGCTCACCCGAGGGTGAACTCGCCTTGGCGCAGGCGGTGCTGTATCTGGCTGTCGCACCTAAAAGTAATGCGGGCTATATGGCCTATAACCAGGCAGTTGCCTTTATCAAAGGCGACGGTTCGCGCACCGTACCGATTCACTTGCGCAATGCGCCGACCAAGCTGATGAAGGAGCTTGGGCATGGTCACGCCTATCGCTATGCGCATGATGAGCCCGACGCGTATGCGGCAGGGGAATCTTATCTGCCGGAGGGCATGCGCGAGCCTGGATGGTATGCCCCAACCCCGCGTGGACTTGAGGGGAAAATTTCCGAAAAGCTCGCGCACCTGCGCGAGCTGGATGCGCAAGCGCGCAAGAAAGTTAAGGAGTAGGCAATGGAATCGTTTGATGCCCTTACGCTGGCGCGCATTCAGTTTGCATTTACCGTCAGCTTTCACATCATCTTCCCGTCATTTTCAATTGGGTTGGCAAGTTACCTCGCGGTCCTCAATGGCTTGCACCTCGCGACGGGGCGAGCGGTCTACCTCACTCTTTTTAACTACTGGAAGAAAATTTTCGCCATCGCCTTCGGTATGGGGGTGGTCTCTGGAATCGTGATGAGCTACGAGTTCGGAACAAACTGGAGCGTGTTTGCTGATAAGACAGGCCCAGTGCTCGGGCCGTTGATGGGTTACGAAGTGATGTCGGCCTTTTTTCTGGAGGCGGGCTTTCTTGGTGTGATGCTGTTTGGGCGTGAGCGCGTGGGCCCGAAGCTGCATTGCTTTGCGACAGCAATGGTTGCGCTCGGCACCTTCATGTCTGCCTTTTGGATTCTGTCGGTCAATAGCTGGATGCAAACGCCCGCCGGCTATGCGATGAATGATGTCGGTCAGTTTGTTGTGGTGGATTGGTGGGCGGTTATTTTTAATCCTTCCTTCCCGTATCGCTTGGTGCATATGTTGTTGGCTGCATATCTGACGACTGCTTTTGTCGTGGGTGGGGTTGCGGCCTATCATTTATTGCGCAATAAAGATGAGTGCGTGAAGGGTTCTGCGACTGCAGTGATGTTCTCCATGGCTCTTTGGATGGCTGCGATCGTGGCACCCATGCAAATCGCAGCAGGTGATGCGCATGGGCTCAATACGCTGGAGCATCAGCCTCGTAAAATAGCGGCAATGGAGGGGCACTACGAGACCGTCAAAGGCGCGCCGCTCATTTTGTTTGGTGTGCCCAATGCAAAAGAGAAACGTATGGATTATGTGGTGCAGATTCCCTACTTGGGTAGTTTGATTTTGACCCACACCTTGGATGGCGAGATCCAGGGAATGAACACCTGGCCCGTCGATGAGCAGCCACCCATGGGTATTGTGTTCTACGCGTTCCGTGTGATGGTTGGTATCGGATCGCTGATGTGTCTACTTGGCTTTTGGAGCTTGTGGCTACGTTATAAGGGCCGACTGTACAGCACGCCACTGATGCACCGTGCAGCCATGTGGATGGGGCCTTCAGGCTTTATTGCGGTGCTCGCAGGCTGGACGGTTACCGAAGTTGGGCGTCAACCCTACACCGTCTATAACTTAATGCGTACGGCCGACTCCGCGTCTCCTATCGATGCGACGGCGATAGCATTTTCCTTATTGGCATTTGTCGTGGTCTATTTCTTTGTGTTTGGCGCGGGCGTCTATTACATTCTTCGGCAAATGGCGCATCCGCCCTCCGTATCAGACCCAGCGTTATCCGTTCAGGAGCCGATGCGTGCGGCCGGGCTGGCGGGTGCGCGTACGGGTGTGGTTGGACAACCGGGCACGGGAGGTCAAACATGACGATCGATCTGCCCTTGATTTGGGCTGGTTTAATCGCTTTTGCGGTATTGGCTTATATTGTTTTGGATGGTTTTGACCTCGGCATTGGCATCTTGTTTCCCTGGGGACGCACCGAGGAGCATCGTGATCAGATGATGAATACCGTCGCACCAGTCTGGGATGGTAATGAAACCTGGCTAGTATTGGGTGGAGGCGGGCTATTCGCAGTTTTTCCGCTCGCTTACGCCGTCATCATGCCAGCCTTGTATGCGCCCATCATCACCATGTTGCTTGCGCTCGTTTTTCGCGGGGTTGCATTTGAGTTTAGATGGAAGAGCCACAACCGGAAATATCTCTGGGACTGGGCCTTCGCGGGTGGATCTGCCGTGGCAACGTTCGCTCAGGGCGTGGCGCTCGGGGCGCTCGTGCAGGGGATTCCTGTTGCGAACCGTGCTTATGCCGGCGGTTGGTGGGACTGGTTGACGCCATTTAGTTTGCTGACTGGCTTCGCATTGCTCGTAGGTTACGCATTATTAGGTGCAACGTGGTTGGTGTTGAAAACAGAGGGTGAGATCGAGCGCATCGCCAGGAAAGCAGCGTTTGGTTTGGGCTTGACGCTCTTGGGCCTGATTGGTTTAGTGAGCTTGCTGACGCCTTTCATGCATGAACATTTCATGCAAAAGTGGTTCGCTTGGCCGGCGATTGCCTTTGTTGCGCCCGTGCCCTTGTTGGTGTTGGTGTGTGCGTACGCTCTGTTTAAAGGGTTGGCGGACAAATCTGGTTTGATGCCTTTTTTGGCTGCCCAAGGGCTGTTTGTCTTGTCTTATATCGGGTTACTGATTAGCTTCTTTCCTTATATCGTACCGCCCTCGCTAACACTCTGGCAGGCTGCTGCGCCTGATAACAGTTTGTGGTTCCTGCTGGTGGGTGCAATGGTATTGATTCCCATTATTTTGCTCTATACCGCATACGCCTATTGGGTTTTTCGCGGTAAGGTTCAAGCAAAGCATCACTACCATTAGATTCAGATGAAGCGATGGCTCTGGTTTCTCGTGATTTGGGTGTCAAGTGTGGCTTGCTTGGCATTAGTCGCCTGGTTGCTGCGCCGTTTACAATACTGGCTTCATTAGCCTTTGCTGCCCACACATCATGCTTGACCCTGCCTTGTTGCGTAAAGAGTTGGATGCCGTCGTTCGTCGGTTGTCCTCCAGAGGCTTTGCCTTCCCGATGGATCAGTTCAACGGGCTCGAGTCGCGTCGCAAATCAGTGCAAACTGAAACTGAAAACTTGCAAGCGCAGCGTAATGCGTTAGCCAAACAAATTGGCGCGTTGAAGTCGCGGGGGGAAGACGCGTCGGCAGTGCTTGCGGAGTCGCAGGCCATCCCTGCGAAGCTCAAAGCCCTCGAGCTAGATCTCGCCGACATCCAGTCGCAGCTCGCTGACATGTTGATGGCAATACCTAACTTGCCGCATGAGAGCGTTCCACTAGGTAGCGATAGTGAAGGCAACATCGAAGTCCGT
This sequence comes from Bordetella parapertussis, assembly GCA_945865935.1. Lineage (GTDB taxonomy): Bacteria > Pseudomonadota > Gammaproteobacteria > Burkholderiales > Burkholderiaceae_B > Zwartia > Zwartia parapertussis_E. The sequence continues at coordinate 55,852 of CAMBFI010000009.1, read as the reverse complement.
CGCTGGGTGCCGCAGGCGGACGCGTCGGGAGATCCCGAGCGTTTGCCCTTTGAGCCGCGAGACCACGTGACACTTGGTGAGACGATTGGCCTCGATTTTGATACGGCCGCAAAATTGTCTGGCGCAAGATTTAGCTTTATGCGCGGACCGGTCGCGCGCCTGCATCGCGCCCTAGCCCAGTTCATGCTTGATTTGCAAACCGGCACCCACGGCTATACCGAGTGCTACACGCCATACATTGTGAATGCCTCGACGCTAATGGGCACAGGTCAATTGCCCAAGTTCAAAAACGACATGTTTTGGGTCACCCGCGGCGGCGATGAGCCCACCATAGACGAGCAAGGTAATGTGGTTGCCCGAGAAGATCAATATTTAATCTCGACTTCGGAAATCACACTCACCAGTTTTGTACGAGACACCATTGTGCCTCCGGCAGATCTTCCTATTCGTCTGACAGCACACACACCCTGTTTCCGCTCAGAGGCGGGCAGCGGTGGACGTGATACGCGTGGATTGATTCGTCAGCACCAGTTCGACAAGGTCGAGATGGTGCAGATCGTCGCGCCGGATGCATCCTATGAAGCGCTGGAGGATATGGCGGGCCATGCAGAGAGAGTGTTGCAGTTGCTCGGTTTGCCTTACCGTGTCATGTTGCTTTGCACCGGTGACATGGGCTTTGGCGCGACCAAAACTTACGATCTTGAGGTCTGGTTACCCGCGCAAAATGCTTGGCGAGAGATTTCGTCCGTTTCGAACTGCGAAAGTTTTCAGGCGCGTCGTATGCAAGCGCGCACACGCACGACGGCAGGCAAGACCGAGTTTGTGCATACGCTGAACGGCTCGGGTCTTGCCGTCGGTCGTGCGCTTGTTGCGGTGCTTGAGAATTATCAGCAGGCCGATGGCAGCATCCTGATTCCCGACGTGCTGCACCCCTACATGGGTGGCAAAACCGTATTGCAACCGGGCTGACACGACACACCATGCGCGCGACGACTTTGCTGGTGCTGACTGTGCCGCCCTTGATGTGGGCCAGTAATGCCATCGTGGGTCGGATGGCGGCAGGAACAATCCCTCCGCTGACACTCAATTTTTTGCGGTGGGTGGTTGCACTGGCAGTATTGCTGCCATTTATCTTTACGCAACTCAAAGTGGATTGGTCCTTGGGGCGGCAGCACTGGAAGCTCTTTGCGGTGACCGGGTTTTTAAGTACAACCTGCTACAACGCGCTCCAGTACTTGGCGCTTATTACATCGAGCCCCATTAATATCGCCTTGATTACTGCAGCGGGACCGATTTTCACTTTGCTGGTGGGCCGCGCTTTCTTTGCTGCCCATATTGGCCGGGCAGCGGCACTGGGTGCCGTGCTGTCGATTCTTGGTGTGGCTTGGGTTCTCGTGCGCGGTGAAATCCAAAATCTCACACAGGTTGCGTTTGTCTCGGGCGATTTGTTTATGTTGTTTGCGATCGGGCTCTGGAGTGTCTACACCTGGCTGTTACGTGAGCGACCCAAAGCGATGTCGGGCTATAGTGTGCTTGCATTACAGATGATTTGGGGCCTCGCATTTGCCGTTCCGATGGTCTTGGCCGAAGTGCTCTGGGGGGGGTATCCACCCGTGCAGTGGGATGCGCACGCATTGGGAATGGTGGTGTACGTAGCCCTTGGGCCCGCGTTGTTGGCCTATATTTGTTGGCAGCGGGCGGTTGCGCTAACGGGCTCACAGTTACCGATGTTCTTTTTAAACCTGACGCCCGTTTTTGCCGCCATTCTTGCCGTGCTGTTGTTGGGTGAGTTTCCGAAGTCTTACCATTACATCGGTCTTGCTTTAATCGTGCTGGGCATCGTGTTGTCGAATCGTGACGAAGCGGTCACAAACATAAAAAGTTAGCGTGGATCATCCGCATGAATGTATCTGTTTTTAAGGTGAGTAAGAAATGAAACGAGTGTTGCGTCGCGTGTTGCAAACAACGGTGGGTGTGATGGCCACCTTGATGCTTGGTGGGGTCGTTGCGCCCAAGGCTGTCGCCGATACCGTGCAAGGATCCTATTTGGTTGGTGGGGCGCAGGCGAATGCGGGCGTTCCTTTCTTTGGTGCCGGGTCAAAAGCTCAGGCCGATGGTGCCTGGGATTATTATCAAAAATCTATTGGTCAACCGATGTCTGAATGGGCAAAGACTGAAGTCAGGCGTGCGCCAGGCGGCACGGTGTTTTACCCGTTTTCTGGCCCAGATTTTGTGACGGTCTCCCACTTGTTCCCGCAGGCCGATCGCTTCGTGATGGTCGCCATGCAGGCCGCCGGTGAGCCCGCGGATGTGGCAAATATGTCGAGCGGGCGGTTGCCAAGTTTTCAGGCGAAGTTTATGCGCGAGTGGATGAAGTTCAGTCGCTTAGCATTTTTTCGTACTGATGACTTAAACGAGGATTTGCGCGATAAGCACGCACAAATCGGTGTCACAACGATTTTGATCACGTTCGCTTTGTACTCTGGCTATGACGTCAAGGCGGTTTATCCAATCGTGTTTGATGAGGCTTCGGGTGACTACATTAAAGGTAACGGCCCCTGGAAGTCGGTGCGCCTGGAACTGAGTAAGGCAGGCAAGCCCGTCGTGTTGGATTATGTGAGCTTGGATTTGTCCGATGGCGCGCTTAGTCAAAGCGCTTCAACGCGAGCATGGCTCGCACGAGAATCACGTCATCCCGTTCTATTAAAGGCCGCCTCGCACTTGTTGCAGGAAACATATTTCGCGGTGCTTAGAGATATTCTCGTCGAAAACGCCACGATGGTCATACAAGATGAGACCGGTCTGAATTACACCAATCTTGCTCAAATCGGACCGGTTGATCTGTATGGGGGGTTTTTGTATCCGCACGAGCTGTTCAATCGTAAAAAACAGGAATCTCTCGCGCAGGCTTATCGGGAATCTAAGGATGTGAAGCCCTTACCCTTCGCGTTTAGCTACAACAAGACGACAGAGCGTCGTAGCGTTCAGATCGTTAGACGTTAACGCGTGTTGCGCGGCCGTGCAAAGGCTTGTTGGCTGAACGTGCGCACCGCTGCGTTAAAGGTCTCTGGTTCATCCACGAATAGGGCGTGCCCAGCTTGATCAAACATAGCGATGGTGATGAGCTCGGCCGCACGCTTTTGCTCAAGAGCGTCAGCCTGCTCTTTGAGCCAGGGTCGCACAGCAAACAAGACGGGAATCTTTTGTTTCTCAAGCGTATCGCGCCAGTACTCGCGCGGGTAGGGTTGATTCCGTAACTGGATCGCGACATTCGCGGGTACGCGCAGCGCCGAATCGAGTACGGCTTGGGCCAGAAGAGGCGGTGGCGTTTGACGATAAATATCCTGACTAAATGTGCGCATGTATTGCTCACGCTTTTTTGGATCATTCATCGTCTGTTGAAAATTCGATCTTCCACCCTTTGGGGGACGACCTTCGCCAACCGAGTTGTCGATCAGGATGAGCCCGCGCAGATCCTTCGGTGCGTATTTTGCAACGTAGTCTAAGGACTCAAGCACCGCAAGTGACCAGCCCGCTAAAATATGTTCTTTGACCTTCGCAAATTTCAGGAATTCGTCCATGTCTTTAAGTCGACGTGCTGGAGCATGTGAAAGTTTCGTGAGGTCCGAGAGGCCTTGCGAGCGCGGGTCGAGCGCCAACACACGATATTGATTCGATAAGCCAATCAGCTGTTGTTCAAAGACCGCTGCTGGCATGAGCCAACCAGGGATAAAGACGATGGTTTGCGGGCCGCTGCCTGCTTCGAGGTAATGGAGACGCACGCCATCAGATGTTTTGAAAGTATGGTGCTGCACAGGGGTCGCCCACAAAAGAATGGGGCATAGCAGCAAGCCAAGCATGCCCAACAGTTGTTTAAATCGGTTCATGGGTACACTACTCAAAACACGAACGAGATGTGGATAGTGAGACATTATGATCGAAATTACCGGTAGCACGCGAATCTATGGGATTGTGGCTGATCCTGTGGCGCAAGTGAAAACCCCGCAGACGATGCGCAAGGTTTTTGAGCGGCGCGGCACCGACGGGGTTCTGGTACCCATGCACGTGCCACCAGCTGGCTTGTCAGATCTCGTTCAAGCGTTGCGCAGTATGAAAAATTTTGGTGGGATGGTGGTGACCGTGCCGCACAAGACAAGTATGGTCGGCCTCTGTGATGTGGTGACACCAGAGGCGCGCGCGGTCGGGGCGGTCAATATCGTACGACGCGAGTCAGATGGCACGCTTGCCGGTGACATCTTGGATGGTAAGGGCTTTGTCGAGGGGTTAAGTCAAAACGGGTTCAAGCTCGAGGGACTGACCGTACTCCTCTGTGGCGCGGGTGGGGCAGCTCGGGCTATAGCGTTTGCGCTGGCCCAGGCCGGAATTCGAAAATTATCGATTCACAACCGAACACAAGCAGCCGCTCAGCAGATTCTTGATGGCGTCAAGACGCTATACCCTGCAGTTGAGACGGAACTGGGCTCTGAGGATCCCTCTGGCTTTGATTTGTTGGTGAATGCAACGTCTTTAGGGATGCGAGCTGAGGATCCGTTGCCCTTGGACGCATCGCGCCTGGTTCCGACGCAAGTCGTGGCGGAAATCATCATGACGCCTAAGTTGACCTCCTTGCTTGAGCGCGCGCAGGCGAAGGGTTGTCGCATACAGTACGGCCTGCCGATGCTTGAGTGTCAGATTGAAATGATGGCCGATTTTATGGGAGTCGCAAAATAATGGAAACCTTTGATTACGTGATTGTTGGCGGCGGTACCGCCGCTTGCGTGCTTGCAAATCGACTGACAGAAAATGGTCAGTATTCGGTGTTGATGCTTGAGGCGGGTGGAGAGCCGAAGAGCATGTGGATCAATATTCCTGCTGGCTTCACGAAACTACTCAATGACCCAACCTATAACTGGCGCTTCGAGACTGAGCCTGAAGATAATGTACGGGGTCGCACGATTGCCATTCCGCGCGGAAAAGGCTTGGGCGGTTCAAGCTTGATCAATGGGATGATTTATGTGCACGGTCAACCCGAAGACTATGATCACTGGGCGGCGTTGGGCGCGCAGGGCTGGTCTGCAAAAGACGTTATGCCTTACTTTAAGAAAATTGAAACCTATATGCCCGGAGGTGCGCATCGCGGAAAAACCGGATCGATGCATATTCATCACGTGAGCGAACGTTTTCCGATTGCGAGCGCTGTGATAGAGGCAGCAGGGCAGGATGGTCAGAAATTGACGGACGACTATAACGGCACGGATCAGGAAGGGTTTGGCTACTATCAGGTGGCACAAAAAGGTGGACAGCGTTGGAGTGCGGCCGATGGGTACTTGCAGCCTGTGCGCCATCGAAAAAACTTGACGGTGCGGACCGGTGCGCATGTGACTAAAGTGTTGCTCGCGCAGGGGCGTTGCACTGGAGTGTCGTATGTGCAGCAAGATGGCGTGCACGAGGTCGCAGCAAAGCGCGAAGTCATTATGGCGGCCGGTGCAGTGCAAACCCCGCAAATCTTAGAGCTCTCGGGGATCGGTGATCCAACGCTATTGCAAAAATTTGGGATCGCGTGTCTGCATGCCGCACCGCGCGTGGGTGAGAACTATATCGATCACTTTGCAACGCGCATGAATTGGCGTGTCAAAAATACGCAGACACTCAATGAGCTGGCGCAAGGCTGGCGCGTGGGCGTCGCAGCGTTGCAATACTTTTTACAGCGCAAGGGGATACTCACCTTGGGGACCGGTCTAGTGCGGGGGTTTGTCAAGACGCGTCCAGAGTTGGCGACCCCAGATGTGCAGTATTTCTTTATGCATGCGAGCTATGCGAATGCTGCGATTCGTAAGCTCGATCATGCACCGGGTATGACGATGGGGGTGTCGGGTATTCGTCCGACATCGCAAGGTAGTATTCATATCAAGTCCCCAGACCCCATGGCGGAGCCGTCAATACGTCCAAATTTTCTGGCGGATCACGCGGACCAGCAGTCGCTCATTGATGGCATGCGCATCGCGCGACGCATCATGGGTCGCGATGCACTGAAGGCTTATATCGACTTTGAAATGGCGCCAGGCGATTCTGTACAGACGGACGCACAGTGGTTAGATTTCGCGCGCAATAACGGACAGACCACTTATCACCCTGTCGCAACATGCCGTATGGGGACGGATATTAATGCTGTGGTCGATGTACGCTTACGTTTTAAAGGGCTGAGCGGTCTTAGGATCGTTGATGCATCTGTCATGCCAGCGATGGTCTCTGGCAATACGCAAGCCCCTGTGATGATGATTGCGGAAAAAGGTGCAGAGATGATTCTTGAGGACGCCTTGACGCATTAAGTGTCAGGTAGCGTCAGGTAGTGCTGCGCGAGTGTTTTAAATGCAGCCACACCGGCGTCGCGCCCGGTTTCCTGTGACACCACCTCACCCACTGCTTCGGCGATCGATGAGGCGAGTGCCGCGTCTAAAAACAGTAAGCGTGCACGGCGTGCCAGAACGTCTTCGACCGTGCGTGCATATTCATGTCGTACGGCGAAGCGAACCATGGCCTCGGTGAGTCCTCCGCCCAGCACGCGTTGCGCTCCGGGTAATGTATCGATATAGGTGGCCTCGTCTCCGTAGGCGGCTATGCCAGGCGCTGCGCTCATTGGATGAGCGACGGTGTTGCCCGATTGCGCCCCCACAAGTGGGAGGTGTTCGGTTTGACACGGCGCACGCTGGGGTAGCAGTGACGCGCTCGTGCATTGAGCCAAAACATCTTCGGCCATTGCGCGATAGGTTGTCCACTTTCCTCCGGTCACCGTCACAAGCTTGCTCTTGCTAATGAGTACCGTATGCTCCCGACTGATTTTCTTGGTGTTGCCGCTTTCATCTTGTGGAGGCTTGACCAGAGGTCGTAAGCCCACCCAGATGCTTTTGATATCTTGGCGCTGTGGTGCACGCTTAAGGTAGCGTGCGGACTCGCGCAAAATGAATTCCAGCTCTTCCTTAAAGGGCGTCGGCTCACGACTTAAGTCGTGGCGAGGGGTATCTGTTGTGCCAATGATTACTTTTCCAAGCCAGGGCACGGCGAACAATACACGGCCATCTGTCGTGTGGGGCACAATCAACGCGTGATCACCGGGCAGAAAATCATGATCGACGACGATGTGTACGCCTTGACTCGGTGCAACAATATTGGAGTGTGATTCTTGACTTGCCTGGGCATCGAGATCGCGCAGCGCGTCGACCCATATCCCGGTGGCATTGACGACACAGGAGGCCCGAATATTGTGTCGTTCAGCCGTCTCGGTATCGCGCACGACCAAGCCAGAGACGCGACCGTTCGCGTGGGTGAGTGCGACCGCTTCGCAGTAGTTGAGCAGCAGCGCCTCATGTTGCGCGGCAGTGCGCCCTAAGGCGAGCGCGAGTCTCGCATCGTCAAATTGCCCGTCCCAATATTTGACGGAACCTTTGAGACCAGTGGTATTTAGGTTGGGCAGGTTTTGTAAGGTATGCGACTTTCCCATGAAGCGCGTGCGTCCGAGGCTTCGGCGCCCGGCAAGCGCATCATAGAGAATGAGCCCTGCACCATAAAAGCCTTGTTCCCAAAATCTATAGCATGGCATCACAAAGGACAGCGGCTGCGCGAGGTGGGGCGCATTGTTGAGTAGCGTGGTGCGTTCGTGCAAGGCTTCATAGACCAGCGACACGTTTCCCTGTGCCAGGTATCGTACGCCGCCATGCACAAGCTTTGTCGAGCGCGAAGAGGTGCCTTGTGCGAAGTCGGTCGCCTCGATGAGCACAACCGAATAGCCTCGCGCAGCCGCGTCCAAGGCGAGCCCAAGACCTGTCGCGCCGCCACCAATAATCGCCAGATCGTATTGCGTGTTGTCTTTCAAACGAGCGAGTAGGCTGGCGCGTTTTGTGTCCAGTGGTGTGTTGGGCTGACCGCGCGTAGAAAAAGACTCTGATGGACGCATGATGTGGTGTCGGTGCCGCGTTGGGTATCGTATTGATCGACTAGTTTAGTCTTGCGCCCAGTCTTTCGCTCGTTCGACAGCCTGATGCCATCGGGCGAGTTTCGTTTGGCGTGCCGTGTCAGTCAGTCGAGGCTCAAAGCGCTGATCGATCACCCATTGTGATGAAATCTGCTCGGTGTTTGACCAGAAGCCGACCGTCAGTCCAGCGAGGTAGGCTGCACCGAGGGCTGTCGTCTCTGTGACGGCAGGCCGCACAACGGGAATCCCCAGGAAATCAGCCTGTATTTGCAAGAGCAAGTTGTTTTTGGAGGCGCCGCCATCCACGCGCAATTCAGCCAACGTGATGCCGGAGTCTTTTTGCATGGCAGTAAAAACATCGACGACCTGCAGTGCAATCGCTTCGAGTGCGGCGCGAGCGATATGCGCTTTGGTCGTCCCACGCGTCATACCAACCAACGTGCCCCGTGCGTGACCGTCCCAATGGGGGGCACCAAGACCTGTAAAGGCAGGCACAAGATAGGTGTCGCCCACATCCGGTACGCTTTGCGCCAAACTCTCAACTTCGGCTGCGGTTTGGATGATATTAAGGCCATCACGCAGCCACTGTATCGTTGCGCCGCCCATGAAGACGGACGCCTCTAGGCAGTAGGTGGTGTCCAGCGTGCCTTTCGGCGCCGCGGCACGTTGCCAGCCCACTGTGGTGAGTAGCCGGTTTGCACTCTCAACCGGTGTGCTGCCCGTGTTTAAAAGCATGAAACATCCCGTACCATAGGTGTTCTTGGCCATCCCGGGCGCGAAGCAGGCTTGACCAAAGGTCGCCGCTTGCTGGTCACCGATCATGGCCGCAATCGGCACTGCTCGGCCAAAGAGCGAAGGGTCGGTCTCGCCAAACACCCCACCGCTGGGCCGAACCTCCGGTAGCACTGCGCGCGGAACATTGAAGAGCGCTAACAGCTCGTCATCCCACTGCAGGGTGTGCACGTTAAACAGCAACGTCCGTGAGGCATTGCTCGGGTCGGTCGCATGGACCTTGCCTGCGGTTAGTTTCCAAAGCAGCCAGGTGTCGATGGTCCCAAAGGCCAATTCGCCTCGCTCGGCTCGCGCACGCGCGCCGGGTGTGTGGTCAAGCAACCACGCTATTTTGGTGGCAGAAAAATAGGCATCCAGCACAAGCCCAGTTTTTTGTTGCAATAACGCGGCGTGGCCTTGTGTTCGCATCGTGTCGCAGAGATCTGCCGTGCGGCGGTCCTGCCAGACGATTGCGTTGGCAAGGGGTTCGCCCGTGCGTCGATCCCACAGGACAGTGGTTTCGCGTTGATTGGTGATGGCGATTCCGGCGATCTGGTTGACCAAGGCAGCGGTGTTGCGCAACCCTACAACCTGTTCAATCACCTGGCGCTGGGTATTCCAGATTTCGTTAGCGTCATGTTCGACCCAGCCAGGTTGTGGGAATATTTGCCGAAATTCTTGTTGCGCGGCCTTGACGCTGCGACCCTGTGCGTCAAATAAAATAGCCCTGGAGCTGGTGGTGCCTTGGTCGAGCGCGAGGATGTATTGCATGGTCTGTGGGGCCTCAAACGCAAAGAGTCGGTCATTGAAGCTTAAAGCAGGGCAGACCCTAATTCAAACTTTGGGCAGTAAGTGTTACAAACATATGACAAAAAGATAAACAAAACTGTCATCAGCAAACATTACAGTACAAACAGTACCTTCAAATTTAACGTTCGACAATGCGTGATGGTGTGCGCAACTCAAGGAGATCATATGAAGCTGAAATTTGCCGCGGCGGCAGCCGCAATGACATTAGGTGCGCTGACAGCAATGCCTGTTCAAGCGCAGACCGAGATTCAATGGTGGCACGCAATGAGTGGTGCGTTGGGCGAGTGGATCAATGACCTTGCCAAGGATTTCAACAATAGCCAGAAGAATTACAAGGTAGTGCCAGTGTTTAAGGGCACCTACGATGAAGCGATGACGGCCGCAGTTGCAGCGTTTCGTGCTGGTAATGCGCCGCACGTCCTCCAGGTATTCGAAGTCGGCACGGCAACCATGATGGCCAGCAAGGGCGCAATCGTCCCTGTTGCCGACGTGATGAGCAAGGCGGGCATCAAGTTTGACCCCGCAGCGTATGTTCCGGCGGTAGCGGGCTACTACACGGCGCCTAACGGTCAAATGTTGAGCTTTCCGTTTAACAGTTCTACAACCGTGCTCTGGTACAACAAAGATGCCTTTAAAGCAGCTGGTTTAGATCCTGAAAAGCCTCCCGTGACCTGGCCTGAAGTCATCGAGGCAACCAAGAAGCTCAAGGCCTCGGGTCATAAGTGCCCCTACACAACGAGTTGGATTAGCTGGACGCAGCTCGAGAGCTTTAGTGCTTGGCACAACACTGAGTTTGCCACGCAAGGTAATGGCATGAAGGGCATGGATGCACGCCTAAAGGTCAATGAACCCTTGCAGGTGCGTCACATTCAGAACCTGGCGGACATGGCCAAAGACGGTTTATTCGTATACAAAGGCCGTGCCAATGCAGCAGACCCGGTCTTTGTTTCGGGTGAGTGCGCGATGACCACAGGCTCTTCGGCTTTGTACGGTAATTTGAAGCGTAATGCGAAGTTTGCCTTTGGCACATCGACCTTGCCTTACTATGCGGATGTAAAAGGTGCACCACAGAACACCGTGATTGGTGGCGCGAGTCTTTGGGTGATGGCCGGACGCAAGGCAGACGAGTACAAGGGCGTTGCACAATTCTTTGACTTTCTCTCACGTCCAGAAGAGGCGGCAAAGAGCCATCAGCGCACAGGTTACTTGCCACTCACGATTGCATCGTTTGAGTTGACGGAGAAGTCGGGTTTTTACAAACAAAATCCCGGTACCGATGTTTCGGTGACACAGATGATCCGCAAGACGACTGATAATTCCCGCGGCATTCGTCTAGGCAACCATGTCCAGATTCGCACCATCATCGATGAGGAACTCGAGCAGGTCTGGGGTGGCAAAAAATCTGCGAAAGATGCCTTGGATGCGATCGTCAAGCGCGGAAACGAGTTGCTAGAGCGTTTTGAAAAGGCGAACAGCCGCTAAGGTGATAAGACAACGCGATGGGAAGCTTAAGAAGCCCATCGCGTTTTCTATAAAAGCTGATGGAAAAGAAGGTTTGTTTTAAATCTCGATGGTTACCGTGGGCGCTTGTGGCGCCGCAGATGACGATCGTCTTGGTGTTCTTCTTTTGGCCTGCAGGCCAAGCCTTGTATCAAAGCGTCCTTGAAGAGGATGCGTTTGGAATGTCGCGTCAGTTCGTGGGTTGGCAGAACTTCTCCCGACTCTTTAATGACCCGCTGTACCTTGAGTCGTTTCAAACGACAGCAATCTTTTCTCTACTGGTGGCCGTAGTCGGACTGAGCTTGGCCCTGTTGTTGGCGGTGATGGCTGACCGAGTACTGCGGGCCGCCAATATTTATAAAACGCTTCTAATTTGGCCGTATGCGGTCGCCCCGGCGGTCGCCGGTGTCTTGTGGGTGTTTATTTTCGCTTCCCCGATGGGCGTAGTGGCCTACGCCTTGCATTGGTTTGGCGTTGATTGGAACCACATGCTCGATGGTCGCGACGCGATGACCTTGATTGTGGTCGCGGCGGTATGGAAGCAAATTTCGTATAACTTTTTGTTTTTTCTTGCAGGCCTGCAGTCGATCCCGCGTTCGCTCCTCGAGGCCGCGGCCATTGACGGCGCGACGCCTTGGTATCGCTTTCGTACGATTGTGTTCCCCTTGTTGTCACCCACAACCTTCTTCTTGTTGGTGATAAACGTGGTGTACGCCTTTTTTGATACTTTCGCGATTATCGATGCGACGACGCACGGCGGCCCCGGCAAGTCGACTGCTATCCTCGTATATAAGGTGTATTACGACGGCTTCAAAGCAATGGATATGGGAAGCTCGGCTGCCCAGTCCGTTATTTTGATGGCGATCGTGGTGTGTCTGACGGTTGTGCAATTTCGGTTTATCGAGCGTAAGGTGCAATACGCATGAGCATGATCGAACGTCGTCCGGGCTTAACCCTGCTATCCCATCTCGTGCTGATACTCGGCGTATTGATCGTAGCGTTCCCCGTCTACGTCACCATTATTGCTTCCACACAAACCACTGCGCAGATTGTGCAGAACACACCGATGTCGCTCTTGCCGGGCGATCATGCGCTTGAGACCTATCGACTCGCGCTCTTCGGCGGCGCAACGGAAGCCGGTGGACGCATCAATCCTGCATGGCCCATGATGTGGGTGAGTCTGGTGTCAGCTCTTCTCATTAGTTTCGGGAAAATCACCATCTCGATTTTGTCAGCTTTTGCGATCGTCTATTTCCGGTTCCCGTTTCGCGGACTGATGTTCTGGATGATTTTCATTACGTTGATGCTGCCGGTCGAAGTGCGCATTGGTCCGACCTATGGTGTGGTGTCCAGTCTGGGAATGCTCAATTCCTACGCAGGGCTGACTGTGCCGTTGATGGCATCCGCGACCGCAACATTTTTATTTCGGCAATTCTTTTTGACGATCCCCGATGAGTTAGTTGAGGCCGCGCGGATGGACGGCGCCAGTCCGATGCGTTTCTTTTGGGATATTCTCTTGCCGCTATCGCGCACAAGTATCGCCGCCTTGTTTGTCATCCAGTTTATTTACGGCTGGAATCAATATCTTTGGCCTTTATTGGTCACCACAAAAGAAGATATGTATCCGGTGGTGCTTGGAATCCGACGTTTGATTTCGGGTGACGCATACACCGAATGGAACGTGGTGATGGCAACCGCGATGTTGGCAATGCTTCCCCCCGCGCTGGTTGTGATCCTGATGCAAAAGTGGTTTGTGAAGGGTTTGGTAGATTCCGAAAAATGATGTGTAGACAAAGCGAAGATTGAGATGGCTGCTATTTCGTTTCACAAAGTCGTCAAGCGTTACGGCACGCCCAAAAGCTCTGTGCAGGTGATTCATAACCTATCGGCAACGGTTGAGCACGGTGAGTTTGTTGTGATTGTTGGCCCTTCAGGCTGCGGAAAGTCGACATTGCTCAGAATGGTGGCGGGTCTTGAAGAAATTACCGACGGAACGATTTCCATCGGTGACCGGGTGGTGAACAACTTAGAGCCGGCCGAGCGCGATATTGCAATGGTGTTCCAGAACTACGCGCTGTATCCACATATGTCGGTGTTTGACAATATGGCCTATGGTTTAAAAATTGCACGCATACCTAAAGAGGAAATTCGAGTGCGCGTCGAGAAAGCGGCGGAGATTCTAGAGTTAATGCCTTACCTCGATCGCAAGCCTCGTGCCTTGTCGGGTGGGCAACGACAGCGGGTGGCGATGGGACGGGCAATCGTTCGTCAGCCCCAAGTTTTTTTATTCGATGAACCGTTGTCCAATTTGGATGCCAAGTTGCGCGCTCAAACCCGACTCGAAATTCAAAAATTGCATCGCGAACTGGGTATCACATCACTGTTCGTGACCCATGATCAAGTGGAAGCCATGACCTTGGCGCAACGGATGATCGTGATGAATGCGGGCGTGATGGAGCAGTTTGGTACCCCAGAAGAGGTGTACAGCAAGCCGGAGACGACCTTTGTCGCGAGCTTTATCGGGTCGCCTCCGATGAACCTATTGAAGAACGTTACCGGTGTGGATGCAGGAACGATTTTGGGCGTTCGTCCCGAACATCTGGATTTCTCAAGCGATGGTTGGGAGGCACAAGTCTACGCAGTAGAGTTGTTAGGTGCAGAGCGCTTGGTGTATTGCCAACTGAATCAGGACACGTTGATCGTACGCATCCATGAAGACCAGGCGTGCCCTGCAGTGGGCGCTACGGTGCATATCAAGCCGCGCGCTGACCGTACGCACCGCTTTGACGCCTCGACCGGCAAGCGCTTGCCCTAGTGACGCTTGCTCCATTGATCAAGCGCCTCGCCTAGGCGTTTACCCCGATAACTGACGCTGTGCAGATTCTTGTGCATAATCCCGAAGTGCTTTGCGACTTTCCTAAAATTAGTGTGAAATCGCGTTAATACTTTTTAGTTTTTACCCATAAAGGAGACTTTCCAATGAAACGACGCAACATGCTCGCGCTCTCGGCCTTGGTTTCGGCTGTTTGCGCATTTACGATGCCAACGATTGCAAGCGCCCAAACCGTGTTGAAGATGGGCTGGACGACTCCCGATAGCCCCACCGATCCATATTCAGTCGGCGCGCGTGCGTTTAAAGAAGCGGTCGAGAGGATTTCCAAGGGCTCCCTGCAAGTTCAGATGTATCCGAACCGTCAGCTTGGCGAAGAAAAGCAAGTGATGGAAGGCGTACGGTTCGGTACGGTTGACGCGGCAATCATCACGAACGCCGTGATCGCTCAGATTGAGCCCGCTTTCCAGATCAATGACTTGCCTTTCTTGTATTCGAACGAAGCCCAGGCGCAAAAGGCACTGGATGGCAAGATCGGTGACGAACTGGCTGCCATGTTGGCCAAGAAGAACATTATTGTTCTGGGTTACATGGAAGGCGGCTTTCGTCAGATGATCAATAATAAAAAACCGGTCACAGCGCCCGCTGACGTCAAAGGCGTGAAGTACCGCGTGATGCAAAACCCATTGTTTATTGACATGTTTACGTCGCTGGGTGGAGCTGCCATTCCAATGGCGTGGGGCGAGACCTTCACCGCCGTGCAACAAGGTACGATTGATGGCCTTGAAATCCCGATTGCCGTGATTGATAGCAGCAAGATGTATGAAGTCACGAAGTTCTTGTCCTTGACCAATCACACCTATTCAGCGATTGAGCTCATCGTGTCTAAGCGTACGATGGATAAGCTCACGCCTGAGCAGCGTGCGGCGGTCATCGAGGCCGGTAAAGTGGCTACCGCCGCACAGCGTAAAGCGGCGGGCAATGATGTCAAGGACTTGCTCACTGGTTTGCAAAAGAAAGGGATGACGGTCAACAGCGTGGGTGATGTGGCTGCGTTCCGTCAGTCGGTACAGCCAATCTATGAAAAAGCCAGAAAGACCGTTGGCGACACGTTGATGAACCAAGCGCTTGACGCGGTTAAATAGTCTGGATTGTTTGTATGCGCCGCTTTTGTGATGTCGTAGAAAAGGTTCTCAAGTATGTCGCAGTGCTGGTTGTACTGCTCATGCTTGCGGCTTTGGCGGCGCAGGTCTTCCTGCGTTATGTATTTGGGGTGTCCCTGCCCTGGAGTGAGGAGCTCGCACTTCTCGGTTTTGGCTGGGTTGTCGTGATTGCGACGGCCATCGGCGTGCGTCGTATGACGCATGCGCGGATGGATTTATTGCTGAATGTCTTGCCGCCATCTCTTCAATGGATATTGGAGCGAGTTGTTTCACTGATGCTGTTTGCCCTCGGCCTGTTTCTTGCGGTCTCTGGGTGGAACTACATGATCGAGACACGAGGCGCCACATCGGCCGCGATTGGTTTTCCGATTGAGTTTCTGTATGCGCTAGCACCAGTCTTTGGTGTGCTGTTGGCTCTATTTTCTTTTGAGCGCTTATTGCCTCATGCGGAGTCTCTCAATGAGTAGCACCGCCTGGTTGTTGTCTGCAGGATTTGGCGTGCTGATGTTGCTAGGTGTTCCGTTCGCCTTTGGTATCGGGATCGTTGTCGCTGTGGCGCTGTTGGTCTCGGGTATCGAACCCATGTTGATGCCTCAGAGCATGGTGGCGGGCACCCAATCGTTTTCGTTATTGGCCATCCCGTTTTTTATGTTGGCCGGCGAGCTCATGACCGCCGGCGGTTTGTCGGCAAGGTTGGTGAAGGTCGCGGATGTGTTTGTTCGCCATCTGACGGGTGGCTTGGGCCATGTGACGGTTGTCGCTGCCACGGTGTTTGCCGCGATCTCTGGCTCTGCGCCTGCGACCACGGCAGCGATCGGAGCCATTATGATTCCCGCCATGGCAGCGCGCGGCTACGACAAAGGTTTCGCGACGGCACTGGCTGTAAGTGCTGGAATTTTGGCGCCGCTTATTCCGCCGTCGATTGCGTTTGTAATTTGGGGTGTGATCGCCGAGCAATCTATTTCCCGCTTGTTTAGTGCCGGCATCATTCCCGGGTTGATCATGGCATTCGGATTATCCGTCGTGTGTTGGTTGCATGCCCGTCGCAACAAGATTCCCGTGCAGAAGCGTGCATCGCTGAGCGAGATACGCTCGGCCTTGCGTGATGGCATCTGGGCGCTCCTGGCCCCTGCGATCGTGCTTGGAGGGATTTATGGTGGTGTGTTTACGCCTACGGAAGCTGCAGTGGTCAGTTGCGTCTATGCGATCCTGGTCGGTATGTTCATCGAGAAGCGTCTAAAAATTGCCGACATTGGCCCCATTGTCTGGCGCTCTTTGAAAATTACGTCGATCATCATGGCGATCATTATGTTCTCGACAGGGTTCGGCATTCTTGTTGCGCAAGAGCAGCTTGCGCCTAAGCTTGCAGCTTGGCTCTCGGCGAATATTGAACAAAAATGGATCATGTTGCTGGTCTTGAACATTGCCTTCTTCTTGCTTGCTGCGGTGATGGATGAGATCGCCATCATGGTAGTACTCGGCCCCTTGTTGATTGCGATTGCCAACAGCTTCCAGATTGATCCGATCCACTTTGGCACGATTATCGTCACCAACGTTGCGATTGGGATGGCGGCGCCGCCCATTGGCTATTGCTTATTTGTGGGCATGGCGATTAGCGGCCTGAAGCTGAGCGAAGTGGCAAGCAAGATATGGCCGTTTCTGAGCATCATGTTGGTGGTGCTGATGTTGGTGACCTACGTGCCAGGTTTCTCACTGGCGTTTCAGTAGGTCATTGCGCCTCTTTTATCAGCGTCGGACTCGCTAGCGGAACTTGGCATTCAGCGGATCTGCGATGCCAACCTCACTGAACCCTTTGGCTCGCAATAGACACGAGTCGCATTGCTTGCAGGGTGCGCCATCAGGCCCAGGGTCGTAGCAGCTTGTGGTCTCAGAAAAATCTACGCCGAGCGCGAGGCCTTTGCGGATAATGTCCGCTTTGGTCATCTTCACCAGTGGCGCACGAATTTTTAAGCGTTGGTGACCCTCGACTCCGGCTTGCGTCGCGAGGTTGCCAAGGTGTTCAAACGCAGCAATGTACTCTGGGCGGCAGTCTGGGTAACCGCTGTAATCCATCGCGTTCACGCCCACGAAGATGTCTTGCGCACCAAGTACTTCAGCCCACCCTAACGCAAAACTTAAAAAAATCGTATTGCGTGCGGGCACGTACGTGATCGGTATGCCCTCGGCGATATCTTCAACGCGATGCCCTTTGGGTACGGGAATATCGGCAGTCAGTGCTGATCCACCAAAGCTGCGAAGATCGATATCCAAGACCACGTGACGCGCGACACCACGCAGCTTTGCAAAGGCGGCGGCTTTTTCCAATTCGATCGAATGACGTTGGCCGTAACGAAAGCTCAAGGCGTAGACCTCAAAGCCTTCGTCCTGAGCAATCGCGAGAACTGTCGTTGAATCCAGCCCGCCGCTCAGTAAACAAACCGCTCGTTTCTGCATGCGTGACCTGTCTCTTATTTGGAGGTCGGCATGACAAACTCGGCGCCTTTGCCAATCGTTTCTGGCCAGCGTTGCATGATTGATTTTTGCTTGGTGTAGAAACGCACACCTTCCTCGCCATACGCGTGCATATCGCCAAAGAGGCTCTTCTTCCAGCCGCCAAAGCCATGCCATGCCATGGGAACAGGAATCGGAACGTTGATCCCGACCATCCCGACTTGAATGCGACGCCCGAACTCGCGCGCGACGTTGCCATCGCGTGTGTAGCAGGACACGCCATTACCAAACTCGTGTGCGTTGATGAGTTCGACTGCTTGCCCGAAATCTTGCACGCGCACGCATGACAACACAGGCCCGAAAATTTCTTCTTTGTAGATGCGCATCTCTGAGGTGACGTGATCAAACAACGAGCCGCCGGTAAAAAAGCCCTGCTCGTGTCCAGGCACTTTGAGGCCGCGACCATCCACCACGAGCTTTGCGCCCTCTTTGACGCCGATCTCGATATAGCCTTCGATGCGCTCAAGCGCTTGGCGCGTCACGATCGGGCCCATCTCCGCGTCGAGTTCAAGACCATTTTTAATCTTTAAGGTTTTGGCCCGCTCAGCGAGTAACGGTACGATCTTGTCCGCCACATCCCCAACCAAGACCGCAACCGAGATCGCCATGCAGCGTTCGCCGGCAGAACCGTAGGCGGCCCCGATCAAACCATCGACGGCCTGTTCGATATCTGCGTCGGGCATCACAACCATGTGGTTCTTGGCGCCGCCAAGCGCTTGCACGCGCTTGCCGAGGTCGGCGCCGCGCTGATAGATATATTGTGCAATCGGTGTTGAACCCACAAAGCTAATTGCTTTGACGTCGGGGTGCTCGAGTAGGCCATCGACTGCGACCTTGTCTCCCTGGACCACGTTGAAGACACCATCAGGCAAGCCAGCTTCTTTTAGAAGTTGTGCCATGAAGATCGAGGCAGAGGGATCGCGCTCGCTTGGCTTCAAGATGAAGCAATTGCCGGCTGCAATCGCAACGGGGAACATCCAGCAAGGCACCATGCAAGGAAAGTTAAAGGGGGTGATACCCGCCACGACGCCCAAGGGCTGACGCAGTGTCCAGTTGTCGATGCCGGTCGAGACTTGATCTGTGAAATCACCTTTAAGAAGCTGAGGGATGCCGCATGCAAATTCAACGATATCGATGCCGCGCATGACTTCGCCTTGGGCATCGGTAAAGACCTTGCCATGCTCTTGGGTGATGATCGACGCAAGTTCGTCCTTGCGTGCGTTGAGCAGGGCCAAGAAGTTGTTCATGATGCGGGAGCGACGCAAAGGGGGCGTGTCAGCCCACGCTGCGAACGCGTTCTTGGCGCTCGCGACGGCGGTTGCAACCGTCTCGGCAGAGGCGAGCTCTACCTTGCGTGACGCTTGGCCCGTGGCAGGGTTAAAGACCTCTTGGGTACGTGCCTGCGCCACTGCGACAGGCTTGCCGTGGATCCAGTGTGACGCCAAGGTGGGGATGTTGGGCATTGGGGGTTGCTTGGACATGCAAAATCCTTTGAAGGGCACGATGAGTAGAAATAATCACAAATCCCATTGTAAGACGGCAGAGGGGCTTCGAATCGGGAATTTCCTGAGGAATTGTTCGCTGACCTCGATCTTGGTTAAACTTCATCTTTCCCTCGGAGCGATCCCCCATCATGAGTCTGCCCCTTTCCGGCAAAGTTGCCTTAGTCACCGGAGCCGCTCGCGGCATTGGTCGCGCGTGTGCCTTAAAGCTAGCCTCGGCCGGCTGTGACATTATCGCCAACTACTACAACAGTTCGGATGAGGCCGAAGCGGTGTGTGCGGAGGCTCGCGCCATGGGCCGCCGTGCCATCGCGATTCAAGCTAGCGTGGGTGTCCCGGATAGTGTGACCGAGATGTTTGAAATCATCACGACAGAGTTTGGTCGCTTGGATATCGTCATTAGCAATGCGGCCTCAGGGGTGTTGAAGCCGGCGATGGATATGACACTGAAGCACTTTCGCTGGTGCCTCGAAACCAATGCATTCGCAGTCAATCTGCTCGCCCAGCATGCAGCTCCACTCATGAAAGACGGCGGGCGCATCATCGCCATGTCCAGTTTGGGTGCGCAGCGTGCGATGCCGCATTACGGTTTTATTGGCGCATCGAAAGCGGCGCTCGAGTCTTTGGTGCGCACGCTTGCGCAAGAGCTCGGTCCTCGCGGTATTCGGGTCAATACGGTGTCGGCGGGCGTTGTGGATACTGACGCACTGAGTCACTTTCCAAACCGCGATCAGGTCTTGTCTGAGTTCGCCGCACGTACGCCAGCCGGACCAAGCCTTTTGCCGACGAACGTTGCCGACGCGGTGTATCTGTTGTGTTTGCCCGAGGCTGCTTGGGTTAATGGCCACACCCTGGTGGTGGATGGCGGCTTTGCGATTTCGGGCTGATTACGATGGCATTTGAATCAGGACTTTCTGGCAAGGTGGCAATCGTCACCGGTGGCTCGCGTGGTATTGGTCGTGCGATTGTCGAACTATTAGCCGGCCAGGGCGCAAACGTGACGTTCTTTTATCGGGGCAATCAGGCTGCGGCGGACGAGGTCGTAGCCGGCGTGCGCGCTGCGGGCGGGCAAGCCACTGCCATGCAGGTTGACGTCAGCGACTCTGCAGCGTGCGTGGCGGCGGTTGAGGCCGTGGCCGAGCGCTGTGAGCGGATTGATATCTTGGTGAACAACGCCGGGATCGTGCGTGACAACCTGATGGCCGCCATGGAGGACGACGAGATTGCTGACGTACTCAACACCAACGTTGGTGGCATCTTTAATGTGACGCGCCCGGTGATTCCCTACATGATGTCTCAGCGGGCTGGCCGTATTGTGAATTTGTCGTCGGTGGCTGGCAATAAGGCAGGCCGAGGGCAAGCTAATTACGCGGCGAGCAAAGGGGCGGTCGATGCCTTGACGCGTGCCCTGGCAGTCGAGCTGGCACCGCGCAAAATTTTGGTGAATGCGGTGGCGCCCGGGGTGATTGAAACCGAAATGTCTCAGCAAGTGCGTGATCTGGCTGATGATGAAGTCAAGCGCAACATTCTGCTCAAGCGCTACGGGCAGGCGCAAGATATCGCGAATGCAGTCGGTTTTTTAGTCTCCGATCTGGCTAGTTATGTGACGGGACAGGTCCTGTACGTGGATGGTGGCTTTAAAATGGGGTAGGAGGCTCGTTTCCGACTCGAGACCCAGCCTCTTCGGGGCGGGGTTTCCCTGATACTTGGGTTAAAATGACGCGCGTTGACTCACATTTGGAGTAAATCATGGCTGAAGCAGTCATCTCGAAAGAAGAAATTATGGCGGTTTTTCCAACCGTCCAAAAAACGATGGCCGATGCACTAGGCTGCGATATCGAGGACATCAAGCTCGACGTCTCGCTGATCGAAGGGCTGGATGCCGAATCGATCGATTTCCTTGATATGGTGTTTCGCCTCGAGCGCGCCTTCAAAATCAAAGTGCCCCGTGGCAAGATCATTGAAGATGTCCGCGGCGACATGTCGGTGGCCGATTTCGAAGAAAACGGCATCCTGACTGAAAAAGGGTTGGCTCGCCTGCGCGAATATTTGTCTGAAATCGACGCTTCGCGCTTTAAAACTCCGATGCGTGTGGATCACATCGCACGTTTATACACGCCAGAAACCTTCTGCAAGCTCGTGATCCGCGCTCAGCGTGCATCACAAGCCGCTGGCTGATGGTTCTCGACAGGGCGAGCGCCGCCAAGGCCTCGCCAACCGGTCGCTTCGCAGCTTTTTCGTTCGTCGACCGTATTACCAAGATAGAAGGGGTTGCGCGGGTGAGCGGCCTCTACACCATCCCACCTACAGTTTCGCTTTTCCCCGTCAGTCTGGTGGCTGAAGCCATCGGTCAGCTTGCGGCGTGGGTAGCGATGTCGTCTGTGGGGTTTACGCACAGACCGGTCGCTGCGCTGGCGGGCGATACGCGGATGCACAGTCTGCCCAGGCCAGGCGATACCCTTGAGCTGATAGTCGACATTGAATCCTGCGACGCGGAGTCGATTACCTACAAGGGCCGTGCGCTGGTTGACGGAAGGCTGATACTCGAACTGCAGGACACGTTAGGGTCAATGCTCGATATCCACGAGTTTGACGCGCCCGCCGCGCTGGCGGCCGACTTCGAGTTACTCAAGACGGTTGGACGTCCTCCCGGTGCGTTTGCGGGTGTACCGTTGCCGGATCTCGCAGACCGACCCTCCGATCGCGCTTACCGCCTGGAAGCCACTTTGACGGTTCCGCAAGTCGCTGCGTTCTTTGAAGATCATTTTCCCTCGCGCCCGGTTTATCCGGCCACCTTGTTACTGTATGCACAGCAACAGCTCGCTCAGCGTTTGGCCGAAGCTGCCGCGGGTGGCCCCGTGCGAGTCTCTCGCATTACCAACGTCAAAGTGAGGGCGTTCACCGCGCCTGGCGCTTCGCTTGTCTTGTCTGCAGAACAGGCCAGTCCCAGCCAAGAGGATCTTGAACCTATTTTGATTAAAGTCGGCGCATCAGCGAATGGCCGCACAATTGCTGGTGCCAAAATGTTTTTTGCGCCAGACTCCGGAGAAGCCGCATGACCGCAAGACGTCGCGTAGCGATTACAGGTATTGGCCTCGTGACTCCCGCGGGGCTAGATGTTGCCTCCACATGGGCGCGCATCAAGGCTGCTAAAGGTTGCGGTGGGCCCATCACGTTGTTTGATGCCTCAGGATTCTCTACGCGCATCGCCGCGGAGGTGAAAGGCTTTGATAGTCTGCCACCCATCGACGATCTGAAGTTACTCAAGTACACCAGCCGGGCGCATCGTTTCGCGTTGGCTGCAGCGGATCAAGCGATTGCGGACGCCGGCATTCGTCCCAACCACCAAGATGCAACACGCTGGGGTTGCGTCGTGGGTGCGGGGATGATGACGGTCGCGCATTCTGATATTGCGGCGATACAAAAAGCGGCCGCCCCCGAGGGTGATTTTCAGGCAAACGGTATTCTTGAGGAACCCGTCGCCAACGACGTGATGGCGTTTAGCCGCAGTTTGTCAACGGCTGGTATTTCGTTATTGTTGCGACGGTTTGGTATTCGGGGCTATGCATCGACCGTTCATACCGCGTGTGCGTCGGGTGGGCAAGCGGTTGGTACGGCGCTGCGTTTGATTCGCAGAGGTGTGGCTGACCGAGTGCTCACCGGTGGTTTTGATTCAATGATTTCGCCGGTTGGGCTCTCAGGATTTTGTCTGTTGTCAGCCGTGTCGCCGGATAACGACAATCCGGAGCGTGCGAGTCGTCCCTTCGATCTGACGCGTAATGGCTTTTTGCTCGGAGAGGGGGCGGGTTTTCTGGTGCTCGAAGAGTGGAATAGCGCCGTTCAGCGTGGCGCAACAATCTATGCCGAACTCGCTGGCGATGGCAACTCTCTGTCTTCTTATCGGATTACCGATTCGCACCCGTCTGGCGATGGTCCGATTCAAGCAATGCGCCGTGCAATCGCCGATGCCGGCGCGCTTGCTACCGACATTGATTATTTAAATGCACACGGCACCTCCACACCGATGAATGATCGCAGCGAGTGCGCGGCCGTGAACGAGGTGTTTGAGGGACGCGTTAAAGAAGTGGGTGTCAGTTCAACCAAGAGTGTGATGGGGCATTTGATTGCAGCCGCAGGCGCAGTCGAGGCCGGCATCTGCGCTTTAGCGATTCGTGACAGCCTGATGCCTCCGAATGCCAACCTCGAGCAATTAGATCCGGACTGTGATGTGGATATTGTGCGCGATGTGCCGCGCGCGGCGCGTATTGGCATGGCCTTGTCCAATTCCCTAGGATTTGGCGGCAGCAACAGTTGCTTGGCCTTGCGAAACCCCGAAGAAACCGCGGCCCTGATCGCCGCAGGACGGTAACTGAAATGAGTCGAATCGTCATCACCGGAAATAGCGCCATTTGCGCAGCGGGGTTTGATCCATCTGCCATCGTCGACACCTTGTTAGCGGGTCGTTCGATGTTTGCGCCGTGCGCAAGCTGGGACACCGAGAAATGGCCAAATGGTCTAGTGGCTGAGGTCTTAGATTACAACGGCGGCAAACTGCTCGGAGACCGAAAATTACTAAAGCTTGTGCGCCGCTCTGATGTATTTGGTATTTACGCCGGCACGCAGGCGATCGAGCAGGCGGGATTGCCTGCGTATACACAAGCGCTCGATGAATCCGTTGCGGCCCAGTACGCAGATCAGACAGGCTGCTACGTCGGGTCTGGTGGCGGTGCGTTCGAAGTGAGTTATGACTTCTTTCCTTTGATGGCTGAAAGCGGCGAGAGTCTTGAGACCTTTGGTAAAGAGCTCTCGAATACCGTGAACCCGATGTGGTTGTTGCGCTCTTTACCCAATAATGTGTTGTGTCACGTGAGCATTCGCAATCGGCTTAAGGGTCCGAACGGTTGTATTACCAACCACACAACCAGCGGGATTCTTGCCGTCGTCGAAAGCGCTTGGGCCTTGCGCGAAGGCGATGCTCAGCGGGTTGTTGCCATCGCGCACGACGCACCCATTGAGCCACAAACCTTGCTTTATCTCGATCGTGTTGGCTTGGTCTCCAAAGACGTCTTGCGTCCTTTTGATTCTCGCCACGATGGCTGTTTATTGGGTGAAGGTGCCGCCGCATTGGTACTCGAAACCGAGGCGAGTGCAAAAGAGCGTGGTGCGACGATTCTGGGCGAGTACCTTGGCGGTGGGGATGCCTCCGAGGGTGAAGGCCTATTTTGTATCCGCTCTGACGGCGACGGGTTAAGTCGTGCGATCGAACTCGCTTTGAGCGATGCGGGCCTGATGCCCGCCGAGGTGGGAATGATCGTGGCGCACGGCAACGGAACCGAACAATCAGATGCCTCTGAGGCCGCTGCGTTGCGAAAAGTCTTTGGTCAAGACATGCCTCCGGTGACCGCCAATAAATGGTCGATCGGGCACTTGTTTGCTTCGTCTGGCTTGGTTGATATTGCGATTGGCCTTGAGGCGGCGCGGCGTGGTGTCGTGCCTGGTGTTGCAAGCCTTGGGCAGTTGGCACCGTCATGCGCCGGTCTGAACGTCACACAGCAAACGCGTCCAACGCGCAGCGATGTCGTCCTCGTGTTGTGCAGAGGTTTTGCTGGCACCAACGCCGCAGTGTTGCTGCGTGCAGTCCGCTAACTTCGGCTGACGCAGTGATTGAACATAGACTTCCCGACGGTTGTGCGGTCGACACGGTCGAAATTTCCCGTATTGCGCGCCTCGTCGAGGCAATGCCTGACGACCTTGAGAAGCTGTTCTCTGCAACAGAGATCGCTGACGCGGGTGCAGGGTCTGGTCGTTTGGCAAGCCTTGCCGCGAGGTTCGCCGCAAAAGAGGCGTGTCTGAAGCTCTTTGCCTCTGAGACCGCACTCAATACCATCACGGCGATGGATTTTTCCGTACGTCGTGACGAGTATGGCGCCCCACATATTGAAGTGACCCCTACGGCTGAGATCGTGTTAGGCAGGCATTTAGTCGCTGAAATAAAAATATCGCTGACGCACACGCAGACGACCGCAACAGCCGTCGCGCTGCGTGTGCCTAAAGTGATCGCGCCTAGTTGGGCGGGAAAATTTATTTATCGGTGCTTGCCTTATCGTCGTCGTGTGATCTTAGAGAATCTCGGGCGTGTGTATGGCGGCAAAGTAGACTCCCCACAAATCGAGAAGCTTGCTCAAGCGCACTACGGGCACCTCTGGTCTTTACTGACCGAACTGATCAAATTCAGATTCCTCACTAGTGAGCAAAAGAAAAACATGGTGCGTGTTTTAGGCGTACCACCCATGATTGAGGCCTTCGAGGCAGGAAAAGGCCTATTGATTTTGACCGGGCATTTCGGAAACTTTGAAGTCTCGACCGTTGCAGGTGTTGAGCATTTCCCGCAAGTCAAAGGTCATTTTCATTTCTTGCGTCGCCCAATCAAGCCGCGGTGGTTAAGTGATTTTTTGACCCGACGCTTTAATGATGCAGGCTTTGGTGTGGTGGGGCGTCGTGGATCTCTGGAAGAAATTGTCCAGACGATTGAGGGTGGAGACGCAGTAGTGTTTCCCTTTGACCAATATGCGCGCCGCCCAGAGGGTATCCCTGTTGAGTTCTTTGATCATGCAGCCGGAACGTATAAAAGTATGGCGGTCATTGCGTTGGCTACCGGTGCGCCAGTGATACCCGCTTGTTCGTGGCGTGAGCCTGACGGCACACACGTACTGGAGTTCTTGCCGGCATTAACGCCAATCATTGATGAGGATGTTGGCGCGGAGATTCAGCGCAACACCCGAGCCTACAACCAAGCGCTTGAGTTATTGATTGTCAGGCACCCTGAGCAGTGGTGGTGGGTCCACCGTCGTTGGAAAACGCAAGCACCTCGCAAAAAGCGCTGAATAAACAAAGCACCGAATACAAAAAAGCCTCAGAAAATCCGAGGCTTTTTATCGTTGCGTCGCAAGGGCTGATGGCCTAGTGCCCTATTGCTGCTTGTTTGCTTCGTGCTTGTCATAGAGATAGCCGCCTAAGGCGCCAACTGCAGCGCCACCGAGGAGACCCCAAACGGGGTTGCCGTCAGCGATTAGGGCGATGCCTGCGCCTGCGGCCGCGCCAATTGCACCGCCGGACAGCGTACGTTGTTGAGTGGTGTTCATGCCGGAGCAGCCAGTTAACAGCAGGGCTGCGCATACTGGCAAAGCGAGGAGAGTTTTATTCATGATGAGTATTCCAAAGCGTGGATTGACGGTCTAAGCAGAGCGTGAGCCAAGAGGCTTAGCCACGCTTGCAGGGATACGTTTCGCCTAGATAACGCAAGATGGTGTCTGCGGCTGATAACTGGTTAAAGCGGGCATTGGCCGCAGTCCACTTCACAAAACCATCAATGTATTGCTGCCGTGATGCGCCCGCAGGCTGTAAGCAGACGAAGTGAGGCGCATTTTTTGGATGACGACTCACGACGTATGTTTCGTAGACCCCCTGACCAAAACCATGACAAAAGTTTTGAGCAGCGATATCGCTCTTGTTGTTGCAGTAGGCGACATACTGTTCTGTCGTGGTCGATGCTTTGGGGGCCTGTTGTGCCATCGCCGGCGCGATGCCGGCGATACCAAAACAAAGCCCAAGTACTGTGAGGTGCTTGTTCAATGTTTTCTCCAGTGAGTTAGGCTTTTTTAACCCAGGCGTTACACCAGCCAGGGCCTGCGACCAGCTTGCCTGGGAAGATTGCACAGGTGCCTGCATTGGCTGATTTGGCGACATAGAGTTGGCAGTTGGTGCAAACCTGACCTGCAGCATATTTTGGAAATTTTGCTTTGTCGACTGCCGTTGCAGCTTCTTTGTAGCCAAGACCCGCTGCGGCCGGCTCTGCTTCGCCGAGCATGGCTTGTGCTTGCGCTTGTGCGCTTAACCCGAGTCCGGCCAAACTAGCCGATGAATAAATGATGAACTGGCGACGTGAAGGTTTCATTGTCTTTATCCTAGAAGATTAAACACTGCATCCTTAGCAATGCAGTTCGAGCAATTTTAGTCAGTCTGCATGTTTTTTGTCGAAATCCCACACTTCTTCAAAACCCATGAGTTTCGTCAGGTCTGTAAAGTCGTACAGATCAGTGTTTCCGCCCACAGACGAGCCCGTACTCTTGAAGTGTTTGTAGACCTGCGTCATCGCCTGAACGCCCGCGAGCAAGGCGGTCACAGGGAAAATAGCGAGTTTGAAGTTCAGCGCTTCGAGGTCGGCCTTGCTGAGCACGGGCGTGCGTCCTTTTTCGACCATATTCGCGAGCAAGGGTTGATGAAACGTGCGTCCGATTGTTCGCATTTCTTCTTCGCTCTCTGGCGATTCGACAAACAGGATGTCTGCGCCGGCTTTTGCGTAGGCCTCGGCTCTTCTCAGGGCCTCGTCAAGCCCGAGTGTTGTGCGGGCATCTGTGCGCGCGATGATCAAAAAATCTTGCGACTGACGCGACTCAGCCGCTACGCGGATTTTTTTGACCATATCGTCCATGGGAATGACACGGCGCCCCGGGGTGTGCCCACATTTTTTTGGAAACTCTTGGTCTTCAAGCTGAATGGCTGACGCGCCTGCTAACTCATAGCCCTGCACAGTATGTCGCACATTCAATAGACCGCCGTAGCCGGTATCGCCGTCTGCGACGAGGGGCGTACGCGCCATTTTTGCCATGGAGCCTACGCGGCCCACCATGTCGCTGTACGTGGCCAACCCTGCGTCTGGGAGGCCCATATGCGATGCCACCGCACCGAAGCCCGTCATGTACAGAGCGTCAAAGCCGAAACTGTCGGCTAGGCGCAAGGACACCATGTCGAAGACACCGGGCGCGGTGACCAGGCCAGGCTGTTTGAGTCGTGCGTGAAGTTGAGCAGGTTTATTGTTTGACATGATTTGGAAGTCTCTTGGAGGTTTTTTTGATAGGAAATGGTACTGCTTTGGTCTAATCGTAGCAGGAAGCCCATGGGGTGTGCAGCCCCCCCCCGCTTGACCGGTTCGCGCCAGTTCCTTACATTGGGGGGCTTAACTCCTTCTTATCTCAAAGACACCCCATGACGCAGATCACTGAAACCATCGACGAACTTAATCGCAAGCTTGCCCGTCGGGAAATCACCCGCGAGGCGCTTGTTACGCGTGCGCTTGAGGGGGCTGCCCAGGAAAGTGCCAAGAGTGTGTTCACCAAGCTTTATCCAGAGGCAGCCTTGGCCGCAGCGCGCTATGCCGACGCCGCGCAGGCCGCTGGCGTCGAGCAATCTGCGCTGGCGGGCTTGCCGGTCTCGATCAAAGACTTGTATGGTGTCGCGGGCGAGACCACGATGGCAGGCTCAGTGGTGTGCAAGGGAGAGCCGGTACAACGTCACGATGCGCCAGTGATTGCGCGGTTGCGCACGGCGGGCTCTGCCATCATTGGTAAGACCAATATGACCGAATTCGCGTTTTCTGGGATCGGGATCAATCCCCATTACGGCACTCCGGTCAATCCGACGGATCCCAAACTTGCTCGGATTCCTGGCGGATCCTCCTCAGGCGCCGGTGTCTCGGTTGCGCTAGGCTTGGCTGTCGCCGGTTTGGGCTCGGATACGGGTGGCTCTATTCGCATTCCTGCGGCGCTCTGTGGTTTGGTGGGATTTAAATCGACGCAGAGTAGGGTGCCTTTGGATGGGGCGCTGGAGCTATCGCGGTCCTTGGACACCGTCTGTGCGATGACGCGCAGCGTAAAAGATTGCATCACGGTAGATGCCGTGCTTTCCGGCCAACGATTGGCAGTGCGCCAACGCACGGCGGGCAGCTTGCGGCTGGCTGTGCCTCAGACCGTCGTGCTGGACGGGCTTGATGCGACTGTCGCCCAGGCGTTTGACCGTAGCTTATCTGCGCTCTCGGCCGCAGGGGTTGAAATTGTAGAAATCCCCCTCGCTGAACTGGCTGAAATATCCAAAGTGAACGCCCCAGGAGGCCTCTCACCCATCGAGGCTTATGCCGTCCACCACGAACGTTTGGCACGCGCTAAAGACGCGTTTGATCCACGTGTGGCAGCGCGTGTTTCGCTGGGTGCGACCATCACGGCGCAGCAATATATTGCCTTGCTAGATAAGCGTCGCGCATGGATTGCCAGTGTAGAGCGCGCCATCGATGGGTTTGATGCGATCGTGTGCCCGACCGTGCCAATCATTGCCCCTGAGATCGCCCGCCTGATTGCGTCGGACGAGGAGTTCTTCAAAGCCAACGGTCAGATGCTGCGCAACACCTTCACCATAAACTTGCTCGACGGTTGCTCGTATAGTCTGCCTTGTCACCGTGAGGGTGAGCTACCTGTTGGCCTGATGCTGTCTTCGACGCGTGGCGACGATGCCAATTTGTCGGGCGTGGCGCTTGCCATTGAGGCTATTTTGCAGAGCTGAACAGACTGAAAGAGTTTGTAACCAATCGAAACAAATTCCAAGCGCTCGCCCCCTTAACAGCACGGCTTGATGGGCATAACGTACGCCCATTGCCACTGTTAACGGAGTTTAGCCATGCAGGTCACACGGTTCTTGTGTTTGGGTGCTCTTCTCATGTGCACCGGCTGCGTGGCCTACGGGCCAGGGGCGGGTGGCTATGGATATGATCGGAGCTATGGCGTTGCAACGTATAGCCCGGCGCCGGTTTACATCTCCCCGCCGCCTGTGTATCACCGCCCACCAGTCTATTTCTACCCACCGCGCCGGGTGATCGTGCCAATTTTCGTCGCTCCGCCCGTGGTTCGTGTTCCGCAGCACCGACCTTATCGCCACCACCGCCATCACCATCGGAATGGCAGGGGCGGCTGAGCGCTGGAGCGGGCAAACCTGTACATTACGGGCTAGAGAGTTTGCTCGGAGGTGCAATGAAAGTCCCGCAACGGCTCAGGCCGCTGGTTGAAGAAGGCTTGGTTGACGATGTCCTGAGTCAGTTGATGAGCGGCAAAGAAGCGACCGTTTATGTGGTGCGCTGCGGTGATGACGTTCGCTGTGCCAAAGTGTACAAAGATGCCAAGCAACGTAGTTTCAAAAACGCCGTCTCATATACCGAAGGCCGTAAAGTTAAAAATAGTCGCCAAGCGCGAGCCATGGAAAAAGGCACTCGCTATGGCAAACAGATGCAAGAAGAGCTTTGGCAAAACGCCGAGGTCGACGCCTTGTTCAAACTCGCTAGTGCGGGTGTTCGCGTCCCCAAGCCCTACATCTGCACGGATGGTGTGCTCTTGATGGAGTTGGTCACGGATGCCGAGGGCAATGTGGCACCTCGACTCAATGATGTTGAGCTCACGCCAGAGCGCGCGCGCGAGTGCCATCAATTTCTATTGAGTCAGGTGGTGTGCATGTTGTCTGCGGGCGTGATTCACGGCGACTTGTCCGAGTACAACATCCTGATGGCTGAGGATGGTCCCGTTATTATCGATTTGCCTCAGGCCATTGATGCGGCGGCCAATAATGAAGCGCAAGTACATTTGCAGCGCGACGTGCAAAATCTGGCGACCTACTTTGGGCAATTCGCGCCGGAGCTACTTCTCACGCAGTACGGGTCTGAAATTTGGCAGCATTATGTTGGCGGGACGCTCACGGCCGAGACGCCGTTGACGGGGCGGGCGCGGATCGACCACACGCCTGTCGATATGGATGGGCTGATGCAGGAAATCGAAGCGACGCGTCGTGAGCAGGAGGCGCGTTTGCGGCGGATGCAGGGGATTTCCGAGCCCGGGCGGGAAGGCTAATCCTTTTCTATCTCGTGGCTATAATCGAGCGAACATAAGTCCAATACTCTGGTATCGATCATGACTGCACATACACCTCTGATTTTTAAGTCCACGCGTTCAACGCAGGGGCGTTCCAAAGCTGAGCGAGACGCGATTCTTGCCGACCCTGGTTTTGGTAAGTATTTCAGCGACCATATGGTTTCGATTGACTGGACCGTTGAGAAGGGCTGGCACGATGCGCAGGTCAAGCCTTACGGTCCCTTGTTACTTGATCCAGCATCCTCTGTGTTGCATTATGCGCAGGAAATCTTTGAAGGCTTGAAGGCCTATCGCCATGCCGATGGGTCGATCTGGACTTTCCGTCCGCAGGCGAATGCTGCCCGTATGCAGCGTTCGGCGCATAGGCTTGCGCTGCCAGAATTGCCCACTGATGCGTTTATTGAATCGTTAAAGCAGTTAGTTTCCCTGGACGCCGAGTGGGTGCCTTCCGCAGCTGACACGTGCATGTATCTGCGCCCCTTCACCATTGCGAATGAAAGCTTTTTGGGGGTGCGCTCGGCGCATAAAGCGACGTATTTTGTGATCGCAAGCCCCGTGGGGCCGTACTTTGCTAAGGGTGTCGCCCCAGTGTCGATCTGGTTGTCCGAAGACTTCACCCGCGCCGCTGTGGGTGGTACGGGTGCGGCCAAGTGTGGCGGCAACTATGCGGCCTCATTGTTGCCGCAACAAGAAGCCTATAAAAATGGCTGTTCGCAGGTCCTGTTCCTTGATCCGCAAGAGGGGAAATACCTTGAGGAACTCGGTGGGATGAATGTGTTTCTGGTCAAGAAAGACGGCACGCTGGTAACTCCTGAGCTCTCGGGCAGTATTCTTGAAGGCGTTACCCGCCTGAGTATTTTGCAGTTAGCCAGGGATCGTGGTCTTAAGGTCGAGGAGCGCAAAATCTCGATCGACGAGTGGCGTAACGGCGTCGCCTCGGGAGATATCGTCGAGGCGTTTGCGTGCGGCACAGCGGCCGTTGTGGCGCCGATCTCGGCGCTTAAGGGGCGTGGCTTTGTGGCAGGTGATGAGAACGCCCCTGCAGGCAAGCTGACCATGTCGCTACGTCAAGAACTGACTGATATTCAGTACGGCCGTGCCCCAGACCGTCATGGCTGGTTGACTCGCTTAGTTTGATCGGTTTGTTCAAGCATCAACCGGTACTCCGCCACAGAGAGGCATGGGTATCGGTTAAGTAGATCCATGAGTAGCTTGTCCGCCCGAACCACCTGAGATGCGGGTAGACCTTCCATAATCTCGCTGTAGGTTTTAAAGCGCCCCTCACGGTGCCAGTCCTCGAGGGCTTGCGCATGGATTTCAATGTTTTGCGCTTTGCGTTGAGCGCGACGCAGGCGCTGTAGATTGGCCTCTTGTGCGCCGTAATTGCTCTGTGTGCTGCCTGACCCTCGTAACACCCTGATGCGAGCTGCGGTTCGAATCTTTAAGTAGTCGGTTTGATTGACTAAGCCGATGTGTTCCAATTTGTTGATGCAATCGAGTAGTGCATCGGGTGCTGCACTGGCGGACTTTGCTGTCTGAGCCAAGGCCCGAGGAATGCGCTGTCCACGCTCAGTAAGTAGCGCGATATAGCGTTTGGCAGTGAACTGAACTTGGCCTAATGGAATTGAGCGAGGTGCAGGCATAGATGCTTTTAAAGGCTAAATAACTAGTACATCATTAGTTGATTAAGATAGTACTTCAATCGTTAGAATAAATAGTACATCAGGATTTTAATGCGCGCTGAAAAAATAAAGAATATTTTTGTGGTTTTGTTGGGGGCGCTGCCTTTTATCTGGCCGGCTATTTGGAACGGGTATCCGCTCGTTTATAGCGACACCAATGTCTTTATTTATCAACCTACACCTGGGTTCTTCAATTGGGACAAGCCTATTATCTACGGCCCTTGGATGCTTTTGGTGCATGGGTGGCAGTCGTTATGGGGCGTTGCTGTGGCTCAAGCAATTCTTGTGTCTCAGTTTTTGTGGTTGACCTTGGCTGTGTTTGGCCCGCCCAGTAAGAGCAGGTTTTTGTTACTGTGCGTGGTTCTTGCTGTTTGTACCGGGGCGTCGTGGTTCGTTTCTCTTCTGATGCCCGACATTTTCTCAGCGCTTGTGGTCTTGAGCATCTTTGTCCTAGGCTTTAGCCCACGCCTATCGCGCTCGCTAGCCGTTTGGATTTGTTTGGTGGGGGCGTTAGCAATTGCTGTGCACTTATCGCATCTGGTGATTGCGGCCGCGTGCGTGGTGGTTGTTCTCTTACTGCGTTTTTCTCGTGTAGGCGTCGTCATGCTGCCCTTGGTGCTTGCGCTTGGCCTCTTGGTGTCTACGAACTATTACGCCTTTAATAAGCTCGCGGTGTCGCCATTTGGGTCTGTGTTTATGTTGGCGCGCTTCGCTGCAGATGGGCACGTAAACACGACGCTAGACGCACGCTGCCCCAGTGTCGGCTGGCATTTGTGCACATGGAAAGATCGCTTGCCCTCTGATAGCGATGCGTTCCTGTGGGATAGCCAAGGACCGTTATGGTCGCATCCCGGCGGTCCAATTGGTTTAGCGCCTGAGGCCTCCACCTTAGTGATGCTCGCCGCACGAGAGAATCCTCTAGGCGTGCTCGCTTCAATGATCAACAATACAAGTCAGCAACTTTCCATGATCAAGCTGGGTGACACCTTGCACGCAGACTCGTTGGATGTGACCGTTCTTCAAAGTATCGAGGCACATTTCTCGGATGCTGAACTCGCACGCTTTAAAGCCTCTAAGCAGTGGCGAAATACGTTACAGGATCGTGTGCAGTGGTTGAATCATCTGGTTGCAGTCGTATTCTGGTTAAGTGTCATGCTGGGACTGTACTGCCTATGGCGAGCGATTCTGCTGCGTGATATGCGCGCGCTTGCCTTGCTCTTGTTGGTGTGTGCAGGTCTATTCGCCAATGCGTTTGCGACCGGTGCGTTATCAAAACCGCACTACCGTTATCAAACGCGCATCGCTTGGTTGCTTGTGATCCCGCCGCTTGTTCTGCTGCGACGTAAAGAGACCCGTGAGGTCTCCTAGAACGTCGAAGTCTGAGCTGATTCGTAGTCTGAGTTGATGACTTGCCGTCGCGTTACTCTGACTTGATATTGCCAGCTTTAATCACAGCAGCCCATTTAGCGATTTCTTTGTCCACAAATGCTGCGAGCGCTTCAGGGGTGCTACCTTGGACCTCGATCCCTACTTTCAGAAGCTTGTCTTTCAGGTCTGGGTCGAGAAGCACTGCATTGATATCCGCATTGAGCTTTTTAATGATTGCAGTTGGGGTGCCAGTCGGTGCAAAAAAACCATACACAGCGACTGATTCAAACCCTGGATAGCCCGATTCTGCAATAGTCGGTAAGTCTGGCACGAGCGAAGAGCGTGTGGCGGTGGTGATCGCCAGCGCCCGCACCTTACCTTCTTTTAACATCGGTATGTAGGGTGGCAACGTGTCGAGTGCCATCGTGACACGACCTGAAATCAGGTCGGGCATTAGCAGAGAAGTGCCTTTGTATGGCACGTGCAGCACATCAACGCCCGCAGCGATCTTAAACATCTCGCACGTTAAATGGATGAGTCCGCCTGTACCCGAGGAGCCACAGGTTAATTTGCCTGGGTTTGCTTTTGCGTACGCCACTAACTCTTGCAGATTCTTTGCTGGGACATCATTGCCGATCACCACGATGTTGCTCAAGGACCCCGCGCTTGAAATCGGCATGAGGTCTTTCTTGAAGTTGTAGCCTGGATCTTTGTGATACGTCACAGAGATTGAGTGCGATCCAATAGACCCCATCAGAATGGTGTAACCATCTGGGGCTGCTTTGGCCACCGTTGCTGCACCAATATTCGCGCCTGCGCCGGGCCGGTTCTCAATGATCACGGATTGACCAATGCGCAGCGCGAGCTTTTCGGTGATCGCGCGCGTCAGGATGTCGGTTGCGCCACCCGCCGGGAAGGGCACCACTACTTTGATTGGTTTGTTGGGGTAGGCGTCTTGCGCCTGCACTGGGTTGAACACCGAGCACGCGAGCGTGAGGCTAAGGCCTAGCAATGCAAAAAGACGACGTGGATGAATCATGTCAGTTCCTTCAAAGATAATGACTGAGGTAACAAGCAAACATCATGCCTGAGCCTCTGCCGGTTGGGTGCACGATAGGTACGTCACTCTTGCTTGATATTTGCTTTCTTGATCAGCGCACCGTACATCCCGAGCTCTTTTTTAATCAATGCCGCAAAGGCTTCAGGTGTGCTGCCCACGAGGTCATTACCGCCTTTAACTTGAAGGTGTTGAATGACATCAGGATCTTTCAACGCGAGAGCAACCGCCCCTTGAAGTTTTTTGACGATTACGGGATCCGTCTTAGCGGGCGCCAGCAGACCGATAAATTGCGTGACGTCAAAATCTTTGAATCCCAATTCTGCCATCGTCGGGACATCGGGTATCGAGCTCGCACGTGTGGGGCCCGACACGGCGAAGGCGCGCACCCGTTTTTCTGCAATCAGAGGTGTTGAGGTCGAGACGGTGTCGAACGTAAAGGAGAGTTGTCCCCCTAATAAATCGACCAGTGCGGGCGCACTGCCTTTGTAGGGAATGTGGTTGAACTGCGCGCCGCTCAGCAGCGCGAACATTTCGCCAGCCAAGTGGCCACCACCGCCAATGCCAGTCGAGCCATAACTCAGTTTGCCAGGCTGGGCTTTGCCTTGCGCGACGAGCTCCTGAATACTTTTAATGGTCGAGGCAGCGGGCACGATCAGAACATACTGAAACGACGTCAGTTGACTGATCGGTTGCAAATCCTTGATCGAGTCATAAGGTACTTTGCTGTAGAGCACCGGATTGATCACGATCGGACCGCTAGCCGGAGCAATCAAGGTGTAGCCATCCGGTGCGGATTTGGCCACGATGTCTGTGCCAATCATGCCGTTTGCTCCGCCGCGATTTTCAACGACGACCGCAACGCCAAGTATCTCTGACATCTTCTTTGAAACGACGCGTACCGTGATGTCCGCATTGCCACCGGCAGGATATGGAACGATCACCTTGATGGGTTTGTTTGGATAGGGTTGAGCGACAGTCGGGCCTGCTAAACCTAGGAGTAGAGCTAGAGCGAAGAGTGCGGATTTCATAGGGTTTCTGTGAGCTTAGTAATGGAATCAGCCTATATTATCCGAAGAATCTCTTCAAATCAGGCGGGACTTTCATGACGGATGTTGCGCGCAATGTGCTGGGAACTGAGTTAGTTCCTTGTTCTTACGACCCTCTTACGGGGTATTTTCGGGATGGTTGTTGTCATACGGACATGCATGATCTCGGCAGTCATGTCGTATGTGCCATCGTGACAGATGAGTTTTTGGAGTTTTCACGCAGCCGCGGTAATGACTTATCGACACCACGACCTGAGTACCGTTTTGCGGGCTTGGAGGATGGTGATCGCTGGTGCTTATGTGCGCTGCGCTGGAAAGAGGCGCTTGCGGCGGGCGTCGCACCTGCGGTGGTACTTGAGTGCACGCACGAGCGCGCGTTGGAATTTTTGACGCTCGAGCAATTGCAGGAATACGCCTTCACCGGCTAGCGCTTGGTCTCGAACTACCACGCAATCGGTTGACCAGCATAGTCGATAAAGTGTGCGCCACTTCGTGGCTCCAAGGCGTCGATGCTCTTGAGTAAACCTGATACCGACGCTGCTGCCGAGATCGTGTGTGAAGCTGAGGCAAACGGTTGTGATAAGGGTGAGGCGACCGTCCCGGGTTGAAGCGCCACGATGACTGCCTGCTTGTTTTTTCGCGCGAACTCAATCCCCGCCGTTTGCAGCATCATGTTGAGCGCCGCCTTCGATGCCCGATACCCATACCAACCGCCCTTTTGATTGTCGCTAATACTGCCGACCCTTGCAGACAGCTTGGCAAAGATCGCTCTTTCGTTGCGCAATAGCGGTAAGAAATGCTTAAGAAGCAATGCGGGTCCGATCGTGTTGACCTGAAAGCTGCGCAGGAGTTTGTTTGCATCGAGCGCACCCAGATGCTTTTCAGGACCTGAACCGTCAATCGTCAGGGCACCCGTCGCATCGATGATGAGGGCAAAGGGGCCTTGATCCTTGAGGGCCTTCGCTGCGGCAGCGATGCTCGCCTCGTCTTCCAGAGTAAAGCCCGGTGTGGTGCGCCGCGACAATTCTGCAACGTAAGCGCATTGTGGATCGTTCCTAAGCGCCTGGGCGAAAGCAGTGCCGAGCGCGCCAGTTGAGCCAATGACTAGCGCGCGATAGTTCGAGCCGAGTGAATAGAGCATATCTAGATCGAAGTGAGAGGAGATGGGTTAATGGCAGTGATGAATGTATGCACACTGTGACTGACGAATCTTTGTTCTAAAGCGAATCTTTGTTCTAAAGCAAGTCTAAGGTAAATGTCTCTTGTCAAAGGGCGTAACCCTCTATAAGATCGGAATACAAAAAAGATGTGACAAAAAATTTGTAAACAACAATCGGAGACGAACATGATTAAAAAACTAGTCGGGCTTGGGCTTGCTAGTATCGCAGCAATGCTCTTTGCGAGCACTGCTTCAGCCCAGGGCGTAACAAAGGATGAAATCCTGATTGGTGGCTTTGGACCTATCACAGGCCCCGCTGCATACATCGGATTAGGTGGTCGTGACGGTCTTACGATGGCCATCAAGGAAATTAATGCTGCCGGTGGTGTGAATGGACGAAAATTCCGTTTGATCTTTGAAGACGATGGACATTCACCAACACGCGCACTAGGCGCAGTGAAAAAGCTCATCGATCAAGACAAAGTTTTCATGATTTTCTGTGCGGCTGGATCAAATGCCACCGTAGGTACGATTGACTACATCAAGGCACAACAGCGTGTGATGTATGTATCGTTTGCCTCGGCACCTGCCGTTACGTTTCCCTTTAGCAGCTACTTGTTTAGAGGTGCGACGACGGAGGTTCCACGCTATGGCGAACTTTATTCAGAGTTCATCGCTGAAGGACTCAAAGCGAAGAAAGTTGCAATTATGAACGGCCGAGAGGAATACCCTAAAAATGAGGGTAATGCGTTAGCGACAGCACTAAAAGATGTCTACAAGGTAAATGTCGCCGCTCGTGCCGAGTTCAACATTGGAGACAAGGATTTCACGCCACAGTTGCTTGCTGTGAAGAACTCTGGCGCTGAGGTTGTCGCGTTCTTTGGTAACCCAGCTGAGGCAGCGATTGCGATGCGTCAGGCTCGTGAATTAGGGCTCAAGCAAAAGTTTTTTGTAGGCGCAACCATGGTAGATAAGTCGTTTACCCTTGCGGCCAAGGAAAACGCTGAGGGCGCAACAGGATTTTCGCTCATTCCGTTTTTGCCAGGCACTCCAAACCCCACGTTGCAAGCGTGGGAGGCTAAGTGGAAGAAAGAATATCCAAACTTGCCAGTCGGCCGCCCGAACGTGTTTGACGTGATGGCTTACACCGATATGTACGTGTTAGCTGAAGCGATTAAGAAGGCAGGGCCAGAGCTCAATACCAAGAGCCTGATCGCTGGCTTAGAGCAAATTAAAAACTTCGCATCGTCACCTCTCGCCGCACCGATCACCTTTACCAATAAACATCACATCGGCAATTTGACATTGACCGTGATGGAGGTCAAAGGCGGCAATTGGCAACCTGTGGGTTGGCAGCCTAGTCGGCCCAGCGAAATCCTCAAGCGTTACGAGTAGAGACTTCTTGAGGAGCACTGCGTGTCGCGCGAGCGCGAGGCGCAGTGCTAACTTTTCGATATGACCATCACGATTGCACTACAGTTGCTTATTGCCGGCTTATCCGTTGGCAGCATATACGCGCTCGTTGCTTTGGCGCTCGTCATTCCATTTAAAGCATCTAGCATTTTAAATTTTGCCCAAGGTGAGCTCGTCACTGTTGGGGCGTATGCCGCGTTGGTGTTGACGGCGTTAGCGTTGCCCTACTGGATTGTGCTACCGGTCACAATATTAATAGGCTTTGTCGTCGGGCTGTTTATTGAGCGTGCCATGATTCGTCGCATCATGGCGGCGCCTGAGTTTACGTTGGTCATTGCGACCTTTGCCATCGGACTCATTATCAAAAGTGCGATACGCCTGTATTGGCAAGATAATCTCTTCACCATTGATAATCCCTTGCCCTTTGGGTCCTTTCGTTTGGCAGGCGTGGTCTTGAATCCGCAGTATCTATGGGTCATTTTCTGTACAACGATGTTGGTCGTGTGCTTGGCTTGGTTTTTTAAGTTCAACCCTTTGGGTAAGGCGATGCGCGCGGTGTCTCAAAGTCAGGAGGCCGCCCGCCTGATGGGAGTCAGCGTTGAACGCGTGTTGATGATTTCCTGGGGTATCTCCTCGGCAATCGGTGCCTTAGGAGGCATCTTGTTGGCGCCAATTATCGGGATTAATCCTGAAGTTGGACATTTAGTCCTTAAGGCACTTGTCGCTGCAGTGATCGGCGGATTCACTTCGCTGCCAGGCGCCGTCGTAGGCGGCTTGTTGCTGGGTTTGATTGAGACCTATTCAGGTGCTTTTTTTGGAAGTACGGCTAAAAACATACTTCCGTTCGTGGTGCTCGTTGTCTTTTTACTCGTCAGGCCCTATGGGCTATTTGGTAGAGCACCGCTGGTGAGAATTTGATGAAGCAGAATCAACAAACCATCTGGGTGATCGTGGCGCTTTTGATTGCCGCCGGTATCGCGCCGTGGGTTTTACCAACCTACTATTTGTACTTATTGAATCTGATTCTGATAAACATCATTCTTGCGCTCGGCTTGAATGTGCTGACAGGTAACTCAGGTCAGATTTCTCTTTGCCATTCCTCCTTCATGGCGATCGGCGCCTACACCTACACGCTATTGAATAATCATTCGCAATGGCCCATGTTGCTTTGCGTGCTTGGCGCCGTGCTGTTGGCGAGTGTGGGTGGGATTCTGGTCGGGTACCCAGCACGACGACTCAGCGGCATTTATCTTGCGTTGGCAACCCTAGCCTTTCTGAGCTTGACCCAAATTTTGATTGAAGAGTTTCCAGACCTGACGGGCGGAATCCGCGGGTTGAAAATTGAACCATCAGAGTTTTTGGGATGGTCGATGGGAAATGAAACCTTGCTGTTTTACATCGTCGCCATCGCCTGCGGCTTCTGTCTTTACATCACCGCCAACCTGATGCGCTCAAGAATCGGCAGAGCGTTTGATGCGATACGGACGAGCCCCCACGCGGCTCAGGCACTAGGAATACAAGTCGCGCAAGTGAAGTTGGTGGCCTTTACTATCTCAGCCGCGTATGCGGGACTTGCGGGCGCTTTATTTTCGATGGTAGTTGGTTTTATTGATCCCGTGGAGTTTGGGGTGTCTGCGTCGCTGCGCTACATCACCTTTATTGTGGTGGGTGGAATGGGTAGTATCGCCGGATCGGTCATCGGTGCTGTGGTGTTTACGGGGCTGCCAGAAGCTTTGCGAGGAATCAAAGAGTACGGGGATTTAGTGTATTCAGCGATTCTATTGTTGAGTTTGATCTTCATGCCGAACGGTTTGGTGGGTTTGCTCCGAGCTCGCAAAAGTAAACCGAACGCTTCGACGGGAGGACATTGATCCCATGCAGACGAAGATGCTCTTACAGACGCGCCACTTATCGCTCCAGTTCGGCGGATTGAAAGCAGTAGATGATGTGTCGATCGATGTGCCGCAGGGACAAATTCGTGGCCTGATCGGCCCCAACGGCGCAGGAAAAACTACGCTGATCAACAGCATCAGCGGTGCCATCCAATGCACCTCCGGTGAAATAGTTTTTGATGGGGTGAACATTGAAAAAATGGCGCCGCATTCAATTAGCGCGCTGGGGATGAGCCGCAGTTTTCAACATGTGCAAATTTTTGGTGATCGAAGCGTCCGCGACAATGTATTGATTGGGATGCATAGACAGTTGAAGATCGGCCTGCTCGCACAGTTATTAGGGCTGCCTCACGCGCGACGCCTTGAGCTTGAGGCCAAAGAGAAGGCCGATATTCTGCTGCGCCGCTTTGAACTACTGGAGGACGCTGAGCGTCCAGCTAGTCTTCTGCCCTATGGAATGTTGAAGCGATTGGATCTTGCGCGCGCATTAGCTGCCAAGCCAAAATTATTGTTGCTCGATGAGCCTACTTCAGGGATGTCTGAGGAAGAAGCGCTGACGGCGATCAAAATGCTGAAGTCAATCGTACGTGAAGAAGGTATGACCCTATTGGTGATCGAGCACAATATGCGGGTGATGATGCAGTTGGCTGACTTTATATCGGTGCTCCATCTTGGTCGCGTCATTACTCAGGGGACTCCTGAGCAAGTGACTCAAGATCCTATCGCGATTGAGGCCTATCTCGGCGAGGAAGTCGCCGATGCTTGATATTGAGAACCTACATGTTGCGTATGGGCCCGTCGAAGTTCTGCACGGAATTTCGATGCGGGTCGAGCCCGGCAGTATTGTTGGCGTCTTAGGCGCGAATGGTTCGGGAAAGACAACACTGTTTAAAGCAATAGCCGGATTAGTTCGAGTGACACAAGGAAAGGTTCGGCTGAGCGGTCATGACTTAACGAACGTTTCGACACAGTCAATTGTTAAACAAGGCGTCACTCTCGTACCTCAGGGGAGAATGCTGTTCCCAGAGATGACCGTTTATGAAAATCTGGAAATGGGTGCCTACCTGCTGCGAGATCGAACGGAATTCTCTCGTAGGCTGGAGACAGTGCAGCAAATGTTTCCGATCTTAAAAGAGCGATCTGAGCAGATGGTCGCTCTGATGTCGGGTGGCGAGCAGCAGATGCTGGCGATTGGCCGAGCACTGATGGGCCAGCCGGATTTGATCTTACTGGATGAGCCATCCATCGGTCTCGCACCGAAGATTTTTGATCAAATCTTATCGACGGTGGTTGAGATCAACCGCGAGCGAAAGACCACGATTGTGATTGCAGAGCAAAACGTCAGAAAGATTTTGAAGATCGTCGATTTTGCCTACGTGCTGGAGGCTGGGAAAGTCGCCAT
The DNA here is from genome assembly GCA_945865935.1 of Bordetella parapertussis. GTDB lineage: Bacteria > Pseudomonadota > Gammaproteobacteria > Burkholderiales > Burkholderiaceae_B > Zwartia > Zwartia parapertussis_E. The sequence goes on along the minus strand of CAMBFI010000009.1, from coordinate 14,030 downwards.
CAGTGGCACGCCGCAAGCATTGTCTTCCGACGAGAGTATACGCCGAGCATATTTAGGTTTGTAGATCATTGAATGGCTTAAGGGTTGATATGAAATTAATTGATATGCACTCCCATTGGGGAACGGAACGTGGCTACGTATTACGAACGGCCGCTGAGCTCGCCCAGCAGAAGAAGACATGGAATTCGGAGACGAAATATGTCACCGACGAGGAAATGGCAAATTATTTCCGCGCAAGCCAAGCTCAAGTGATTCTGGATTTAGGATTTACAAAATTTGCGCCGATTCAAGATATCAAGCCTTTGCACGACTATTCCTTCGAGATGCAAAGAAAGTACCCGGACGCCATTCTAGGTAACTGGTTTCACATCGACCCGATGTTTCATGGGAAGCAAGAGGGGCTGGCGGAGTTGCGCAGATGTATCGACTCAAAAGCGGGTTTTGTTGGCCTAGCAGTCAATGGTTCCGGTTCGGTCCCGGCAAGCGACTCGGTTTACGATGACTATTACAAGCTTTGTATCGAGGCCTCAATACCCGTTTTGATTTTTGTAGGTACAACCGGCCTCGGCGCTGGCTTGCCAGGCGGCAACGGCATCTTATTGGACAGCTGCCATCCGCGTCACTTAGATATGGTTGCCGCACGCAATCCAAAACTGCGGATCGTCGCAGCACGTCCTGGTTGGCCTTGGCAGACAGAAACGATTGCAGTCCTGATGCACAAACGGAACATTTGGTACGAGTTGCATGGTTGGTCACCCAAGTACTTTGCGCCAGATTTAAAGCATGACATCGCAAGACGACTGCAGGATCGCATCATGTTTGGTGGCGACTATCCGCTGTATACCTTCGAACGTCTGACAACAGAGTGGAAGGCTGAGGGCTACTCAGAAGCCATTCTAGAGAAAGTGTTTCACAAGAATGCCGAAGCCTTTCTGAGCGGAGTAGAGCGCTGATGGAGCTCGGATTAAAAGATAAGGTCGCGATTGTGGGCGGCGGCAGTATGGGTATTGGTTACGGGATAGCGGACCGTTTAGCAGGCGAGGGGGCGAACCTTGTCATTTTCGCCCGTCGGGTTCCGAAGCTTGAGGCAGCTGCAAAGACATTGTCCGAAAAGCACGGGGTCAAAGTCATTCCTGTGTCGGCCGATATCCGTGATCAGGATGAAAGCGGTCGGATTGTCCAGGCTGCGATTGATCATTTCGGTCGGCTAGATATACTTGTGAACAATGACGGCGCGCCACCCTTGGGCTCGATTGAGTCCTTTGATGATGTGGCATGGCAAAAAGCAGTTGAACAAAATTTATTCAGCGTCATCCGAATGGTACGGTCTGCGCTACCGCATTTGAAAGCAGCGGGATCGGGAAGCGTTTTGAATATTTCAGCGATCTCGGCCATTCAGCCGATTGCTGGGTTCGGCCTGTCTGTTGCAACGTGGGCTGGGATGATTGGTTATGCCAAAACACTATCAATGGAGATCGCCAAGTATGGGATCAACGTCAATACGATTTGTCCTGGCTACATTGATACCGATCGACTACAAAAGGTTTTTGCTGCCGGGACAGAAAGTCCCGAAAGCGTACGCGCAAAGTTAACCGCTGAGATCCCGTTGGGGCGCATTGGAAGCACGGCCGATATTGCGAATCTCGTTGCATTACTCGTATCGCCAGCGGGTGCTTACATTACAGGCTGTACGATCCCCGTCGACGGTGGGCTCTTACGAGCGTTGAGATAAAAATAGGATGGCATCATGACAGTCGCTCAATTTGAGACGCGTTTGACGAACGAGCTTAGAAATCGTTACATCAAAAGCGGTGCGTGGAAAGACATCACGTTTTATAGTTGTCTTGAACGGCGCGCGGTTGAGCATCCAGATCGAATCGTCTTTATCGACGAAAGACGGAGTCTGACCTATAAGCAGCTTAAAGAGCAGGTCGATCGCTGCGCTGCATTTTTTAAAAGTCTAGGGATTGGCGAAGGTGATGTGGTCACCATGCAATTCCCCAACCGTGTTGAGTTCCCAATTGTCTTTTTCTCACTGGAATTAATCGGTGCGATTGCAAACAAAATTAGTCCAGATTTTCGACGCCGCGAAGTTGAATACATACTTCGCTTTTCCAATAGCAAGGCCTTTGTTTGCGCAGCATCGTTCAAGGGGTTCGACTACGCAGCGATGATCGATGAATTAAGAGGTGACTTGCCGTCGCTTAAGACTGTCGTCGTATCCGGTGAAACGGTCGTGCCGAATGTGCACTCCCTGGAGGCGGGATTGGCGTTTTGCGAACCGCTCGCACAGTCTGATCGCGTCGTGATGGATCCAGACGCAGTGATGCGAATGGCCTTTACCTCTGGCACGACTGGCGATCCGAAAGGAGTGATGCATAGCTTTAACACCACTCTGTATACGATTGAAGTCATCAACGGCGAGATGGGTGTAACGTCTGATGAAGTGATCCTCATCTGGCTGCCCGTGGGGCTTAATTGGGGTTATATCAGCTTGTTACAGACGGTTATGGCCGGCTGCCGTGCTGTGCTGATGGAGCGCTTCGATGCAGAGCGGGCGCTGCAACTCATTGAAAAGCAGCGAATCACCTTTATCCCGACCGCGCCGGCATCGCTACTTGCGATCTTAAATGTTCCCCAGTTTCAAAAATATGATTGCAGCTCCTTGCGTGTCGTTGTGACGGGCGGCGCTTCGGCGGCTATCGAAACAATTAAGGCCTATCAACAAAACATGAAAGGGCATTTGCTTGAGCTATACGGCATGCTTGAGACGGGATTTCATACCTTCACGCGTTTTGAAGATGACCCCCAGAAGGTTAATGGCACCATCGGGCGTGTTGTTGGTCAAATGGAGTTGAGGATTATCGACGAGGATGGCAAAGACGTCCCGTACGGCGCAGAGGGTGAAATCGCGGCCTACGGGCCTTCGGTGCACCTCGGCTATTTCAATAATCCCTCTGCAAATAGCGAACTGTTTACGGCAGACGACTGGTTTAGGACGGGTGATCTTGGCAAGTACGTTGATGAAGCCGGTAACGTAATGATTGTTGGCCGAAGAAAAGAAATGATTAATCGCGGAGGAAAAAAATATTTTCCTCGCGAGATTGAAGAGTTTTTGTATGGCCATCCGTCTGTTTTGCATGTGGCTATCGTTGGCGTGAACGATCAGCGCTTAGGTGAAAAAAATTGCCTGTGTGTGGTCCTAAAGCCGGATCACTCGCTCACGCTGGATGACGTCATAAAGATGCTGAAAGGGCAGGTGGCAGACTATAAATTGCCTGAGATGCTTGAGTTTTATGATGAGTTACCATTTACACCTACGGGCAAGATACGCCGGCATGTACTTACGGCGGACGTGATGGCCCGCATCAAATCGAGAGTTTAGGACGGTGATTGAATTAACCCACCCGGCAACACGCTGACAATACGTAACCCTTGCGGTGATTTGGCTTCAAAAGAAAGCGTGCCATCGTAGAGCGTCACCAAGTCACGCACGATACTCAGCCCGAGCCCGCTTCCCGGAACAGACTCGTCCGCGCGTTGCCCGCGAATTGGCGCATGCGTGTGGTCCGTCAGGGACGTGCAGCCCGGACCATCATCCTCGATCACAATGATGACATTGCCGTCTGTGTAGCTGGCATGGATCGCAACCGTATCGATGGCCCATTTAAACGCGTTATCTAACAGATTTCCAACGATCTCCAGCAGGTCTTGTTCTTCGCCAGCGAAGTAAAGTTCATCGGTCATCACACCCATATTGACGTGTATTGATTTATCAGCGTGAACTTTCTGCATAACGCGTGTCAGTTGCTTGAGTGTCGTGCTGATTAATGTGCGGGTATGCGGCACGCCTACATTGGCGGCAATGCGCGCCCGCTTGAGTCTCCATTGCACTTGTTGTTGCAGTTGTTTCAGTTGCTCTTTCAACGCGGCAACAAGCGCTGCGTTGTCGCTGCTACGCAATCTCTCCGTTTGAAGCGCGTTGATCATGACCGAGATCGGGGTTTTGATCGAATGTGCAAGATCTCCCGCTTGATGACGAGCCCGTTCAATAATTTTCCCATTTGCATCGATGACCGAATTAAAGTCGTCTATAAGCGGTTTGAGTTCTGTTGGGAATTGCCCCACGATGCGAGCATTGTCGCCTTCGCGTAGTTTTTTGAGAGACTGTTGTAGTTGGCGCAGGGGCCGAAGACCAAAGGCGACTTGCGCGAGGGCGGCGACCACGAGACTCACAAATAGAATCCCGACAAAGAGTCCGAGTGAATGCTGCCAGGTCTCAACCGCTCGCGCTAGGTCCTTGGTTTCAGAACCAACAATCACCCTAAGCTGCTTGTTTGACGGGTCGGGGAGTACGAGATTTTGTTCCGCAATCAACAGGCGCTGTTGAGCCGGCCCTGTGAGGGAATGAAAATGGATCTCGTCCTTGAAAAGCCTATCGTTGGCGACATTAAGTTTTGTATCCCACAACGAACGGGATTTTAGTAGCGTTGCACCGCTGATGTCGTTAATTTGCCAGTAGAGGCCAGACTCAGGACGATTGAACCGGGGGTCACCACCCGTATTTGGGATGATTGGGTTGCCTTGTGCATCGAGTTCGAGAGACGCGACAATTTGATACAGGTAAGACTGCAACTGTTGCTCGAACTGTCGTGTCGCTTGATCCTTGAAAAGACCATCGAGCGCGAAGGTCGTGAGGCCCAGCGCGATCGCTATCCATAGCGCTGTCCCACCGAACAGGCGCAGCATAAGCGAACCGCCCCAGCCTTGAAAAAGATGCTTGGGCATGCTCAGCAGTCGACCTTACTCATGCGGTAGCCCATTCCGCGAACTGTCTGTATCAAACCCTCAGGTAGTTTTTTACGTAAGCGGCCAATCATGACTTCAATCGTGTTCGAGTCTCGATCAAAATCTTGCGCGTATATGTGTTCGGTCAGGTCGCTGCGAGAGACGACCTCATCAAGATGGTGCATCAGGTATGACAAGATCTTGAATTCATGACTCGTGAGCGAAATCACTTCATTTTCGCAAGATACTCGGCTGGTACGCGTATCAAGCTCTAGCTTGCCGCAGCGTAGCGTGGCGTCGGCCACACCACTTGCTCGACGAATCAGTGCACGCACGCGAGCGAGCAACTCCTGCAGATGAAATGGTTTCGTGACATAGTCATCAGCCCCAGCGTCAATGCCCGAGACCTTGTCGTGCCAGTCATCACGCGCCGTCAGAATAAGCACGGGCATGGTACGTTGCTCAGCACGCCACTTACGCAATACCGAAATGCCATCCATGAGCGGCAGGCCCACGTCCAAAATTACAGCGTCGTATCCTTGTTCCTGGCCGAGGTACAGCGCCTCGCGTCCGTCCGAGGCAATATCGACCGCATAGCCGTTCGCCGAGAGGGCTTCTACCAGCTGACACTGTAAGGCCAAATCGTCTTCTACAACTAATAGGCGCATCGCTTAGCGCTCCTTGTCAGAGATGATTGCACCCGTTTTGGCATCGACTTTTATTTTTTGTAAACGGCCGCCTGTTTTGAGGATTTTAAGCTCATAAATCCACACGCCCTTTTTTTGCTCAAGCTCTACTTCGAGCACTTGCCCAGGGTGTGACGACTCAAGGCGTTCAAGAATCTTTCGCAAAGACAAGATTTCGCCAGATTCCACCGCTTGGGTGGCGCGCTGATGGTCACCCGAGCTAGCGGCCGCCGGCAAAAGGGGAGCAGTCGCCGCTATCCAGAGAGCGGTCATCGCAAGCCCTCGGCGGATCTTGGTTCTTGTAGCGTTGTTCATCTTAGATTTTTGAAGTTGCGCATGGCGCTATTGTGCCTTGAGCAAGATGAACGGAATATGAATGAATGGTTCAGTAAAGGTACACCAGTGATGCTTCATCATGACTCCATGGAAAAACTATTTAGGAGTCATTGCATGTTCAAACGCATCGCCTACCACCTTTGTATCGCTATCGTAGCCGTCAACGCCGCAACCGCGTACGCTGGAGACACAACGCCTGCTGCGCAGTTGCAACGCTTTGAGGCTGCGGCTGGCCGCACAGGGAGTGCAGAAGCGGGGCGTCTGTTTTTTAACGCAACCCATGGTTCAAAGTGGACGTGTGCCTCCTGCCATGGTGAGGCGCCGACTAAAGTGACCAAGCACGCCAGCACTGGCAAATCCATAGACCCGTTGGCACCGAGTGCAAATCCCGCTGCGCTAACGGATTCTGCGCGGGTGGATAAGTGGTTTCGTCGCAACTGTAAGGATGTGTTGTCGCGTGAGTGCACACCTGCAGAAAAATCTGACGTCATCGCCTTTTTGTTGTCACTCAAGCCATGAAGCACACAATCGTCATGTTGGGTCTAGGCACGCTGCTGCTTACTGCGGTGAGTGGAACAGTCGCAATAGCGGGTGGGTCAAAAGATCTGCTGCCTGCGACGATCTCTGATAAATATCGGACTGAGTGCGCGTCATGCCATCTGGCTTATCCGCCCGCACTACTGCCCTTAGCATCATGGCGCAGGCTTCTGGGTAACTTGGACAACCATTACGGTGTGGACGCCTCGCTTGAGCCCTCTGAAGTCTTAGAGATCTCTAGGTGGCTTGAACCCTTGGCCGGCACCTACAAGAAAGTCCGTGAAGAGCCGCAAGACGATCGAATCACCAACGCCGCCTGGTTTGTGCGCGAGCATCGCAAGATCGAGGCTGAGGTGTGGCTACGCCCAAGCATAAAGAGTGCAGCCAATTGCGCGGCATGTCACACCACAGCCGATGAAGGCAATTACAACGATAAGTTTGTGAGGATACCGAAATGAGCACCACCTTGAATCAGTCAAGCATTAGCGCAACGGCACCCATTAAGAGCTCCGCTGCGACGCGACGCGTCAGCGATATGGCCACGAGAACCTTTCACTGGCTATTCGCGTTCTCATTTTTGGGTGCATACCTCACTGCGGATTCTGAAAGTCTGCGTGGCGTGCATGTGGCCTTGGGCTACACCATGCTGGGTTTGCTTGGCTTTCGAATCGTGTGGGGTGTTGTGGGCCCCAAGCATGTCCGCTTCAAGTTGCTCTTTGGCAAGCTATCAGGTGGCCGTACTTGGCTAAACGATGTCCGTAAGGCCGACAGTATCCAAGCAATGCCCTGGAAGCAAGGACAAAACTTGCTGATGGCCATAGCGGTGTTGAGTCTCTTGGTATTAGTCCTGCCTTTGGTGGGGTCGGGCTATTTGGTTAATAACGACCTCGGTGGGAAATTTATTGAAAACGCACATGAATTTTTTGGTGAGCTGTATCTTTGGACCGTCATCAGTCACATTGCACTAATCGCCTTAATCAGTGTTTTGCGGCTCCGCAACATGGCATCCCCCATGTTGACGGGACGGGTTCCTGGTCCAGGCCCAGATCTCGTTAAGACCGATCAACGCGTCTGGGCGGCCCTGCTTGTGCTGGGGTGCGCCGCTTGGTGGGTTTGGTCGTTATTCCGATAGCGCGTATCCGTTGGTTGGGCGACCTAAGCCTGCGATAATTCCATCTGGTGGTAATACTAGGGCCTGTCCCGTGTTTTTTATACGGTACAGGTCATTTTTGTGATTCAATTTTCCGATCAGTTGTTCAATCGCCGTTGCCCACTAAGGCAAGTGGTTTGTGTTTTTCTCGTCCACGAAAGGGTCGTCAATGAATTTCTTGTTCAACGCTGAAGAAGAGCAATTGCGCGCAACAGTGCGCGAATTTTTATTGGAGCACTTCACCGAAGATGTGCGCGCCGAAAATATGGCGGGTAAAAGAGGCGAAGGTTGGGGGCCCCTGATCCGCAATTTTTTCGAAACGGTCAATGAGAAACGTTGGTTTGCCTGGAGTTGGCCGACTGAATTTGGCGGTGGCGGCGGAAACCGTACCGCACAGTTCGTCATTGAAGAAGAGTTCTACCGCTACACGGGTATCACACTTGGTGGTGGCACGGGTGCGCCTGCGATCTTGTCGTTTGGCACGGCCGCACAAAAACAAGAGTTTGTGCCTGGTGCGATTAAGCGCGACATTATTTTCTGCCAAGGCTACAGCGAACCGGGCTGTGGTACGGACTTGGCGGGTATTCGCTGCCGCGCTAAGCGCGTGGGTGATAAGTACATCATCACCGGTCAAAAGATTTACACAACCAACGCACAAAATGCGACCCACATCTTTTTAATGTGCCGCACCGATCCGGATTCAGTTAGACATCGTGGCTTGTCTATTTTGCTTGTACCCATGGGTATGCCTGGCATGACGGTGCGTCCGCTTTGGACCGTCCAGAATGATCCACCGGCTCCCTTTGGCACCACCTATGGCGAGGAGCGCACCAACGAAGTGTTCTTTGATGACGTCGAGGTGCCCGCATCATGCCTGCTAGGAGAAGAGGGCGGTGGCTGGGAGGTCGCTCGTCGCGGACTCAACCTAGACCGCGTGGGCGCTTGGCGTTACTTGATTTCAGTGATGCGCGATGAGGACATCGTGAACTGGCTGCATGGCGATGGCGAATTGCAAGACTCCTTGCGCGACGATGCACAGGTTCGCGATAAAGTCGCAGAGATGTGGACCGAGGCGGAAGTATGTCGTTTGATGACGATGCGCAGTATCAGTATCGAGCAGAACGGCGGCAAGTTCACCTATGAAGGCTCCGCAGAAAAAGTGTTTGCACCCGAGCACAGCGTGCGCACGACGGAAGCCATCAGCCAGATCCTTGGTCCCTATGCGCAATTGATGCAGGGCTCGCCCGATGCAATTGAGAAGGGCGTGTTTGCACACAACATTTTGGGCGCCTACCAGTCCACCATCAACCACGGCAGTGTTCAGGTGATGCGAGATCAAGTGGCACGTGTTGGCTTGGGCTTGCCCCGCGCAGCGAAATAAAGAACAGGTGAATCGATAATGGATATTTTGCTTGACGATCAAGAAGTACAGATCAAAGAGGCAGCTTCTGAATTTCTGGCAGGCGAGTGCTCTTCCGCGCTCGTGCGTAAGATTGAGACAGATGCCTTGCAATACTCCCCTGCGTTATGGACGAAGTTTGCAGAGAACGGTTGGCTACAGCTTTGCTTGTCTGAAAAGAACGGTGGTGAGGCCTTGTCGCTAACGTACCTAGGACTATTGTTTGAATTGGTCGGCTACCACATTGCCCCTATCCCGCTTCACGCCACCATGGTTCCCGCGATGGTCATTGATCGTCACGGCAGTCCTGAGCAGCAGCAGCTATTGCAAGCGGTATTGGCCAGTGAATTGATTCTGAGTCACGCCGTTGCAGAGAAGAATGGACGTTGGACAGCGGACTCGATCGTTCTCGACGGTCGTGTCGAGGGCAATGAGCTGGTGCTCAATGGCGTCAAGAGTTTTGTGGGAAGCTATCGGGCCTCGCAGCTTTGCCTTGTGGTCTACCGTGAAGCGCAGGCGCCCCATGCGCTGGGTGCCGTGCTCGTGCCAACTGATGCGAAAGGGCTGTCCAGTGAAGCCTTGGTCTCGATGGCCAAGGATGGCGAATCAAATCTTAAATTTGATCACGTACGCGTACCACTGAGCGCGCGTGTTGGTCAGCCTGGTCAGGGTAACGCGATTGCTCTGGAGGTGATGGACTTGTCTGCTGTACTGTATGCGTCGATGATGGCGGGTGCCGGCCAACGAACGCTCGATATGGCGGTCGCCCACGCTAAGCAGCGCGAGGCCTTCGGTCAACCTATCGGCGCGTTTCAAGCCATTCAGCACCTGTGTGCGAACATGGTGAATGCGATTGACGGCACCACGATGCTCTCTCGCGAAGCGCTCTGGCGTATGGACCAAAAGCTTGCGTACCGAGTGAACGTTGCGCAAGCGAAGTCTTTCGGTAACGAGCAGTGCATGATGGTGGTGCGCTCGGCGCAACAGATTCATGGTGGCATGGGTTTTATTCGTGACTTTGACTTGAACCTTTGGTATCGTCGTGTGGCTTCCTGGAGTTTGCGTGGAGGCACGGCTGCAGAGCATCGTCGCACGATTGCAGCTGCGTTGTTGGATCAGCCAGGTAAAGTGCGTATTGGTGCGATCCCAAAACAATAGTTGTAACGGGGTCGCGAACCCCACTCGTTATCGTTGATGACGAAAAAAGAGGCGAAAGTCAGTTGCGTTAAATGATTTCTACTTTTGCCTCTTTCCCCTCCTTGTATGTTGCCACCTTGCTGATGTTGGTCAGCACGGGGCTCTTTAATACCTATGTTGCCTTAAAACTGACCTCTGAGTCGGTGAGCGCCTTGTGGATTGGTGCGCTGATTTCGGCTTACTACGTAGGATTATGCACGGGCGCGCGCGTTGGAAACTATCTGATCCTTCAGGTTGGACATATTCGTGCGTGCGCTACCGCTGCGGTCGTGTCGATTTGTTCAATACTCGCACAGAGTTTGTTTGATTCATTGCCTGTTTGGATTGGTCTTCGCCTAATCGTGGGCATTGCGATGTCAATTCAGTACATCGTTGTTGAAAGCTGGCTGCACGCACAAACGCAGAATACACATCGCGGTCGCGTGATGTCTGTTTATTTGGTGATGTCCAGCTCTGGAACGGCGCTTGGGCAGCTGGCGATCACGCTGTACCCGACGCTCGATTTGCGAATACTGATCTTTGTCGCACTGTGCCAAGCATTAAGTCTCTTGCCAATACTTCTAGCCAAGCTCAAGCCGCCCGCTATGCAGCTTCCCACGCCTATCGATTTGCGATATTTTTTTAAAGTCGCGCCGATGGCATTAATCACTGCGTTTTTCTCAGGAAATATTTCGGCATCTTTTTATGGGCTGGCTGCGGTCTATGCGGCAGGCCAAGGCTTTAGTACGAGACATATTGCCTTTTATACCGCCACCGCCGTCTTGGCGGGACTCGTGGCGCAGTGGCCGATGGGTTGGTTATCGGATCGTGTTGATCGCGCCAAGCTCGTTCGAAATAACGCGCTGATTTTTACAGGGATTGCAGCACTGATGTGGGGCTGGGTCAGTTGGCCGTACTGGTTGATGCTCTTGTTCGGGGCAGGTCTAGGTGCAATTCAATTTACGCTGTATGGCTTGGCCTCTGGTCTTTCCAACGACCGGGTGCAAGAGGATAGGCGTGTCGGTGCATCCGCGGTGGTCTTGATTGTGTATAGCGTGGGTGCTGCGTTAGGGCCGCTCGTGTCAGGCGCTTTGATGCGACTGGGAGGGCCTGGGATGCTCTATGTCTTTAGTTCTGGATGTGCCTTGATGCTTGCCATGCTGTTGTGGCGCTTGGGTCGGCGCTAATTCACGCAGATATCTCAGCTTGAGCAGCGTGATAATATTTTTGCATTATCCCGACCGTAGTATGTTCTCGCGAATGCGAAAAAAAATTCAAAATATATTTTTTTTATTTCTAGCACTTAGTTTTTCGACATCTTCGATGGCCGGAGAAGTGAGCGTGGCTGTCGCGTCTAATTTCACGGCGCCAATGAAGATCATCGCGCAAGCCTTTGAGCGCGACACAGGGCACAAAGCGATTTTGTCCTTTGGCGCAACAGGTCAGTTTTATGCTCAGATCAAAAACGGTGCGCCGTTTGCAGTGTTGCTTGCGGCGGACGATGAGACCCCAGCAAAGCTAGAAAAGGAAGGGTTTGGCGTCGCAGGTACTCGTTTTACCTATGCCGTGGGCAAAGTGGTGCTGTGGAGCAAGAAGCCTGGCTTCGTGGATGACCAAGGCGAAGTGCTTAGATCTGACACCTTTACTAAGATTGCGATTGCTAACCCAAAGCTTGCGCCTTATGGCCTGGCTGCCATGCAAGTGCTACAAAGATTAGATGTATCTGCTCGGGTTACACCCAAAATCGTCGAGGCTTCAAACATCGGACAAACTTTTCAGTTTGTCTCGTCTGGGAACGCCGCGCTAGGTTTTGTCGCGCTCTCACAGGTGTTTGAAAACGGAAAGATGAAAGAAGGATCGGGGTGGATTGTGCCTTCTACTATGTACGATCCGATTAAGCAGGACGCCGTTTTGCTAGCGAATGCCCGGGCAAACGGTGCCGCACAGGCGCTCTTGCAGTATTTGCGCAGCGACAAAGCTAGGAAGATTATTCTCTCCTATGGCTATGCCCTGTAAAATCTGTTCGTTCTATTTTGACATCAGGATTTTCACGCGATGATAGGCGCGATCAGTCCCGACGCGTGGCAAGCAATTGTCTTGACGCTTAAGCTTGCGGCGTTCACAACCATCATCTTATTGATCGTTGCGACACCGCTCGCCTGGTGGTTGTCACAGACGCGCTCAACATGGCGAGCGCCCATTGCTGCGCTAGTCACCTTGCCGCTGGTACTGCCTCCAACCGTTTTGGGGTTCTACCTGTTGATGCTTCTCGGTCCGCAGGGGTGGGGGGGTAGGCTGACCGAGGCCCTAGGTCTGGGTCTTCTGTCATTTTCGTTTACTGGAATCCTGTTGGGCTCCATTGTTTTTTCTTTGCCTTTCGCGGTACAGCCTATTCAGTATGCTTTCGAGGCGATTGGGCGGCGCCCGCTCGATGTCGCAGCGACATTGCGTGCGAGCCCTCTCGACGCATTTTTTTCTGTTGCCTTGCCCTTGGCGAAGCCAGGGCTGTTTACGGCTACGGTGCTCACCTTCGCACACACCGTAGGCGAGTTCGGTGTGGTGCTGATGATTGGTGGAAACATCCCAGGTGAAACGCGTGTCGTCTCGACACAGATCTTTGGTCACGTTGAAGCAATGGAATATAGCCAGGCGCACTGGCTCGCAGCGGGAATGGTGATCTTTTCCTTTGCGGTGCTGCTTTGTTTGTCTCTGCTAAAAAAGCGCTCGGATAGGGTTCTGCCATGACGAGCCCTCATAGTCTTCGGTTGGCGCTGTCGTTGAATCGACCGGATTTCTCGCTCGAGCTGGACCTGGCGTTGCCCGGCGAAGGCATCACCGTGTTGTTTGGCCCCTCGGGCTCCGGCAAAACCACGGTCTTGCGTTGTGTGGCCGGGCTTGAACGCGCCAAAGGTTATGTGACGGTTGGTCAGCATGTCTGGCAAGACGACAGCATGGCTCAATGGGTGCCCACTTGGAAGCGGGATCTTGGTTATGTATTTCAAGAGGCGAGCCTTTTTGAACACTTGAGTGTCCGGGATAACCTGAGCTATGGCATTAAGCGCACAGGCAAGTCAGGCGGTGAAGCAGCGCTTAACGCGGCCACGGAACTTTTAGGCCTTGGGCATCTCGCGGATCGCGATACCTCGAGTTTGTCGGGCGGTGAGCGGCAACGGGTGGCGATTGCGCGGGCGCTGGCCACACAGCCTAAGCTCCTGCTGTTGGATGAGCCGCTGGCTTCTCTGGATATTGCGCGTCGTCAAGAGATTATGCCTTGGCTCGAGCGATTGCATACTGAGCTCAGCATCCCCGTCCTGTATGTCACCCATTCGATGGAGGAGCTCACTCGCCTTGCCGATTATGTGGTCTTGCTCAATAACGGACTGGTAAGCGCGCAAGGCTCTATTGCGCACGTGTTATCGGATTCGGCGTTCGCGCGTGAGTTGGGGTCAGATGCGGGTGCGGTGTTAACAGGCCATATTGCCGAGCATGACAACCGCTATCACTTGACCGGAATCGATGTAAACGGTGCCAGGCTATGGGTGCGCCAAAAGGATCTCGCGATTGGGAATGCGGTACGTGTGCACATTCATGCGAGCGACGTAAGCTTGGCGCTCACCGAGCCCAAAGACAGTTCAATACAAAACAAAATATTGGGTGTGATCGAAAGTATTGCGGATGATGTGCATCCTGCTAGTTGCTTGGTGGCGATTCGCTGCCAAGATCAACGACTTCTGGCGCGCGTCACACGCAAGGCATTGGCAAATCTGGAACTGAATGTCGGTGCCGCGGTCTGGGCCCAGATAAAGTCTGTTGCGCTTGCTTAGTGAACTTAGTGGGCGTAGGGGATGTTGCGAGCATCGACCTCGAACGTTGCCAAGGCAATGATTCGTGCTTCCATCTAGGTAATTCCAAAATTAACTCAATCCCAGAGAGCGCTCAACGCCACGGACTAAGTTCA
>CAMBFI010000008.1 GCA_945865935.1 Bordetella parapertussis | reverse complement strand
GGTGAGCAACAACGTTGCGCTTCTTCCCAGATTGGAACGCTTGAGCCGTGTATCGCTCAGGTGTTCAACAAGCTACGCTTGATGACCATAGCGAGGTGGTCCCACCCCTTCCCATCCCGAACAGGACCGTGAAACACCTTAGCGCCGATGATAGTTGATTAACGTCTGTGAAAGTAGGACATCGTCAAGCTCTTACCCCTCAAACTCCCAGTCGCTGATGCGCCTGGGGGTTTGTCTTTGTGCGCTTCGTTTATTGTGCGAACGGAGCCAGGCGGACTCTTTCATCCGATTGCCACTGTGCAGAGGCTAGTCGTTACATCTTGCCTAAGGTAAGATTCTTTTATGTGCCTTATGGAGTAAACAGCATGACGAATCCCATCCCACAAGAACCTACCCCCATCGACTTGCGTGTCATTACGCAAGTAGCTTATGGACTGTTTGCAATCGGCTTACTTAGCGCGGGTGTTTTTGGTGCCGCGAGCGTGGCTGCAATCGTGCTGTTGTATGTCAAGCGCGCCGATGCGGCTGGCACGGTATATGCCGTCCACTTTGACTGGATGATGCAGACATTTTGGTGGGGCGTATTGGCGTTGGCTGTTAGTGGCCTCGCGACGTACATCTACATTGGTTGGATAGGTGTTGTTGCAACGGGCGTTTGGATCTTGTTCCGTTTGGTCAAGGGTTGGTTGGCCCTGCTCGAAGGGCGCACACCCCTCTGATGAACTGACGTAGCTGGCTCGATTGGCTCTGCCGTCACTTTCGTAGTGACAAAAAAAAATGGCACCGTAAAAACGGTGCCATTTTTTATCGAGCCTCGATTTATTTCAAGTGACCGCTAACAATCTTGGTCAACTCAAACATCGAAACCTGGTTCTTACCAAACAGAGGCTTAAGCTTGTCGTCGGCATTGATGTTGCGACGGTTCTTTGCATCTTGCAGGTCGTGCTTCTTGATGTAGTCCCAAATCTTCTTGGTGACTTCTGTGCGTGGCACTGGAGCGGCGCCAATCACGGCAGCCAACACAGCACTAGGAGTCAGTGCTTTCATGAAAGCGGCATTAGGCTTGCGTGCAACTTTCTTCGCAGCAGGCTTCTTCGCAGCAACCTTCTTTGCAGCAGGCTTCTTTGCAACAACCTTCTTCACAGCAGCTTTTTTAGCAGCTGGTTTTTTAGCAGCAACTTTTTTCACAGCAACTTTTTTAGCGGCTGGCTTTTTAGCAGCAACTTTTTTAGCAGCAGGTTTTTTAGCGGCAACTTTTTTAGCAGCAGGTTTTTTGGCGGTGGCCATGTGGGCTCTCCTAGTGAGGCAGATTAATATGCACAACAGGCGCAGCATAATACTTCTGCGCAGGAAAGACAAAGATTTTGTCGAAACCTAGACGAAATAATACTAAATGTCGCAAATTTGTCTACGATGTAAACTAATTTACCTATGACAAACGGGATTGTTTTCGCTATGTACCCACGCTCACCGCTGGCTTCAATAAAAAAATTCCATCAAGAACTCGTCGCGCTGCGGCGTGATTTGCACGCCAACCCCGAGCTCGGATTTCAAGAAGTGCGTACCGCTGGGATCGTGGCGGGTGCACTTGAGGCCTTGGGTGTTGAAATCCATCGTGGCATAGGGAAAACAGGTGTTGTTGGTGTGATTCGTGGACAAAAGTGTGACTCGGGCAAGATGATCGGGCTCAGGGCGGATATGGATGCGCTTCCTATCCAAGAGGATGGCGCGGTTGCGCATTGTTCGACCGTCCCAGGCATGATGCACGCATGCGGCCACGACGGCCACACAACCGTCCTGCTTGGTGCCGCAAAGTATTTGATGCAAAACCGCAACTTTAATGGCACCGCCATCCTGATTTTCCAGCCAGCCGAAGAAGGCTTGGGCGGTGCACAGGCGATGGTGGAGGATGGTTTATTTGAGCGGTTCCCCTGTGATGCGATCTACGCGCTGCACAACTGGCCGGCCTTGCCGGCAGGGACGATTGGCTTGAATACCGGCCCCATGATGGCGGCGTCCGACCGGTTTGAGATCGTGATCAATGGAAGAGGTGGGCATGGTGCTCACCCGTATCAAACGATCGACCCAATTGTCGTGGCGGCACAGATGGTGACGGCGCTCCAGACAATTGTGTCGCGCAATGTGCACCCTGTTGAGTCTGCGGTGCTGTCGTTTGGCCATATCCAGGCCGGCAATGCAGGCGCAGCGAGTGTGATTCCGGGGACTGCCAGGCTCGTCGGAACCGTGCGCACCTTCAGTGACACGGTGCAAGCCTTGGTAGAGTCGCGAATGCGCAGCTTGATCCACTCCATTGCCGAGGGGTTTGGTGCAACGGCAGAATTCACCTATGGGCGGTACTACCCGGCAACCATCAATTCGGCTGAGCACGCCGCGTTTGTGGCGCAGGTTGCAACGGACTTATTCGGTGCAGATAGGGTTGTGGCTAATCTGATACCGTCGATGGGCGCTGAAGACTTCTCCTTCATGTTGAAGAAGGTGCCAGGAGCCTACTTTCGCTTAGGCCAAGGCGGGGCGGAAGACGGTCGTGTTTTGCATAACTCGCGTTTTGACTTCAATGATGAGGTCATCCCAGTCGGTAGCGCCATGTTTGCCTCGATTATTGAACGCGCAATGCCTTTGGAAAATTAACCATGACGCAACAGACATTAACAATCGTACGGCCCGATGACTGGCATGTGCATCTACGGGATGGCGCGGTCCTCGCGTCGGTGGTTGGCGCGACTGCGCGGCAATTTGCGCGCGCGATCGTGATGCCAAACCTCAAACCTCCGGTCACTACAGTGGCGTTGGCCCAGGCCTATCGCGCCCGTATCGAGCAGGCGATGGTGCAGGTTGGTGTGGCTAAAGAAGCGTTCACGCCCTTGATGACGCTTTATTTGACTGACAACACAACCCCAAATGAAATTGTGCGTGCCAAGGAGACGGGGGCTGCGCTCGCGGTCAAGTTATATCCCGCAGGAGCGACGACGAATTCTGACGCTGGGGTGACTGACTTACTTGGCCGCTGTATGCCAGCGCTCGAGGCGATGCAGCGCGTTGGGATGCCGTTGTTAGTGCATGGAGAGGTCACGGACCCCTCTGTGGATGTCTTTGACCGGGAGGCCTTGTTTGTCGACCGCGTCATGATTCCCTTGCGTAAGGCGTTGCCTGCGTTGTCGGTTGTGTTTGAACACATCACTACCAAGGACGGCGCGCAGTATGTGCGCGACGCAGAAGGACCCATCGCCGCGACCATCACCCCCCAACATCTGCTGTACAACCGCAATGCAATTTTTCAAGGTGGGGTACGCCCGCATTTTTACTGCTTGCCTATTCTTAAGCGGGAAGTGCATCGACTGGCGCTCGTAGAGGCCGCTACAAGCGATAGTCCGCGGTTTTTCTTGGGAACGGATAGCGCACCCCATGCCAAGGGTTTAAAAGAGCACGCGTGCGGCTGTGCGGGCTGCTATACGGCTTTGCATGCGATGGAGTTGTACGCCACCGCTTTTGAGCGCGCTGGTAGGCTTGACAAACTCGAGGCGTTCGCGAGCCTGCGCGGGCCAGATTTTTATGGCTTGCCGCGTAACGAAGGCACAATCACTCTGCGTCGTGAGCCCTTCACTATTCCACAAGAATTAGCGTTTGGGGATGAAAGTATCGTGCCGCTTGCGGCTGGCGAGTCACTGCCTTGGTCAATGGTTGAGCGGTAATTACTCAACCTGACTGCCCTGGTTAGGCCAGGGACTTGGCTTCGAGCGCTTCCCAGCGCTCGAATTTTTTGGTGAGATTTTTTTCGATGTGTGCGAGCTTTTCTTGGATTGCGGAGAACTTGGCGGGTTCGTTCTTGTAAAGTGCACTGTCACTCATCTGCGCCACGAGGGATTCTTGCTCTGCCTCTAAGCCTTGAATGATTGCGGGCAGTTCGTTTAGCTCTTTTGTTTCCCATGGAGCGAGCTTAGCGCCGCGAGCACGGGTTGGCGCAACGACTGCGCTCTGAGTGGTCTCCACAGATTTGGTGGCAACGGTTGCTGGCATGCCGCTCGCGGCTTTTACCTGATCGATCGCTGCGCGCGGCTTGCGGGCCTTGCGCTGACGTTCCCAATCGGCAAAGCCTCCGACGTAATCCATCCATTTGCCGTCGCCTTCGCTCGCAATGGTCTGTGTGACCACATTGTCCAGAAACGTTCGGTCGTGACTGACGAGCAGCACAGTGCCAGGATAGTCTTGTAAAAGCTCTTCAAGCAGCTCTAGCGTTTCAATGTCCAGGTCGTTGGTCGGCTCGTCGAGAACAAGGATATTGGCAGGCCGCGCGAACAGACGTGCGAGTAACAAGCGTGCACGTTCGCCTCCGGAGAGGCTTTTAACGGGTGATTGGGCGCGTGCAGGCGCAAACAGAAAGTCGCCCAGGTAGCTCATGACGTGTTTGCGGGTACCACCGATTTCAATCCACTCGCTTCCAGGGTTAATCACGTCGGCAAGGGTCGCGTTCTCGTCGAGTTGACTGCGCATCTGATCGAAGTAGGCGACGCTCAGGTTGGTGCCGAGTTTGACGGTGCCACTATCCGGTTCGAGTGTGCCGAGGATGAGTTTGAGTAGTGTGGATTTTCCCGCGCCATTTGGACCGATCAAGCCGATCCGATCGCCTCGCATAATCGTGGTTGAATAGTTTTTGATCACGCATTGGTCACCGAAAGACTTGCTGACGTCGACAAGTTCGGCAACGAGTTTTCCAGAGCGTTGGCCAGCATCTAGTGCGAGCTGAACGTTCCCCTGTCGTTCGCGACGGTCTGCACGCTCTACTCGCAAGCGTTCAAGACGTCGAACCCGACCTTCATTGCGCGTTCGGCGTGCCTCGACACCTTTGCGAATCCAGACTTCCTCTTGGGCTAACAGTTTGTCAAAACGTGCGTTCTCAAGACGCTGTGACTCGAGCCATTGCGCTTTGTGTCCTTGCCAGTCGGTGAAGTTACCGGGAAAACTCAGCAGCTGGCCACGGTCGAGCTCGACAATGCGCGTGGCGACTAAGTCCAAAAATTGACGATCGTGTGTGATGATAATGGCGCTGCCTGGCCATTGCTTGAGCGTTGCTTCAAGCCATGCAATACCGTCTAGATCGAGATGGTTGGTTGGTTCGTCGAGAAGAAGCAGGGTTGGGTCGTTGGCAATCGCACTGATGAGTGCAACACGCTTGCGCATGCCACCCGATAATGTACCGACACGAGCGTCTGGCGGAAGCTCTAGCTTATCAATGAGTGCGCGCACACGCGAAGCACGTCCCCAGTCCTCGCTGTCTGGGTCGTATTCGCCCATGACGGTTTCTTCGATGGTAAGTGCTTCGTCTAGGGTAGGCTCTTGCTCTACTGTTGCGACTCGGACATGGCCTGCAACGTTGATTGCTCCATCATCGGGCACGTTACGGCCATCGAGTAAGCGCAGCAGGGAGGATTTTCCCGCGCCGTTGCGTCCGATTAATCCGATCCGCTCACTCGCCTGAATGGCGAGATCGGCGCCATCCAGAAGGGGGTGATGACCATAGGCGAGGTGCACGCCATTGAGTGTAATCAGGGCAATCGACATGTAAGTTACGCGCGTGCGAGGCACGAAGTGGGTTGTTAGACCGCTATTGTCGCAGGACGGCGTGTTTATCGTTTATTACCTGCGTTCGGGGGGTGCATGGAGGCCTCGAGCAATGGGTCGTACAATGCAGGTGCAAGGCGAATTGGGTAATCGCGGTGCCTGACGGCATCGAGGAAGGTCCGGACTCCATAGAGCGGGATAACGGTTAACGACCGTCCGAGGATGGGTGGGTGCGAATCTGCCTGTCTTCGAGGACTAGGGCCACAGAGACGAGTCTGCAATGGGGGTGCGTCGAAAGGCGTACTCTGCCACGGTGTTCCCGTGGTGCCCGAGGCGCTTGCGTCTTGAACATTGCAGGGTGAAACGCGGCAACCTCTATCCGGAGCAACACCAAATAGGCATACGTGTGGCCTCGTGTCACGTTGGGCGGCTCGCCCGAGTATGCGGGTAGGTGGCTAGAGCACTTCAGCAATGATTTGCCCAGAGGAATGATTGCCAACCCACGCAAGTGGGTTTACAGAATCCGGCCTATAGATTCGCCTTGCACCTCACTATAATTTATTTTGTTCGGGTTATCCCTAATCCCATACTTAATAATCAACATTTAGTTGATTCGCCAATCTGTTGATTTATTTGAATATTTCAATTCCGAAATATTTCAAAAAACCTATCTAAGTCCTTGATCCCATTGAAAAAAATGCGTTATCCGCTTGACCAAGCTCAATCATTCACTTAGAGTGGTGAAAAGTAGGTTTTTGTGTATTTAAGTGGGGTAAATGGGGTGTTTCAAGGAAGTAGTGCGCTGACGCTGGATGCGAAAGGTCGGATCAATGTCCCGACCCGGCATCGCGATGCTCTAGTCGAGCAGGCGCAGGGCTGCCTGACGCTGACGCGTCACCCTGACGGTTGCTTATTGGTATATCCCCGGGCGCAGTGGGAAATCAAGCGCGAACAGATCGTTGCCTTTCCGATGCAAGCGCGTGCTCTGCAGCGCTTATTACTCGGCAATGCTCAAGATGTAGAAATTGATGGATCAGGACGCATTTTGATTGCGCCTGAATTGCGCTCGGCTGCCGGTTTCACGCGCGACGTGATGCTGCTGGGGATGGGCGCGCACTTTGAGTTATGGGATGCCGCTGCCTTGGCGCGCCGAGAGGCTGCTGATTTGTCGCAAGGCATGGGTGATGTACTGAACCAGTTTTCGTTTTAAGCCGTGACGCAGTTTGTCCATCGGCCCGTGTTGCTCGAGCCGACAGTCGAGTCGCTGGTGGGTGCGCAGTATGGCCGTCGCGGCTCGCATGCTTTAGATGAATTGCCTGATCAGCAGGCGAGATTGTCGGGCGTGTATGTGGATGGGACATTTGGCCGTGGAGGACATTCGCGCGCGTTGTTAGCGAGGTTGAGTGTCGACGCACGGCTTGTGGTGTTTGATAAAGATCCGCAGGCGATTACCGCGGCGCAAGAGTTGGCAGCACAGGACGCCAGAGTAACGGTTGTCCATGAAGGGTTTTCAAGCATGGTCGATGCGTTGTTTGCGTTGGGCGTGCAAGAGGTCGACGGTGTGATGTTGGATCTAGGGGTGTCTTCACCTCAGATTGACGAAGCAGGACGTGGTTTTTCATTCATGCGGGATGGTCCGCTAGATATGCGAATGGATACGACGCGTGGTGAGACAGTGGCGCAATGGTTGGCGCTGGCAAGTGTAGACGACATGCGGGAGGTCATAGGACGATATGGCGAAGAACGGTTTGCTTTTCAGATTGCAACGGCGATTGCTGCTCGCCGCGCAACAAGTCCGGTGGCAACCACGCTCGAGCTCGCCGAGCTCGTGTCAGGTACCGTCCGCACGCGCGAAAAGGGCCAGCATCCGGCTACACGCACCTTTCAGGCTTTACGGATTTACATCAATCATGAACTCGAAGAGCTCGAGAGCGCCCTCCCGGCAGCTCTGAATTTATTAAAAACAGGCGGACGTATGGCCGTGATTAGCTTCCACTCGTTGGAAGATCGCGTCGTCAAGCAGTTCATCACCGCAGCATCCAAACCGGAAGCTGTGTATGCCCGCCTCCCTCTGCGCGAAAGTGAAATGCCACAGCCAGTCTTGTTGGCGCTCGCGCGGGTATTGCCAAGCGACACTGAAATAGCCGAAAACCCACGTTCGCGTTCTGCCGTGTTGCGTGTTGCCGAGCGCACACACACTGCGTTAGGTCCCGAAGGTGCTCAAGCGTTTATGCTCCGTACACGACCAGCGTCGACACGCTCCAAAAGAGGGGCGCGTTGATGGGACGTCTTTCCGTGCTGACCGCCATTGTCTTAATGTTCTCGGCGATCTCTTTAGTCACGGCGCGGTATCAGGCTCGGCAGCTTTACAACCAGCTAGATAAATACACAACGCAAACCGAAGACCTTGAGATTGATTGGCGTAAATTGCAGCTAGATCGTGCCCAGGCGTCGCGTAACGCCCACGTCGATAAGGTTGCACGCGAAGAGCTTAGGATGAACGTGATTGTGCCAGAGCGCACTATCTATGTGAGCCAGCCTTCTGTGAATCAGTCGTCCGCAAACCAGGCGGCTCCAGCCGTCGGGAGCCCCCGATGAAGCACATGCCGTTTTTTAACAACCCTGTGCTCAAGGTAGCCTATCCAATATGGCGCGGGCGACTCGTGTTGTCGGTGATTGGTATCGCGTTCTTGGCGTTAGTAGTGCGGGCAATTTACTTGCAAGGTTTCAACACGGAGTTCTTGCAGCAGCAAGGTGAAAAGCGTTACGAGGTGACTCAGCCCTTGTACGCAAGTCGAGGCAAGATCTTAGACCGCAACGGTGTCGTGCTGGCAGCGAGCATCCCTGCGCGGGCGATCGGCTTTACGCCAAAGCACGCCCAAACCTTAAGTGCTGACCGCTTGAAAAAGCTAGCTGAGTTGCTCGACATGCCTGAGGCCGATCTGAAAACAAAGATCAACCCGGAGAAAAAGACGTTTATTTATTTGAAACGCCAAGTACCCGTTGAAGTTGCTCAGCAGATACAAAAAATGCGAGTCCCGGGCGTTAGTCTCCACAGAGATAATCGCCGCTATTACCCAGAGGGTGAGGTCGCGGGCAATATTGTTGGCCTAAATACGCTCGACGATCATGGTCAAGAGGGTGTCGAGCTTGCATTTAACGATCAGCTGGCCGGAAAGGGCGGAAGCCGCCGAATCTTGCGTGACCGTATGGGACGTCAGATCGATGATGTGAAGGACATCGATGTGGCGGTCGATGGACGCGATATTCAGTTGTCCATCGATACACGTATTCAGTACCAGGTCTATCGGGCACTGCAAGAGGCGATGGTCACGAACAAGGCAAAGGGTGCTGCCGCGGTGGTGATCGATATCAAGTCCGGCGAAATACTGGCGCTGGGCAATATGCCGACCTACGATCCTAATAAGCGTGAAACGTTTCGTAGCGGCAATATGCGTAATCAGGCGCTAACCGATACGTTTGAGCCGGGCTCAATCATGAAGCCCTTTACGGTCGCTCTTGCGCTCGAACTTAATCGCATCACGCCCGCGACACAGTTTCGAACAGGGAATGGAAAGTTCACGTATCAAGGCGCGACAATCAGTGATGTGAGCGCGAATGGAACGCTTGATCCCGCGGGAATTTTGCTTAAGTCCAGCAACATCGGCATGACCTTGATTTCAGAAAAGCTTGAGTCACGTGAAATGTGGGCACGCTTTAACGAGCTTGGTTTGGGCCAAATGCCTCAAACAGGTTTCCCGGGCGAAGTACCTGGCCGCTTGCGTCCGTGGGAGCGCTGGCGCTTGATTGAAAAAGCGACCATGTCTTATGGCTATGGCATGTCCGTATCCTTGTTACAAATGGCGCGTGCCTATTCTGTATTTGCCCGTGATGGCGATATGGTGAGTCTGAGTCTGATCAAGCGTGATCAACCTCCTGCGACGACCCAAGTCTATCCTCCAGAGGTGGCGCGGCGCGTGCGCGCGTGGCTCGAGGCGGCAGCGGGTCCGGAAGGTGCGAAGGCTGCGCAAGTTCAGGGATATCGGGTCGCTGGCAAAAGCGGCACCGCACGCAAAATTGTTGATCGTAAATACAGCACGAGTCGTTATCGCGGCTCTTTTGTTGGTTTTGCGCCAGTGTCCGATCCGCGCATTGTTGTTGCAGTGACGATCGATGAGCCGAGTTCAGGCGTGTACTACGGCGGACGTGTTGCTGCGCCGGTCTACGCAAACATCGTGGGAAGCACTTTACGCATCATGGGCGTGCAGCCCGATGCGCCGTTCGCTTCGACGGTTGCGGTGACGCAGGGAGGCGCAAGATGATTCACGCCGAACTGTTCGCAAAAAATGTTGCACTTGAGGCGCTAATTGAAAAGCTTAGAGCGATAGTCGGGCCTGATGCACAGCTGCATATGGATTCCCGAACCTTAAAAGCGGGAGATGTTTTCGTTGCATGCCCTGGGCTTGTCGGAGACGCACGAACCTATGTCGATGCAGCGATTCAAGCCGGTGCTGCCGCAATTGTGCTGCATGTTGAGAATGCAACGGCATGGCAAGACCACTCGGCGGCCGTTCCAATATTCGGCGTTGAGAATTTGAAGGCACGAGTCGGAGAATTTGCGGATAGTTGGTATCGCCAACCGTCGGCGGATCTTTGTGTTGTTGCGGTGACCGGTACGAATGGGAAGACAAGTTGCGTGCAGTGGTTGGCACAGGCGCTGCGAGTTGAGAGTGTCGCGGTTGGTGTGATCGGTACCTTAGGGGTTACCTACCCCGATGGCATGACTGCCAGCGGGCAATTGACGACTCCGGATGTCGTGTCTATGCACCGCACATTGGCAGAGATGCGCACACGTGGTGCTGAAATTGTTGCGCTTGAAGCGTCTTCGATCGGTCTAGATCAAGGTCGACTAGACGGCGTTCGTATCAGGTACGCAGCGTTTACGAATTTATCGCGTGACCATCTTGATTACCACTTGACTATGCAAGCGTACGAGGCAGCCAAGCTGCGCTTGTTCAGGCATCTCGGGTTGCAGGGAGTCGTGCTGAATGTCGACGATCCCGTAGGGGTGAAGTTGGCGCGAACAGTGGAAGTGCCGACGATCACCTTTAGCCTGTCGCGGCAGGCGGACTCAGCGAATCTCACCGCGAAAGACCTCTCGACGACTGCACAGGGTGCAGCCTTTGTGTTGTGCGCACACTTAGAGTGTGTGAAGGTACAGACCCAAGTGCTTGGCGCCCACAATGTCGCAAATCTTTTATGCGTGGCGGGCTTATTGCGCCAACTCGGATGGAGCCTCGCGCGTGTTGGTGCCGCCTTTGAGAAGCTTCACCCCGTCAGCGGACGGTTGCAACGGATTCATCCTATCCTGTCGCGCGTGCCGAGCCCAACGGTGATAGTGGATTATGCGCATACGCCGGATGCGTTAGAGCGGGTCTTGCGCACGTTGCATGGTATCGCGCAAAGTCGTGCCGCAAAATTATGGTGTGTCTTTGGTTGTGGCGGCAATCGTGATGCGGGGAAACGTTCGCTAATGGGCGCTGTGGCGCAAAAGCTAGCAGATCGAGTCGTTGTCACCAGTGACAATCCGCGTGACGAAGCTCCACAAGCCATCATGGCCGACATCATTGCTGGCCTGGCCAGTGGCGCAGCTAATGTGTTGATTGAAGGCGATCGCGCGCAGGCAATCCTGCACGCCGTCTTGAGCGCGGATGCAGAAGATATTGTGTTGCTTGCAGGTAAAGGGCATGAGGCCTACCAAGAGGCCAAGGGTCAGCGAGTTGCTTTTGACGATGGACAATGGGCGCAGGCCGGTTTGATGTTGCGTCAGGAGTCCGGCATCCAGACCGACTCCAGAAAGATGGACGCTGGGTCGGTATTTTTAGCGCTACGTGGCGATAATTTTGATGGTCACGATTATCTTGGGCAGGTGGCCGCAGCGGGCGCAGTCGCTGCGATTGTCGATCAGGCCGACACGAGCGTTGCGCTCCCGCAAATCGCCCTGGGGGATACGCGAGCAGCGCTGTTGATACTTGGACGAGCATGGCGTAAGCAGTTTGCCGTGCCAATCATTGCCGTGACAGGAAGCAACGGCAAAACAACGACTAAAGAAATGATTGCTTCGATCCTTGCTGCGTGGGTAGGGGAAAGCAATCGTTTGGCAACAACAGGCAACTTAAACAATGAATTGGGTGTGCCACTCACGCTGCTTAGACTTCGTGCATCACACCAAGTTGCCGTAATTGAGTTGGGGATGAATCATCCGGGCGAGATCGCGATTCTCGCTGCGGTGACGCAGCCCACCGTGGCGCTTGTTAATAACGCTCAGCGTGAGCATCAAGAGTTTATGGTGAGCGTTGAAGCGGTTGCGCTTGAAAACGCTGCTGTGTTTGATTCATTGATGCCGGGTGGTACGAAGGTTTATCCCGGTGACGATCCGTTCACTTCCCTGTGGGCTGACTTAGCTGGCCAACACGCATCTAGTACGTTTGGGTTGACTGCTCCCGCTCGCGTCTGGGCTAGTGACATTGACTCCGATGTGTTGGGTTCTAGTTTCGTGCTGCACACACCATTAGGGCAAGGTGAGGTGGTTTTGCCTGTGCCAGGAATGCATAACGTGCGCAATGCGCTTGCCGCTGGCGCATGTGCGCTGGCTAGTGGTGCTCCGTTAGCCGCCGTGGTGCAAGGTTTGCAGGGTTTTCGCGCTGCGAATGGCCGTATGCAGCCGCATCGACTCGAAAATGGGCGGGTACTGATCGACGACACCTACAACGCAAATCCAGACTCTGTGCGCGCGGCGATTGATGTCTTGGCTAGTTTGCCTCCCCCTCGCGTGCTGGTGCTAGGGGATATGGGCGAGGTGGGCAACAACGGACCGGCGATGCATACAGAAGTGGGTGCGTATGCCCGAACGCGAGGGGTTGACACCCTGTTGACTTTAGGCGAAGCGACGCGAGATAGCGTATTGGCATTTGGCCAGGGTGCGCAACATTACGACTCGCCGGAGCAGGTGTGTGAGGCGCTAGGCAAGATGAAGGTGACGAGTTTGCTTGTCAAAGGCTCGCGGTTTATGCGCATGGAGCGTGTTGTGCGCGGATATATAGAAAAGTTTGGGACAACTCCCGGGGAAGTGGTGAAGCATGCTGTATGAGTTGTTCGGTTGGCTGGCAGATAACCACATACGCGGTTTCGGTGTGTTTGAGTACATCACCTTGCGCGCGGTGCTGGCGTGTGCGACGTCGTTACTCATTGGACTGATCGCGGGGCCGTGGGTCATTCGTAAGCTGACCGAGCTGAAGATCGGCCAGGCTGTTCGCAGCTATGGGCCCGAAAGCCATCTCGTTAAAACCGGCACGCCCACTATGGGCGGTGTACTTATCTTGATCTCCATCGGAGTCAGTACGCTGCTATGGGCGGACTGGAGCAATCGTTTTGTATGGGTCGTGTTGCTCGTGACGTTTGGTTTTGGTTGGATTGGTTGGATCGATGACTACCGCAAGGTTGTGCATCGCGATCCAGAAGGGATGCCGGCGCGTCAAAAGTTTTTCTGGCAAGCGTTGATTGGTCTGATCGCTGCGGTCTATCTGACGTTTGCTATTTCGGCGCCCGGAACGAGCAATGTCTGGCCCCTCATGCGTGAATGGGTAAACAGCGGATTCACCTTAGTATTGCCAACGCGCACCGATTTGATTGTGCCGTTTTTCAAGACGGTGAGCTATCCGCTTGGCGTGTTTGGGTTCGTATGCCTGAGCTGGCTTGTCATTGTCGGGACAAGCAACGCGGTCAATCTGACTGATGGTCTAGACGGCTTGGCCATCATGCCAACCGTGATGGTGGGATCGGCACTTGGCGTATTTGCGTATGTGGTTGGTCGCGTCGATTACTCGCGGTACTTATTGTTCCCCTATATCCCAGGCGCTGCTGAAGTGATGGTCCTGTGTGCGGCGCTTGCCGGGGCAGGGCTGGCATTTTTGTGGTTTAACGCCCACCCCGCGCAAGTATTTATGGGTGATGTCGGTGCGCTCGCGTTAGGTGGCATGTTGGGCGCGGTCGCAATTATTGTGCGACAGGAAATTGTTTTGTTCATTATGGGCGGGGTATTCGTTGTGGAAACGCTATCCGTCATGATTCAAGTCGCTTGGTTTAAATACACCAAACGCAGATATGGGACGGGGCGCCGAATCCTACGCATGGCACCGCTACACCATCATTTTGAAGAGAGTGGCTGGAAAGAGACGCAGGTAGTCATTAGGTTTTGGATTATCAGCATGATGCTGGTGCTTGTTGGTTTAGCTTCACTCAAAATTCGATGAACGATTCTATAAACGTTGGTATTTTTCCTTCTCGTGTCCTGATCGTTGGACTGGGCGAGACAGGCGTTGCCGCAGCGCGTTGGTGCGTGCGGCAGGGTGCGAGGGTGCGTGTGGCCGATACACGTGCAGCGCCGACGGGTTTTGAGGCGCTACAAAAAGATATAGACCCCACTGCAATCGAGTTCCACCTTGGTTGTGATGTATTTGCTGAGGACTTGTTAGACGAAGTCGATGCCTTGGTGTTGAGCCCCGGGCTTGCACCGGGTATGTCTCCCGTCCGTGAGTTACTCGATGCTGCGCAGTCGCGATCGATTGAAATCATTGGTGAAATTGAGTTGTTTGCGCGGGCGCTGGTACAACTTAAGCAAGACAGAGCGTACGCGCCTAAAGTTTTGGGTATCACCGGTACAAACGGTAAGACGACCGTGACAGCACTTGCTCGGCACATGCTTGCGGCTGCGGGCATGAAAGTCCGTGCGGCCGGCAACATTAGTCCAGCAGCGTTGCATGCTCTCACTGAGGCGCTTGAGGCGGATGATTTGCCTGACGTATGGGTGCTTGAGTTGTCGAGTTTCCAGCTCGAGACAACCCACACTTTGCGTTGTACTGCGGTCACTGTGTTGAATCTGACGCAAGATCATCTGGATTGGCATGGCACCATGGAGGCATACGTCGCGGCAAAATCTCGGATTTTCGAGATGGCGGACACTATGCTCGTCAATAGAGATGATAAGCGCGTGATGGAAATGGTTGACGTATTGACGGCCTTGAATGTACGAAGCTTTGGTCGCGATGTGCCGATGCTGACTGGTGACGTTGGGTTAGAAATCAACAACGGCGTCAATTGGTTGTGCATAAGCGAGCCTACAGAGTTTGACGATGATTTGCCCGTGCCCGTTAGGCGTAAAAAGAACGCGCCGGCGCCGCAACGTCATCCGGGTCGGACAGTTCGTATGATGCCGGCCGATGCCCTGGGCATTAAGGGGATGCATAACGCCTTGAACTGCCTGGCAGCGCTCTCACTTGCACGGGCTTGCGGCGCTGGACTTGCGCCGATGCTGCGCGCGGCGACGGAGTATTTGGGTGAACCCCATCGCATGGAGTTTATTCGCACGATTGGTGGCGTCGACTTCTTTAATGACAGTAAGGGAACCAATGTTGGTGCGACGGTGGCCGGGCTAGATGGCTTGGGTCGCCGATTTGTATTGATCGCCGGGGGGGTTGGTAAGGGGCAAGATTTTTCACCGCTCGCGCCAATCATTGCAAAACATGCCCGCGCTGTGACGCTGATTGGACAGGATGCGACCCTGATCGCGCAGGCATTAAGCCCGAGTGTGGCACCCATCAATTTCGCGACCGACATGCAGAATGCCGTCGCGCTTGCGTTTAGTCATGCGACAGAGGGAGACGTCGTGGTCTTGTCGCCTGCATGCGCGAGCTTTGATATGTTTCGTAATTATCCGCATCGTGGGCAAGTGTTTGCCGATGCAGTTTCTGAGTTGGCGCTTGAGCAAGGAGAGGTGGTGTGAGCCTCTTTGCTGAGCTAACCGCGAGTGTGAATGCCGTTCCGCCTGGCCGCACAGCCATGCGTAACTACGATGTAGTGTTAATTGTGGCCAGTGCGATATTGGTTGGTATCGGTATTCTCATGGTGTATTCGGCCGCGATCGCTTTAGCGGATGGTCCGCGCGGACAAAATTTCAGTCGCTATTCTTTTGTGATCCGACAGTCTGTCTTTGCCGTGATTGGCACCTTCTTGGCGACATTGGTGCTGACGGTTCCGATCCACGCATGGCGGCGCACGTGCGTATGGTTTTTTGGTTTTGCAGTGGTTCTGTTGATCTTGGTCCTGATTCCAGGAATTGGACGCAAAGCAAACAACGCCTGGCGTTGGTTGCCAATCGGACCACTGACGTTTCAGCCCTCTGAAATGATGAAGCTCGCGATGGTGGTGTTTACCGCGGATTACGTCATACGCAAGCAGGAATACATTCAAAGTTTTTCGCGCGGCTTTTTGCCGATGGCTGTGCTGTTGGGCGTCGTCGCCTTTCTCTTGATGAAAGAGCCTGACCTTGGGGCGTTAATTGTCATCGTATCCATCGCGATGGGAATTTTGTTTCTGGGCGGAATCAACGCACGGATTTTTTCGTCGCTAGTGGGGGGACTGCTCGTGGCGTTCTCGATGGCGATTTGGCTATCACCCTGGCGACGCGAGCGATTATTCGCATACCTTGACCCCTGGAATCCGGATTACGCCCAGTCTAAGGCGTATCAACTCTCGCACTCTCTGATGGCGATTGGACGAGGAGAGTGGACCGGTGTGGGCCTTGGCGGAAGCGTGGAGAAGTTACACTATCTGCCGGAGGCGCATACTGACTTTATCGTCGCCGTGATTGGTGAAGAGTTAGGATTTATCGGTATCTTTACGGTGGTTTCTCTCTTTGCGGTCATCGTTTATCGGTGCTTTGAAATCGGTCGACAAGCGATCGCCATGGAGCGCGTGTTCGGTGGACTGATTGCGCAAGGTGTCGGCGTCTGGTTTGGCGTACAGACGTTCATCAACATTGGTGTGTGTTTAGGTCTGTTGCCGACAAAAGGATTGACGCTTCCGCTTGTCAGTTACGGCGGTTCGGGTATTTTGATGAACTTGATTGCCGTGGCAATAGTGCTACGGGTTGACTTTGAAAATCGTAATTTGATGCGCGGGGGCCGAGCATGAGCTTGACCTCCCCAGTGATTCTCATCATGGCCGGCGGCACGGGCGGCCACATCATGCCTGGTCTGGCGGTTGCCGATGTCTTGCGTGACCGAGGTTGGACGATTCGCTGGTTGGGACATCCCGAGAAGATGGAGGGCAAGCTAGTTCCCGCTCGCGGCTATGAGTTGTGCCCTCTGCGCTTTGCTGGGTTGCGTGGCAAGGGGTTGGTGGATCAGCTCAAGGCGCCCTTCCGTTTTATACGCGCGCTGGGGCAAGCGTGGACGCACTTCACGCGGATCAAGCCCAATGTCGTACTCGGCATGGGCGGCTATGTTGCCTTTCCAGGTGGTGTGGTGAGTGCCTTACGTTCAAAGCCGTTGGTATTACATGAACAAAATGCGATTGCTGGCATGACGAATCGCTACTTATCGTATCTTGCTAAACGTGTATTGAGCGGCTTCCCTGGGGCGATCTCCGGGGCTGAGGTGGTCGGTAATCCAGTGCGTGAGGAGGTCGTGCGCCTTACAGATCCCGCTAACAGATATGCGCAGCGAAGTGGTGCGTTGCGCGTGCTTGTCGTGGGGGGGAGTCTTGGCGCCACCGCTTTAAACACGGTGCTGCCTCAGGCGTTCGCACGCATGAGTCCACACGCGCGGCCGATTGTGACGCATCAGGCTGGTGCCCAACATATTGATGCTTTACAGCGCGCGTATGCCGACGAGGGAGTACACGCCAATTGCGTAGCCTTTATCGATGATATGGCCAGTGCACTTAGTCAGACCGATCTGCTGATCTGTCGAGCAGGAGCGATGACTGTTGCTGAAGTTTCTGCCGCAGGTGTCGCTGCACTGTTTGTCCCGTTCCCGTTTGCAGTGGATGATCACCAGACCGCCAATGCAAAATTTTTGACTGATGTTGGTGCGGGCTGGGTATTGCAACAGAAGGATATGACCGCAGAGGGTGTAGCGCAATGGTTATCGGTTCGTACGCGTGAAGAGTTGAGCGCGGTAGCACAGCGCGCGCGTACGCACGCTCAACCCTATGCTGCCCAGCGGATTGCGGACATTTGTGAAGAATTAGCCGGAGGCAACAGATGAAACATCGTCTTCAGCATATTCATTTTGTTGGTATTGGCGGCTCTGGCATGAGCGGAATCGCTGAGGTGTTGCTGAATTTGGGTTATCAGATTTCGGGTTCAGACCTCGCGCACTCGGCGGTCACGCAGCGTCTGCAAGGGCTGGGGGCGACGATCGCGCTGGGTCACCAGAAAGAAAACGTCCTCGGTGCCGACGCGATTGTGACGTCGACTGCTGTAGCCAACAACAACCCGGAAGTGATCGCTGCGCGTGAAGCCCGCATTCCCGTCGTGCCGCGCGCCGTGATGTTAGCTGAGCTCATGCGGCTTAAGCGTGGCATTGCTGTAGCGGGCACCCACGGTAAGACGACCACCACAAGTCTGGTGGCGAGTGTGCTGGCGGCTGGCGGACTGGACCCCACTTTCGTGATTGGTGGCCGCTTGAATTCCGCCGGTGCGAATGCTGGTTTGGGTGCCGGCGACTACATCGTTGTCGAGGCCGACGAGTCGGATGCCTCGTTCTTGAATTTGTTACCTGTGATGGCCATCATTACAAATATTGATGCGGATCACATGGATACGTATGGGCATGACATCGCGCGACTTAAGAGTGCTTTTGTTGAGTTTACGCAGCGTCTGCCGTTTTATGGGAGCGCGATTGTTTGTTCGGATGATGCCAATGTCCGTGACATCATCCCCTTTGTGTCACGGCCACTCATCACCTACGGATTGAATGGTGATGCGCAGTTTTGCGCGTCGAACGTGCGTGCCACGGGAACGCGGATGCAGTTTGACGTTGCGCGCACGACGCGACAAGGCACGTTGCCATTGCTGTCAATTGATCTAAGTCTGCCTGGCAAACATAACGTACTCAATGCGTTGGCTGCAATCGCTGTCGCGACTGAGCTTGGTGTCGATGATCTCGCAATCGCGAACGGGTTGTCGGGATTCCGTGGCGTCGGTCGGCGATTTACTCAGGTTGGTGACTTTGTGGCAACCAAGGGCGGCAAGTTTAGTGTGATTGATGACTATGGGCATCATCCAGTTGAAATGGCAGCAACGCTCGCCGCAGCCCGAGGCGCTTGGCCCACGCGTCGAATAGTCTTGGCATTCCAACCGCATCGTTATACGCGTACGCGAGATTGTTTCGAAGATTTCGTCAAGGTACTGAGCTCAGCGGATGCAGTCTTACTCACCGAGGTGTACGCCGCGGGTGAGTCCGTAGTGGTTGCAGCCGATGGGCGCGCGCTTGCGCGTGGTGTGCGGGTCGCCGGCAAGGTTGAGCCTGTTTTTGTTGAAGATGTGACGACGATGGCAGAAGCGATTAAGAGTTTCGCGCAGGATGGTGATGTCGTGATCGTGATGGGCGCTGGTTCTATCAGCAAGGTGCCGGAACAATTGGGGAGGCTGCGATGACGCAGGCGATGGGGCGTGTTGGCGTGCTCTACGGCGGCAATTCCGCTGAGCGTGAGGTGTCGATTATGTCTGGTACGGGCGTGCATGCTGCCTTGGTCAGTCAAGGGGTCGATGCGCACCTCTTTGATACGGGTGCCCGCAGCCTAGGCGAATTGGCCGACGCTAAATTTGATCGAGTATTCATTGCCCTGCATGGTCGATTCGGTGAAGACGGAACCATCCAAGGTGCTCTCGAGTTGCTAGGGCTCCCCTATACCGGTAGCGGGCCCATGGCATCCAGTCTCGCGATGGACAAAATCATGACTAAGCGAGTCTGGCTTGAGGCGGGCCTTCCTACGCCTGGCTATGCGGCACTGCTCGATGAACGGGACGTCACGGCGGCGGTCGATCGCTTGGGCTTACCGCTCATGATGAAGCCGCCACATGAAGGGTCGACACTTGGCATCGTCAAGGCCACGCACAAAGAGGATGCCCTCGGTGCCTATCGTCACGCGGCGCAATACGACGACGTCGTCTTGGCAGAGCAGTTCATTTCTGGTCGTGAATTAACGGTCGCGATTTTGGGTGGTGGTGAGTCAGCGAGAGCTCTGCCTGTTATTGAAATCGTGGCGCCGGATGGTAACTACGACTACCAACACAAATACTTTTCTGATGACACGCGTTATTTGTGCCCAGCCCCAGTCGATCCTGCTCTTGCTGTGCATATCGCGCAAATGAGTGTTCAGGCCTATCGGGCGCTTGGTTGTGAAGGGTGGGGGCGTGCAGATGTCATGCTTGATGCAGCCGGTAAGGCCTGGCTGATAGAAATGAATACCTCGCCGGGGATGACAGGCCATTCGCTCGTGCCCATGGCGGCAAAAGCAGTCGGGTTGGATTATCCCAGTTTGTGCATGCATATCTTGAGTGAGGCCCGCTGCAAAGTGGGTCGTCTCAAGCAAGAATAACGGAGCCAGTTGTGTGGAACGAAGCTCGTACGATCAACCGCTTGGCCAACACCTTAATGGTGTTGGCGGTGCTAGCTATGCTGGCAGGCGGCGTCTACTGGCTGATTCAGCGTCCGATGTTTGCCTTGACTGCGATCGAGATCGAACCTGCACCAAACAGTACATTGAAGTACGTGACCCCAGAGAATCTTCAGATGACGGTCGCCGGACACCTAACGGGCAATTTCTTCACAATCGATTTGCTAGAGACGCAAAGCATCTTCGAAGAAGCGCCCTGGGTACGCTCTGCGACGGTTCGCCGAATCTGGCCCAACATGTTGCGCGTCTCGATCGAAGAGCAGCAACCGCTGGCGTTGTGGAACGACAATCAAATGATCAACACGTGGGGGCAAGCGTTTACTGCCAACCAGGGGGAGCTCGACGACGATACCCAACTCCCGCAGTTCGAAGGACCAGAAGGCAAAGAGTTGTTAGTCGTCAACCGCTACGCCGAGATGACGACTTGGCTTGCCCCGCTGGGATTGAACGTACGCAAGCTTTCTTTGAGCGATCGACTCGCCTGGGAAGCAACGCTCTCAAACGAGATGACGCTTGCCCTAGGCCGAGATCCAGGCGCCGATGCGCCGAACACCCAGGCCGGTATCCCGGGCGCTTTGCCTTTCGCAGCGCGCATCCGGCGCTTTGTACAAGCCTGGCCAGAAGCCAGTCAAAAAACCGGTGGTCGTGCGGTGACGCACGTCGACCTTCGCTATCCCAACGGCTTTGCATTAACGCTTGCCGCATTACCAGAACCCACTCAACCTCAAAAGAAACGATAACGCCATGACCCGTGACATCAAGGATCTAATCGTCGCCCTCGACATCGGCACCAGCAAAGTCGTTGCTGTGGTCGCAGAGATTTTGCCCGAGGGCCGCTTTGAAGTGCTCGGCCTCGGTCAGCATGAGTCGCGCGGCATGCGCAAAGGTGTCGTTGTCAATATTGAATCGACCGTGAACTCGATCCAGCGCGCGTTGGAAGAGGCCGAGTTGATGGCGGACTGCAAGATTCGCGATGTGTACACCGGTATCGCTGGAAGCCATATTCGCAGTTTTAACTCGAGCGGGATGGTGGCCGTCAAGGACAAGGAAGTGACGGCCGCAGACGTTGCCCGCGTGATTGAGACAGCAAAGGCCGTCAATATTCCAACCGATCAACAGGTGCTGCACGTTTTGACGCAAGAGTTCATCGTCGATGGGCAGGAGGATATTCGCGAACCGATCGGGATGAGTGGCTTGCGTCTAGAGGTAAAGGTGCACATCGTAACGGGTGCAGTCAGTGCTGCGCAGAACATCGTCAAGTGCGTGCGTCGTTGTGGACTGGAAGTTCAAGATCTGATTTTGCAGCCCCTTGCATCGAGCTTGGCCTGCTTAACCGCGGATGAGAAAGAGCTCGGAGTGGTGTTGGTTGATATCGGTGGCGGGACCACCGATGTGGCGATCTATACGGGCGGGGCAATTCGGCATACTGCCGTGCTGCCGATCGCAGGTGACCAGATCACGAGCGATATTGCCCAAATGCTTCGCACACCGACACCCGACGCAGAGGATATTAAGTTGAGGTTTGGCATTGCCAAGCAAGTATTGGCGGATCCGGATGAGACGGTTGAGGTGCCTGGATTGGGTGATCGCGGTCCGAGACAGGTTAAGCGACAAGCGCTTGGCGCAGTGATTGAGCCGCGTGCCGAAGAGCTCTTCGGACTCGTGCAGCAAGTGATTCGCGAGTCAGGCTATGAAGATTTACTGTCATCTGGCGTTGTGCTGACAGGCGGCACATCCATGCTCCCTGGCATGGTTGAGCTCGCTGAAGATGTTTTTCTCAAGCCCGTGCGCATGGCGGTTCCGGATTATGACGGTAGTTTGGCTGATGTGATGCGCAATCCGCGCTTCTCGACCGTGATGGGATTGCTTGGTGAGGCGCGCATGCAGAGACTGCGCGGCCGTAAGGTCACGCAACAGGCTGGAAGTTTCAAAGCAATTTTGGCACGTATGAAAGAGTGGTTTATGCACTGATTTTGGTGCCCTCGGGCACCGAAAAGATTGGGCTTCGTCATAGTTGCCCGGTCTGATAGAGAGACGTTTCAAACCCGGCGCGGACACAGTCGGCGGCGAGTTTGAAGCGATTTCTAAATGGTAGTTGGGGAAGTTTAGAAACGTTTATTAATCAAGACTTGAGGGAGTCAATCATGATGTTTGAAATGTTAGATAGCGCAACTAAGGGCACGGTCATCAAGGTGGTCGGTGTCGGTGGTGCAGGCGGAAACGCTGTGGCCCATATGATCAAGTCCGGTGTGCAGGGTGTGGACTTCATTTGTTGCAATACTGATGCGCAAGCGTTGGCTGCAACCAATGCACCTGTGCAAATCCGTTTGGGTCGCAGTGGACTGGGCGCAGGTGCTAAACCTGATCAAGGTCGTGCTGCGGCCGAGCTGGCTCGCGAAGAAATCCGTTCGGCCTTGAATGGAGCCAACATGGTCTTCATTACCGCCGGCATGGGTGGCGGTACGGGAACCGGTGCCGGCCCCGTCGTTGCTGAGGTTGCCAAAGAGTTAGGTATTTTGACCGTTGGTGTGGTCACCAAGCCTTTTTCTTTCGAAGGCCAAAAGCGGATGAAGATGTCCGAAGATGGTATTGCTGAGCTCTCTAAGTACGTTCATTCGTTGATCGTGGTGCTCAATGAAAACCTGTATGAGTTGATGGACGATGACGCAACACAGTCAGACTGCTTTAAGGCGGCGGACGATGTGCTGCACAATGCTTGCGCCGGTATCGCCGAGATCATCAACGTTGAAGGCAACGTGAACGTTGACTTTGAAGACGTCAAGACGATCATGGGTGAGCAAGGTCAGGCGATGTTGGGTACTTCGGTGGCATCTGGACCGGACCGAGCAAAACTGGCTGCAGAGCAAGCGGTTGCATGCCCATTATTAGAAGGTGTCGACTTGAACGGCGCGCGTGGTGTGTTGGTCAATATTACGGCCAGCTCCCAGCTCAAGATGAAAGAAACGCGCGCAATCATGGACCATATCAGCGGCTTTGCCTCTGCAGAGGCAACAGTCATTTTTGGTACGGCTTACGACGATTCGATGGGCGACAACTTGCGGGTCACGGTCGTGGCCACTGGTTTGGGCCGCGCGCAAAGTCGTCCGCACATTGTGTCAGGTGTGGAAACCGTCGAAATGCAGCGTACTGGGACGGACAATATGCCGATTGGTCAGCAGCAGCAAGACTTTGCTGTGCCGTCGGTATTACGTAATCCTCGCACCCAAGCTTCGGCTCAGGTTCGTGCATTGGAAACAGCGGGAATGGAGCATTACGACATCCCCGCTTTCCTGCGCCGCCAAGCCGACTAAAGCCGCGTCGATTGCTCCCTTGGCCAGCCCTCTGCCGGGGTGCTGGTGTCACGCACGGGTTCTCCCCGGACCCGTGCGTGGTTTCGTCTGTCATTTGGGCATTTTTTGCGCATGGTGCAGTGCGATGTTTGCAAAAAAAAGTATAATTCGCTAAGTTTTCAAGAGACTAACCTGCCTATATGTTTCGCCAGCGCACGATCAAACAGCTCGTAAAAACCATTGGGGTTGGCCTGCACTCCGGTCGACGGGTCGAACTGACTTTGCGGCCAGCTGCTCCTGATACGGGGATAGTGTTCCACCGTATCGACTTGCCCGAGGTTGTAGATCTGCCAGCGCAGGCTAGCATGGTCAAAGATACACGTATGGCCTCTGTCCTCGGACAAGGTGCGGCCCGCGTCTCGACTGTCGAACACCTGATGTCTGCCTTGGCCGGTTTGGGTATCGACAATCTTCATGTTGACCTCACAGCCGAGGAAGTGCCCATCATGGATGGCAGCGCTGCAACGTTTGTGTACCTGTTGCGTTCGGCCGGCATTGAAGAGCAGGGTGTCGCTAAACAGTTCCTGCGTGTTCTGAAGCCTATTGAAATCCGTGAAGGTGAGGGCGATCAGGCTAAATGGGCACGTCTCGAGCCCCACGAAGGTTTTTCGTTGGCGTTTTCGATTGATTTTCATCACCCGGCGATTGATTCAACCGCAAGTTTTGCCGAGATTGATTTTGCGACGCATTCCTATGTCAAAGAAATCGCACGTGCGCGGACCTTTGGCTTTGTAAACGAAGTCGAGGCCCTGCGCTCCGCGGGCTTGGCGCGTGGCGGAAGCCTCGATAACGCAATCGTCATGGATGAGTATCGCGTGTTAAACGCGGATGGCCTGCGCTATGACGATGAGTTCGTTAAGCACAAGATTCTGGACGCCGTCGGCGATCTCTACCTAATTGGTAAGCCACTTGTCGCGCGGTATGTTGCCTGCAAATCCGGGCATGCAATTAATAATCAACTTGTTCGTGCCCTACTGGCTCAGCAAGATGCTTGGGAGTTGGTTACTTACTCTTCTGTGTCGGAGGCGCCTGCGGCGTTTCGTCAAGAGTGGAAGCTGGCTTGATGCCCTGTTCCGCTGGCCGGTGATGAGCGAGTAGCCTAGCCACCGCGTCAGCGAGTGGGCCGGGCCTCAGCTTTCTGTTCAATTCTTCAAATGCGCGTAGGTCTTGTTGGTCCAAGGCTCGCGTCTCTTTTTCTGGTTTTTTCGTATCGGGGAGACCGAGCCCGCCTTGAACGCGCAGCTTGATTTCATTGATATTCCAGCCAGCAGACTGCAAGTGAGTGGTTACCCTCGGTGCAATCTGGCGGAACTTTGCAGCGAAGGCGGCACTCGAAACCATGAGTGTCAAGGCGTGCGCCTCGAGTCTGATCACCTCAAAAGCGCCTCGCATCGCGGGTGGAATCGCCTCGCCGATTGCTGCCCTGAGTTTTAAGTGCAATTGCGCAGTGGCTAAGACGCTCGCAGCTTGCGAATCATGACCGAGCCAGCCGATCAAGTGGGCGCTGCCTGAGGGGGACGTGGAACGCGTCCTGCGGGGTGGGGGACTGGCCATAGATGAAGGAAGTCGATGAAGTTAATAATTATGCCTTCGCGGCAAGGTCAGTATGCACCAATTACGCTTAGTGTTAGCCGATTGGTGATGCTTGTCGCCTTGTTGCTTGTGGGCGCGCTGATCGCAGGCGCGGTGTTACAGCGCATGGTTTGGGCGTTGCAACCTGAAACTCAACCCTCTGCACTCGTGGTGGCAGCGATGGCACCTGTCCCTGCTGTCGCGGGTTCAACGGATAATCAGGCGGTGCAGCTTTTGGCGACCAAGGTGGGTGAGCTACAAGCCACGATCAAGCGGCTCGACGGACTAAGCCAACGGGTTGCGAAGGTGGCGGGGTTGCCTGAGGGCGATATCGCGATCGGGTCGGACGCCCCCGAGGCCGCTGTTGTATTGGATGATCTGTGGGTTCCATTACCGCCTGGGCCGCATTCACGCCCACTTTCTGAGCTTGAAAGTCAGCTCAATGCTGTGCAAGCACGCGTTACGCGCCAAAGTGATTATTTTTCAATACTCGACCTTGCCGTCACTGAACGGGCTGCGACGGTTGCGCGATTGCCGACAGCAATGCCGATTGAATCCTATCCGTACTTGAGCTCTTCCTATGGATGGCGACGCAATCCGTTTAATGGGCAGATGAGTATGCATGAAGGGCTGGATTTCAGCGCTCCGGAAGGCACGCCCATCCGTTCGGCGTCCGGAGGGATTGTCCGTATAGTCACGCAGCATCGCGGCTTTGGCAATATGCTCGAGATCGATCACGGGGAAGGTTTAATCACACGATATGCGCATGCCAAAGTCATTCTGGTCAAAGAGGGTCAACTGGTCACGCGCGGGCAACTCATCGCAAGGGTGGGTTCAACGGGGCTATCGACCGGACCCCACCTTCACTTTGAGGTAAGGCAGGACGACAGATCGCTCGATCCGCGTGTATTTTTGGCGGGGCAGCCAATGGCTAGCGCACCTGCTGAAACCCAGCCCGTAGCGGTTGGATCCTCTGGTGTTACATGGCGACCACGCCTGCGTTAAACTGATTAACTAGTCGCCACCCTTTTTAGGCGTTTGCTAATATTTTCTTAGCTATATTTGTGTGGTCTTCACGCAAAATTGTCCAGGTCTAATACGCATGCTTTCTTTGCTTAAAAAAATATTCGGTACACAAAATGATCGTCTACTGAAGCAATTGCGTCGTCAAGTTAATCAGATTAATGCGCTCGAGCCTCAGATGCAGGCATTGTCTGACGCAGAGCTACGGGCCAAGACTGATGACTTTCGTGCGCGGGTGCAGGCCGGCGCCTCGCTTGATTCGATGCTGATAGAAGCTTTTGCCGTTGTCAGAGAAGCAGGCGTACGTGTCTTTGGTATGCGGCACTTCGATGTGCAGTTGATTGGCGGCATGGTGCTGCATTCGGGCAAGATTGCAGAAATGCGTACGGGTGAAGGTAAGACGCTGATGGCGACTTTGCCGGTATACCTGAACGCCCTGAGCGGACGCGGTGTCCATGTCGTCACGGTCAACGATTACTTGGCTCGGCGCGACGCTCAATGGATGGGCCGTTTATATACCTATTTGGGGCTGACCGTCGGTGTGGTTGTTCCCCAGCAAGCTAACGAAGAAAAAATAGCAGCATATCGTGCCGACATCACGTACGGCACGAACAACGAGTTTGGCTTTGACTATTTGCGCGACAACATGGAATACCGTGTTGAGGATCGACGCCAACGCACACTTGTGTATGCCATTGTTGACGAGGTTGATTCCATTCTGATCGATGAGGCGCGTACGCCTTTGATTATTTCTGGTCAGGCAGAGGATCATACCGAACTCTATGTTCGAATGAACGCAGTGCCGCCCTTGCTGACACGGATGGCGACTGAGCCTAAGCCTCAAGAGCCCGAACCAGAAGGACACTATTGGGTTGATGAAAAAAATCATCAGGTGTTTTTATCTGAATCTGGGCATGAGCAGGCCGAAGGCGTGTTGACTCGTCTGGGTCTGTTGCCAGAAGGGCAGTCGCTGTACGAGCCGCGCAATATCAGCCTCATGCATCACCTCATGGCGAGCTTGCGTGCACACAATCTCTTCCACCGTGATCAGCATTATGTTGTTCAGGAAGGTGAGGTGGTTATTGTTGACGAGTTCACGGGTCGTTTGATGGTTGGGCGCCGTTGGTCCGATGGTTTGCATCAGGCCGTTGAGGCGAAAGAAGGCGCGAAGATACAGCTAGAGAATCAAACGCTGGCGTCTATTACCTTCCAGAATTTTTTCCGTATGTACGAAAAATTGTCTGGCATGACCGGAACAGCGGATACAGAAGCGTACGAGTTTCAAGAGATCTATAGCCTTGAGACGGTGATCGTACCGACTAATCGTCCGATGGTACGTGCCGACCAGAATGATCAGATCTTTAAAACCGCTTTGGAAAAGTTCAAAGCCATCGAGGCAGATATACGCGACT
The DNA here is from genome assembly GCA_945865935.1 of Bordetella parapertussis. GTDB lineage: Bacteria > Pseudomonadota > Gammaproteobacteria > Burkholderiales > Burkholderiaceae_B > Zwartia > Zwartia parapertussis_E. Next base: position 118,882 of record CAMBFI010000008.1, on the reverse strand, counting down.
GCCAAGAGCGTGGGCAGCCCGTGTTGGTGGGTACGACGAGTATTGAGAACTCGGAACTGCTTTCGGGGATGTTAAGTCAATCCGGTTTGCGGCATGAAGTATTGAACGCCAAGCAACACGCACGCGAGGCTGAGATCGTCGCGCAGGCGGGCAAGCCTGGAAATATTACGATCGCAACCAACATGGCTGGGCGTGGAACGGACATTGTGTTGGGCGGCAGTATTGAAAAGCATATTGAGGCAGTGCGCGCCAATGATGCGCTCTCCGAAGCTGACAAGCAAGTACAAATCGACGCGATGCGTCAAGAGTGGCAGCCATTGAATGATCGCGTGAAGGCAGCAGGCGGTTTGCGCATCATCGGTACTGAGCGTCACGAGTCACGCCGTATTGATAATCAGCTGCGTGGTCGTGCGGGACGACAAGGTGATCCCGGCTCTTCGCGCTTCTATCTTTCGCTCGAAGATCCGCTGATGCGTATTTTTGCGGGTGATCGTGTGCGTTCCATCATGGAGCGACTGAAATTGCCTGAGGGCGAGCCCATTGAAGCGGGCATGGTGTCGCGTTCCATCGAGACAGCGCAGCGCAAAGTTGAAGGTCGTAACTTTGACGTGCGTAAGCAACTGCTCGAATATGACGATGTGGCAAACGAACAGCGTAAGGTTCTGTACGCGCAGCGTAACGAAGTGCTCGAGGCGCAAACAATTACCGAGACAGTCGACAATTTGCGTGACGGGACGTTCACGGATTTGGTGACAAAGCATGTGCCTCCGGGCTCGGTCGAAGAGCAATGGGATATCAGCGCATTGCAACTGGCGCTCGAGGCCAACTGGCAAATTGCGTTGCCTATTGCGCAGATGGTTGAAGATACCAAGAGCATTAATGATGAAGACGTTTTAGAGAAAGTTCTCGAGGCCGCACAGATAGCCTATCGTCAGAAAGTAGAGACGGTGGGTGCGGAGTCCTGGGCGGGTTTCGAGCGTTCCGTGATGCTTCAAGTGATCGATACGCAGTGGCGTGAGCACTTGTCAGCTCTGGACCATTTGCGTCAAGGTATCCATCTGCGCGGTTATGCACAAAAAAATCCTAAACAAGAATACAAGCGCGAAGCGTTTGAATTGTTCTCGGATATGTTGGATCGTGTGCGTGACGATGTTATACGCTTACTGATGACGGTTCGGATACAGACACAAGAAGAAATTGAGCAGGCAGAGCGAGAGGCTGCTCAGGCTGTGCAGATGCAGAATGTGCAGTACCAGCACACCGAGTATCAAGACGCTGATCAGCAACAGAGCGAGGCGGCCCCGCAGGCTTCGGATCATCCGGGTACAGTGCGAAACATTCTGCCGAAAGTCGGACGTAACGATGCGTGCCCGTGCGGGAGTGGTAAAAAGTACAAACACTGCCACGGGCAGCTTAAATAAGGCGAAGTTTGCCAGGGTGAGGCTAGATAATGCAACATGACTTGACACGCAGCACCCTCGCAATTTTCTGTATCGTAGGCTTGCTAGCGCTCTCTCTTTGGGTGCTTAGACCCTTTCTTGCGGCAACAGTGTGGGCAACCATGATCGTGGTCGCCACCTGGCCCTGGCTCATCGCACTCGAACGACTTTTCGGTGGACGCCGCACGCCAGCGGTTGCCGTCATGTCAGTTGGGATGTTGCTTTTACTCGTTGCGCCTTTATGGTGGGCCATTACAACCATTGCAGATCGCTCGGATCAGCTAACCACCTTTTGGAAGGATCTGATTGACAACGGTATTCCTGCGCCACCTAATTGGATTGAGGCAATTCCTTATATCGGTGAAAAGATTGCGACCAGTTGGCGGGACCTGATTGCCGGGGGCGCCCCCGGAATCCTCGAGCACATCACGCCATATGCAAGCTCGACAGGCAAATGGTTGTTGTCGCAGTTTGGTGGTCTGGGCGGTATGTTGATTCAGTTCTTTTTGGTCGTGGTGATTGCTGCGATCTTTTACGCATCGGGTGAAGCCGCAGCGTCGATGGCACGAGGATTTGGTAAACGTTTAGCGGGCAAGAGGGGTGAAGACGCGATCGTCTTAGCCGGACAGGCGATTCGAGCCGTTGCGTTGGGTGTGGGCGTGACAGCGGTCGCGCAAACAGCGCTGGGTGGCTTGGGTCTTGTGATTGCTGGTGTTCCATTCGCAGCAGTGTTGTCCGCGGCGATGCTGATGTTATGTATTGCGCAGGTGGGTCCGAGTCTGGTCTTGTTTCCTGCGGTCGCCTGGATGTACTGGGAAGGGGACACGGGGTGGGCCACGTTTTTGCTGGTCTGGAGTCTGGTGGTAGTGAGCCTGGATAATTTCTTGCGACCCATGTTGATTAAGCGAGGTGCAGACCTCCCCTTGTTATTGATTTTCGCGGGAGTGATTGGCGGCTTGATTAGTTTTGGTTTGATCGGGATCTTTGTTGGCCCCGTCGCGCTGGCCGTCACCTACACCTTGACGCGAGCATGGATGGCAGACCCATCCATGCATGAAAATCGGGACTAGGCTCACTGCGCGTAGTCAAGTGGTAGTGCGGTAGTGCACTTGATGGTTTCCATGGCAAAGGCTGAGCTGACGTCTAAGAGGTCGACTGAGCGAATCAGTCTTTTGTAGACGCTGTCATAGCGATCGATATCCGGCACGACAATTTTTAGTAAGTAGTCGGCATCGCCGCTCAAGCGATAGATTTCAACAATCTCGGGGATGCTGGTTGCGCCATCCACAAAGCGTTGCATCCACTGTTCATTGTGTTGACTTGTTCGAATCGTGACAAAGGTCGTGAGCCCAAGGTTAAGCTTGCGCGCATCACAGAGGGCAACCTGCTTTCGAATAACGCCCTCTGCTTGCAGTTTTTGGATACGCCTCCAACACGGAGTTGGTGTCAGGTTGACGGCTGCGGCCAAATCGGCAAGCGATAAGCCGGCATCTTCTTGCATTAAACGAAGGATTTCTCGGTCTTTCTTGTCGATTGGCATATTTAGTTTGATTTATTCATTAAAAGTAGAAAAATTTTCTAATTAAATAATAAAAATAGCAAAATTAGCAAATTATTTCTTATGGAGGCTCTCTATCATGTAGGTATGTCTAGTCTCCTCTCCCAGTCACGTGCTGGCCGGCAAGTCAACCTGGAATCCAATCCGGAAGCTGACTTGCCGTTTTCTTTATTGGAAAGAGTGGTGCCAGGCCTGCCCGCAGACCTCGAGGCAGCGTGCTTGAGTGAACCTGATTTAGTGCCTTACCGCATGCGGCAAGCAATTGGCCAACAGCTTGGCCGGCGGGCTGCGGTCGATCTCACTGCGGCCGTTTTGGCGCTCCCGAGATCCACGCAGAGTTATACGCGCCACATCTTGCATGCGGATCCGCTCGGGCGTTTTACCGTGGTTGGCTTAGTGTGGGGATCCCAGCAGTGCAGTCCGATTCACGCACATTATGCGTGGTGCGCTTACCGTATTTTGGCCGGCGAGTTAACCGAGGGCTTCTATCAATGGGATAGTTCGCAACGCCACGCCTATCTGCTGAGCCAATTTACACGCGAGCCTGGGTACAGCGCATGTGGACACGCGGGACTTGAGTTTATTCACCGGCTGGGCAATCAGGCGACTGAGCCCGCTGTATCCATTCATGTCTATGGCATGGATGTGGGGCGTATCGGCACGCATGTCAATCGCGTCTTGGCCTCAGTACAGACCTTGAATTAAGCGCCACCTCGTTAGATCAAAAATACAGTCGCTAGACCTAAAAAGATAAAGAAGCCCAGCGAATCTGTTGCAAAAGTCAGAAGTACGGACGAGCCCATGGCAGGATCCTTGCCCAGTCGCGTGCGAACCACTGGCACGAGCACACCAATGGAGGCACCAACGAGCATGTTGCAGATCATGGCACCCATCATGACGAGCGCGATTGAAACGGAATGCGAAATAAGCCAGGCAAAGACCGCGGCGATTGAGCTCCCGAGCAAGCCCACTAGAAAGGTGACGAGCATTTCACGCTTAACCAAGGGCCATACGTTTTTAGGTGTGATGCGACCCACTGCCAGCGCGCGAATAATCAAAGTCATCGTTTGATTGCCCGAGTTACCGCCAATGCCGGCCACGATCGACATTAAAAATGCGAGTACGACGATTGTGCTCACCGTATCCTCAAAGAGCGAGGCCACAAACGAAGCGGTCGCGGCGGTGCATAAGTTCAGGATCAGCCAAGGCGCCCGGTTACGCAGTGCCATGGTGACCGGCGCAAAGATGTCTTCCTCCTGCATACCGGCACGAGACAGCGCTTGTTCATCCGAGTCCTCTCGGATCACATCTACGACCTCGCCAATGGTGACGCGACCCACGAGACGTCCAAGGTCGTCGACGACAGGCGCTGACACGAGGTCATAGCGCTCGAAAGCCCCGGCTGCGTCAGAGTCTGAGTCTAGCGGGCTGAGCGACAGATACTCTGTGCTCATTACCTGGCTGACGTCCACTTCAGGTTCGTTGACCAGTAGTGCGGATAGGGTGAGCGTACCCAGCAGCTTATCCGAGCGATTCACGACAAAGATCTGATCGGTGTGGTCGGGTAACTCCGGCAAGCGGCGGAGGTAGCGCAGTACAACCTCGAGGGTCACGTCCTCGCGGACGCGCACCATTTCGAAGTCCATGATGCTGCCCACGCTATCCTCTGGATAGCCCATGGCTTCAATCAAACGCGCCCGTTCTTCGATTGTCAGGCCCTTTTGCACTTCCGCCACCACATCAGCAGGCAGGTCAGGAGCGAGATCTGCGAGCTCATCGGCATCCATGTTGCCGGTGGCCGCCACGAGATCCTTGCGATCCATCGCTTCAATGAGCGATTCACGCACCCAATCGTCAACTTCAAGCAATACATCGGCGTCGTGTTGGGCACCCACCAAACGCCAAATCATTTGGCGCTCTGTTTTTGGAACGGAGCTTAAGATGAAAGCAATATCTGCAGGGTGCAGATCGTTGACGAGTGCGGTGAGTTCGGCGTCGTGCTGGCGTTGCAGCAAGCCTTCGACTAGACCGGCACGTTGATCGTTTTCTTCCTGACGATGGACGAGATTTTCGACGAGCTGGTGACGTTGCAACAACTCTTGCACTTTGGCAAGCGCGAGCTGAGCATCCTCGGGATCAAGCCGCCGAGCGGTGACGGGCGCGTCAGGGGTTGTTTGCGTCATGGGGAGCCCGTGCCAACGAGTGGGTCAATAACTGCTTGTGGCTCAAGCCATGCAAGAGTTAGGTCACAATTTTGACCAATGCATAGCCGCCGCATCCGAGCAGTATAAACAAGATCGCACCAAGTGCCATGACACGAGGCCCTGCCTGGCGCATTTGAGCAAAGCGTGTCTCGATTCCCAGCGCCGTCATGGCCATGGTCAACACGAAGATGTCGAGCGTGCGCAGTGCCTGCAGGACGTTTGGAGGGATGATCTCTGCGGAGTTAATCAGCGCGAGCACTAGGAACCCGATGGCGAACCAAGGAATAGGCAGGCTAGGTTTTTTTGCGCCGGGTGCCGCTGCGGCTATTGCTGTGCGTTGAAGCCAAAGTCCAACCAAGAGCAAAATCGGGATCAACAGCGCCACGCGGGTCATTTTGACGATTGTGGCAATTTCTGTTGTCGCGGGGTCAATATTGCTAGCAGACGCCACCACTTGCGCGACTTCGTGCACGGCGCCACCCAAGAAGATGCCAAACGCGCGCGTGTCCATGCCTATCCAGCCGGCCTGATAAATCAGTGGGTAGAAGAACATGGAGATCGTGCCGAACAGAACGACGGTTGCAACGGCCACAGCGCTTTTGTGAGGTGCGGATTTGAGGGTGGACTCGAAAGCCAAGACAGCGGCTGCGCCGCATACTGCGCTACCTGAAGCGGTCAACATCGCCGTATCGCGATCGAGCTTGAGTACCCGAGTGCCGATCACCGTGCCTAATACAAGCACCCCCACTACAATGCCTACAGAGACGAGCAGTCCGGGTAAGCCAACTTCGATAATTTGTTGAATACTGATGTTGAGGCCATAAAACGCCACCGCAACGCGCAACAGTCTACGCGCGGTGAAGTGAACGCCTGCCCCCCATTCCGCGGGCATGGTTCCTCGTAACAAGTTGCCATACAACATGCCGCAGACAATTCCAATCACCAGCGGGCTGAAGCCCAAGGTTTTTACGAAAGGGATACCCGCGAGTTGAACGACCGCGGCGGCTAGAAGCCCGACAAAAAGCATCCCGTTGAGTTTGTCGCGCCAGGGGGAGGCGCTCGTGAGGGCAGGTTGAGACATGCTGGGATGACGGGTCAATTAAGAATGACCGAGATACTACTCCGATATTGGGCTTATCGCTTACACCAATTTTCGGCCAGTTTCACCCAGTAGGTCGCGCCCAGGGGGAGCAAGTCGTCATTGAAGTCATAGGAGCCGTTATGCAGCATGCAGGGGCCTAGCCCGTGGCCGGCGTCCCGATGATCTCCCATGCCGTTGCCGATCCAGACGTAGCAGCCTGGCACCTCTTGCAGCATGAAGGCAAAGTCTTCAGCCCCCATGGTGGGCACAACATGGTCGTTTACTTGCTCGGTTCCAACGATTTCGCGCATGACATCGACGCAAAATGCCGTTTCAGCCGGATGGTTAATCGTGGGCGGATAGACGCGATTAAAGGAAAAATCAGCCTCAGCACCCATCGCTGCAGCAGTGTGCTCCGTGACTTCACGCATACGTTTTTCAATCAGGTCGAGGGTCTCAATCGTGAAGGTCCGTACGGTACCTGCCATGATCGCGTCGGTCGGAATGACGTTATCTGCGCTACCCGTATGAATTTGCGTAATGCTCAGTATGGCGGCCTCTAGGGGGTGACGGTTGCGCGTGATGATGGTTTGTAATGCCTGGGCGATTTGCACGGCGGTCATGACAGGGTCGACGCCCAAGTGCGGCATCGCGGCGTGGCCACCCTTGCCGCGAACCTTGATGGAGAATCGATTGCTCGAGCCCATCATCGGGCCGGCCGTGACGCCGAACTGTCCGACTGGCATGCCGGGCCAATTGTGCATCCCGAAGACGGCTTGCATGGGAAATTTAGTGAACAGGCCGTCGTCTATCATGCGCTTGGCGCCTGCACCACCTTCTTCGGCGGGCTGGAAAATAGCGTAAACCGTGCCCTCAAAATTCTTGGTTTCTGCCAAGTAGCGTGCCGCATTAAGCAACATGGCTGTATGCCCGTCGTGACCGCAGCCGTGCATTTTTCCGGGGTGGCGACTGGCATGCTCAAAGGTGTTGAGCTCTTGCATGGGGAGAGCATCGATATCGGCGCGCAACCCAATTGCGCGGGTTCCGGTTGTGCGGCCTGTGATGATGCCCACCACACCTGTTCCGCCCAATCCTCGGTGAACTGGGATGCCCCATTTCTGCAAGGTCTCTGCCACGACATCGGCCGTACGCTGCTCTTCGTAGCGGAGCTCCGGGTGGGCGTGGATATCGCGCCGAATCGCTTGAATTTCGGACTGCCAGCTTAAAAAGGGCTCAAGAAGTTTCATACAAATCACTTTAATCAACCATGTCTGACGGTATTATCGATGAAAATGACGTTCTAAACCTATATTTCGAGTAGACAATAGACCATGAACTCACCATGGATTAGTAGTTATCCTGAAGGCGTTTCGCCAACGATTTCCACCGACGGTTATGCCTCTTTAGTGGATTTGCTCGAGCAGGCGTGCAAACGATACGGCCCGCGCGCGGCAGTGCAGTCCTTTGGCGCGCACCTGACGTATGCAAAGCTTGAACAAGAGGCTGCATGCTTTGCCAAGTGGCTGCAGTCCCTTGGGCTGGATCCTGGCGCGCGCGTTGCGCTGATGTTGCCCAATGTGTTGGCCTACCCCGTTGCGCTGTTCGGGACCCTGAAAGCGGGTTGTGTTGTGGTCAACGTGAATCCACTCTGTACCCCAAGGGAGCTTGGCGCGCAGTTGCGTGATAGCGGTGCGAGCGTGATTGTGGTGTTTGAAAGTGTGGCCGACACCCTTGAGCAGGTGACGGATTGCGATGCTTTGTTACATCGAGTGATCGTCGCGCCTGGTGATATGTTGGGTGCACTGAAATCAGTTGTCATTAACTTCGGTGCACGGCATCTGAAAAAACTGGGTCCGAAAAAGCCCATGCCTGGAGCATGGCCCTGGCGGTTTGTACTGCGGTTGGGACGAGACTTATCCTGGCATGCACCTGATATCGCGATGGATGACCTGGCTGCGCTGCAATACACGGGTGGGACAACGGGTGCGCCCAGGGCTGCCATGCTGACGCACCGTAATCTCGTGTCCAACGTCTTGCAAGTGCAGGCCGTCGCTCAACCGGCACTCGGTGATTTGTTGCCCCGGCCGTTGACGATGCTGACTGCTTTGCCGCTTTATCATGTGTTTGCGATGACCGTGTGTGGGTTGTATGCCTTGCATGCCGGGATGAAAAGCGTGTTGGTGATTAACCCCCGTGATCGTGCGTCATTGCTCTATGCCTGGCGTAAAGATCCACCGCATGTGTTTCCCGGTGTGAACACCTTGTTCAATGTTTTATTGAACGAAGCGCAATTTGAGACGTTTGATTTTCGTTCTTTGCGCTTGGCCTTTGGTGGCGGCATGGCGATTCAGCAAGCCGTCGCGCAGCGTTGGGTGGCTGTGACGGGACGGCCGCTCATTGAAGGTTACGGACTATCCGAGACATCCCCTGTTGTCACGGCCAACCCGACCAATGCGCAGGCTTATTCTGGAAGCATCGGGTTGCCGCTGCCGTCAACCGAGGTGCGTATCGTCGATGAGCAAGGGTCTTCTGTCGAGACAGGCGAGCGTGGCGAAATCGCCGTGCGTGGGCCCCAAGTCATGCGAGGCTATTGGAATGCGCCGCACGACACGAACGCAGCGTTCACGCCCGATGGTTTCTTGCGCACAGGAGACATTGGCTATATGACTGCCCAAGGCTATGTCTTTTTGGTGGATCGTAAAAAAGATTTGATTGTTGTGTCTGGCTTTAATGTGTATCCCAGCGAAGTCGAAGCGGTGGTGTCGAGCCATCCGGGCGTGTTGGAATGTGCTGCGGTGGGTATGCCAGATGCTGCTTCGGGCGAGGCAGTGAAGCTATTTGTCGTGCCCTTGGACCCACAACTGAATGAAGAAGCTGTTCACGACTGGTGCGCGCGTAAATTGAGTCGTTATAAGTGTCCCCGTGCGATCGAGTTTCGCGCAGAACTCCCGAAAAGCAATGTAGGAAAAATTTTGCGGCGTGACTTGCGGCCCTAATGATGTCCTGGCCCCCAGTATCGGCTGCGCTTGGGCTGCCTCACGTTTGGGCCAATCGCCGCGCGTACACCATCGTTGACACAGCCTTTGGTGAAGGCCGTCTGTTCTTGTCTCTGTGGGATGCGTGGCGTCGAGATCCGCAGCGGAGTCGATGCCTCCACGTTGTGGGCTTGCTCCCTGCACTCGGGGACCCCCAAGCATTACGCGTACGCTTGTTACAAACATGCCCCGCCAGCATGGAGTCTTGCGTGCAGCAGTTGGTGGACGCATGGCCCTTAAATCTCTTGGGCGTGCATCGCCTTGAGTTTGAGGGGTTATGCGTCACGCTCACCCTGGCCGTTGGCCAACCATCCATCATGCTGCAGCGTTTGTCGGTACGCGCCGATGCTGTGGTGCTGCCGGCGTCACTACGCTCTTATCCGCATGAAGAGATTGAAGTGATGTTCGGCGCAGCGACGAAAGTACTGTTGCCGCAGGGCAAACTCGTCATGTCCTGGTCGTCTGCTTCTGGAGTGCCTGACCGCTTAGAGGATCGGGCTTCAGCGTTGTGGGCGCAAGGCGCAGTGCATGACGGCGTGTGGTCACACGTTGTTCAAGCCGCACCGTTGACCTCGCCCGTGCAACGCGAAGGTCATCAACACGCAGTGGTTGTGGGGGGTGGGTTCGCAGGCGCTGGGGTCGCCTATGCGCTTTCTTTGAGGGGCTGGACTGTCAAGGTCCTCGAGGCGTCGGTAGGCCAACACGGTTCGCACCAAGGACACCTGGCGGCAGCCTTAACCCCGATGTTGACGCGTGACGATGATGTGCGTGCGCGCTTGTCTCGGGCGGGAACCTTATGTGCACATCATCGCTGGGGACATTTGACGGCTGAGGCGTTTGAACCCTGCGGCGCGTTGCAGTTGTCACGCACGTCCGGACGTGTCGTTGATTTGGCAGATGTGGTGTCTGGGCTGAAGTTGCCGGAAGCCTGGGCTAAATTTGTGGAGGCAAAGGAGGCGAGCGCGATCGCCGGCCTGACGCTGCAAAGAGGCGGCATTCACTTTCCAATGGCTGTGCGCGTCCAGCCTGAGGCGTTTATCAATCAATTGCTGAGTGGCGTTGCAATTTCTCGCCGTGCCGCGCGGGTCGATCGTCTGATGCGGCGTGGAAATGTGTGGCAGGTGCTGGACGCAGCCGGCCAGGTGCTAGAGGAGGCGCCGATTGTGATCGTCGCTGCCGCGTATGCTACGCAACACATTTTGAGCGCAAGTGGACTGTTAGCTGCCGATGCGCGATTGCGCACGATGCATCAGTTGGGCGGTGAAATTACCTACCTTCCTGAGCGCGCGATATCGGGCGGCCCACGCTGCATCGTTTCGGGAGATGGTTATGTGCTGCCAGCGGTGAGTGGTCAGTGCGTGACGGGAAGCAGCTACGTGCACGGAGCGGATCAAGTTTTTGTCACGAGCGCTGGAGCGAGGGAGAATATGCAGCGCACCGATGGCTTACTGGGGTCACGATTGGTCGAGTCGGGATTTGCCGATTGCGCATTGAGTGGGTGGGCTGGCTGGCGGGCGGTGTTGCCCGGACGACTGCCGGCGATCGCTGCGGTAGATGCGGAACAGACCCTTTGGGCCGTAGCGGGGCTCGCCTCACGAGGGCTGACTTGGTCAAGTTTGGCAGGGGATTTAGTCGCCGCGACCCTAAATGGCGAGCCCTTACCCTTGGAAACCGATATAATTGACAAAATCAGTCAGATTTAAGCCGGTTTCACTAGCAAAACGCCTACTCCAAGGCTGTTTTTTTATGAAATTACACTGTAAATGCCGAAAAGCACAACAAATGAACGGTAAGTGTGGCGCCCACAATGTTTGCATATGCTAAGTAAAAAGATAAGCGCAAGCCGGGATATTGAGGGCCGAGTTTATTAAAATACTTAAATCCGTCAAAATAGCGCCTTTGGTCGCTTTTATACCCACGCGCTAAACATGCACCTAGACTCACTCAAACTAGTCGATACGCTGCCTACCAAGCTAGTGTTCGACGCAGGTGCGGGATTCAGACTCGCTGTTGAACCGCATGCGCCTGGCGTGTTCCGGATTCGCTGCGGTCGACCCGAAGCTGTTGCTGCAGATATTCTGCCCGGTGCGCGTGCGCGTGCGCATGCAGAGGTGTTGCTTGCTCGTCCAGAGGCGATCGGCGAAGCCATCTTAGAACCACTCAAGGGTGCGTTGAAGGGTTGGCGGCTTGTGCAGGGTGATGTGAGCCTGGATATTTCCGTGAATCCGTTCAAACTGCATGTGCACCGCCTTGGCAAAACGGCGTTGACGCTGTCAGAGTCTGGTGTTGCTCGCTCGGACGCACTTTGGTCCTTGGGCTTTGATCTCAAGCGCAGCGAAAAGATTTTTGGTCTAGGTGAAACCGCTGGCGATTTGGATCGCCGAGGTGAAACGATTGTCTCTGACGCGCCAGATCATCGCGCCTTGCCGTTGGCATGGAGTCCAAATGGTTGGGGCGTTTACGTCAACACGCTTGGTCGGGTTGAACATGACCTAGGCGCTGAATCGACGGCTGAGTACATGATCGCCGTTGAAGACGAAACGCTGGACGTTTTTATTTTTGTAGGTGAGCCCACCGAAATATTGAACCAGTACACCCAGCTGACTGGGCGTGCCGGTCAACCCGTTTTATGGTCGATGGGTGTCTGGGTTGAGCAGCACACAAGCCATAATGCCTCGCAGACTGCTGAGCTCATCACTGAGTTCCGTCGCTTAGGCCTGGCTGTGGATGGCGTATTGTTGTTGCCACCGGCGGCCTGGACCTACCAAGACTCGAAACTCCTGCCTGAGTGGGACGCCGAACGCTTTCCGAGCCCGAAGCTGTTACTGAGTCAATTTGGTAAGTACGCAACACACTTGTGTATGCACACAATTCCTGCCGCGCTGGCCGAATCCACCATCTTCGCTGAACTGGAAGACCGCGGTTGGTTGCTTGTGGGTGGAAGCGGTGAGGCGTATGTGTTTGAGGGCGTCGCTGCAACAGGTGGCAAGCCTTTCGGTCTGCTAGATCTGACGCATCGCGACGCGATGAAGACGTGGTCTGAACGTCACCGCCACCTTACAGAAGAAGGTGTTGGGGCAACCGCCTGTGATGTGCAGTTTGACATACCTGATCACGTGGTTGCACGTGGCGGTGAGAGTGGCGCGGTATTGCGCTCCCTGTATCCGGCCCTAGCGCGTCGCGCGTTGTTTGACGCAGCGGCCGGACATAAGGTGCCGCCAGAAGGTGTGGTGTTCAGTTCTGATCTGTTTGCTGGGGCGCAGCGTTTGTTATGGCAAAGCGCGCCTCGTGTGCCCAATACTTGGAGCGGCTTGCAGCACACATTGCGCACCGCTTTATCGATTGGCGCAAGTGGCTTGCCTGTGCAAATGCACGCCCTCGGCAATGCGGCGATGCCAACAGAAGACATGACGCCTGAGTTGTATCTGCGTTGGCTTGGGATGGCGGTGTTCTCTGGCAACCTGGCCTTTCAAGCACACCCAAATTTATTACCTACCGCGTTTGATGAAGCAACACGCGCGCATGTGCAGTCTTGGCTGCAATGGCGTTACCGTTTGATTCCTTATGTTCTGGGTGCGATTGAAGACGCAGCGCGTACGGGCTTGCCGGTACAGCGCTCGATGGCATTATCGTTTCCAGCAGATGCCGAAGCCCAGCGCTGGGATACGCAATACATGCTTGGCCCAGCCGTGTTGGTTGCGCCAGCGATGAAGCCAGGTAAGGAAATCCAAGTGTATTTGCCTCAAGGCGACGCGTGGTGGGATCTGAACACGGGCTGGCGCTATGAGGGCGGTACAACGTGGACGGTCTCCTGTGAGCTAGACGCCTTGCCTGTCTTTGGTCGTGAAGGACACATGCTCTGCTTAGGCCCGACCGCCAATCACACCGGTGAATTTAATTCAGCACGCATACTCGACGAGGTCTGGATGTTTGGTATGCCCGTGCACAACCCCGTTGTCATGCGCAACAAGATCCGTGTCATGCAGATGCAAGGCTCGAGTTACATCAAAGGCCTTGAGGGCCTGCGTATCCTTCCCTCTGAGGGATTGGAAGTGAAGCGACGCGGCGCCGAAGTGCGCATCTCGCGAGCACGATAAGTGGTCGCCCCCACCCGTTCGCAGCTTTTAGAAGCTCAGCTTGCTCGGATTGCTGCGCGCGAGCCGCTGGTTCGTGCTTGGTCCTGGCATGATCCTCAGCAGGTTCGTGACGAACTTGCAGCGTTGCCCAAAGATACGGCCCATTTGCCGTTGGCGGGAATCACCGTTGGCGTAAAGGACATCTTCGATACAAGCGACATGCCGACGACCTATGGCTCGGCAGCCTTCGCAAATCACCGACCCCAGCGAGACGCCTCTGCCGTCGCGAAATTGCGTGCGGCAGGCGCTCTGATTATGGGCAAGACGGTGACAACAGAGTTTGCGCATCAACATGCTGGGCCCACGACCAATCCCCACAACGTTGACCGAACACCGGGCGGGTCCTCGAGTGGATCGGCAGCAGCCGTTGCTGACGAGATGGTGACGATGGCATTGGGTTCCCAAACGGGTGGTTCAACGATTCGTCCTGCTGCGTTTTGCGGCATCGTTGGTTTTAAGCCAACACACGGCAAGGTTTCGCTGGAAGGCGTTGGGCCATTGTCTGTCACGATGGACACGATTGGCTTGATGGCGCGCTCAATGACCGACATTTGCTTGCTGTCGTCCGTGTTGCTTGAAAATTACGACGTTGTTCAAGCGCCTGCAACGCCTCGTGTCGCTTGGTACCCCTCGCCTGAAGCACCAGAAGCCGATCCCGATGCGCTGCGCGCGCTCGAGCGTGCGCGAGATGTATTGAAAGCCGCTGGTGTGCAAATCGTTGATATCGACTTGCCCGAGAAGGACTTTCTGGCCCTTGGCCAGTCCAATCGCCTCATCATGGCTTACGATGCCGCACGTTCGTACGAGACGGTCTACCGTAATAAGGCAGCGGATTTAGGTGCCTCGACCGTTAAATTGATTGAAACGGGTTTGCTGATTACGGATGAACAGTTCAAAAAAGAACTGCTTCACGTTGAGAAGTGCAAAGCATTGTTTGCAAAAGCCATGTTGGGTGTTGATGCGGTCTTAACTCTGGGTGCTCCCGGACAGGCACCCCTTAAATCAACCGGCACGGGACTGTCGACCTTCAATCGGGTTTGGACAACGCTTGGCGTGCCTTGTATTACGCTGCCCTTTGGTCGGGGCGATGCGGGGTTGCCGCTAGGTGTGCAGTTCGTTGGTGCTCTGGGTGCCGACAGCAAACTGCTGGCGCTCGGGACCAAGTTCGAGGCACTATTGGCTGATCAAGCCTCAGTTTGACAGCTAATAATGAAAAAGTCATAATGTATGGCTTGGGGTCGGTAGCTCAGTTGGTTAGAGCAGCGGACTTTTAATCCGTTGGTCGCGAGTTCGAGTCTCGCCCGACCCACCAAGTAAAACAGTGGCTTACTTCAGCGAGTAAGTCATTTTTTTTGCCCCAAAAAACTCATCGCTGCATTGCGCATCAAAACATGTCCTCAAGCTAGGAAATCTGCGTTAAAAAAGACACTCACTCAATACAAGTGGGGTTTCGACATGATGCTGGATACTGTGGATGCGCTAGACATACATATCCTCGTGGACAATACGACAGATATGCTCTCAAGCACACCTGCCGGTGTGACCAGTGAAGCGATGGGCCTGTTTAGCCGGGGCGGACAAATGATGGCAGGCCTCTGTCTTTGTTGTGCTGCGCATGGCTTATCTTGTTTGATCACTGCTCGCAAAGGCGATACAGAGCGAACAGTCTTGTTTGACACAGGGCCTGAGGAGTATGCCTTTGAGCGAAACGTTAGTCGTTTGGGTGTCGATCTCGGTAAGGTGCAGTCGGTCGTGCTGTCCCATGGGCACTGGGATCATGCGGGTGCCCTATTGTTAGCGCTTAATTCCATTCGACAGCGAAATGGGAGCAAGACCATACCGTTTTACGGACACCCAGACATGTTTCATAAACGCGCAGCGACTTTGCCTAATGGCAAGTACCGCGAAATGATCGATGTCCCGAGTGTCGAGCAGCTCACCGCAGCCGGCGCTGAGGTTTCCTTGCATCGCGAGCCGGTATCGCTGCTCGATAATATGTTCGCGGTAAGCGGCGAGATTCCCCGCCGTACCACCTTCGAGCGGGGACTCCCGGGTCAAGTACGTAAAAATGCAGATGGGCATTGGGAGAAGGACGAAATGCTCGTCGATGAGCGGTGGTTGGGTGTCAACGTCAAGGACAAAGGGCTTGTTATTTTCTCTGCATGCTCGCATGCCGGTATCATTAACGTACTGCATGATGCGAGAGACCGCTTTCCTGATACCCCGATTCATGCCGTCTTCGGTGGCTTTCATTTGTCGGGGGCAAACGAAGCGATCATTCCCGAAACGGTTGAGGGTCTAAAACAATTTGGCTTGAAGTTAATCGGTGCCGGTCATTGCACGGGCTGGAGGGCGATTGCTGCGATGTCGAATGTTTTTGGGGATAAAGTCTTAGCGCCAACTGCGGTGGGCAAGCGATATGTGTTTTAGAAGATCATTCTAGTGGACATCATTGAACTCCCAGGAGGGGTCATGTTGAGCAGCCTTTTTTAAAACAAAGCCCGCAGCGTATTGTTTGCTTGTTTGTTGTCGGTCGGTGTTTGCGGCGCCGCAGTGGCGCAAACAGAATCCTACCCCCAGCGTTCTGTACGGATCGTTGTTCCTGTCTCGGCGGGTGGCAGCACAGACAAAATCGCACGCCTGATTGCTGAGAAGCTCGGTACCGCATGGGGCCAGACGGTCATCGTTGAAAACATTACGGGTGCCGGTGGTGCAATCGGTGCGGCGCACGTTGCGAGGGCTAAGCCTGATGGCTACACCCTGGTTTTACATAGCGATGCCATCGTATTAAATACGATTCTTATTAAAAATCCGCCCTATACGTCTGACGATCTAACGGGTGTGATGCGACTGCGTGTTGAATCCGCAAGTGCTGGTGTCGAATCCGGGCTTTGTTACATTCCCTACAAGGGCGGCGCGCCCGCTGCGCTCGACACCATGGCTGGGCACGTTAATGCGACGGTCATTACATTGGCGGCAGTGAGCGAACAAATCAAAGCCGGTAAGTTACGCGCCTTAGCCGTCACCACAAACTATCGGTCCCCTGTATTTCCAGAGGTGCCGACCATGGCGGAGTCTGGCTACACGGACGTCAACATTGAGAGCTGGCAAGGACTTCTCGCTCCGAAGGGGACGCCTCAAGCGGTTCTTGAGAAGATCAATAAAGATGTAACGCAAATCATGCGCGACCCTGCCAACATTAAACAAATCGAAGCCTTGGGGTTTAGTGTCTCTATTAATACGGTCCCGGAGGTGCAAGTCATGCTCCGGGACCTCAGAAAAAAATACGCTGAAACGATTGAGAAGGCAGGTATTGTTCAGCAGTAAGATTTGCTCGACTCAGTCTTTAGCTTGTACAACGCATGTGGCAACGGCCTCCGCGGTGATGGCTGATAGCGTCCATCCCAAGTGACCATGGCCTGTGTTGTAAAACACACCGGGGTGTTTACCTGGCCCTACTCTGGGAAGCATGTTTGGCAACATTGGACGCAGCCCCGCCCAGGGGATGACATGCCTTGTGTTGATCTGCGGGAAACATTGATTCACCCACTTAACGAGCGGCGCAATGCGATCGGCGCGAATGTCGCGGTTATAGCCGTTGAATTCGGCAGTCCCTGCGACGCGGAACCGGTCTGTGCCTAGGCGACTGGTCACAAGCTTGGTCTCGTCATCCAGCAGGCTGACTTGCGGCGCGCCAGACTGACTGTGTAAATCGTCCAAATTGACTGTGATGGAATAGCCTTTTACTGGGTAGATATTGATGCGATCACCAAGCTGTGCGCCCAGGGCACGGCTTGCTGTGCCGCCGCACACGACCACCGCATCAAAGCGATCTGTTTCTTGGCCTCGGTCTGTCAGCGAGCTGACTAGCTTGCTTGCACCCGACGGCCTCACGCGTGAGACCTCGTGACCGTAGTTGCAAACAACTCCCAAGCGCTCGATAGACTCAGAGAGCGCGGTTGTGAACTTGTGGATGTCACCGGTTGAGTCGTCTTCGGTAAAAAATCCCCCGTAGTACTTGCCGGCAAGAGTGGGTTCGATTGCACGCATCTCTTCGGGAGTGACGGCCCGTCGGTTGAGCCCGCCTTGCCTGAGCAGTTCGCTTACCGTTTGCGCATGATCAAAGCCGTGCTTGTCGCGATAGATGTGCAAGATCCCTTTTGTTTGATGATCGAAACATATGTTTTCTTGAGCGGCCCATTCAAAAAGATATTCACGTGCGGCAATGGCTAGCTGCGTTGTCTTGATGGTGTTGGCTCTGTAGCTCGGAATGGCAGATAAGAATTCAGCGAACCAACTTAATTTATGCCAGCTTGGTTTCGGGTTGACGAGCAGCGGGGCGCTGCGTGTCAACATCCATTTAAGCCCTTTTAAAATCGTGGACCAGTGGTTCCAGACCTCTGCATTCGATGCAGACAGCTGACCGCCATTGGCAAACGAAGTCTCCATCGCTGCATAGCGGTGTTTTTCAAACAGCGTGACGTGAAAACCGCGCTTGACGAGCGCATAGGCTGTGGTGACGCCAGCGATACCGCCACCGATGACAGCAATTCTTTTAAACATGAGGGGAGTCCTTGCGCACGAATAAAGGTGAGCGCACTTGCGATTCAAGTGTGCGCCCCCTCTGTGCAGGACCTGAGAGATTCGCAGCCTCAAGAGCGGTTCTTGAGTGAAGCTTGCTCCTTCGGTGTGCTGACCTGTGCGGTTCAGCAACTCTTCAGAGTGTCAAAGACGTAGCGGTTCTTTTTGCCTGAGAGTTTCCGGGGCGGTTGCTCCTTCGGCGACAGCAGTGCTTATGAGGCCTGTGTGCTCTCCCGCTACGTACGAGACAGACTGAATTCTACGTTATTCCTAGTGCTTTGAAAAATATGAAATATGTTTTTATTTGCAACATAGGGTGAGGTTGAGATGGTTACGCTGGGTTTAATATACCGAGGATTACAGAGCGATTTACTCCGACTCATATCCGATAATCCAATGCGGGGAAAGGCATGCATATTCGTGATGCGACCATCGATGATGCCTTCGGTATCATGACCATCTATAACGATGCGGTACAAAACACGACAGCGATCTGGAACGAAACGCTTGTTGATGAGACGAATCGCCGTGCTTGGCTAGCAGATCGCCAGAGCAAAGGTTATCCCGTGCTGGTGGCCGTTGATGATTTAGACAGTGTGTTTGGCTATGCAAGCTTTGGCGATTGGCGTGCGTTTGATGGTTACCGACACACGGTGGAGCACTCGGTATACATCAAGCATGATCAACGCGGAAAAGGTTTAGGGCGTCACTTGATGCTCGCGCTGATCGAGCGCGCCCAGAAATTGAACAAGCATGTGATGGTGGCAGCGATCGAGGCGGGCAATCAGGGATCGATCGCAATGCATGTAAACCTCGGGTTTGTACAAACAGGCCTGATGCCCGAGGTCGGCACGAAGTTCGGCAAATGGTTAGACCTCGTTTATCTCCAGCTGAAATTGGGCGAGCTTGCCCCAAGCTAAGGTGTTGTTGCTGCCTGGCCTAAAAAATTGGTGCATTGCAGCAGCTCGGTGTGTAAGCGTTTCATTGTCCACATCTTGAATTTGTTTGTTGCCACGCCCGCAGATTGCTTATGATGTGCTTCATTACAAACCCTAAGCACTCTGTCCCGGGAGACAACACATGTCACACATTAGATCCTTGGTCGCCACACTTGTGGCGGCACTGAGCTGTTGCGCAAGCACGTTCGCGCAAAACTATCCCAATACTGTCGTTAAGATCGTTTTGCCGTTCGCTCCCGGTGGAGGGGCAGATAACACCGCTCGCATTATCAGCGAGCCTCTAGCCAAGCGGTTAGGGCAACCCGTTGTCATCGACTACCGCCCGGGTGCCGGGGGGACCATTGCAGCAGCTTATGTTGCGGCTGCGCCAAAAGACGGATACACCTTGCTCTTTGCGACACCTGGCCAGCAAATGACAAATCCTTACTTGATGGAAAAGTTAACGTACGATGCCTTCAATGGATTTTCACCGGTTGTTGAATTGATTTCTGGTGCGAATGTACTTGTGGTCAATAACAAGTTGCCCGTCAATAACGTGGCGGAACTCATTACTTACATCAAAGCAAATCCAGGAAAAATCAACTTCGCAAGCTCGGGGATCGGTTCATCAAGTCATCTGGCGGGTGAACTGTTTAAGAGCATGGCGAAATTAGATATCGTGCATATTCCGTACAAAGGCTCGGGCGCTGCGGTGTCAGAGGTTCTGGGTGGAGGGGTGCAAATGAGTATCGACTCACTGTCGGTATATCAGTCTCACATCAAAGCCGGGCGGATTAAAGCCCTAGCCGTATCGACCCAAGAGAGAACACCCGCGATACCAGAGTTGCCAACGATTGGCGATACGCTCAAGGGCTATCAGGCTTTTCCTGTTAACTACATTACCGCACCCGCAGGGACACCTCGCGCCATCATTGATAGGCTTAACAAAGAGTTGAATGCGGTGCTACAGGATCCCGTCGTGCGCGAGCGGTTAATGGCCAATGGCTTGACTGTCAAAGGCGGAACGCCAGAGCAAATGGATGCTGTGATCAAGTCAGAGTCTGCGAAATGGAAGCGCGTGATTGAACAAGCCAATATTGGCAAGCAATAAATTCTAGAGGTGAGCATCGATGACAACAACTAAAGCGTTCAAATTTGTACTGGCTATGTGGTTTGTAGCGACCTCCCTTTGGGCGGTGCCGACTCTCGCGAGATACCCTGAACGGCAGGTCACGATTGTGGTCCCGTATCCGCCAGGTGGGGTGACCGATGTGTACGGTCGTGCATTAGCACAACGCCTATCCCAAATTTGGGGACAGCCTGTCGTGGTCGACAACAAGCCTGGCGGTGGTACGGTCATTGGAACCCAACTCGTGAGTCGCGCGTCTGCGGATGGATATACCTTACTGCTCACTAGCTATGGCTATACCTCAAATCCGGTGCTAAAAAAATCACTACCCTATGACGTTAAGGCCTTGAGCCCTTTGTATTTGCTCGGTACCTCGGCAAACATGTTGGTGATTAATCCGAACTTGCCCGTTAAGACGATGAACGACATCGTCGCGCTAGGTAAAAGTAAACCAGGGGCTTTAACGTTTGGCTCCTCAGGTAATGCGTCGAGCCCCCATATCGCTGCTGAGCTCTTTGCGATGGAGACGGGAGTCAAGATGACCCATATTCCCTACAAAGGAACAGGCCCCGCGATGAATGATTTGCTGGGCGGACAAATTATGGGGATATTTGATGGACCGTCGGCTATGCCGCGTGTGCGAGCGGGGCAGCTAAGTGCGATCGCGATCGCGACAGCGCAACGGCATCCCGCGGCAATGGAAGTGCCGACCTTTAGAGAGCTAGGTATTGATCTTGTGTTCGGTAGCTGGTTCGGCTTCTTCGTGCCAACCGGAACCTTCGGTGACATACAGAACACCATCATTGCAGGCATCGAACTTGCGTTGAAAGATCCCACAGTCATCTCGGCGATCGAAAAAACCGGTTTGACGTATGCCAACCTCAAGCAACAGGAATACAAAAAGTTTCTGGATGCAGAAGAGGTGCGACTGCGCCGACTAATAAAAACCGAAGGCGCTGGCATTCAAGTTGAATAGTTATCAGATACTGACGAAATTAAAATGAGAAAAAAATGGAATTAGAAACACTAGAACTTAGGATTGCGGATGGCATCGCAACGGTTACGCTCAATCGACCGCCGCATAATGCTCAAAATGCACAGATGCGCGGTGAGCTCATCCAGGTGTTTGATAGTTTCAATGATAACGATGACGTGAAGTGCGCGATCGTCACAGGTAAAGGCAAGATATTTTGTGCGGGTGCTGACTTAAATGAGCGCCCCAATCTTGGCGCAACGCCTGGGGCGTACTGGAAGCACAATCGATTGGTACGCGAAGCCAGTAACTCAATCATCGAATGTAGCAAGCCTGTGATCGCTGCGGTCAATGGCCCAGCGATGGGTGCGGGTTTTGGTCTGATGAATAGTTGCGATATTTGGGTAGCGTCCAACACAGCATTCTTCTCAATGCCCGAAATCAACGTTGGACTGGCTGGCGGCACTGCGATGCTTCAAAGCGTGTTTGGAAAGTCGCGGGCGCGCAGAATGTTCTTTACAGGCATGAAGGTCACGGCCGATGAGATGTACCGCCTAGGTTTAATCGAAGCAAGTTTACCGCCTGACGAATTGATGCCGTATGTCATGGAAATCGCGACGGATATCGCAAGCAAAGCACCGATCGCATTGAGCTACGCAAAACAAGCCGCGCAAGTGACGGCCGTGATGCCGCGTCGCGAAGGCTATCGATTCGAGCAGAACATGACCGTTGCGCTTGGAAAAACCGAAGATACGGCCGAAGCACTCAAGGCCTTTAAAGAAAAACGTAAACCCGTCTATAAAGGCCGTTGATTCACAGTGAAGTTGAGCGAAAGGTCGTGAAATGAGTGAGCAGATTGACTATCAAGCGTTCCGAAATGAAGTTGAGGCGTTTGTTCAAAAAAATTGTCCACAAGACATTCGGAAGCTTGTCGCTGAAAATCGCAAGCTATCGCGAGAGCCTTGGAGTCGCTGGCAAAAAATATTGCATCAACATGGTTGGGGTGCGCCAAACTGGCCCAAGGAGTTGGGGGGGACTGGCTGGAACCCGAAACAACAGGCGATTTATGGTGAGGTCCTAGCAGAGAACGATTGCCCCGCTCAATATCACCACGGACTTCGGCATATTGGTCCTGTCTTAATTGAGTTTGGGAGCCCTGAGCAGAAGAGCCGCTATTTGCCCGGAATCTTAGACGGATCAGACTGGTGGTGCCAGGGCTATTCTGAACCCAATGCAGGCTCGGATCTTGCGTCTCTCAAAACGCGCGGTGAGATTCGTGGCGACACCATCATTGTCAACGGACAAAAGACCTGGACCTCACACGCTCAGGAATCAGACCTGATGTACACGTTGGTTCGTACATCGGAAGAGGCTCGCAAACAAGACGGCATTAGTCTGTTGATTATTCCACTCAAGGCCCGAGGCATTACGGTACGACCGATTCGTACGATTGATGGTTGGCTGCATGTGAATGAAGTGTTTCTGGATAATGTCGAAGTGCCATTATCTGATTGTATCGGCGACGTCGGAAGTGGATGGAAGTATGGCAAGTTTTTGTTGGCGCGTGAGCGTTTGAATTCCGCTAACACTGCGCCACTGTTTCAATATCTCAGTCGTACCCGCCATTTAATTGCCGAGAAGCTTGCCCAACCCAAGCATCGAGCACGACGAGCAGCGCTCGAGTTACGCCTGCTAAATGTCGAGGCAGAATTGCGCGGCATTCGCGAGCTCGGTCTTGAGGCCATCGAAGCGGTAATGAGTAAGACACCGATCACGACTCAGCCTTCGGTGCTAAAGGTCACAAGCTCGCGCTTATATCAGACGATCACTGAAATCGGTGCAGAGGTTGTTGGCCCAGAGTTTGCTGCTCGGATGCCGCTGCAAGAGGGCTCAGGGTTTGATGAGAATGAGCAAGCGACGCTTTGGATTCAGAACTACTTTTATTCTCGCGTTCGTACGATTTACGGCGGGAGTGACGAAGTGCAGAAAAACATGGTTGCTCGCGAATTGTTTGGACATTAAGCATCATGACATTTATCGTTAAGCCAATTTTTGAATCTGAGTTCCGCGATGCCGCACTCGTTTTTGCAAAAGATGCGGACTCGGATGCTGTTGCTGCCGCAGAACCGTCTGAGCGGGTTGATCTGCGTCGTGCGAAGTGGAACGAGGCACTTGAGCTCGGTTGGGCTGCGTGCCTGATACCCGAAGCGTTCGGTGGGCTGGGGGGTGCCGTCACTGATTTTTGTTCTTTACTAGAAGGGGCTTCCCACTACGCATTGCCTTTGCCCGTTAGCTCGGGGATGGGATTGCCCGCAGTGCTGCTGTCTAGCCTGCAGTTTGCGGGAAAAGAGTCGCTGTTAGCAGGGATGGCTGACGGTACGGTCCGCATTCAGCCGGTTTGGCGTTCGCTAGATCCTTATTGCAAACAGCTAGACGAGCAGACAAGCTTGTTCGCGCAGCCGAGTGCTGGAGGGTGGCAAATCAATGGTGGAGTAGCGGGGGTGGAAGAGGTGCCGGCCGCTACGCACTATTTGATCGCCTGCGATGGGGTGTCGCCAGAAGTCACGAGCCCGCTACTGCTCTTGGTTCCTGCAGGATCAGATCAAGTCAAGTTTGCGCGCGAAATGCGAATCGATGGACGGCATACCGTCAGGTTGAAATTTGCAGGACTATCTGTATCGGACGCACAGGTTCTTGCGCAGGGCCCCGCTCTGGGTGAAGCGCTCGACCGCACGAATGCAATGGGTACGTTGTTTGTTTGCGTGGAGGCCGTGGCGTCAATGGGCTCCGTCTTGGAGCAGACGATCCGCTATTTGTCTGAGCGTAAACAGTTTGGTGTGACACTCTCAAGTTTTCAAGTGTTGCGTCATTATGTGGCGGACGCTTACGTGAGATACGAATGCTTCCGCGCGTTCGTTGCGGCACAAGCGGAATCGACGCGAAGCGGAATGGCGCCAATCGATCGTGATATTTCACTACTGAAGCTTTATCTCTCTCAGGTTGGGCCAATTGTTGCGCACATGGTGATTCAGACGCATGGCGGCATGGGCATGACAGAGGAGCTTTGGGCGACGAGACTGAACAAACGAATTCTGATGGCTAATCTTGAGTTTGGTGATGGGCAGTATCATCGCGAACTTTTATCTAACTTTACGCGAGAAGCTGAGCAATATGCATGATTTAGCGCTGCTGTTTAATCCGAGTTCGGTTGCTGTGATTGGTGCGTCGAGCGATCGCAATAAACTAAGCGGACGTACGATTCACTTTCTAAAGACGTATGGCTTTAAGGGAAAGATCTTCCCGGTTAATCCAAGTTCTCCAGAAATTCAAGGCCTTCAAGCGTTTCCGTCAGTGAGCGCGATTCCCGAACCTGTCGATCAAGCAATCATTATCGTTCCGTCTCAGCACGTTGAGGCAGCGATACGCGACTGCGCCAAGAAGGGCGTCAAAATCTTACTGGTGTTGAGCTCTGGATTTGGGGAGATGGGGCCGGAGGGACGTGTCGCACAAGATCGATTGTTAGCAATTGCCCGTGAAGCGGGCATGCGAATGATCGGACCAAACTCTCTCGGTGCGCTGAGCCCTGCCAATGGTGTGTTTTGTACCTTTTCAAGTTCGTTCGCACGAGGTGTGGCGCCCGCAGCAGGGCAGGTGGCGTTTGTGACGCAAAGCGGTGCATTTGGGTCGTGTGCGTATGTGATGGCCGACTTGCGCGGTGTGGGGATGAGCCGCGCTCTGGCGACCGGCAATGAAGCCGATGTAGACGTCGCGCTGTGTATTGATTACCTTGCTGAGGATTCAAGTACTAAAGTCATTTGCGCATCCCTTGAAAGTTGTAAAAATGGTGATCTGCTGCGACAAGCGATTCGTAAGGCGACGCAAGCTGGCAAAGCGGTTGTCATCATGAAGGTGGGTGCGTCTGAGGTTGGCTCTGTTGCGGCAGCGACGCATACGGGTTCACTTGCGGGGGATGACCGCGTATACGACACGATTTTTAGTGAGGCCGGTGCATGGCGAGCGCGCTCAATTGAAGAGATGATTGATATCGCGTACCTGATTGCGACCTCTGGTGTTTCTATCAATGATCGTGTTTCGCTCGTGACAGTTTCCGGTGGAATTGGCGTGTTGATGGCGGACGATGCCGCGCGCTTTGGGCTGGACTTGATACCCTTTAGCCAACCCTTGTTAAGTGAGCTTGCGGAAATCTTGCCTTATGGTACAGGGCGTAATCCTTACGATACGACTGCACAGGTTGCGACCAACCATGCGGCAACGGTTCAGGTTGGGGATTGCATTTTGCGACATACCGCTGGTGACGCGCTCTTGTTGTATTTAGCGAATAATGCGCTGGCGCCCGAGGTATTTAAAAATACGCAGGCAGCACTGATTGAGTTGAAGACAAAAAACCCCGCTCGCATGATCATGGTGATTATGCCGAGCGAGACGGGCGTGCGTCGAGCGCTCGAGCAGGTGGGCATCCCCGTATTTGAGGATCCGACACGCGCAATCGCGGCGCTCGCGGCCATGCGAGAAATCGGGCGAAGAGGCGAAAGTTTGCGACAGGTATTGCCTTTATCCCTGACAAAAGAGCTTTCGGCACCCGTGGCGAGTGAGGCGCAGGCAAAATCCTTTCTACAGCAGCATGGTGTAAGCATCACACGCGAAGAGGTATGCGCGTCGGTTGAGCGCGCTGTAGCGGTGGCAGCGTCGATAGGTTATCCGGTGGTGGCGAAGATCGCTTCCCCCGATATTGCGCACAAAACGGAAATCGGTGGCGTTGTTTTAAATATTCAGACCGAGTCTGCGTTGCGCGATGCGTTTGGTT
Organism: Bordetella parapertussis; assembly: GCA_945865935.1. Taxonomy (GTDB): domain Bacteria; phylum Pseudomonadota; class Gammaproteobacteria; order Burkholderiales; family Burkholderiaceae_B; genus Zwartia; species Zwartia parapertussis_E. The sequence continues at coordinate 92,983 of CAMBFI010000008.1, read as the reverse complement.
TGCTCCTGCAAAGGGCACAGGCGGCTTATCCACGCGCGCAGATCGACGGCGTCTTGGTCGCCACGATGTTGACGCGCGGCGTTGAGATCTTGATCGGTGTGAATCGCGACCCAGTCTTTGGCCCGATGGTCATGTTCGGGATGGGTGGAGTGATGGTTGAGCTCTACAAGGATGTCGCGATGGCGTCTGCGCCCTTGGACCGCGCGTCGGCGGCAAAACTGGTGGCTTCGGTGAAAGGCTCGGTCTTGCTTGATGGGTTTCGTGGTGGGCCACAATATGATCGCGAAGCACTGATTGATGCACTATGTCGTATTTCAGAGTTGGCAGTGCAGTATCCACAGATCACGAGTATGGACGTCAATCCCGTGCTGGTCATGGAATCTGGTGCGGTAGCGCTAGACGCCGTGATTGCGACGTCGTAACGTTTTTGGGCGACATTGGAGCGATAATGGCTGCGACGCGGGGCGCCGTTTAATCAACTCCTCAGGAGTATTGCGTGATTGGTCTTATAAAAATCTTTTCATTTATTTTTTCTTGGATGCTATTTTTGGTGGCATCTTTGGCTCTGGGTCTGGAAGCATTTGGTGCCGCTATCATATTCTTTGCGTTCTATTGCTGGATGGTTTTTGCTGGGAGCCCCGCGCGTGCAAAAAAGGCGCAAACCAAATTAGAGGGTGCGCTCATTAAAGGAGAGACCGTTGTGACGACCGGTATCCAAATGCGCGTATATGCACTGTTTACGCGACGTGAATTGATCGCCATCACCAGCAGTCGTCTGATTCAAATTCGGCGCTCCATTCTCGGTGGCTTCAACATGAAGGACTACCAATGGAAAGATCTAAAGGATGCGCAGCTTTCTGAAAACACCATCCCAGCGCTCGCTGGATCCAAGTTGGTGTTCCTGACCAAAGCCGGGGCTCGCCCAATCGTGATTGATGGCGTGCCTACCGCTGTAGCGACTGATATCTATTCATTCGCTCAGGGTAAAGAGCAAGAGTGGGAGGAGAAAAATAGAATTCGTGATTTAGAAGAACGTCGTGCCGCAAGCGGCGCGACAGTAGTCAGCATGGGCAATACCGACAATAACCGGTCATCAAATAGCGATGGAATATTTGAAAAACTCCAAAAGGCTAAAGCACTGTTCGATAGCGGCGCGATTAGCGATGCCGAATACCAGGAGTTAAAGTCGAAGCTTTTAAGTGGAGCGGTACTCTAAACAACGAGGATCAAAATGAAAAAAGTATTACTAGCGTGCGTAAGCTTGCTCATATCTTTTGGTGCACAGGCGTCCTGCAAAAATCCTGCCCCGCGCGCCCAGCCTTTCGTTGCGCCGTCGGGCCAGAGTTGTCCTAGCAATTACGGTCAGAGCGGAACGACCTGCGCCCCTAACTCGAGTGCACGTTACGCATTCGTAGTGCCCTCAGGCCAAAGTTGCCCGAGTAACTACAGCCAGAGCGGGCGCGTTTGCGTCGCTAATAGCAACGCATGTTATGCCTACTATGGTGGAAGCGGTAGCTGTCCGTCGGGTTATGGAAAGTCTGGCGGAGTATGTTTATCTAATTAGTGTCAACGTTTGGTCTCATCCTGAAGTGCTATAGAAAAAATACCCGCGTTGGCGGGTATTTTTTCGTCTTTGTCTAATCACTGATGAGTCAAATTACTGATCGACAATAAACCCATCAAAGTGGGGGCGCATCGAGATAGGCTTTAAGAGTGGCGGACGGATTTTCTGTGCGTCAGGTAACAGATTCATCCCTAAACCTGGGCCGGTCGGAATATCGACAAAGCCATCTTTCGGCAGAGGCACCTTATCGACAATGTTACTGCCAAGATGCTCAGGACGCGATTCGAAGGTGCCGGCCTCGAAGCCAGTCGCATATTCTTGAATGGCAAAGTTTGGAATAGCCGCAGCAAGCTGCAAGCAAGCGGCAAGGCCGATGGGTGAGAGCGGATTGTGCGGCACGATTTGCACTTGAAACGCTTCGGCGATTGCAGCCACTTTTTTAGCCCCCGTAATGCCTCCACATAAACACAGATCGACGCGTGCATACTCCACACCGCCACGCGCCATGAGCGCTTGGAATTCATAGATTGTTGAAAAGCGTTCGCCCGTTGCAATGGGGATGTTAATTTTCTCGGCGACCCGCGCCATGGCGTCGTTGCTCTCTGGACGGATCGGATCTTCGATGAACATGGGATGCGTATGCTCAATACCTCGCGCGAAGACAATCGCTTCTGCGGGGGTCAAACGCCGATGAATTTCGATGAGGAGATCGACGCGATCACCGACTACGGCACGCATGCGCTCAGTGTTGTCGATTGCATCACGCATCTTCTTGATGTGAGTCTTAAAGTAGACCTTGTCATTACCTTCATCAAGAAAGGGGTTGAGGTGACCGAAGGCCGTAAAGCCTGCGTTCATCTTTACTTCACATTCGACCAACATTTTCTCGATCGTGTTTTCATAAATATGGCCGTAAATGCGCGCTTTGGTCCGTGCCGCACCGCCTAGCAATTCGAAAATTGGCACGCCGAGCGCTTTGCCCTTGATGTCCCATAAGGCCATATCAATCGCGGATATCGCTGCGTTTTCTGCCATGCCCTGAAAGTAACTAAAACGGTGCATGACGTTCCAGTGGTGTTCAATCGGGAAGGGGTCTTTACCTTCCAGGTATTCTGCAAAGCGCTTGATACAAATCCCAGCTGCTTCGATATGTCCCCAGGTGCCGGCTTCACCGAATCCCGTAATACCCGCGTCGGTGCTGATACGGGCAAACATGAATTGCCCGATATGCAAAGGTTCAATTTTTGTGATTTTCATCTTGGTCAGTGGCCCAGTGTGAATTGAGGAAGAGGGTTTGACATATTTTTGTCTCGTTTCCTAATATACCTGCATCTATGGCTCAAAAAACTTGAGTGCAGGTTTGGCGAGAGGTTGAAAGACGTATCGCGGTTAACTAGTGCTACAGTCAAATTTTGTCACCTCGTCACCTGGAGTTCTTGTGAATATTCGTCTTACATTAGTTAGTCTAGTCGCCCTGATGGGGATTTCACTGAGCACTGTTTGCGTCGCCCAGACAATGACCGCCAGCCAGGCCAGCGAAATCAAACAGGCAGAAGAGCGTTTCGCTGCAGCGGATAAAAATACGGATGGCAAGTTGACGCTAGAAGAAGCCAAAGCCGGGATGCCACGTATTGCTTCAGGGTTCAGCAAAATCGATGTCGACAAGAAAGGTTATGTCACGCTTGATCAAATCAAAGCCATGATCCTAAAAAATTAGTCGCTTTCAGGTGGTTAGCGGAGACAAGATTCCAATGAAAAATATTGTGAGTTGGTTAAAGGCTTGTTTGTTGGCGACAGCACTGATTGTTAGTCCCATTGCGCACGCTAATTATCCAGACAAACCGATCCGCATCATCGTGACCTTTGTGGCGGGTGGTGGTGCGGATGTCTTGGCGCGTTATATGGCCAAAGAAATGGCTGAGGTCTTGGGTCAGCCTGTGGTGGTCGAGAATCGAACGGGAGCGGGGGGATTGATTGGTGTCGAGGCGGGGCTTGCTGCCGCGCCGGACGGCTACACCTTGACTCTGATTTCGTCGAGCTATACGGTGAATCCAAGTCTCTACAAGCTTAAGTTTGATCCGCTCAAAGATATCACTCCGGTTGTACGAGTCAGTGCGGGCCCCATGTTGGCGGTCACGTCAACCAAGAGCGGAATCAAGACAGTCCCTGAACTCATTGCGGCAGCAAAGAAAGCCCCTGGCGCGATTAACTTTGCGTCATCTGGGCAGGGCAGCGTCATTCACTTGGCGAACGAGCTTTTTAATCAGCGCGCCGACATCAAGATGACTCACATTCCTTACAAAGGTGGTGGGAATGCTTTAGTGGATTTGATTGCGAATCAAGTCGATCTATATTTTGCGGCAACCGCCAGTGCGCTGCCGCATGTTCGAACTGGAAAAATTAATGCAGTGGCGGTGACAACGCCTGATCGCATACAGGCGCTCCCCAACGTGCCGACGATTGCTGAAAGTGGGTTTCCTGGCTATGAAGCGACACTTTGGTACGGCTTGATTGGTCCTAAAGGAATGCCCAATGATATCGTCCAGAAATTAAATCTTGTTGTGAATGACATCCTTAAAAAGCCAGCCGCACGAGAGAAAATCCAGGCGGATGGAGCGGAGCCTGCGGGGGGCTCGAGCGCCGAGTTTCTTGAAATTATCGGGCGCGAGACTCAGATTTGGGGCAAAGTGGTACGCGATATCGGGATTCAGCCGCAGTAGCCTTGCACCCTGAACTATAATTTCCTCATGAATGCATTCTTGCACGTGCGTAAACGTATTCTAAGCAGCATCGCCTTACTGGTGATGCTGTTTAATCTATGTGCGCCGGCTCTCAGTCATGTTGTATTGAGTGCGTCGTCCGGACAAGATTTCTTAGTAGAAATTTGCACCACGACTGGCACTAAATTCATCAAGCTCGATACCAATGATTCAGAATCGTCTGGTCATTCGAGTGTTAGGGCCCAGTCTGATTGCGCGGTCTGTGCCTGGAGTTTTCACTTAGTCGATACGCCGCCCGTTCACCTGTTGGGTGTGCAAGCGTCTTCATCGTCGCACTTTTTCCCTCACACAACATCCTCGGCGCCCGATATTCAGGCTCGCTGGATTCCTAGCGCTCCGCGCGCCCCGCCCGTTTCTCTCTAAGCCGTCATAGGTTCGCCGTTGAGGCGGCCTGAACTCGCACATATTCCTTTTGGATTGTGCTCGATGACTTTGTTTGGAGAGAACAATGCGTTTAAAACGATTGATTATTTGGCTTGAGTGCCTGTTGTCTTGCATTGTGTTTCTGGGTTCCGCACACGCGCATGGCAATAAGGTGGGCGCACTCGTGATCGATCATCCCTACGCGGTTGAAAACCCAGAAAAACCGGGTGAGTATGCCGTGTATTTCAGAGAGTTGAAGAACACGGGCGCTACACCGGATTTCTTGCAGACGGCTCAAACCGGTGTCGCACAGGAAGCTGTATTTCGCACGGAGACGCATTCCGTTGATCATGAAATTACCTGGGTTGACGTAAGGTCGATTCAACTTGCGCCCAAGCAAGCCATTGTGTTCAGACACGATGCAGAAGAAGGTTACCAAGTGCTATTGCGTCATTTAAAGCGCCCCTTAAAAGTCGGTGATCGCTTTGATATGACACTGACCTTTGAGCGGGCAGGAAAGGTCAACGTCGTGGTGTGGGTACAAAAACCGAAGCCCGGCGATAAGAAACATCAACATTAAGGAATAACGATGAAGCACGTAAAAAAACTGACATTGGCATTGGGATTAAGTGGTGTCCTGATGATGTCCGCGGTACCAGCGCAGCAGTCTATTGAACTTAAGTTTTCTGCGCAGGTGAATGGCCAGACGTTTTCTTGCGGACAGAGCTATACAGATATAGGCACGACCAAATCAACCATCACGCCGAGCGACTTTCGTTTCTTTGTCAGTGAGGTCGAACTTCTGGACGCACAGGGCCGAGCAACACCCCTTGTCTTGACTCAAGATAAAACGTGGCAGGTTGAGAATGTTGCGTTGTTGGATTTCGAAAATGGCACCGGTCCCTGCCGCAACGGCACTGTCGCAACAAATACCTCCGTACGTGGAACAGTTCCGAGTGGCAAATATACGGGCATCCGCTTCACGCTGGGCGTCCCCTTCAACCTAAACCATGTGGATCCTACGACAGCACCTGCCCCGCTTAGCAGTACGGCAATGTTTTGGACTTGGCAGGGAGGCTATAAGTTCTTGAAGGTTGATATGGCGAGCGCTGGTGCTGCGACGGGGCAGGGGCATGGTGGAGCGCAGGGCCTGGGCCATAGCGGTGGTCATGGTGCTGCAGGAGCCTCAGGATTTTCAGTGCACCTAGGTAGCACAATGTGCGCCTCCCCCTCAAAAACGGTAGCCCCCTCAGCCTGTACGAATCCAAATCGCGTGACGGTAAGCTTTGCGCAATTTGACGCGAGTAAGCAAACGGTTGTTGCGGATATTGGTGCGGTGCTGGCGGGTGCTAACGTTGATGTGAACACGCCTGGCACTTCGCCGGGGTGTATGAGCTTTCTAAAAGATGCGGATTGTCCTCCTGTGATCACCGCGTTAGGACTCTCATACGAAAGTCATGCCGCTGGACCTCAGCGGTTTTTTAGCGTGAAGTAATTGTGACGGCATGGTGATGACAGTGTTGCTGCGCGATCGACGAGTGCTGCGGGTGATTTTGATCGCTTGCGTGACGCTGAGTGCGCTCGTGCGGTCTGTCTTCGCCCAAGGGGAGCGGAGTCCTGGCACTGCATCGCAGCACGAGGCGATGTTCCAGTGGGATCTTCCCCACTGGGCGCCAGAGCCCATTGTGCCTCCGGATAATCCGATGTCTCAGGCAAAAGTAGAGCTCGGCCGACATTTGTTCTATGACAAGCGGCTATCTGTCGATCAATCGATGTCTTGCGCGACCTGTCATCGACAAGAAAAGGCATTTACAGATGGCAAGGCGCGTTCCGAAGGTGTTGACGGTGTTTTAGGTGGGCGTAGTGCGATGTCGCTCGCGAACGTGGGCTATCTGCCAGTGCTCACCTGGATGAATCCAAATTTGAATAGCCTGGAAATCCAAGCGTTGATCCCGATTTTTGGTGAACATCCCGTTGAGATGGGGATGGCTGGGCGCGAGCAACTACTTTTCGAGCGATTGAAAGCAGAGCCACGCTATCGGACGCTTTTTACCGAGGCTTTTCCTAAAGAAGCCAGGCAGGGGGACGAGGCACTGTATTCGCTCGCGACGGTCACGCGCGCGTTAGCCGCGTTTCAGCGCAGCCTCGTCTCCTTTGGTAGCGCTTTCGATCAGTATCGCTATGAAGGAAAGCCAGAGGCGCTGAGTGCATCAGCTAAGCGCGGCGAGTCACTCTTTTTTGGCGAGAAAATGGAGTGTTATCACTGTCATGGTGGGTTGAACTTCAATGACAACGTTCAACATAGTCGGATGCCATTTCCAGAGCTTGGGTTCCACAACACGGGTTTGTATGATGTGGATGGAACGGGTAGTTACCCAAAGTCGAATCCCGGCATCATCGAGATCACTGGTCTAGATGCAGATCGCGGAAAGTTCCGAACTCCGACGTTACGTAACATCGCGCTGACCGCGCCCTACATGCATGATGGCTCAATTCAAACTCTCGCTGGGGTGATTCGCAATCACTATGCTCGTGCGGGACGCGCGTCGGCAGAAAATGGTCAGCCCAACCGCTTGCGTAGCGAGTTCCTGCAGGGATTCGATGTGAGTGATGACGAAGTATCGGATCTGATTGCGTTTCTTGAAAGCCTGACTGACACTGCCTTCATTTCTACTCCTCGACACAGTAATCCCTGGTCTTCTCTCATGCGCTAGGGCGCGCCTGCGATACGTGAACTGGCGCATGAGGACTGCATGGAGCAGTTAAGCGCCGAGCGTTGTGTGTTTGAGAGTAGTTGACGTTGGCGCTAAACTCTCCAAGTTGCCTATACGTTTGAGAGTGCCATGTCATCTTCTAATGAGCGGTCTGATCGACTTCACGAGCTTGAAATCAAAGTGGTGCTCGCAGACGATTTACTTGAGCAATTAAACAAAGCGGTATTTCGTCAGCAGCAGCAGATTGATGCTCTCGCACAGGAGCTGCGCGTCTTACGTCAACATTTGCCACAAGAACGCAATACGCTTTCGATCGATCAGATCAACGAACTTCCGCCTCACTACTAATATGCGGTGCTTGAGCGGTCGTCTTGAGCATGATTTGCTTATAGGTTTCGGTTTCAGTCCAGAATGAAAGCCACGTGCGGACACCAACCCACCGACTCGCTGCAAACCAGTTCGCATCCACGGCTGCGAACTGACGGACGAAGGGAAAAATTGCGACATCGCTGAGTGATGCCCGTTTGCCCCCCAGAAAAGCGTTGACCGACAGTTTTTCTTCCAGTTTGCTCAACATAAAATATTCGGCCTGTCCGCGATAATGACTACGGCTGAACTCGGGAAAGCGTTCAGCGTATTTATATCGATCAAGCCAGAATTTAAATTCGGTATCGTTAGCGCGTATGAATTCTAGATGTTCCTCTTGACCTGCTAGCGTGAGCCATCCGTCTGGATCGTTTTGCTCAAGCGCCCAGCGCATGATGTCTAGACTTTGGTCAATCACACGTCCATCGCTACATTGAAGAACGGGTACCGTGCCTTTGGGTGAGATGGCCAGCAGGGCTGTCGGCTTGTCGCGCAGACTAACCTCTATTTGCTCGACTTGAATGCCGGCAGTGCGAAGCGCCATACGCGCACGCATGGCGTATGGACAGCGCCGATAAGAGTACAGAATATGTTGTGCCATGGTGTCGGTAGACATTTACAGCTAAAAATGGATTGTATGTTCAGATTTTGTGGAGTTGATGGGCTACAGCGCAATGCTCGGTGTTAATCTACCTTGCGTACAAAACCAGCAGCAAAACGCGAGCCACCTGAACATAGCGTAACGGAGAATGAACTGTGATTGCGACCTTAAAAAAAGTTAGTGCGTTAGGATTGATGTTGCTGGCACTTGCTGGATGTTCTGACTCAAAAGACGGCAAGATTGTTAAGGTCGCCGTATCGCCAGCATCCCCTCCCATGTTATTTGCTGAAAATGGCGTAAATAAAGGCGCGGACTTAGAACTCTTTGAAGGATACTGTAAAGCGCGTGGCTGTACGTTAAAGATTACTGCCTACGACTGGCAAGGTATGCTTGGTGCTGTATCCAGCGGACAAGCGGATGTCGCGTTCTCTGCGATATCCATCACTGACAAGCGTAAGGAGGTGATGGACTTTTCACAACCTTATTATGACAACGCGTGGCACTTGGTGGGCTTAAAAAGCCGGGGCATCAACATACCCAATTTAGCCAAACTTAAAGACTACTCAGTGGGCTATCCCCGAGGAATGGCTTACGGCGATCTGATTAAAAATGAACTCGAACCTAACGGTTACTACAGTCTCAGCAAGGTCAAGCTCTATCCGTCTTATAGCGAGGTAATTGCCGACCTGCAAAATGGGAATCTTGATTTAGCATTCATCGAAGAGCCGGTGCTCGCGAATTATGTGCATAAGCTTAAATTACCATTTCAGAGTGCCTATTCTTTCTCGGGCTTTGATCAATTGGGGTTTGCCTTTGCAAAAGGTTCGCCACGACGTGATGACTTTGATAAGTATTTGAAAGAGCTTGGTCCAGAAAAAATTAAAGCCATTATTGATAAATGGATGAATTGATTCTAAAGATGTTGCGCTAGATGCACTTAACAGAAATCCTCTGGCAGCTAAGCTGGGGCCTGATCTACACCGTCGTTGTGACGATCACCTGCAGCGCAACAGGTCTGGCAACAGGTTTGCTGGTAGCGTGCCTTTCTCGGGCACCGCTCCCTGGCCTGCGAGGGTTGCTAGCTGTCTACACTTACGTCTATCGCGGCGTTCCCGTTCTGGTGATGTTGTTCATCGTGTATTTCGGCCTGCCAACGATTGGGATAAAGGTGTTGCCGCTCGTAGCGATGGCGTTGAGTCTGGGCCTAATTTCCGGCGCGTACCTCGCCGAAGTGTTTCGCGGCGCCTTAGCGTCTATCGATCAGGCTGAGGTCGTCGCGGCACAGGCGATGGGAATGACGCGGTTCCAAATCTTTATCAATATCGAAGTCCCTCAGATGCTCCGATTTTCAATCCCGGGCATGGTGAATGAATTCACTTCAGTGCTGAAGTATTCGCCATTTGCGTACACAGTGGGCATTCCAGAAATGACGAAGCAGGCCATGTCACTGACAGCGACAACCCTGCAGGGTATTGAAGTCTATTTATGCGTCGGGGTCATGTACTTTGCAGTCTATCGCGTTTTGCTCATCGGAGTGCACTGGTTGGAGCGACGTTATGCCGTTCCGGGGCTGTCGGTCACATGAGTAGCGCTATTGTCTTTATGCGAGGTGCTCGATGGCGCTAATCGAGATCCAGAAGCTCACCAAGAATTTTGGTGATCAGCAAGTATTAGCTGGCGTCAACCTCGAGGTACAAGAGTTTGACCTGAAAGTCGTCATGGGACCCTCTGGATGCGGAAAATCGACACTTTTGCGTTGTATCAATCGTCTCGTTGAACCGACTGCTGGTGACATAAAATTTCGTGGTCAGTCCACACTTGATTCAAGTGTGGATGTGCGAGCGCTGCGACAGAGCATCGGATTTGTTTTTCAGCAATTTGCGCTCTATCGCCATCTCTCCGTATTGGATAATGTGACGCTAGGCTTACGTAAGCTGCGAGGCATGACGAATTCTCAGGCGCAAGAAAAAGCGTTCTTCGAGTTAAATCGCTTAGACATGGCTGCCCATTCTGGTAAGTATCCAGGACAACTTTCGGGTGGTCAAAAGCAGCGCGTCGCCATCGCGCGCGCACTCGCAATGGATCCGGACGTTGTGCTGTTCGACGAACCCACCTCAGCCCTAGACCCTGTGATGGTGCGCGAAGTTGCTGAGCTGCTTAATCGTCTGCGTCGTGAGGAAGTGACGATGCTTGTCGTCACACACGATCTTGCCCTGGCGCGGATGATTGCAGAGAGAGTCGTATATCTTGAACAAGGTATTGTCAGAGCAGAAGACAACATAGATGAACTCGCCTCAATGCACTCTGATCCTGCCGTGCGTGCTTTCTTCGGCGCAGAGTCTGGAGCGAATCGAAAATGAGTGGCTGGCATAGTTTTGGGCGTGATCTGTTAGAACAGTGGCCGCTAATTTTTGCGGGACTGCTGCAAACGATTCAATTGACGGTGCTCGTGAGTGTGTCAGGACTGTTGTTAGGCATCGCAGTTTTTTATTGTTCGATTAGTTCGATAAAGGTCGTGCGTATTTTCTTTCGCGGATATGTATCCTTCTTTATTGGGATGCCCTTAATTGTTTTGCTGTTTTTGATGTACTACGGCCTGCCGCAGTGGGGGATTAAGACAAGTCCTTTTGTCGTGGCGCTGGTTGGCTTTTCATTGAATGTAGCGGCTTACAATGCGGCTTATCTCTCCACAGCCTACAACGGGCTTGATCCGATCGAAATCGAAGCCGCTCGTGCGCAAGGATTTAGTTCTCTGCAGGTATTTCGTTTCTTGACGCTTCCCCAGGCGCTGAGGCTTTCCGTTCCTGCGCTGACAAATCAATGCATTAGTAATCTTAAAGATAGTTCTGTAGCGTTCCTCATTCAATACACGGAATTTTTTGCACGCGTACAGGAGTTGGCGGCTACAAATTTCCAGTTTTTTAAGGCGTACTTATTCGCCGCGCTCGTTTACCTGGCAATCGTGTCTGTCATCGTTTTGATCGCAAGGCGTATAGAACGTAGATTCCGGTTTGAAACCACCGTCACATAGTTGTCATTTAGATGTCTTGTAATAGCAATAATTGATGAAAGTTCTTGGGATACCTATCGGATGCCGGTCTTTAAGTGACGGCACGAACTTAGGTGAAGTGAATGGCGGGAGAGGCTAAATGAAAGTCGGAATTAATGGTCTAGGACGTATCGGTCGGCTCGCGCTGCGCTCGGCCCTCGGTGCTGCAGATAGACAGGCCGATGATCCACGGTCGGGTAACCGGTTAGACGTCGTGCATTTGAATGAAATCAAGGGCGGTGCTGCGGCGACGGCCCACCTGCTGGAGTTTGACAGTGTGCAAGGTCGCTGGCGGGCTGACATACAAGCCGACGATGGACAAACGATTCGAATCAACGACAAGAAACTTGGATTTTCTTCCTACGCGACGTCTGCTGAAATCCCTTGGGGTGATTATGGTGTCGATGTGGTGCTGGAATGTACGGGAAAGTTTTTAACGCCCGAAACGATTCAAGGACACCTCGAGCGTGGCGCCAAGCGCGTGATTGTTGCGGCGCCCGTCAAGGTTGGTAACGTCTTGAATATTGTGGTGGGTGTGAACGACCATTTGTATGATCCCGCGCAACACAAAATTGTGACGGCTGCATCGTGCACGACCAATTGTCTTGCACCCGTCGTCAAAGTGATCCAAGAGTCGGTCGGTATTCGTCATGGACAGATCACGACGATTCATGATCCTACGAATACGAATCAGGTCGTTGACGCGCCCCATAAGGATTTGCGCCGCGCTCGCAGTGCGATGTTGAGTCTTGCGCCGACGACAACAGGGAGCGCGACAGCGATCGCGTTGATTTACCCCGAGCTCAAAGGAAAGCTGAACGGGCACGCCGTGCGTGCGCCCGTCTTGAACGCTTCGTTGACAGACTGTGTGTTTGAGCTCAAGCGTGAGACCACGGCAGAAGAGGTCAATGCGTTGTTCGCAAAAGCGGCGGTTGGGCCCTTGGCGGGCATTTTGGGTTTTGAGACCCGCCCTCTGGTGAGTGCGGACTACGCACGTGACACGCGCAGTTCAATTGTGGATGCGTTGTCGACGATGGTGACCGATGGGACGCTATTGAAGATCTATGCGTGGTATGACAACGAGATGGGCTATGCCTGCCGGATGGTTGATTTAGCCTGCATCCTCGATAGCAAAGGCCTCTAGACATGTCGTCGTCCGGCGCGCGTAACTATGGGATTGTGACGGCAGCCTATTGGGGCTTTACGCTCACGGATGGCGCGTTGCGCATGCTGGTTCTGCTGCACTTCTATCGCTTGGGCTATTCGCCCTTTACGCTCGCGTTTCTGTTCTTGTTGTATGAGGCCGCTGGTGTATTGGCGAACCTCATCGGAGGTTGGCTGGCTGCACGCTTTGGCATTACCCGCATGTTGAGCGTCGGTCTCGCAACGCAAATCGTCGGGTTCTTGCTGCTGTCGATGTTGTCACCCGACTGGGCCGCTGGCTTGTCGGTGGCGTGGGTGGTTCTGGCGCAAGGGGTGTGCGGGGTTGCAAAGGACCTCACGAAGACAGCCAGTAAGTCGGCGATCAAAATTACCGCGGGTGAGGCATCCGGGCAGTTGTTCAAGTGGGTGGCCTGGTTTACCGGAAGTAAAAACGCGATGAAAGGCGTTGGGTTCTTTCTGGGCGGACTGTTACTGGATCTGCTTGGCTTTCGTGGTGCGCTGTGGGCAATGGCGGCGCTTCTTGCGGTGGTCCTCGTGGCGGTCTTGGCCTCTTTGCCGCCCATGATGGGTAAGAGTCGCGCCTCGAAGTCAGCGCGTGAGCTCTTTGCAAAGAACCGTGCGATTAACCTGTTAGCAGCCGCGCGTGTTGTGTTGTTTGGTGCGCGTGACGTGTGGTTTGTGGTCGGGGTCCCCGTCTTTCTCTATGCCTCGGGATGGACGTTCACGATGGTGGGCGGCTTTCTGGCCCTTTGGACAATCGGGTATGGGTTGGTCCAAGCGATTGCACCCTCTCTCGTTAAGCGTAGTTCAGACGGCCTATCCACCGAGGTGCCTGCTGCACGGCTGTGGTCAGGCTTACTTGCGCTCGTGCCGATCGCGTTGGCGCTCGCGGTGACATTTAGCGTGCCGCAGTTGACGTGGGTCGTTGTCATTGGGCTCGGCGTGTTTGGTTTTGCCTTTGCGGTGAACTCTTCGGTGCATTCCTACCTGATCCTGGCTTATGCCGGGTCTGAAAAAGCCGCTGAAGATGTGGGCTTTTACTACGCAGCTAATGCGATGGGACGCTTAATCGGCACATTGCTGTCGGGCGTGCTGTATCAGTGGGGCGGCCTCTTAGCCGCACTGATTGGCTCAGCAGTCATGCTGGTGCTATGCTGGTTGGTCACTTTATTTTTACCGACCACTCGCGCATAAAAAGGTTTCGCATGAATGTCTTTGAACGATACCTCACCCTATGGGTGTTTATTTGTATCGTCGTAGGTATTGCCTTGGGGCAGTTAGCGCCTGAGGTGTTTCAGGCGATTGCCGCGCTAGAGGTCGCTCAAGTCAATCTGCCAGTGGGGCTATTGATCTGGGTCATGATCATTCCCATGCTCATCAAAATTGATTTCGCTGCCCTTGGCCAAGTTCGCCAGCACGTGCGCGGCATTGGTGTCACGCTGTTTATCAATTGGATGGTGAAGCCTTTCTCAATGGCTTTGCTGGCCTGGCTCTTTATTCGGCATGCCTTTGCACCGTGGCTACCTGAGGACCAGATTGATAGCTACATTGCGGGTCTTATTCTGCTGGCGGCCGCACCTTGCACGGCCATGGTGTTTGTCTGGAGTCGGCTGACGAATGGCGATCCGATATTTACCTTGTCTCAGGTGGCGCTGAACGATGCGATCATGGTGTTCGCCTTTGCACCGCTGGTGGCCTTGTTACTGGGGATGTCGGCCATCACCGTTCCCTGGGACACCTTGATCATCTCTGTCGTTCTTTATATTGTGTTGCCTGTTGTGTTGGCTCAGGTCTGGCGTAGACGCTTGCTTGCGCAGGGCGACGCCGTGTTTGAGCGAACGATCGCGGCGCTAGGGAGGTGGTCTGTTGTTGCCTTACTCGCAACACTTGTATTGCTGTTTGCCTTTCAGGGCAAAGCGATTATTGATCAGCCCTTAATCATTGCCTTGCTCGCCGTGCCGATACTGCTTCAGGTAGTTTTGAATGCGAGCTTGGCGTACTGGCTGAATCGACGCCTCGGCGAAAAGCACAATGTGGCATGTCCTTCCGCACTGATTGGCGCCTCTAATTTCTTCGAGCTAGCCGTTGCGGCTGCGATTAGTTTGTTTGGCTTTCAGTCGGGCGCGGCACTTGCAACGGTTGTTGGGGTATTGATTGAAGTGCCGCTTATGCTAGTTGTCGTCAGGGTGGTCAATCAGACCAAGCCCTGGTATGAACGACGCGCTTAGTGCTTGTTCTTTGATGTGCCACCGAGCAAGATGATCACTGCCGCAAAAAAATTGAGCAACGCTGCGAGACCCAAAGGCAAGCGGTAGCCGCCGCTTAGGTCGTATAGCATCCCAAAAAAAGCAGGCCCCATTGCTGACATGAGCTGCATCAGCGTTGCGGCGATTCCGAAAATGGCCCCAAAGGAAGTCGCGCCGAATTCGCGTCTGACGATCACCGGGGGCAGGGTCGTGATATTGCCTGCCGCGAAGCCATAGCCGAGCACGCATACGACGAGTGCCCATACTTGATCTGGGAAGAGGAATCCCAAGCTAAGGCTCGCACCAGCGGTGAGTAAAACTGCACAAGCGATCTGCCTGACATCTAAACGATCAGAAAATTTGGCTAAAAGTATTCGTCCGGCGAAGGCGAGCATTGCCGCAGCGGTTACACAACCTGCTGTGGCAGCTTGGCCAAGAGCAGGTAGTAGCAGTGATACTTGGTGCGTGAGGAAGCCAATCTGCACCATGAGCGCTAAACCGAAGGTGAGGGCGATGCTGCGTAGCGCGAGTGTGCGAAGTGCTTCAGCGCGTGTCCAGGTGCGCGCGGCCGGCTTACCCACTTGAACCGTGGGTGTTTCACCGTCTGGAAATAAGCCGAGATCTTGTGGGCGGTGGCGCAGGATGAAGAAGCTGACAGACCATACGGTGGTCAGCACAATCAGTGCAACAACGAGTATTGCAGTATTGAAGCCGAGCCATGCGATCAGTGCCAGAAGGGTGGGTACGCCCACCATGCCCCCAATACTTGCGCCGAGCATTGCGGTAGAGACCGCGCGGCCTTGGTGTCGTTCAAACCAGGGGGCTAGGGATGAGGTGATGGCGGTCGTGGATAAACACGACCAGCCAAGGCCCATGAGAGCAAAGGAAGCATAGACGTGCCAGATTTTGGAAATCTGACTCATCGCGACGAAGCCCGCAGCCATGACTGCAGCACCGAGCGCCATGACAATGCGGGGGCCGTGCTTGGAGATGGCGCTGCCAACAAAGCTCAGCACCGAGGCGTTGACTAAAAAGGAAAGCGTGAGTGCAGAGGACACGAGCCCGATCGACCACTGATGCGTCTGGCTAATCGTGTGAAGGTATACGCTTGGGCCATACAGAGCGAATGACCAGGCCACAACGGCAACTGCCATGCAGCCTGAAACCATCCACCAGCCATGGAAGGTCTTTTGTGCCACTAGCCTTCTAACTGACACGCTTTAAATGCGGGCAGCGCTTCGCAGCGTGCCGATAGAGCTGCCAAGTTAGGAAACTGCTCAGGTGCTGCCACTTTAGGCAGGGCTTTATTAAGAAAGAACCAGCCGACTGCGACCGTGATGTCAGCTAGATTGGCCTGTGCGCCGCCTGGGAAGGTGCCTTTAGCAGCCAGACCTTCGAGGATCTCAAGGCTGGCACGCACTTGTGCGCGCAGACCATCAAGGAAAGGCTCGTGGACTTTTTCTGCAGGTCGCTTGAGAGGTTCATAGATAATTTGAATGGATTTATCCAGGCCGCTCGTCATGATGGCGCAATGCTGCAGCGTCTGGCGACGTGCCGCGCCACTTAGGGCCAACAGTTTTTGGTTGGGCGTCATTTCCAGAATCGCTTCGATTATCGCAGCGCTTTCGATCAAGTGCTCGCCATCCTCAAGAACCAGTACGGGTACTTTTGCAATGGGGTTGTAGCGTTTAATTGCTTCAGCATCCTTGGCGGTCGACAAAACCTTATGCTCATAAGGGACTCCAAGAGTCTGCAGGACGATCCCAACACGTCGTACAAAGGGGGAAGCATAGCGGCCAACCAAAATCATGTTTGTCTCCGAGGCGGTTTAAGATACCTAAATATGTCGCAATAAGCTGCGCAAAGTATCGCTCAATTTCGAGCTCCCACCAACTTATCTGTTCTCTAAGATGAAATCTATTCAATTAAGACGTTTTTTGTGCGTTGCGGGCGCTCTCGTCGCTTGCTTGATGAGTCCGCTTGTCACTGCACAGCAGGTAGCCGCTCGAGTAGAGATGGGTGACTACAGCATTGACGAAACGGAAGTGAGTATTGGGCGCTTTGCTCAATACGCAGCCCGCAAAGGGGTTGTGACCGAAGCGGAGCGTAGCGGTGGTGGCTTTGAATATGTGATGGGTTGGCAAAAACGCCAAGGTTGGAACTGGCGTGCGCCTTTCGGTAAGCCTGGTGCCCCCGACGAACCCGCTGTGCACATTAAGTGGGCTGAGGCACAAGCTTTTTGTCAGGATGCGGGTGGACGTCTACCCAATCAGGCAGAGTGGACGCGCGCGGCCTACACCGAACAGCGGGCGAATCCGCCTGCACCCTATGCGCGCGGAAAAACCTATCCCTACCCAACAGGAGATTCCCCTGAGGGCGCGAACACACAGGGAGCTGCCGACGGCTGGGAGCGCCATGCACCAGTTGGTAAAACCCGCAGGGGAGTCAATGGGCTGTTTGACATGGGAGCGAATGCTTGGGAATGGCTGGCTGACGCACAAGGGGAAACGCGTCTGACAGGGGGTGGTTCGTGGTGGTACGGTCCCTCGCAAATGCGGGTAGAGGGGATGCAGTACAAGTCGATTGATGTCTACGTCGTCTATATCGGTTTTCGCTGCGTATACTAGTGACTATGCGATCAGCGTTATTTGTAACGCTGATTTTTACCGCCGGATGTATCTAGCCTTTTTACTCGGAGCTGCTTCGTGTCGACGCCTATTAATTCCCTTACCCCTGATTTTGCGGTCGCGCCGCAGTTGCAGCCGTCTGATATGGCCGCCGTGGCTGCTGCGGGTTTTAAAAGCGTCATCATTAACCGACCCGACTACGAGGCGGGGCCTGATCAACCCACAGCCGAACAGGTGTCTGTGGCCGCGCGCGAAGCGGGACTGCGGGTGGAATACCAACCTGTTGTCAGTGGCGCAATGACACAGGATGATGTGGTTCGTTTTGCTGAGCTTCTGCAAACCATGCCTGCACCCGTGCTGGCCTATTGCCGCTCGGGTACCCGTTGTTCGGTGTTGTACCGGGCTGCGACCGGAAACGGTTGATTTATGTCAAGACTGGCGCAGATATAGCTGGAGTTCTTGTCGCCGCCCACTTAGCATGAAATTATTGATTTCAACTTAAAGGGGTTTGGTCATGTTCAAAAAGATATTAATTCCTACCGACGGGTCACCTTTATCTGCGCAGTCGGCAAATGCTGGCATTAGTTATGCGCGGGCAACGGGAGCCGAGGTTGTGGCACTTTATGTCACCCAGCCCTTTGCTGCGACGATTGGTTTTGAGGGTATGTCGGCAGCGTATGCCATTTCAGACACCGATTACGAGCAAGCGAACGCCGAGCAAGCTAAAACATACCTGAAGTCTATTCTCGATCGGGCAGACACTGCGAATGTGAAGGTGACAGTCCATGCGGTCTCAAACTTCAATATTGCGGATGGGATTGTGCAAGCGGCGCAGGATTACGGTTGCGACATGATTTTTATTGGCAGCCATGGTCGTAGCGGCTTGGCTCGTCTGTTGCTCGGGAGTGTGACAACCAAGGTGTTGGCGCTGACACACATGCCGGTCTTGGTCTATCGCGTAAAAGACGATCCCAAGCCCGCGAAGTAGCTTTTAACCGCAAAAAACCCCTTGGTTTATGTGGGAATGAGTAAGCGCGCGCGCCGGCATTTCGTGCCCGACTGGCTTATGATAGCGATCACGCTGGGTTCAAGTGTGGCAGCCGTCGCTGCCCGTGATGCCCGAGGAGAAATCACATGACAATCAAAGTCGGCGATCGAGTGCCCGATGCCACTCTCACAGAGTTCATTGAAGTTGAAACGGCGGGTTGCACAGTTGGCCCCAACAATTTTCAGGTTGCTGATCTCGTCAAGGGCAAAAAGATTTTGATGTTTGCGCTGCCCGGTGCGTTTACCCCGACTTGCTCGGCTAAACATGTACCAAGCTATGTCGAGCACGCCGCTGCGATTAAAGCGAAAGGCGTTGACGAGGTATGGTGCGTTGCGGTCAATGATGCGTTCGTGATGGGTGCTTGGGGTCGCGAGCAAAAGGTTGGTACGAAGGTTCGTATGATGGGTGACGGTGCTGCGCAGTGGACAAAAGCCCTTGGTCTTGAGCTTGACCTCACGGCACGTGGCATGGGTGTTCGTTCACAACGTTATGCCGCGTACATTGTTGACGGTGTCGTCAAGGTTCTGCATATCGAAGCTGCCGGCAAGTACGAAGTGAGCGATGCGGCGTCAATGCTCAAAGCAATCTAAATAGTTAGGCTGTAAAAAAATGCCACACGAGTAAGCTCGCTGTGGCATTTTTCTAAACCGAAAGAGTAATTGGTGACTGACTAGAAGCTGTCTTTGGGGCTGCCGTAGTACGTTGCACCGTACTCTTTGCAAAGCTGCCAAACAGTTCGATTTGATTCGTCTTATGCCCAACCGTGCCTGCATCGTCCGTGTTGAGCGGAGCGTAACTGTACGAAAGTGGAGTGAGTGTCAGCGCAACTAACGCACAGGCCGTCGTCCAATGCGGGCGCAGGCAGTGCGTTGTGCGCTGAGTGCTCATCTATTTAGTCGACCTTAATATTGGCCTTTTTAATCACACCGGCCCACTTCACGATTTCAGCATTGACAAACTTTGTCCACTCTTTTGCATCACGCGGATCAGGAATGGCACCGCGTTCGATGATGCGTTTCTGGAAGTCAGGGTTATTGATGAGCTTGCGCACATCGGCACTAATCTTTTCCACAATCGCGGGTGGGGTACCGGTCGGTGCAATCAAACCGCCCCAACCGCTGCCCTCAAATCCAGGAAAGCCAAGCTCGGCAACGGTAGGAACATCAGGTAATTGCGGGACGCGTTTTTCGCTTGTCATGGCAATCGCTTTGATTTTTCCAGCTTTAATCTGTGGCAAGGCGGAGGCTAAGCTATCAACGGCGAGAGTAATTTGTCCGCCAAGCAGATCTGTCATGGCAGGACCGCTACCTTTGTATGTGACGCCTGTAAAGTCAACACCGGCCGTGCTCTTGAAAAGCTCGCCCGTGAGGTGTTGTGAGGTCCCTACACCGGCATAACCGACGTTCAGAGCGTTGGGGTTCTTCTTTGCGCCAGCAATTAATTCGCCGAGCGTGTTAAAGGGCGACGAGGGATGAGCAATGATCATTAAAGGGACGATAAATACGCCGTTAATCATTACAAAGTCTTTTTGAGGATTGTAGGGCAACTTTGAATATAGACTTGGGTTGACCCCTATCGAACCGCTTGTGCCAAACGTCAACGTGTAGCCATCATTCGGTGCAGTTTTGCCAGCAAGCATCCCAGCGACTGTGCTTGAGCGGTTGTCAACGATGACTTGTTGGCCCCACAGTTTTGTTAGGCCGTCCGCTAACAGCCGGGCAACGATATCAGTGGCTTGACCAGGCGGGAAGGGAACGATGATTTTGACGGGTTTGTTGGGGTAGTCGCCCTGCGCGTGCACACCGCCTGCGACGAGGCAGGCGAAACCGGTCAAAGCTGTAATGAGTAGTTTTTTGAGTAGCATTGTCATCCACCGTATTAAAGAAAGAATATGGCGCGCGTCATTGTGCACGCATCGCTTGTAAGTATTAGCTTACCACTAGGCGACTCTTTTCTGTCACGGCCAACCAATAATCCACAGTTCGTTCTCGGTTTGGTTATTAGGGTTTTACAGGGGGTCTAGCCAAAGCTCGCAAAACTACGCAAACGACATACACCGTTTAGACTGCGAGCAATCAGCTGT
The DNA here is from genome assembly GCA_945865935.1 of Bordetella parapertussis. GTDB lineage: Bacteria > Pseudomonadota > Gammaproteobacteria > Burkholderiales > Burkholderiaceae_B > Zwartia > Zwartia parapertussis_E. The sequence continues at coordinate 72,378 of CAMBFI010000008.1, read as the reverse complement.
TTTAAAAAACTTAGTGCCTTGTTATGGTACGTTTTAACGCGATCTTTGTTTAACGATGCTGAAACAAAGAGCTGGCTAGTGACCCGAGAGAAACATAGATGACTTTTGCCTTAAATGAACTCCTTATCAAAGCAGCGACGATTGACGAACTGCTTGGCCCTCACTATCAGCCTCAGATCGGGCAGAAAGACAGCACGGATGCTGCGGCCTTAAGACTTGCTGCCTGGTGTCGCTCTGCATCAAGCGGAGATTGGGGTTTATTCTTTAAGCGTATTAGTCGTGACAAGCTTTCTATTGATCAGGTCTTAGCCCGCTTTGCTGAGGCCAAGCATTCGCCGGACGCATCACAACCCGCGTGGTTTGTGGATGCGCAATGGACCTATCAAGCGTTAACGGGTGAACTCGGCAATGGCCAGCTTTTTTTGGTTAATGACGCCGAACCTCGGCCCTTCGAGAAAATTTTTTACGCGCTCGTAACGCTTGCCGAGACAAAAGTCATCGATAAGACACCGCCACAAGCGCTCGCGTTGTTTAATGATTCGGCCAGATTGGATTTACGGTTTGGGCTGTTAAAACTGCTCTCAGACTTGTATGCCCCGTTGCTATACAGCAAGTTGGTGGCGATCTTAAAAAAATGTACCCCAGATGGAAAACTACCCGCTGCAACCGCCACGGCGGGTACATCTCAGTTTGATAAGTTGGTTGAGGATCTGAGGGCCACTGAGCTGGCGGCGCTCTTTGCCGAAAAACCAGTCTTACTGCGCTTAACGGCCACGATTGTTAGGCAATGGATTGATACAACGGCCGAACTGTTGACACGCCTGCATGCTGACATCGCAGAGATCAGGACTGCGATCACACACTCAGCACCCGATGTCAAAGTGCAAGCGATTGGCGGTGATTTATCTGATCCGCATAACTTCGGTCATTCGGTGCAGATCCTTACCTTTGAGGACCAAACCAAGCTTGTCTATAAACCTAAAGACTTGCGCTTGGATGTTGCATGGTACGACTTGATCGTGAGATTTAACGCTAGTTCGTCGCCCGTGGAGCTCAAGCCAGTCAAGACGATTGCTTGCCAAGACTATGGCTGGACGGCGTTTATTGAACACACAGCATGCGAATCCCTGCAGGATTTTGAACTGTTCTATCGCCGCTCGGGTGCGTGGCTGGCCGTGTTTCACTTGTTTGCTAGCAGTGATATGCATTATGAAAATATCCTAGCCCATGGTGCGCACCCAGTTCCGATTGATTTAGAAATGATTTTGCAGGCGTCCGCACCTGAAGCAGAGCAAGAAACGCCTGAAACTGCGGCGCTAATCGAGGAAGGTCGGATTGTCGTTAACTCGGTCCTGATGGTTGGCATGCTGCCGTCCTACGCCAAGAGCCCTAACAACAAGATATTTGATGCGGGCGGACTAAACGCCGTTAAAAGCAGCGCACCCGTAGGCATATGGAAGAACGTCAATACCGATGCGATGCGTTGGATGCAAGTGCCTAACGACTCAGACGAGACGCCTAATATTCCCCACATCAATGGGCAATATGCACAACTCGGTGATTATTTGCCTGCCTTCGTGGAGGGCTTCGAGCAGTATTCCCACTTCTTGCTTAAACAGCGTGAGGCAATCGGCGTCACGACTTTGCTGGATCCTTTTAGAAAGCTTCCTGTACGCAAGGTGATTCGGAACACCCGTTTTTATTACATGCTCTTGCAACGACTCAAAGATCACCGCAATATGAGTGATGGGGTGACCTGGAGCGCCCAAGCAGAGTTTTTATCCAGGCTAGCTGATTGGGACGCCAATGTGGACTTGCTTTGGCCGCTACAGCACGCAGAACGGATAGCCTTAGTCAATTTGAACGTACCGCACTTTGTATCGCCAAGCGATGAAGATGCGGTCAGTGCCATCACAGGTCATCGAACGCAAACAGGAGCGGTATCCGGGCTTGAGCGAGCCACAGAGCGCTTTACCCAATGGTCAGCGCTCGAGATTCAACACCAAGTTGAAATTATCAAGGTCAGTACGAGTTTTGTATCAAGATCTGATCGTGACGGTAAGGAAAAATATCTATTCAATCGTGCGCTCAAACAATCAGTACCCAATTTAGACCAGGCGTCTTTAGCAGCAGAGGCGGCTCGCATCGCCGCAGCCATCGAGCAGCATGGCACGATCAAAGAAAAAAGCGCAGCTTGGATTGGGCTGGACTGGTTAGGGGATTCAGAAGTCGGACAGCTCGTCACGCTTGGGTCTGATTTATACAATGGCTCGGCTGGTATTGCTTTGTTTCTCGCCGCGCATGCGCGGTATGCCAAGAGCTCAGCCAGCCATGCACTTGCTTTAAAGGCCCTTGCGGCAACTAGGTTGCAGATCACACAACCTTCGGCGCCTAGATGGGCGAGAGGTTTAGGAATTGGCGGGGCAAGCGGTATTGGTTCGATTGTGTACGCACTGACAGTGATTTCAGAGCTACTTGCCGATCCGGCTTTGTTACAAGAGGCCTTAAAGGTATCAGCATTGTTCTCTAATGAATTGATTGCGGCAGATCGCTCATTGGATGTGATTGCGGGTAGTGCAGGAGGCATCCTTGGACTATTGGCCCTTTATCGGAAAACTCAGTCAAAAGAAGTATTGGCGAAAGCGATCGCGTGCGGTGAGCATTTGCTAAGACAACCTCGGCTGGGGGAAGTGGGTATGCGAAGCTGGGTGGGACTAGGATTAGGTGATACACCGTTAGCGGGGTTCTCGCATGGAGCCGCTGGATTCGCGTATGCGCTGTCGAGCTTGGCGGTCGCGAGTCATCGTGAAGACTTCGAGTTAGCCGCGCAAGAATGTTTGGCGTACGAAGATAGCTGTTATGACAAGACTAGATTTAATTGGGCTGACTTACGTGGCACCAGCGAAGGGGTGTTTCCTAGTCAATGGTGTCATGGCGCAATAGGTATCGGACTAGCCCGCGTTGCGAGTGCTCGGGCTGGCAAGACTAGGGCAGACGCAAGCGTGAGGGATATCAATCATGCAGTACAAAATACGACTACCAACTGGCCCCAATATGTTGACACACTGTGTTGCGGCACCCTGGGTACGATTGAGTTTTTGGGCGAGGCAGGTCAAGCCTTGAACCAGCCCAGCCTTGGTCATTTATCAGACCAGCGGCTGGCGCAAATTATTGCAAATAGCCGCGAGCAAGGTGACTACAGTTGGAATGCGGGTGGTACCGGGTTCAATCTTGGTTTGTTTCGTGGCTTGTCCGGCGTGGGGTACACCATACTGAGGAAACTCGACCCACAGTTGCCTAACGTTCTGCTCTGGGAATAGTGCTGATGAGTCGATGAATCACACTGGTTTCCGGCATTATTCGTAAAAGCTTACAGGCTTTGAGAGTGTTTATTTACGCAAATCAGATAGGAGAGCTATAAATATATTGCATTGTTAAACATACTAAATACTTGTTAGCTATTACTCAACGGCAACACATTTAACCTCGGAGTCTCCTATGAATATCGAACTGGATGAAGTTGTTGGTCAGGATGTCTCGGATGATGCACTGGAGCTCGCGGCGGGTGGTCGAGCGCTCGGCCCAACGCACGTTGGAACTATCGGCCCCCAACCTTGCACCGCTTGCTAGCTATTCCTAACCGACACCATACTCTGAAATCGACAAGGGGTGGGCTGAGGTGATGACTCGGGTATCTAAGTTTTTACGGGCGAGTGGCTTAGTCAACTCTTGCACTTGCACATAAATAATGGAAGTACTGCTTGACACCTATTAAACGGTAGTTTTATAAAGTACATGCATTTCTTAAAGTGCCTTTAACTGGTGTTAGCCATTGTTGCGCCGTTAGCCCACCTTGGAGTTTGCTATGAAAATTGAACTTGATGAAGTTGTTGTACAGGATGTCTCTGATGATGCATTGGAGCTGGCTGCGGGTGGTGCGCAAGGGGTACCTACTGGTAGAACTTGTTGGGGGTACCCAGAGTGTTAACTATTATTGCTAACGGGTAACCCACCTTGGAGTCTGCGATGAACATTGAACTTGAAGAGGTTGTTGGTCAGGATGTATCCGATGACGCGCTGGAGTTAGCGGCCGGTGGTGGGAAAGCTTGTGCACAAGTCAGCTGGTTCAACCTTCAAACTCACTGTGTTGCTTAGCTATTACCGTCCGACGACTCCATTTGAGTACTAGCCACCTTCGGGTGGCTTTTTAACGCCTGTATCAAACCGTCCGAGCAGTGAATTTGGACACAGACAATCTAGATTCTTACGGGCAGCGAGGCAATCGATAAGGTAAACCCTCGCATCGCCCAGATAACGCATATTTATGTATCCAGCGATGTCATTAAGGACTACAAGAGTAAGGCGTCCTTAAAATGCTTGTTATTGCCATTGCCTCTGACAGCTAGCCTGCAAAATAAGCCTGCACTCAGCCCAATCGGGTTGGGTTAGATAACACAGGACTCAAAATGAATATTGAACTGGATGAAGTTGTTGTGCTGGATGTCTCTGATGAGGCGCTCGAGCTGGCTGCGGGTGGTGCGCAGGGGGGATCAACACACCAACACTCATGCGTGTTCAGGTGTTAGCTCCTGTTGCGCCGGTAACCCACTCGGGTAGTAGCCACCTTCGGGTGGCTTTTTAACGCCCGAACAGTTTCGTTTGAGCAAAATACAGTGCATAAGTCTGCATACCGAAGCCGTCGATTTACGGGGGTGCGGGTACGGTGGGTATCGCTTGGCTGAAATCGAAAAGGGGTGGGGTGTCGCTAGGACCAAAAAAGTGCGGCTAAGCGCGACCAGTCCGTGTACTGCAAGCAACCAGCAATCGTGTTGAATCTCACTTGACTTGAAATCAAGCGCATATTCTTGGGTATGCTTTTGGGTATGTATAAATAAAAATCGCCCCGAGAGGCGCATATTCATTGACTACTTGGCGGAGCGGACGGGACTCGAACCCGCGACCCCCGGCGTGACAGGCCGGTATTCTAACCAACTGAACTACCGCTCCGCAGCGGTTACTAGACGAACTAAACAAACCAGAAAACTGGCGTCCCCTAGGGGATTCGAACCCCTGTACTCACCGTGAAAGGGTGATGTCCTAGGCCTCTAGACGAAGGGGACAGGACTAATGCATTCTTCGCTTTAACTGGTGGAGGTAAGCGGGATCGAACCGCTGACCTCTTGCATGCCATGCAAGCGCTCTCCCAGCTGAGCTATACCCCCAAAAATTTCAGCACAGACCACTAAAGAACCGAACTGAAAGCGCTTTGGAGGGACTGACTTCGATTTTGGCACTCGGCGTACAGCCCGCAGTGTGTCGATAGCGAAGAAACGGGATTATGCACAAATTTTGCCTCTAACGCAAGTCCGGGCCCGCGCGTAACGTCTTGATCAGTCGCCGATTTCGTCTCGGAAAGGCGATTTTAGGGCGCCAACGTACTGGCTAATCCCTGCGCGCTCTTGCTCGAGGAATTTTTCAACGGCATCGGCAAATCCTGGGTGCGCGAGCCAATGGGCCGACTGCGTCTGCACTGGCTCGAAGCCGCGCGCAAGTTTATGCGCGCCCTGGGCGCCTCCTTCGATCACCGCGATGTTGTGGGAGAGTGCCCACTCAAGCGGGGTGTAGTACGCCAATTCAAAGTGCAGGCAGTCAACGTGTTCGAGCGCACCCCAGTAACGTCCATAGAGCTTACGTTGCCCGTCAACGGTATCGAGCCAGAGTAGCGATGCCGCGATCGGCTGATCATTCCGATAGGCGAGTGCCAACACACAATGGCTGGAGAGTGTCTGTCCAATCTTAGAAAAAAACGCAGGGGTGAGGTAGGGGGGATTGCCTCGTTGCGCATAGGTGTTTGCGTAACACTGGTAGAAAAAATCCCAGTCTGATGGCTCGATTGCTGCACCGGTCAACACGCGTGTGGTGATTCCAGCTTCCCTCACTTTGCGACGCTCGGCCCGAATTTTTTTACGTTTGCTCTGGGTCAGACTGCCCAGGAAGTCGTCGAAGTGTTGCCAGCCCTTATTGGACCAATGAAACTGGGTATGGGTACGAGGCATGCATCCAGCCGCACAAAGCGCCTCTTGGTCTGCTGGAGAGGTGTAGAGCACATGCAGGGAGGACAGCTTGCTCTGCCTAGCCCATTGCACGAGCGCTTGAGCGGCCAAGGTTCGATGCGCGGGGGCACAGAGCATCCGTGCACCAGGCACGGGCGTAAAGGGAATCGCGCAGAGCCACTTTGGGTAGTACTTCAAGCCGTGGCGTTCGTAAGCTTCTGCCCAAGCCCAGTCAAAGACAAACTCGCCATAGGAGTGGCTTTTTGCGTAGAGAGGCATCGCGGCGATGAGTTCGCCCGTCTCGTTACGCAAAATAAGATGTTTTGCCTGCCAGCCCGTCTCGATGGACACGCTTTCTGACTCTTCGAAAGCGCTTAAAAAGGCATGGCTGCTTAAGACGGAGCCACCCGCTTGCTGTACGAGTCCATCCCAGAGCTTGGCGTCAATGCCAAGCATACGGTCAAGGACTTCCACATGCACAGCGCTCATAAGTCTTCGCGTGAGCGTGGGGGGCGACGCGACCGCATCACGGCGGCACTGCCAAGCACGAGGATTGAACACAACAAGATCGTCCAGTCGCCAGCGCGCGCGAAGATAGTCATTCCCTGTTGGCCCTGGACACTGACATCGAGCACTCCTGCACGATGGGCGGGTAAGGCTGCGATCACTTGGCCCCGTTGGTTAATCGCACCGGTGGTGCCGGTGTTCGTTGCACGCACCATCGGGCGGGAGGTCTCGATCGAACGCATACGTGCCATTTGCCAATGCTGACGCAGCGCCCACGAGTTCCCAAACCAACCCAGGTTGCTGAAGTTAGCCAGAATCGTTGCCCCGTTTGAAGACGAAGAGGCGTCGGTTGTGTTCTGAATCGTACTAGCCAGCTCTTGACCAAAGATATCCTCATAGCAAATGTTCGCGGCAATGCGCTGATCTTTGATCACAAAAGGAGGTTGGGGGTTGGCGCCTCGATGGAAGTCGCCCATCGGAATCGACATTAGGTCGACGAACCAGCGAAAACCGAAGGGGATGAACTCACCGAAGGGAACGAGGTGGTGTTTGTCATAGCGTAAGCCAGTCGAGGCACGTTGAATTTGCTCAAGCGTGCTGTCTGCGGTGATCCCGAGCACGCTGTTGGTATAGCTGTGATCCGATGGGTTGAATAGTGCACTGCCCATCAGCAAGGTCGCGGATTGTTTATTGGCGATATCGATCCAGGCTTGCCAGACCGAGGGGGCGAGTTGATGCTGAAATACGGCCAGTACCGTCTCGGGCAAAAGAATAGCGGCAGGTGCAGGGCTACCCTCAGGCGTTGGTGTTTGAGCGAGCCTAAGATGCTGAGCGATCACGTCTTGTAAATGAGACGGCGTAAATTTAAGACCTTGTTCGACGTTACCTTGTACTAAGCGCAAGGCGATGGGCGCACCAGCAGGGCGGGTCCAATCGATTTGACCAAGGCCCCAACCGCTCAAACTGATCAGGAGTGCGATGACCCCGGTCACCGCATGTTGCGTCTGAGCCGCACCGCGTCTTTGCGGATTCGCCATCACCAGACCTGCGATCGCTGCAGCGGCAAAAGCCGTTAGGAAAGACACGCCGTACACACCCAAGATGCTTGCCCAGGGTGCAAACCAGCTGTCTATGTGCGCATAGCCACTACTTAACCAGGGAAAGCCTGTAAATAAAGTTGCGCGCAGCCACTCGCTTAGTGTCCATGCCGCGGCCCAAACGAGTGCCGCCTGAATAGGTTGTCCGACCGTGTGCGGTGCGCGGGTCGGGTCCAAGCTAAAGCGGTGTGTCAGCCAAGCGGCCAGAGCGATAAAGAGCGAGAGGTAACCGCTCAGTGCGAGCAGCGCCGCAATCGCGATAGGCAAGGGCATCAAGCCATAGACATGCATGCTGATGGTGAGCCAGTAAAGACCTATCGCAAAATGTGCAAGGCCAAAGAGCCAAGCACGACGCGCGGCGAATAAAGGGCTTGGCGCGCGCCAGATACAGCCGACCAGTATTGCCATGGTGATTAACTGGACCAGGCTTAAGGACCAACCAGGAAGCGGGTCAGGTGCGTAGGTGAGGGATTGCAATGCACCCGCAGCGAGTAGCCCAAAGGCTAGGCGCCATTTGAGCCAGCACTGCATCACGATGGTTGGGTAACCCGGCCGGATTCTGCGCCAGCGCGTTGTCTGACGCGCAGCCACAGCGCGCGTCGCGTATCTGCACGCATGACTTCAAACCGCAAATCGCCGTGCTGTTGAATGTCGCCACGCTTTGGAATTCTTCCGAGTTCGTGCGCCAGCCATCCTCCGACGGTATCGTATTCGCCCACAGGAAGATCAGTCTTCAGTGCCGCATTGACCGTTTCTATTTCGGTGGTCGCAAGAATACGCCAAGCGCGTATGCCATCAGAAAAAATAGTCTTTTCACCATCGACATCGTACTCGTCTTCAATCGAGCCAACGATTTGCTCCAGCACATCCTCGAGCGTGACTAAACCCGTGATGCCGCCATGTTCATCAATCACAATCGCCAAATGATTTCGGTTGCGCCTGAATTCTTGTAAAAGAACGTTTAAACGTTTTGTCTCGGGAATAAAGATTGCAGGACGCACAAAGTCTTTGAGTGAGAGCTCGGGCGTCACCATCAGACGCAGCAGGTCTTTGGTCATCACAATACCTATGATGTTGTCGCGACTGCCTTCAAATACGGGGAATCGAGAGTGCGCGGTCTCAATGATTTCAGGCATGAGCGTTGCGACGAGCTCCTCGACGTCGAGCATATCCATTCTGCCTCGCGGCACCATCACGTCCATGGCGGTTTGCTCGGCAACAGCCAAGGTGCCTTTCAACATGGAGTAGGCATCGGCATCGATGAGGTTGCGTTCGCGTGCGGCGTCGAGCACCGTCAAAATACCTTCCCGATCTTCGGGCTCGCGGCGCATTAAGGAAAGCAGGCGATCTAGCAGGCGGGGGCGGTTTGACTTGGCAGAAGGGCTGGGCGCTTCAGCAGCAGGATAAGGATCTGACATTGTCCGGGGACAGAGTGATGGGACGCTTAGGATAACCTGAAAGTCGTCGCTTGGTTGCGTGCGTGAAACGAATCAGGGGTAAGTACTGGCATTACATTAGGTAATAAGGGTCGCTAATTCCCATTTCGGCGAGAATTTTAATTTCAAGCGTTTCCATTTTTTGAGTATCGCGAACGCGTAAGTGGTCATAACCGAGTGCATGCAGCGTTCCGTGGATCGTGAGATGCGCTGCATGACAAAGAAAGTCTTTACGTTGAGCGCGAGCTTCTTGCTTAATAATCGGCAAGCAAAGCACGATGTCGGCGGATGCACTGCCATCAGGGGCGATACCGTACTCAAACGTTAAAACATTGGTTGCGTAATCTTTACCGCGATATTGCGCATTCAGCATTCGCGCATCGGCGAGACCTTCTATCCTCACGACGACAGTAAAAGCAGAGAACGCGAATGGCCGGTCCTGTTGCGCGGCAGTCAGCGCGCGTTGCACCCAACGCCGGATACGCCAGCGCGGTAAAAGCGCTGCGGCTGCGCCGTACTGAACGGCTAGCGCAAGCTTAAGGGTTTGATTGTTCGGCTTGCTCATAGGCGTCTACGATGCGGGCAACTAAAGGGTGGCGCACAACGTCTTTACTGGTGAACTTGGTCATGGCAATGCCCTTCACGTCTTGCAGAACTTGCACGGCATGTGCGAGTCCACTTTTATGACCCTTCGGGAGATCAACCTGAGAAGGATCGCCCGTGATGACTGCTTTGCTGCCAAAGCCAATGCGAGTGAGGAACATTTTCATCTGTTCCGGCGTCGTGTTTTGCGCTTCGTCCAAGATCACAAAGGCGTGATTCAGTGTGCGCCCTCGCATATAGGCAAGCGGTGCGATCTCAATAGTTTGTTTCTCGAAAAGACGTTGGACCCGTTCGAAACCCATCAGGTCGTACAGGGCGTCGTAGAGCGGCCGCAGATAAGGGTCGACTTTCTGCGCAAGATCTCCGGGCAAAAAACCCAGTCGTTCACCCGCTTCAACAGCTGGGCGCGTGAGGATCAGGCGCTGTACGGTGTCACGTTCCATGGCATCAATGGCACAGGCGACAGCCAGCCAGGTTTTACCGGTGCCCGCAGGTCCCACACCAAAGGTGATGTCGTGCTTCAGAATGTTGTTGAGGTAATCGCGCTGACGCGGTGTCCGAGGGCGAAGATCGCTGCGGCGCGTGCGTAGTGCGATTGTGCCGCTCTCGTCATCGAGCGGAGGAAAATCTTTAGGGTCGAACTGCTGCACAGCAGGATGGGCTAAGCGACCGACGCCAATCTCAACCAAGGCGAGTTGTATATCGTCAATAGTGAGCGCACGCTGACCCGCACGCTCATGCAAGGATAATAACATCGTGCCCGCAGCTTCAGCGTAAGGGCCGCGTAAAGAAATCGTATCGGCCTGACGCGAAAGATCTAGATCCAGACCGTCTGCGATTTGGCGCAGATTTTCGTCTAAGGGACCGCATAGGTTCGAGAGCTGTTGATTACTGCCTTCGAGTTTAATTTTTACGGGAAGTACGCGCCCACGCGTCGGAGTTTTAACGGGAGAGCGGCTCATGGGTGTGTTGAGTCCTGGGTGGCGTTTTCATCTACGTTTGCAACACGTCCACGAAACGTATTGGTCATCGCGTCTGTGATCACTACATCAATCATTTGTCCGATCAGGCGCGGGTGACCTGCAAAGTTCACAATTCGATTATTTTCTGTTCGGCCACTCAGTTCGTTTGCATCGCGTGTAGAGGTGCCTTCCACTAAAATTCTTTGTGTGGAGCCGACCATGCTCTGGGCGATGGCATGCGCTTGTTCGTTGATGCGCGCTTGTAGTTTTTGTAGGCGCTGCAATTTCAGGGTTTGCGGCGTATCGTCTGTCAGGTCCGCGGCAGGCGTGCCTGGTCGACGCGAATAGACAAATGAGAACGACGTGTCAAAGCCGATCTCGTCGATCAGCTTCATCGTCTTTTCAAAATCTTCTTCGGTTTCACCCGGAAAGCCAACGATAAAGTCGGAAGACAGCGTGAGGCCTGGGCGCGCAGCACGCAGTTTGCGCACGACGGACTTGAACTCAATCGCGGTATAGCCACGCTTCATGGCGGCAAGCACATGATCACTCCCGGCTTGCACAGGGAGGTGCAAGAATGACACCAGCTTGGGTAGACGCGTATAGACGTCGATCATCCGTGCCGTCATTTCTTTCGGATGTGAGGTGGTATAGCGAATACGTTCAATGCCGGGGATCTCGTGGACGTATTCAAGTAGCGTTGCGAAGTCTGCGGTCTCGACATGACCGTTTTCGTCTTCCGCCATTTTGCCGCGATAGGCATTGACGTTCTGACCGAGCAAGGTGACCTCTTTAACGCCCTGATCCGCCAAGTCCGCGACTTCGATCAGCACGTCTTCGAAGGGCCGCGACATTTCCTCGCCGCGCGTGTAAGGCACGACACAAAAGCTGCAATATTTGCTGCAGCCTTCCATGATGGACACAAAGGCCGTTGCACCTTGAACGCGTGCCGGAGGCATGGCGTCAAACTTTTCAATTTCAGGGAAACTGATATCGACTTGCGAGCGGCCTTCGGACTTGCGGCGCGCGATGAGCTCCGGTAACCGGTGCAGTGTTTGTGGACCGAAGACCACGTCGACATACGGTGCGCGATCAACGATGGCCGAGCCTTCCTGACTGGCAACGCAACCGCCCACGCCAATCACGAGGTCTGGGTTTAAGGCTTTGAGGTGTTTGACGCGGCCGAGATCAGAAAACACTTTTTCTTGCGCTTTTTCGCGCACGGAGCAAGTGTTAAATAAGATGATATCGGCGTCTTCAGGGGTGTTTGTCACAACAACGCCACGCTCTTGACCAAGAACATCGAGCATTTTGTCGGAGTCATATTCATTCATCTGGCACCCGAAGGTGCGAATGAATACTTTTTTTGGGTTGGCGGGCTTGTCGCCCGGTGCAGCGTTGTCTTTGTTTTGCATGATATTGCCGGAGCGGGTGTTGATCCCGTGGGCGGAAAAATTACTCTTGATAAACCTCTTCGACTTCGTCGGCTTTTTTAATAGGTTTGATCATGTCTTCACGCTTGATACCGAGCCACATCGCGATCGCAGCCGCCACAAACACAGAAGAATAAATACCAAACCAAATGCCGATGGTGAGAGCGAGGGCAAAGTAGTGCAGGGTAGGGCCGCCAAACAGCAGCATCGCAAGAACCATCATTTGGGTGGAGCCGTGCGTGATGATGGTGCGAGAAATCGTTTGCGTAATCGCTCCGTCAATGACCTCTCGAACGGTTGCGCCACGCTCCCGACGGAAGTTTTCACGAATCCGATCCATGATCACAACGGATTCGTTTACGGAATATCCCAAGACTGCCAAGACACCCGCGAGCACAGACAGTGAGAATTCCCACTGAAAAAAGGCAAAGAAACCGAGAATAATCACGACGTCGTGTAGGTTGGCCAACACACCTGCCACAGCGAACTTCCATTCGAAGCGCACGGCGAGGTAGAGGGTGATACCAATCACAACAAAGAGCAGCGCGAGCAGACCGTTTTCAACAAGCTCTTTTCCGACCTGAGGTCCGACAAACTCAACGCGTCGTAACTCGACTGTTGAGTCTGAGGCTTTCAGAGCCTTCATGACGGTGTCGCTTTGTGTTGCTGTGCTTTGACCTGCACCAAGCGGCAGGCGGATCATGACATCGCGTGAGGTACCAAAATTTTGTACTTGAAAATCGGTATATCCGAGTCCTGTGACTGCGGTACGGACTTTGTCGAGTGGAGCGGCCTGCGCGTAGTTCACTTCCATGACGGTTCCACCTGTGAACTCAATCGACAGGTGGAAGCCTTTAGCGACGATAAAAAACACCGCTGCAACAAAGGTCAGGAAGCTAATCGCGTTCAGCACCAGCGCATTGCGCATGAAGGGAATGGTGCGACCGATTCGAAATAATTCCATGATGTCAGTCCTTTGGTTTCCAGACTGTTCCAATCGAAATTGATTGAAGCTTATTTTTGTGACCGTACCAGAGGTTCGCGAGCGCTCGTACGCCCACAACCGCTGAGAACATTGAGGTGAGGATTCCAAGGCAGTGCACCACGGCAAAGCCTCTGACGGGGCCCGAGCCAAACACTAAGAGTGCGACACCCACAATCAAGGTCGTCAGGTTTGAGTCTAGGATAGTGCCCCAGGCGCGTTCAAATCCCAGATGAATCGCGTTTTGTGGTGATTCGCCGTTACGTAGTTCTTCACGTATCCGTTCGTTGATCAACACGTTGGCATCAATCGCCATCCCTAAGGTCAGTGCGATCGCCGCGATACCTGGCAAAGTCAGAGTTGCCTGTAGCATCGACAAGATCGCGAGTAGCAACAAGATATTGAGTGCCAGTCCAGCGGTCGAGAAAGCACCAAACAGATGGTAGTAAACCAGCATGAAAATAGCGATCGCGATGAAGCCATAGAGCGTCGAGTTAAAGCCCTTGGCGATATTGTCTGCACCGAGGCTTGGTCCGATCGTACGTTCCTCAATAATTTCCATCGGGGCGGCCAGTGAGCCTGCACGCAATAGCAGCGCAGTATCTGCGGCTTCCTCAGCGCTCATGCTGCCCGAAATCTGGACTTGGCCTCCAGGAATTTCACCGCGGATGACGGGAGCGGTGACGACTTCACCACGGCCTTTTTCAAACAACAAAATTGCCATGCGTTTGCCGATGTTGTCACGCGTGACGTCACGAAAGATACGCGCGCCTTTTTGGTCAAGTGTCAGATGTACCGCGGCTTGCTGTGATTGGCTGTCACGACCCGCTTGCGCATCCTGCAAGTTTTCGCCCGTCAATACTACTTGGCGTCGAACCAAAATGGGGCGGCCATCGCGGTCTTGATAGCGCTCAAGCCCGAAAGGTACTGTGCCAGCGGCCAGGGCACTTGCCGCCGCGGGGGTGTCATCGACCATGCGGATCTCAAGCGTGGCGGTACGACCCAAAATGTCTTTGGCCTTCGCAACGTCTTGTACGCCGGGCAATTGCACAACGATCCGATCGGAGCCTTGCTGCTGGATGACGGGCTCGGCTACACCGAGTTCGTTGATCCGGTTATGCAGTGTGGTGATGTTCTGTGAGAGTGCTTTCGCTTGCACGGTCGTGATGGCAGTTTGACTCAGCACAGCAACGACTTGTAAGCGCGTGCCATCGGTGCGCTCAGTCATTTGTAGATCAGGGTGGCGAGTACGCAGGGCGGAGACGGCGCGGTCACGCGTGGTCGCATTGCTAAACGATAAAACAATCGACATGCCGCTGCGTTCAATGCCACCGTTCTCAATACGTTGCTCGCGCAAGATCGCGCGCAAGTCTGTCACGAGTGAATCGTAGCGGGCAGTCAGAGCCCCTTGCATATCAACTTGCAACAGGAAATGAACACCGCCGCGCAGATCCAGTCCCAAATACATTGGGTTGGCGCCGATAGCGCTTAACCAGCTCGGAGAGGCGGGCAAAAGGTTGAGCGCGACGGTGTAGCTCGGATCTGAGTGATTCGGGTTGAGTGCTTTTTCAATCAGGTCGCGCGCTTGAATTTGCGTGTCGGTGTTGGCAAAGCGGACGCGAACGGTTCCAACGGGGCCGTTTTGATCAAACGAGGCCCCAGCGCTGGCGATCTTTGCCTGCTGAAGAATGCCCTGCACGCGATCAAGCATGCCTGCGTCGATTTTGAGTGTGGCCTTGGCGCTAGAAACTTGCACCGCCGGCGACTCACCGTACAGGTTTGGCAGGGTGTAGAGCAGGCCGATCACAACTGCGATCAGCACCGTCAGGTATTTCCAAAGGGGATAGCGGTTCATTGCCGACGGGGATCAAAGAGGATTACACCCCGTCGCAACATGCGTCGGGGCGGTAGAACAAAAAATTACAGCGCCTTGATCGTGCCTTTTGGCAAGACTGCGGAAACTGACGCCTTCTGCATGACGACTTCGACTGCTTTGTCACCGTGCTCAGCGATTTGAACTGTGATGTAGCTGTCGCTGACTTTTGTCACCGTGCCAAGCATGCCACCGGCGCTGATGACTTCGTCACCTTTAGATAGCGCAGCAAGAAGTGCTTTGTGTTCTTTCTGGCGCTTCATCTGAGGACGAATCATCAAAAAGTACAAAACGACAAACATCAAAACGATAGGGGCCATCCCCATCAAAGAGCCAACGGTGTCGGTGGCTTGAGCCAGCACGAGGCTGGAAACTGTTTGAGCAGACATTAAGGTCTCCTTTAGATATATGCGAAACGCTGGCTATTGTAACGACTTGGTGGCCCGATCTCGCGCAAATTGCGTTCTCCAGGCTTGAAATTTTCCTGCGGCGATGGCTTCTCGCATTTCCTGCATGATTGTGAGGTAGAAATGCAGGTTGTGCAGGGTATTGAGCCGTGAGCCCGTTATTTCGTTGGAACGCTGTAAGTGATGCAAATAGGAAAGGGAAAAATGTGCACAGGTGTGGCAGCGGCAACTCGGGTCTAGCGCCCGCGTGTCGTCGCGATACTGAGCATTGCGGATTTTGACGTCGCCAAAACGGGTAAACAGCCACCCATTGCGAGCATTACGGGTTGGCATGACACAGTCGAACATGTCGATACCCTGGGCGACACCGTCAACCAAATCCTCGGGTGTCCCGACGCCCATTAGGTAGCGCGGCGCCTGCTCGGGCAGTTTGGGGGCGACATGCTTCAAGATGCGCAACATATCATCTTTAGGTTCGCCGACGGATAGTCCACCGATGGCATACCCCTGGAAGCCGATGTCTTCAAGGCCAGCAAGTGACTCATCCCTGAGGGTTTCAAACATGCCGCCTTGCACGATGCCGAACAGCGCATTGGGATTGCTAAGTGCGTCAAAGGCATCCCGTGAGCGACGTGCCCAGCGCAAGGACATGCGCATCGAACGAGCAGCCTCCTCCGTTGTCGCAGGCTTGTCCTTGATCATATAGGGGGTGCATTCGTCGAAAACCATTGCAATATCGGAGTTCAGCGCCGTTTGGATGCGCATAGACTCTTCAGGTGTCAAAAATAGTCGTGCGCCATCGATGGGTGAGGCAAATTTCACGCCTTCCTCGGAAATCTTCCGCATACCCTGCAAGCTAAAGACTTGAAAACCGCCGGAGTCCGTCAGGAGCGGGGCGAACCACTGCATGAACCCGTGCAGACCGCCGTGCTTGGCCAGGACCTCTGTGCCGGGACGTAGCCACAAGTGAAAGGTGTTGCCCAAGACGATCTGCGCGCCGACCTCGGTGAGTTCATGCGGCATCATTGCCTTGACGCTCCCGTAGGTCCCAACAGGCATGAAGATTGGTGTTTCGACCACGCCATGGTTCAGTGTCATACGACCACGGCGCGCCAGACCGTCAGTAGCTTGCAGCTCAAACGACAGGCCGTTGGCCGGTCTTGGGCTGCCAGGCATGGCAGCGTTGTCTTCGGTGTCGTTCATGGGGTCGTTTTCCGTTCGAGAAACATGGCGTCGCCGTAACTAAAAAAGCGGTAGCGTTGCGCAATTGCGTGCTGATAAGCCGCTTTCATGTTGTCGAGCCCAATAAAGGCCGCGACAAGCATCAGTAAGGTCGATTGCGGCAGATGGAAGTTGGTCACCATCGCATCGACGACCTGATAACGAAAGCCAGGGGTAATGAATAGACGGGTGTCGCCCGATTGCGGGGCAGCCAAAGCCGGTTGGATTTGGGCTGCGGACTCGAGAGCACGGACACTGGTTGTGCCAACTGCAATCACGCGGCCGCCCGACGCACGTGTCTGAGCAATGGCATTCATCGTTGCTTGCGGTACGGTGTAGCGTTCGGCGTGCATGATGTGCGTGTCAAGATTGTTGTCGCGCACAGGTTGGAAGGTTCCCGCGCCGACATGTAAGGTCACGAAGGCTCTTTTCACGCCAAGCGCATCGAGGCGGTCAAACATCTTTTGGTCAAAATGCAAACCAGCAGTCGGTGCAGCCACAGCCCCTGGTTCCCGCGCGTAGACGGTTTGGTAGCGCTCGATATCTTGCGCATCTGGCTGATGGGTGATGTAGGGCGGCAGAGGCACGGCACCGTATTGCGCGAGCGCATCCAGCACAGGACGATCAAACTGTAGAACGAATAAATCGTCGCTTCTGCCAAGCACGGTGGCTGAAACCGTTTCGGCGAGCGTCAACACGGTTCCAGGACCGGGTGATTTGCTAGCACGCACATGCGCCAGCGCCTGGTGATCGTCAGTGATACGTTCGACCAAGACCTCGACCTGACCGCCAGTCGCTTTTTTTCCAAGTAAACGTGCTTGAATGACGCGGGTGTCGTTGAGCACCAGCAAATCTTTTGGGGTGAGCAAAGAGACTAAGTCTCCAAATCCTAGGTCTTGCTGATGGCCATTGCCGTCTACGTGCAATAAGCGGCTCGTGGAACGAACGGCCGCAGGCACCTGAGCGATAAGCTCGATCGGCAAGTGGTAGTCAAAATCAGAAAGAGAGAGGGAAGCAGGCACGTAAATGTAGAGCTTTTCGATAAGAGGGCGCATTTTAAGCCGGGCAGACGCTTTTTTTGTATGCTGTCGGTTCAACTCGGCAAATAGGTGGCGTAATGATCGTTGGCAAAGCAAAAGTCAGTCTGTGGCTAGGCAGGTGTGCGGTGTTTGCGGTGCTCCTCGTCGTGTCTGGCTTTGGGTGGCAGGCGCAGGCCCAGAGTGCGTTACCCCCAGAGCTCGCGCAGGCCTGGGCCAAGACAAAGTTACCAGAATCCTCTTTGTCGGTGTTGGTGCAGGAGATCGGTGGTCCGCGGTTGTTTGCCATTTCTCCTGAGACCCCTCGTAATCCAGCTTCGGTCATGAAATTGGTAACGACTTATGCGGCGATCTCGCGCCTTGGTCCGAATTATGTTTGGAATACGAGTTTCCTCTTAAGTCCAGATTCTCAGATAAACGAACAGGGTGTGTTGAAAGGGCCTTTGTATCTCCGCGCAGGGGGTGACCCGGTGCTGATGTTGCAAGATGTGTGGCGTCTGTTACGTGACCTGCGTTTGCGCGGTATCCGCGAAATCTCTGACATCGTAATAGATCGTTCTGTTTTTGGCGAAGTCACGATCGATCCTGGTGCATTTGACGGGGCCTCGGATCGTCCTTACAACGCGAGCCCTGATGCGTTTATGGTGGGGTTTGGCGCCGTTCGCTTGGTTTTTTCGCCTGACCCGGCCAGTCGAACCTGGAAGTCATTTATCGACCCTCCCATTCCCGGCGTGGTGGTGGAGGGCAACGTGCAATGGGCCGACGGACAATGCCCAGGATCGCCGGCCGTGTCGACGGATACGACATCGGACGGCTCGAGCGTTCGAATCCGTGTGAGTGGGAGAGGTGCGGGCTCCTGTGGTGAGTTTGACGTTTTTAGGTTGGTGTTCTCTCAACAAGAGTTCGGCGCCAAAGTATTGCAAAGTTTATGGAAAGAGCTTGGTGGCACGATGACGGGTGAGGTTCGAACGGGTTCGATTCCGTCGAACGCCACGGCGATTGCGTCGCATCAGTCTCCCCCTTTGTCTGAGGTCATTCGTTTGATCAACAAGCGCAGTAATAACGTGATGACGCGCGTGTTGTTGTTAACGCTTGGCGCGGAGGCGGGCAGACGTCCCGCAACCGTTTCAGGTAGCGTGCAGGTTGCGCAAGACGTCTTGGCACGTCAAGGGCTTCCGATGAAGGGAATGGTGTTGGACAATGGCTCGGGGCTATCCCGCAATGGCGTCGTGTCGGCTGACAGCTTGGCGCAAATGCTGCAAAAAGCGTGGATGTCGCCCGTGATGCCCGAATACGTATCGTCGTTAGCGATCCTTGGCACCGATGGCACGACGCGCAATCGACTGCGCGATCCGACGACAAAGTCTATGGCGCATCTTAAGACGGGTGGGTTACGGGATGTCCGTTCGGTTGCAGGCTATGTGTGGTCGAGTAGTGGCAAACGCTATATAGTGGTCAGTATGGTTAATCACGAACGTGCGCACGATGCGCGGTCGTTTGAAAACACGTTAATCGCCTGGCTCACCGCGAAATAAATTCTGCGGGGATATAAATAAAGTTGAATGATGCAATCAGGTAGAGCCCCATGAATGTTCGACATGCCCTAATGGGTATAGTGCTTTTGATGTGCGGTGCCTCGGTGCATGCGGGCATTTGTGATGCCAAGTTTTTTCACAACGGTGGAATGATTGAAATCTCCGGCAAAGGGATCGTTCAGGTCAGCGCACGCATGACGTTTAGTCAGGTAAAAAAAACGGGGAAACAAAGTTGCCAAGCGCAAGTCAAGGGTAACGCCAGTTATGCGCTCTTTGGTATGTTGACGGGTGCGGCAGATCTTGATCACGTGTTGACAGCGAACGCCTTGCAGGCAAAGCTCATTAAAAATGGCCCTGGCCACACTGCCGAAGCTGAGGCATTTGATATGCAGATGGTCAGTATTTTTGGGTATGGAACTGAGATCAAAATGGCTGGCCAACGTTTGCCACCCCAGAATTTTCGACTCGCGATCGGAGACCCCCGAAAAGGTCCGACCACCGCATTAACGGTTCGAGTGGGCGAGAAAGTTGTCGGAACGCGTCAGTCAATTGATACGGCCTTGGGCCCGCAGTTATGCTGGCCAGTGCGATATTCCCGAGGCACAGAGCAAACGATGGCGAACATGCGTGGGGTGATGATTGCGATTCCCGCGGTCCAGTCCTACGTCACAGACTGGTATTGCCCAGCGGTCAGTCTTGTGATGAAACAGGAAATCGAGCAGGCTGGTCAACGCGCAGTGATTGAAGTCAAAACGGTCCGCTGATGCGTGCGTCGTCGGCAGCCCCTTTGCGTCATCTTCTGCTGTGGGTTGCTCTATCTTCGGGTTTGTTGATCAGCATGCTGCTCGCACTAAAGTCGGGTGCGGTGCCGATGCGCTGGTCCGAGCTCTTCGCGATGGTTGGCGTCGGTGCTGACTTGGACCCGTTTAAGCGCTCGGTGTTTGTAGAGCTGCGTCTTCCGCGCGTGCTGTTTGCAGCCGTGACGGGGGGCGCACTTGCTCTGAGTGGTGCGGCCATGCAGGCGCTTTTTCGTAATCCTTTGGCTGAACCTGGGCTCGTGGGGATTTCTGCTGGCGCATCATTGGGTGTCGTGATCAGTTTGATGCTAGGTTTTAGCAGCATCTGGTTCACCAGTATCGCAGGCTTCGCTGGAGCGTTGCTCGCGACGTTCTTTGCCTACCTGTTGGGTCGGCGTTACCCCGGGGTTGCGGGATTGCTGTTGGCAGGTATTGCGATCAATGCAACCATGATGAGCTTGGTGAGCCTGGTCACGACGTTCATTTCTGAATCTCAGTTCCGTAGCTTTGGATTTTGGTCCCTGGGTAGTTTGGCGCGTGCATCGTGGGAGCAGGTTGGTTGGTTAATACCTTGGACGCTTGTCTGTTCGATGTTGTTGTGTCGGCAGTGGCGTGTTTTAAATGCGTTGCTGTTGGGTGAGCGCGAAGCGCATCATCTTGGCTTTGACATTATTCGGGTGCGCCGCAGTTTGATTGTGTTGATTGCGTTACTGGTGGGACCCTTGGTGGCGACAGTGGGCGGGATTGCTTTTATCGGTCTCGTCGTGCCCCATATTTTGCGGCGCTGGGTGGGGGCAGGTCACCGCGTGCTCTTACCTCTTTCATGGATCGTGGGAGCGATGACCCTTGTGCTGGCCGACTGCCTAGCACGTGTGGCGGTGATCCCTGCAGAACTACCTGTTGGCGTCATTACGAGCTTGGTGGGCGGACCATTTTTTATTGCCTTGTTGCTGCGTAGCGCAAAGCCTGTCGCTTAAAAGAGCCCGAGCTCATTCCACATCGCATCCACACGCGTCTTGGTTGCCGTGTCCATTTGGATCGGCGTGCCCCATTCGCGCTGGGTTTCACCTGCCCATTTATTGGTGGCGTCTAGCCCCATTTTTCCGCCGAGGCCGGAGACAGGCGAAGCAAAATCAAGATAGTCGATCGGTGTGTTCTCAACAAGCAGCGTATCCCTGACAGGATCCATGCGCGTTGTCATCGCCCAAACAACTTCTTTCCAGTCGCGTGGATTGATATCTGCGTCAACGACCACGATAAATTTTGTGTACATGAATTGCCGCAGAATGCTCCACAGGCCAAACATGACCCGCTTCGCGTGCCCAGGATATTGTTTACGGATGGAGACGACGGCGAGTCGATAGCTACAGCCCTCAGGCGGCAAATAAAAGTCAACGATTTCGGGGAGCTGTCTGCGCAAGATCGGCACAAAGACTTCATTGAGCGCAACCCCGAGCACGGCCGGCTCATCCGGCGGCTTGCCGGTGTAGGTGGAGTGGTAGATCGGGTTGCGACGCATGGTGATGCGCTCGACAGTGAAGACGGGGAACCAATCTTGTTCGTTGTAGTAGCCCGTGTGGTCGCCAAATGGCCCCTCGAGCGCAAGTTCGTAGTCCGAGGCGGGTGGCGGCTTGACGCCTGCCGGCACAACGGGTTTGACTGCGCGCGGGTCTGTGCTGGGAAGCAAATGACCCTCAAGCACGATTTCTGCGGTCGCAGGAACGGAGAGTTCGCTGCCAAGCGCTTGTGTCACTTCTGTACGCGCTCCGCGAAGAAGTCCTGCGAACTGATATTCGGAAAGCGAGTCTGGTACGGGGGTCACCGCACCGAGCGTCGTGGCAGGATCTGCGCCCAACGCAACGGCAATTGGGAACGGCTTGCCTGGGTTGGCTAAGGCGTGATCTCTAAAATCTAGTGCGCCGCCGCGGTGGGACAGCCAGCGCATGATGAGCTTGTTGCGACCAATCACCTGTTGCCGGTAGATGCCCAGATTTTGGCGTTTTGCGTTGGGCCCGCGCGTGATCACCAAGCCCCAGGTCAAGAGCGGCGCGACATCGCCAGGCCAGCAAGTCTGAATCGGTAGCTTGGCCAGATCGACATCATTGCCTTCCCACACAACCTCTTGGCAAGGTGCGCCCCGCACAGTCTTTGGGCTCATATCCCATAGCGCAGCTTTGAGCATGGATACCTTTGCTAGCGCATCCTTAAAGCCTTTCGGTGCTTCGGGTTCGCGCAGGCTTGCGAGCAGTTCGCCGATCTCGCGAAGCGCGAGGGTGTTCTCTGCGCCCATCCCTTGTGCGACACGAGTGGGTGTCCCAAATAAGTTTGTCAGGACCGGCATGCTTACACGCGCGCCGTTGTGCGTCGGCTGTTCAAAAATCAGTGCGGGCCCTTCTGCTTTGAGGACGCGATCAGAGATTTCTGTCATTTCTAATGACGTCGAAACAGGGACTTGAATGCGCTTGAGGTCTTGATTGCGCTCGAGTTGTGAGATGAAGTCTCTGAGATCTTTGTATTTCAACGTGACTACCCTTTGAGCGTTAGAAGCGATGAGGTCGTTTGTGTGTCGGTTAGCCGAGGAAGGTTTTGATCCGGTGTATGGCTTCTTGTAGGCGTTCAATACTCGTTGTGTACGCAAAGCGCATCGTGTGCGCAGCGTGTGCAGGACCAAAATCCAAGCCCGCAACTGCCGCCACGCGTGCGCCGTGTAATAAGGCCGCCGAGAATGCGCTGCTGTCCGAAGCGTGTGCCGAGATGTCAGCATAGACGTAAAAAGCGCCGTCAGGCATGACTGGGACGGTAATGTTTAAAGAGCTCAAGGCGGGCACGAGGTAGTCGCGTCTTTGACGAAATGCTTCACGACGTGTCTCGTACAAGGCGAGTGATTCAGGGTGAAAGCATTCGATGGCGCCATGCTGGGCAAGTGTGGGCGCACAGATGGCCAGGCTCGCAGCCATTTTCTCAATCGGCGCAACAAGGTGCTGGGGCACGATCATCCAGCCAAGGCGCCAGCCTGTCATATTGAAATACTTCGAGAAACTATTCAGGATGATGATGTCGTCGTCTTGGGCGAGGGCGGACTGAGGTGTGCCGTCGTAGGACAGACTGAGATAAATCTCGTCCATCATGACGAAACCTTTGCGCGCGCGCACTTCTTTAAAAATTCGGCTCAGTTCGTCCCGCGTAATGGAGGTACCTGTCGGGTTGCTCGGCGAGGCAATCAGCACGCCACGCGTGTGAGGACCCCAATGGAGGGCGATATCGGCTGCACTGAGTTGAAAGCGGGTGGCGGCGCTCGTGGGAATGAGTTTGGTCGTGCCACCAGCCGCCCCAACAAAGTTGCGGTTGGGCGGATAGCAAGGGTCTGGCATCAGGACTTCATCGCCTGGGTTGACTAAGGCCATCGCGGCGAGCAACAGCGCACCACTCGCGCCCGAGGTGACAATCACACGGGCGGGGTCGACGCGCGCGCCGAGCTGGTTCGTGTAAAAATCGGCAATCGCTTGGCGCAGTTCCGGTAAGCCCGCAGGGGGTGAGTAGCCACTTTTGCCGGCACGCGCGGCGCTTTCGAGCCCCGCCACGACCCGCGGTGCGGCTGTAAAGTCTGGTTCACCCACGCCAAGGCTGATAATGTCGATGCCCGAGCGGGTAAGGGCCGAGGCCTCTTTTAAAAGCTCGACCGCGTGAAACGTGACGGTGTCATGCGTGCGTGCCGCGAGTGCTGTCATATCTGATTTCTCCAACCTGGACACGAATTGTAGTGGTTACAAAACCTTCGCGACGTAGTTTCTTAACAGGACGCCGCACACCGGCAACGCCCTGGGGGATGTTTTGCGCGAGACTGGCGCGTACCTGCCAGGGGCGCGTGCATTGGGATGATAGCCAGGAGACGATGCAGGCTTGGCTTGAGCCTGCTCGCGAGGGCGATCTCACCCACGCCTTTGCTTTGTGTCGTGAGTTTGGTGTGCAGTTTTTGCTCGCAGACTCAGAGGTACGACCGCTCGTTGGTCGTGGCGCACTGTGGGTATCGTCGCAGGCGCCCTGGGCGAAGGTTGTCGCAGTCGATGCGGAGCAGACGATTTGGCGGGCAGACGCGGGCAGCTTACTGAGTGCGCTACAGGGCGTCGGCATACAGGCCTTGAGCCAAGCGGACCCCCAGCAAACCGTGGCGCAATGGGTAGCGAGTCGTCGCGGTGGTGGGTGGCCCGCGGGTCAGTGCCATCTTAGCGGCGTCTTGCAGATACAGGCGTTGTTGGCTGATGGCACAACTGAGGTGTTCGGCCCTTTTGGGGCGAGTGCGCAAGCGCCATTGCGAAGCTTAACGACGCAGCGAATGATTCCAAAGCTGTTCGAACTTGCACACAGTGTGCCGCTCGAGAATAGTGCGTCTGCCGAGGATTGGCCCCTGCGTTATCGGCTCGATGCGCTGCGACCGACGGCTCCCCTAGAGCCTAATCTGGCGTGGCTGTTCAATGGTCATGGTGGAGCGTTAGGGTGGGTGCAGACGGTTTGGTTTGTGAGCTCTGAGCTGTCGACGCACAACTCTGTCAAAGTCTTGCCGATTGATTTCGCACCGATTGATCGAGCCGTGAAGAAGATACTTGACCCAACTGAGGTTTTCGGTTCGATTCCCGACTAAAGCGACTAAAATTAACTTCTTTTATTGAATTCATTGGTGCTCTTCATTATGGAAGAAACGTTTCGCAAAGCCGCGCTCGAATATCACGAGCAGGGCCGCCCCGGCAAAATCTCGATTGCCCCGACAAAAATGCTGTCTAACCAGCGGGACTTGGCCTTGGCGTATTCGCCAGGTGTTGCGGCGGCTTGCGAAGAAATCGTTGCGGACCCTGCGAACGCTTTTCGCTATACCGCGCGTGGAAATTTGGTCGGCGTCATCACCAACGGCACAGCAGTGCTTGGATTAGGCAACATCGGCCCGTTGGCGTCTAAGCCTGTGATGGAGGGCAAGGCCGTTTTGTTTAAGAAGTTTGCTGGCATCGATGTGTTTGATATCGAAATTAACGAACAAGATCCTCTCAAACTCGTCGAGATTATCGCAGGCCTTGAGCCGACCTTTGGCGGCATCAACTTAGAAGATATCAAGGCGCCCGAGTGCTTTATCGTTGAGCGTAAATTGCGTGAGCGCATGCGCATCCCTGTGTTCCATGATGATCAGCACGGAACGGCGATCTGTGTATCTGCGGCCTTTATCAACGGGTTAAAGGTTGTTGGTAAGGAAATTGATAAAGTAAAAGTGGTGGTGTCCGGTGCAGGCGCTGCGGCGCTAGCGTGTCTGGACCTGATGGTTGACCTTGGGTTGCCACTTAAAAATATTTGGGTGTCGGACATTGAGGGTGTCGTGTACGAAGGTCGTACAACCTTGATGGATCCTGACAAGCTGCGCTTTGCGCAAAAAACGGATGCGCGCAAACTGGCGGATATTATTTCCGAAGCCGACGTGTTTCTTGGTCTGTCAGCGGG
This sequence comes from Bordetella parapertussis, assembly GCA_945865935.1. Lineage (GTDB taxonomy): Bacteria > Pseudomonadota > Gammaproteobacteria > Burkholderiales > Burkholderiaceae_B > Zwartia > Zwartia parapertussis_E. The sequence goes on along the minus strand of CAMBFI010000008.1, from coordinate 46,954 downwards.
TGGTGTGCTCAAGCCTGAGATGGTGAAGGTGATGGCCGCTCGACCCTTGATCCTAGCGCTCGCCAATCCCGATCCTGAGATCCTTCCCGCCGAGGCGCACGCAGTGCGTGATGACATCGTGATGGCAACAGGACGCTCGGACTATCCTAATCAAGTCAACAACGTCTTGTGCTTCCCGTATATTTTTCGCGGTGCGTTGGATGTGGGTGCCACAACCATCACCCGTGAGATGGAAAAGGCGGCCGTCGTCGCAATTGCCAAGCTTGCCCAAGAAGAACAAAGCGAAGTCGTCGCTGCCGCCTACGGTCACTACGATGTCGCGTTCGGACCGAACTCTTTTATCCCTAAGCCGTTTGATCCACGCTTAATTGTGCGTATCGCTCCGGCCGTGGCAAAAGCGGCGATGGAAGGTGGTGTTGCGACCCGTCCGATTGCGGATCTCGATGCATACGTTGAGCAACTCGAGCAGTTTGTGTATCGCTCGGGGGCTTTTATGCGGCCGTTGTTTTCCGCCGCTAAATCGCGTGTGCGTGAAGGCGGACGCGCGCGGATTGTGTTTACGGAAGGCGAGGACGAGCGCGTCTTGCGTGCGGTGCAGGTCATCGTCGATGAAAAGCTGGCGAAACCGATTCTTGTGGGTCGTCCCTCCGTGTTGAAGGATCGTATTTCGAAGTTTGGGCTGCGGTTGCGCCTTGGTGAAGATGTTGAAGTCACGAACCCAGAGTTTGATGAGCGTTTCAATCAATACTGGACGGTGTATTGGGAAAAAATGTGCCGCCATGGCGTGACCAAAGAAATGGCGCGCGTCGAAATGCGTCGTCGTCTTACCTTGATCGGCGCGACCATGGTGCGCATGGGCGATGCCGATGGCATGATTTGCGGTACGGTTAGCGGCTATCACGATCATCTTAAGTTCGTGGATCAAGTGATTGGCAAGCGTCCAGGCGCGACGACCTACGCTGCGATGAATATCCTGTTGTTGCCTGAGCAGACGCTAGCTCTGGTCGATACGCACATCAACGATGATCCTACGGCAGAACAAATTGCTGAATTCACGATTGCGGCGGCCGATCAAATGCGACGTTTGAATTTGACGCCGAAGGCTGCGTTGCTATCGCGTTCAAACTTCGGATCGGGGAGTTCGGCCTCGGGTAGCAAAATGCAAAAAGCACTCGAGATTATCCGGGCGAAAGCGCCGGAGCTCGAGGTTGACGGTGAGATGCATGGCGATTGCGCGTTGAGTGAAGCCTTGCGCTTGAGGATCCTGCCCTCGTCCACCTTGAAGGGGGCTGCGAACCTGCTGGTGTGTCCGAATGTGGACTCAGGCAATATTGCTTACAACTTGTTGAAGACCGCGGCGGGAGGCAATGTCGCGGTGGGTCCGTTCTTATTAGGGGCAAACGCACCCGTACATATTTTGACAACGAGTGCAACCGTCCGCCGTATTGTCAATATGACGGCACTGACCGTGGTCGAAGCCAATGATCCTCGGCATAGTGGTGTGCAAGCTAAGTTGTTGTAATAAAAGTAAAAACCTAGATCCTACGCCCACGAAACTCTTGAATGTTGGTGGGCGTGTATGCTGAACGTTATCGATTTTTGTGCTCTTCGGGCAAAGAAACGGCTTCAGCTACTTCCAAACTAGCCACTGTCGAGTTATTGTCCTAACCTATTCAAGGAGCCATGTGTATGGGAAAGGCGGTTGATCCGGCGTTGCGTCAGCTGTTAAAGCGCGGGGGGGATTTTGATCCTCTGACTGGGCGCGACCTGGTGTCTGAAGCGGCAAAAGAGCATGGTTTAGCGTGGTGTGTTGCCGATTGCGATAAGGCCCGTAGTCGCTCCGCGGTGTTCCGCGCCATCGTCAAGGCAGTGGACTACCCCCAGTTTTTTGGCGGTGACTTTGAAGGCTTGTTTGATTGCTTGCGGGATACCCTGCAAGATCAAAAAGATGGCGGTTTAGTGCTTGTTCTCGATAAGCTTCACTCGGCGGATCCGGCCATTGTGATGGATGGCCACCAGTTCTTGCAGGTCTTGAACGATACGGTGAGCTACGCCCGTGAAAACAAGTTGGTCTTTATCTATGGCATTCATCATGCCGGTCGGCACGACGACGCCAAGCCAGGTGTTGTCCATAATTGGAGCGACGAGCCTAGCTAGTTAGGCTGCGTGCGTTTTGAAGCACCCTCACCTAGAGTGCCCGTTACCAGCCTAGCAGGGCGGTAGTGGCAGCCGCGAGCGCGAGCCCCGCGGTTTCACTGCGTAGCACCCGCGGCCCAAAGCGCACGCTGCCCACTTTAGATTGGCGAGTAGTCTGAATTTCTTCAGTGCTCCAGCCGCCCTCAGGTCCAATCAGAAAGCTGACGCCTACGTGCGCCGCCGCTTGTTGTTTAAGCAGCGTGGCACTGAGATCCTCTTCGGCAGCAGGATCGCACAGCAGTACCAAGCCCAAATCCTTGTTAGTAAGTGTTTGCTCTAGGGATTGAGGCGGCAAAATCTGCATTAAACGATTGCGGCCACACTGCTCTGACGCGGAGATCGCGATGCCTTGCCAGTGCAGCAAGCGCTTGGCCAGACGATCGCCCGTGAGTTTGAGTACGCTGCGCTGGGCGGCAATCGGGATCAAGCGCTGCACGCCGAGCTCAACCGCTTTTTCGATGACCCAATCCATTTTGTCGCCGGACGGGAGGCCTTGAATGAGTGTGAGCGCACCCGCGAGTTCGGCCTCTCGTGGGTTGCGGTCCCCAAGCCTTACCTGCGCTGTTTTTCCATCAAAATCAAGCACTCCGGCGATTTCTCCGCCCTGACCATCAAAGAGCACAATGTCACAACCAGCGGCTAAGCGACGCACCCGGATGTGATGCGCAACAGACGCGGGAAGTACGAGGGTTTTATTGCCCGAAATTGGGTCTGGGCAGTAAAAACGGGGTGCTGTCATCAGGGCGACTCAGTTGGGATATAAGGGGATGTACGGGTGCTAAACTCTTGTGTTTTGTAACCTATTTTTTGATCCTGCGGCCGCTTGGTCAGGGATACATCGCATGAGCCAATCCAACCAAACCCCTGTCAAACTGGCCGACGCTATCCGCGCTCTGGCGATGGATGCCGTCCAGCAAGCTAATTCTGGGCACCCAGGTGCTCCGATGGGCATGGCCGAAATGGCTCAGGCGCTGTTCACGCGGCACCTACAACACAACCCAGCTGACCCTGCTTGGGCAAATCGAGATCGCTTCGTACTGTCCAATGGCCATGGGTCCATGCTGCTGTACGCGCTGTTGCACCTGACGGGCTACGACCTGCCCATGGAAGAGTTGCGTAAATTTCGTCAACTGCACTCAAAAACGCCTGGCCATCCTGAAGTCGGCATCACGCCAGGTGTTGAAACCACGACGGGTCCCTTAGGGCAAGGTTTGGCCAACGCCGTGGGCATGGCGCTGACCGAGGCCTTGTTGGCCGCTGAGTTCAACCGCCCCGAGCACACAATTGTTGACCACCACACCTACGCGTTTGTGGGCGATGGCTGCTTGATGGAAGGCATTTCGCACGAAGTCTGTTCGCTTGCGGGCACGTTGCGCTTGTCCAAGCTCGTCGTTCTTTATGACGACAACGGCATTTCGATTGATGGCAAAGTAGAGAACTGGTTTGCCGACGATACAGCCAAGCGCTTTGAGGGCTATGGCTGGAATATTGTTCGGGTCAATAACGGCCATGATGTGGATTCGGTGGATCACGCGCTGAAGCAAGCGCATCAGCTGGGCAAGCAAAATGTGCGCCCGACGTTGGTGATTTGTCGCACCGTGATTGGTAAGGGTGCACCGAACGTGGCGGGTACCGACAAGGTGCATGGCGCACCACTCGGTGCAGACGAGATTGCAGCGACACGCGCCGCGATTGGTTGGCCTCACGCGCCGTTTGAAATGCCCGAGTCGGTTTACAAGGGCTGGGATCAGCGCGCCCTTGGTGCGCAGACACAGTCAGCCTGGCAAAAAACGTTTGATGCGTACGCGACCAAATATCCAGAGCAGGCGCAGCAGTTCGTGCGCCGCATGCGCGGTGAGATGCCTGCTGGTTTTGCGGATGCGGCAGGCAAGCTGCTCGCCGCGACGAATGAAAAAGCGGAGACCATTGCTTCGCGTAAGGCCTCGCAGTTAGCCATTACCGCCTTGGTTGAGCTGTTGCCCGAAATGTTGGGTGGCTCGGCTGACCTGACAGGGTCAAACTTTACCGATTGGAAAGGCGCGGCCCCCGTGCGGGCAACCTCCCAAGGCGTTCAGTTTGGTCGCCACATCAACTATGGCGTGCGTGAGTTCGGCATGGCCGCGATCATGAACGGCATGGCGCTGCATGGTGGCTATTTGCCGTTCGGCGGAACCTTCCTGACCTTCTCTGATTATTCGCGTAATGCGTTGCGTATGGCTGCGTTGATGAAGCAACGCGTGGTGCATGTCTTCACGCACGATTCGATTGGTCTGGGTGAGGATGGTCCAACGCACCAGTCGGTTGAGCACGCGAGCAGTTTGCGCTTGATCCCTAACCTATCGGTTTGGCGTCCTTGCGATACGGTCGAAACGACAGCCGCCTGGTTGGCCGCGGTAGGTCGTCCGTCCAGCATCGGGATGGATGTGCATGCAGGTGGCCCGACTGCACTATTGCTTTCGCGCCAGAACTTACCTTTCGTTGCGCGTAATGCCGAAACGCTGAAGAACGTGGCACGTGGCGGCTATGTGCTGCAAGAGGCGAAAGATGCGCGTGCGGCGATTATCGCGACGGGGTCTGAAGTTGCCATTGCGATCGATGCGCAAAAACTCTTGGCTGAGCAAGGTATTGCTGTGCGTGTGGTCTCGATGCCCAGCACGGATGTCTTTGATCAGCAAGATGAGGCGTGGCGCGCGTCAGTGTTGCCCAAAGGCATGCCACGCGTGGCCGTCGAAGCGGGCGTCACAGCCCTTTGGCACAAGTATGTGGGTCTGGATGGTGCGGTGGTGGGAATTGATACGTACGGCGAGTCTGCACCCGCAGGAGCGTTGTTTAAACATTTTGGTCTGACTGCTGAGAAAGTCGCAGAAGCAGTCAAGCGCCTTTTGTAAAGCGCCTTTTGTAAAGCGCGTTTTGTAAAGCGCGTTTTATCACCGCGCATTCTATAAACTTTAAATAAAAAAGGAGTGGTTTCATGACGATTCGTGTTGCTATTAACGGGTATGGTCGTATCGGTCGCAATATTTTGCGAGCTCATTATGAAGGCGGCAAAAAACATGACATTCAAATCGTAGCGATCAATGACTTGGGTGATCCCAAGACAAACGCCCACCTGACACAGTACGACACGGCTCATGGACGCTTCCCTGGTACCGTCGGCGTTGAGGGCGAGTACATGGTTGTCAATGGCGACAAGATCCGCGTGTTGGCCAACCGTAATCCAGCTGAGTTGCCCTGGGGCGAGCTCAAAGTAGATGTCGTGCTTGAGTGCACGGGCTTCTTTACAAGCAAAGAAAAAGCATCAGCGCACCTCAAGGGTGGCGCAAAAAAAGTCATCATTTCGGCGCCTGGTGGCAAAGACGTTGATGCAACGATCGTCTACGGTGTGAACCAAGATGTGCTCAAGAGCGAGCACACGGTGATTTCCAACGCTTCGTGCACCACAAACTGTTTGGCACCGTTGGTTAAGCCTCTGCACGAGAAGCTGGGTGTTGTGACGGGTCTGATGACGACGATTCACGCCTACACCAACGACCAAGTATTGACGGACGTCTATCACGAAGATCTGCGTCGTGCGCGCTCCGCAACAATGAGCATGATCCCGACCAAGACGGGTGCTGCTGCGGCTGTCGGTTTGGTGCTGCCTGAGCTCAATGGCAAGCTTGATGGTTTCGCAATGCGCGTGCCAACTATCAACGTGTCGATCGTTGATCTGACCTTTATCGCGAAGCGCGAAACCACTGTGGATGAGGTCAATGACATTCTTCAAGCCGCCGCTGCATCGGGCCCGCTCAAAGGTATTCTGACCTACAACACCGAGCAGCTCGTATCGGTGGACTTCAACCACAATCCTGCTTCGAGTAACTTTGATGCAACCTTGACCAAAGTGTCTGGCACGCTGGTTAAAGTGAACTCGTGGTACGACAACGAGTGGGGCTTTAGTAACCGTATGCTCGACACGACTGTTGCGTTGATGGCAGCAAAGTAAATCACATCATGACGCCTGTTCAAACCCTTTCTGCGCTGGCTCAGTCAGGCAAACTGTCCGGTAAGCGGGTGTTTATCCGCGCCGATTTGAATGTTCCGTTTGATGATGCGGGGCACATCACTGAAGACACGCGTATCCGTGCCTCGGTGCCCGGCATTCGCCTGGCGCTTGATGCAGGTGCTGCGGTGATGGTGACCTCTCATCTCGGACGTCCAACAGAGGGCACACTGACACCTGAAGATTCTTTGGCGCCCATCGCCAAGCGCCTCTCCGAGTTGCTCGGTATGCCAGTGAGTTTGGTGCAGAATTGGGTGGACGGTGTCCAGGTGCAGCCAGGGCAAGTCGTCTTGCTTGAGAACTGTCGGGTGAACAAGGGTGAAAAGAAAGACGATCCTGAGTTATCCAAAAAAATGGCGGCGTTGTGTGATGTGTATGTGAACGATGCCTTTGGCACCGCGCACCGCGCCGAGGCGACGACGCATGGAATCGCGCAGTTCGCTGCAACCGCCTGTGCGGGGCCGCTACTGCAGGCGGAGCTCGAGGCTCTCGGACGTGCCTTGTTGGCGCCTAAGCGACCCCTGGTCGCGATTGTGGGCGGATCAAAGGTTTCAACGAAGCTTTCGATCTTGCTAACTCTCGCTGACAAGGTTGATCAATTGATTGTCGGTGGTGGCATTGCGAACACCTTTATGTTGGCTGCAGGTTTGCCGATTGGGAAATCGTTGGCCGAGCCAGAGCAAATCGATCAGGCGCGTGCTGTGATGAAAAAAATGCAAGCCCGTGGCGCAGCTGTGCCAATCCCCTCGGATGTTGTCTGTGCGACTGAGTTTTCAGCGCAGGCGAAAGCGACGGTCAAAGCGGCAAAAGACGTGGGTGCGGAGGATTTGATTTTGGATATTGGTCCGCAGACGTCTGCTCAGCTGGCTGATATTTTGAAAAACGCTGGCACCATCGTTTGGAACGGACCAGTTGGTGTGTTTGAGTTTGAACAGTTCGCGCAGGGAACCGAATCCTTGTCGCGCGCGATTGCTGCTTCACCCGGGTTCTCAATCGCGGGTGGTGGCGACACGCTGGCTGCGATAGAGAAATTTGGTATTACCGATAAGGTTGGTTATATCTCGACGGGGGGCGGCGCCTTCCTTGAGTTCCTGGAAGGCAAAGCCTTGCCCGCAGTGGATATTTTGCAAAAGCGGGCTTTAGATTAGAGTTTTGCGCGTCTAGCGTTGGCCCACAGTAGGTGTTAATCAACAATAAATAGCGTCGCACCCGTCTGGGTTGAGGACTGGTGTGGCTCAGCCGCGTCCGCGACCTGATAACTCATGCCTGGCTGTAAATCGAACGTTCTTCCATCTTTTAAGACGGTATGGAGCGAGCCGCTCAGGCAGAGCAGGATATGCCCTTTTTCGCACCAGTGATCCGCTAGGTAGCCAGGCGTGTATTCGACCATCCGAACCCGGATGGTGCCGAATTGCCGCGTGCGCCAAAACGCTTTGCCTGTGGTGCCGGCGTGCTCTGTGGTCGGGACGTCTGACCAGTCGGTGGTGCCAAAGGGGATGTTGTCTATTTTCATAAAAGCTTGAAGTTTTTAAGGTTTGCCCCCATTGTGAAGGGGTATCCACTTTTTTGGCGTGCCTAAGCACAGCCACACACATGGAATTTAAAGACTATTACAAGATATTGGAAGTGCCACGTGATGCTTCGCAGGATGATATCCGCAAAGCGTATCGCAAGCTTGCGCGCAAATATCACCCCGATGTCAGCAAAGAGGCTGATGCAGAGGCACGCATGCGCGACATTAACGAGGCCAATGATGTGTTGCGCGAGGCTGAGAAGCGTGCCGCGTACGATCAGCTGGCGGCGAATGTCTCGGGCGCCAATGGGGCGGCGCCAGGACCTGGCTGGGAGCGCGGGTTCGAGTTCTCGGGTGGTGAGGGTCAAGGCCCGAGCGAGGCAGAGTTTCAAGACTTTCTGAACGGGATGTTCAAGCAGGCCGCACATCAGCGGCAGGCGCAGCAGCGCCATTCTGCGCCGGGGCAATCTTATGCTGTGCGCGGTGAGGATCACCATGCGGAAATCGAAGTGTCGCTCGAAGACAGTTTTTCTGGCGCGACCAGGGACTTAGGCTTGCGTTCGGTTCAGCTCGATGCCCAGGGCCGCCCTCAAGTGGTGAATCGTACCCTGAGCGTCAAGATTCCTGTTGGGATTCGCGCCGGGCAGATGATTCGTCTGGCTGGGCAGGGCATGCCGGGTGAGGGTGGTGCGTCGGCTGGCGACCTGTTCTTGACCGTGCGCTTTGCCCCGCACCCACGTTATCAGGTGGAAGGCAAAGACCTGACGATGAAGTTGCCCGTGACGCCCTGGGAGGCTGCCCTAGGCGCCAAGGTGCACGCGCCAACAATGGAAGGTGTGGTGGAGGTCGGTATCGCTGCAGGCAGTCATTCTGGCAGCAAGATGCGTCTGCGTGGCAAGGGCTTGCCGGGCGACCCTGCAGGAGATTTGTATTTGGTGTTGGAGGTGGTGTGGCCCCCAGCAGAGTCAGAGGCTGCAAAGCGCGCCTATCAACAGCTGGCCGAGGCGGCTGCGTTTAATCCCCGTCTCCACCTTGGAGTGCAAGCATGAAATCAATGATGGTGTATTCGGCGGTGAGCGTGGACGACCACGCGCCTGTGAGCGTGCATGAGCTCGCCAGACTTTGCGATCAACAGCTTGAGTGGGTCGTGACGCTCGTGCAAGAAAGAGTGCTGGATCTTGAGTTGCAAGGTGAGCCAGAGCAATGGGTGTTTGCGAGCCATTATGTTGGTCGGGCACGCCAAGTATCGCGTTTGCAGCGCGACTTTGACGTCAACCTAGAGGCTGCCGCGCTGATGACGGATCTGATGGAAGAGATCCGAGCCTTGCGGACACAACTCGGGCGATAATCTCGATAGCTCCCGAAGCAAGTGATTTCGATCGGGCTCGAACGAGCCTTTAACTAGTGAGTAACGTTATGACGACTGCCGCCCGCCATCCCGACACCATTCGAATTGGTTTAGTGTCTGTTTCTGATCGTGCCTCGAAAGGTGTCTATGCGGATCAGGGGATTCCGGCGCTGACAGACTGGTTAGCGCGTGCGGTTAAAACGCCCATTGAGATCGTCTCGCGACTGATTCAGGATGATGTTCCAACGATCTCTGCGGCCTTGGTTGAGCTCGTTGATGTGGAACAGTGCGATTTGGTGTTGACCACTGGTGGCACTGGTCCCGCACGACGCGACGTGACGCCCGAGGCGACGCTTGCGATTGCGACGCGCGAAATGCCTGGGTTTGGTGAGCAGATGCGTCAGATCAGTTTGCAGTTTGTGCCCACCGCAATTTTGTCGCGACAAGTCGCGGTCTTGCGCGAAACGCCTGAACATGCGGCGTTGATTATTAATTTACCTGGTCAGCCCAAAGCAATCAGCGAGACGCTAGAAGGCTTAAAGCGCGAAGACGGTACGGTCGTGGCCTCGGGAATTTTTGCCGCAGTCCCGTACTGCATCGATTTAATCGGTGGCCCGTATATCGAAACACGCGACGATGTGGTCAAGGCCTTTCGTCCTAAGTCTGCGCGACGCCCAGACACCACAACGACGTAGTTTCTGCTTGCCGTGCATCGGCAAGCGGATCTTGTTCGTCCTTAGCCTTTAGGTGCGTGGGACGGATATCGTGTTTGGCAACGACCACAAGTCCAGCGCGTTCGATGTGCGCGAGGAGTTGTTCGCGACTTCGTAATTGGAGGTGTTCGGCCAGATCGGACAAGATCAACCAACCTTGTCCGCCCGGGTTGAGGTGTGCCGCGAGGTCCTTTAAGAAACCTGACAACATGTGCTGGTCTTGATCGTAGATGGCGTGTTCGAGGGTCGAAGCGGGCTTGCCCGGCAACCAGGGGGGATTGCAAACGATTAAATCGGCGCGACCGCTTGGGAATAAATCAACGTTCTGCAGGTCTACTTTTTTGTTCAAACCAAGCGCATCAATATTCTGCTTGGCACAGGCAAGAGCTCTCGTGCTGGTGTCCGTCGCGATGACGTGTTCGACGCCTTTATGAATCATCAGTGCTGCCAGCACACCTGTGCCCGTGCCAAGATCGAAGGCGCGTTTAACTTTAGGTTGTGCAAGCGGTGTTCGCCGAATCAGTTCGATATATTCGGCCCGGGTTGGCGCGAAGACGCCGTAATGCGCGTAAATCGGTGCCGCTAAGCCGTCGATTGTGATGCCGCTTTTGCGCCATTCGTAGGCACTGATCAGGCCTAGTAACTCGGTCATGGGCATCACATAGCCCGCGGCGGCGTCACCGTGTGCCTGAAAACATACTGGTTGGACATCCGGCGCACGACGGTGAGCGAGCGTGTGATGTGCACCAAAGGGCAGGCACAGCATGCCTAATGTGCGTGCCCGCTGGGCGCGCGCTAGCCTGACCTGGTGAAAACGCTCTGGGTAGGGCATCTCGGCAAACTTTATACGTCGCTTCGCCACCCGTCGGGCAAGGGCTTGCAGCAGCTGCCGAGCGTTTTGAAAGTCCCCCGTCCAGATGAGTCCCACCCCTTCACTGGCATGGCGGTAGGCGATGTCGGCTGTCATGGTGTCATCGGCCACGATGCAGCGCTTCGGGGGTGCCCAGCCGTTCTCGGAGCGCCAGGCGAGCGTGTGGGATTGGTCGTCCACAAGCCAAGAAACCGTGGCGGGTGAGGATGGCTGGACAGTGGCGCCAAGGGGCATGTGGGGGCTCTTTAATGGAGAAAAAACGCGTGAAATAAGGTTTTGACCCGAATTGGGGCAAATATGGGCGTGCTACCGTAAAATAGTGGGCTAATTTGTCCGTAACCCCTACATTTTGCTCTAAAAAGGATTCTTCATGGCAATCGTCTCTATGCGCCAGCTTTTGGATCATGCCGCCGAGCATGGCTACGGCATCCCCGCTTTCAACGTGAACAACCTCGAGCAGGTGCAGGCCATCATGGAAGCGGCTGCCCAAACGGATAGCCCTGTCATCATGCAAGCAAGCGCTGGCGCGCGCAAATACGCGGGCGAAGGCTTCCTCAAGTATTTGATCCAAGCCGCCGTGGAGTCCTATCCACATATTCCAGTGGTGATGCACCAGGATCATGGCCAATCACCAAAGATTTGTCAGGGTGCGATTGATCTTGGCTTCTCGAGCGTCATGATGGACGGCTCGCTCAAAGAAGACGGCAAGAGCATTGCCGACTACGACTACAACGTTGCGGTCACGAAACAAGTGGTCGACATGGCGCACAAGCTGGGCGTCACGGTTGAAGGTGAACTTGGCTGTTTGGGTTCGCTTGAGACCATGCAAGGCGACAAAGAAGACGGTCATGGCGCTGATGGCAAACTGACGATGGATCAGTTGCTGACGGATCCCGAGCAGGCTGCTGACTTTGTGCGCAAAACCCAACTCGATGCCTTGGCGATCGCAATCGGTACCAGCCATGGCGCCTATAAATTCACGCGCAAGCCCACAGGCGATATTTTGTCGATTTCGCGTATTAAAGAAATCAACAAGCGTTTGCCGAATACCCATTTGGTGATGCACGGCAGCTCAAGCGTCCCACAAGAACTGTTGGCCGAGATCCGTCAGTTCGGTGGCGACATGAAAGAAACCTACGGTGTGCCTGTTGAAGAAATTCAAGAAGCCATCAAGTTCGGCGTGCGTAAGATCAACATCGACACAGATATCCGGTTAGCCATGACTGGTGCGATCCGTCGCTTCTTCGCAGAAAATCCCGGCAAGTTTGATCCGCGCGAATATTTGAAGCCAGCACGTGAAGCCGCAAAAGGTATTTGCATCGCGCGTTACCAACAATTCGGTACCGCTGGCCAAGCGAGCAAGATCAAGGTGATTCCCCTGAAGGATGTAGCGGCCCAGTATTCGGCCGGCAAGCTGTCACAGGTCGTGCAATAGTGGCTGCAGCGCTGTATCAATCCAGCATTAAGTCCTTGCCGCTGCTCGCGCGCGGGAAGGTGCGAGACATGTACGCAGTGGGTGATGATAAGTTGCTTATCGTGGCCTCTGATCGGATTTCCGCATTCGATGTGATCTTGGATGACCCCATTCCGGGCAAAGGTCAGGTCTTGAAAGAGCTGACCGATTTTTGGCTCGAGAAGTTGGCGCATATCTTGCCCAACCACTCTACGGGTGTGAAACCGGAAGAGGTCGTGACGGCCGAAGAGCGCGATCAGGTTGTTGGCCGTGCGGTGGTGGTCAAGCGGTTAAAGCCCATTATGGTTGAAGCCGTTGCGCGCGGCTATTTGATCGGTTCGGGTTGGAAAGACTACCAACAGTCAGGCGCTGTGTGCGGAATTGCCTTGCCGGCGGGCTTGAAGCAGGCGGGTAAGTTGCCCCAACCGATTTTTACGCCGGCCGCCAAGGCTGAGGTCGGGTTGCATGATGAGAACGTTGATTTCGATCACGTGATTAAAGAAGTCGGGCGTGAAATGGCTGAGCGTATTCGCGAGGTCACACTACGTTTGTATTCCGAGGCTGCAACGTTTGCAGCAACCAAAGGCATCATGATTGCCGACACAAAATTTGAGTTTGGTCTGGATGCTCACGGCACCTTGCACCTGATGGATGAGGTCTTGACCCCTGACTCGTCACGCTTTTGGCCTGCTGATGGCTACAAAGAAGGGATGAGCCCGCCATCCTTTGATAAACAATTTGTGCGTGATTGGCTTGAAACACAAGACTGGGGCAAGACCCCACCCGCGCCAAGATTACCAGCGGATGTGATCGCCAAAACAGCCGCTAAATATCGTGAAGCACTTGATCGACTCACGGCGTAAAAAAGGTTTGTTATGAACGCACCTGCTAGCTCTGCCGCACCCGTTGTTGGTGTCATCATGGGGTCCTCGAGTGATTGGGAGGTGATGCAGCATGCAGTCGCCATGCTCAATGACTTTGGCGTCGCGTGCGAGACGCGCGTGCTGTCTGCGCACCGCATGCCTTTGGACATGGCGGAGTACGGTGCGGCTGCCGCTGACCGTGGTTTGCGTGCGGTCATAGCCGGAGCCGGTGGCGCTGCACATTTGCCAGGCATGATGGCCGCCTTGACCGAGGTGCCTGTCTTTGGTGTCCCCGTACCCTCGCGTTATTTGCGCGGTGAAGATTCCTTGCTGTCGATTGTTCAAATGCCTAAGGGTGTTCCAGTCGCGACCTTTGCGATTGGTGAAGCGGGTGCTGCCAACGCGGCGCTGCATGTGATCGCCAACCTGGCCACGACGGACGTTGCCTTGCGGGAAAAACTCAAAGAGTTTCGTGCACGACAGACCGAGGCCGCACGTGCGATGAAGGTACCTTTGTGATTGCACCGGGTGAGTGGTTAGGTTTGATGGGTGGCGGTCAACTGGGTCGTATGTTTTGTCATGCGGCTCAGGCGTTGGGTTATCGCGTGGCGGTATTGGATCCTGCAAGTGACGGTCCTGCTGCCTCAGTCGCGGATATGCATATCCAGGCTGAGTATGACGACCACGCGGCGCTACGTAAGCTGGCTCAACGTTGCCGTGCCGTCACGACTGAGTTTGAAAACGTACCCGCGCAAAGCTTGCAGGCGCTCGCCGCCCACTGTCGTGTCACACCGGGCGCGCACGCGGTGGAGATTGTCCAAGATCGCATTGCAGAGAAAGCCTTTATTGTCTCGCAAGGGGTTGCAGTTGCACCCTATGCTGCGATTCGCACCGAGACGGACTTGCGCTCGGCACCTCCAACACTTTTTCCGGGGATCCTCAAGGTTGCGCGCTTAGGGTATGACGGCAAAGGCCAGGCCAGAGTGCGGAGTTGCGACGAGGCGCTTAAGGCCTTTGCAGAGTTTGGAAGTGTGCCCTGCGTGCTCGAGGCGATGCTGGATCTAAAAGAAGAATTGTCTGTCGTGCTGGCACGTGGACTCGATGGGGCCTGTGAAGTATTTCCAGTTGCGCGCAATGTGCACGAGCAAGGGATTTTGGCTGTCTCGACACTCGACACCCAGCCGGCCGCCATGACTGAGCGTGCGACCCAGGCGGCGCTAGCGATTGCGCGCGGCTTGAAATACGAAGGCGTGATGTGCGTGGAATTCTTTGTGTTGGGTGACGGTCAGTTGTTGGTCAACGAGATCGCACCGCGGCCACATAACAGTGGTCATTTCAGTATGAATGCCTGTGTGACGAGTCAGTTCGAGCAGCAGGCTCGAGTCATGGCTGGGCTACCCCTAGGGAGCACTCGTCTGCTAGCACCTGTTGTGATGCTGAATATTTTGGGTGATGTGTGGTATCCCGGGCAAGATGAGGTGCAGGCCGAACCTAACTGGGCGGGTGTGCTGGCAATCAAAGGAACTTCTCTGCATTTGTATGGGAAGTGGGAGGCGCGGCGCGCCCGCAAGATGGGCCATGTCAACTGCACGGGTCGCAGCCTTGCCGAGGCGGTCGATACGGCCAATCAGGTGGTCGGTCTCTTGCGATTGCCTGTCGCGGCGACGACGTGGTGTGCGAGCGCATGCGTGATGGCTGCGAAGCAAGTTCAATTGAATAGCCAGACCGTGAGCGGTCAGGTTTTTGCGTCCGATGCGCAGATTGATCAAGCGGTCAAGGTGCTGTCCGAGGGCGGTCTCGTGGCCTTTCCAACTGAAACAGTCTATGGCCTGGGTGCTGATGCGGAGAACATCGACGCGGTCAACGGCATTTATCGAGCAAAAGGTCGACCTCAGAATCATCCCGTGATTGTGCATGTCGCGCCGGAAGCCGATCTAGCCTATTGGGCTGACACCGTTCCGCCTGAGGCGCAACTGCTGATTGATGCATTCTGGCCTGGGCCCTTAACCTTGATTTTGAAGCGCGCGGCACATATTCCCGATGTCGTGAGTGGGGGCCAAGATAGTGTGGGGCTGCGCTGCCCGTCCCATCCTGTCGCGCAGCGTTTGATTCGCGCGTTTGCTGCGACCAAGGCCTCTGGGCAGGGAGGCATCGCGGGCCCCTCGGCCAACAAGTTTGGTCGAGTCTCACCAACGCTTGTTGCCCATGTACGTGATGAGTTTCCGGAACTTACCGCGCAAGGTTTGCCGATATTGGAAGGCGGGGCGAGCACTGTTGGAATTGAGTCGACCATTATCGATCTGTCCCGACTAGACACGGGCGTTGGACCCGTCTTGCTGCGTCCTGGGCATATCAGCGCTGAGCAGATTGCCGCCGTGTTGGCGCAGCCAGTGCGCGATGCAGATGCTCAGGCGCCGCGCGTATCGGGCGCACTCAAGTCTCATTACGCGCCGCGCACGCCCTTAACGCTCTTGTCTGCTGCGGCCATGCTGGAGTCAGCGCGGTCGCTTGCGATGCCTGATCATCAAAAAATTGTTTGCGTCACCACGACGCTGCGTGCAGAGGCGCATGTTCGACGTGCGAACGTAGATTGGGTGACGATGCCTAAAGATCCCGTCGCGTATAGTCAGGCCCTATTTGCGACGCTGCGGTCCTTGGATCAGGCGGGTTACGAGAGGATCCTCTGGGAAAACGTACCCGACGGTCCGCAATGGTTAGGCGCGGCTGACAGGCTTGGCCGCGCTTCCGCCTAAGTAAAACCTCATAACGCCAGTTGTTGTCGATTATTTTGTCCCGTAGCGTGCGCTCGCCTATGGAAAATCTAGGTGAATTCACAAATTTAAATTATGCTAAGAAGTGCAAATCTTGTAAAGACAAACGGTCTGGATTGAAGTGGATCGTCAACAACATTGAAAGAGAGCGATCATGCATAAAGTTATTTACGCACTACTGGCCTTGGTTGGTCTGTCCTGTGTACCTTTGCAGGCACAAGCGCAAGCCTATCCTGACAAACCGATTAAATTGATTGTCCCGTGGCCACCCGGTGGCGGAGCGGACGTAGTCTCTCGCTTGTTATCGAAAGCGGTCGGAGACGACCTCGGTACGCAAATCATTATCGATAACCGCGGTGGTGCCGCGGGCAATATCGGTGCAACAGCTGCCGCACGTTCCGCGCCAGACGGCTATACGGTTGTTTTTGCTTATTCAGGCACACATTCTATTAATCGACATTTGTATAAGACAATGCCTTTTGAAGAAAGTGATTTTGCGCCGCTTGTGTTTGTAGCCTCAGTCCCCCAGTTGCTAACAGTTAGGGTGGACAGTCCCTATAAATCTGTTGCGGATGTCATCGCTGCGGCCAAAGCCAATCCTGGCAAACTGACGTATGGTTCAAGCGGTAACGGGGCTATCAATCACTTGGCAGGCCAAATGTTCGCCGATATGGCGGGCGTCAAGCTGCAGCATGTGCCCTATAAAGGCGGTGCACCCGCGACCAATGCGATTCTGTCCGGCGAGATCGATTTGATTTTCGGTGAACCTGCGCCCTTGTTGCCACACGTGAAAGGCGGGAAGCTTCGTGCGTTGGCGGTCACTAGTGCGAAGCGTTCGCCGGGTGTGCCAGACCTACCCACCATCGCAGAGGTCGCTGTGCCTGGATACGAAGTCACTTCGTGGAATGGGTTTCTCGTGCCCGCTGGAACGCCAGCCGCAGCAATTAAACGACTCAACGCGTCCTTTAACAAGGTTCTCGCTGATCCGGCGATGCGCGAGCGGCTGATTAAAATGGGCTACGAGCCTGTGGGTGGTGCGCCCGAATTGTTCTCGAAACATATTGCTGAAGAAACAAAAAAATGGGGACCCGTCATTAAGCGCTCCGGTCTTGAGATGAACTAGATGATCTTTATGAGCCAAAGCGGGATCACTGATCCCGCTGGCGAAGCAGCTTGGCGGGAGTGGTATGTTGAACACTTACGGATCATGTGCACGGTGGATGGAATTGATTCAGCGCAGCGCTTTTGTACGCACACGCCTGGCTGGCCGTCATCACTGGCGATGTACTCCATTCGTTCTCCAGAGGTGTTTGTTGATCCGTACTACCAAACAATACGTGGCATGGGACCCTGGCTTGATCTGATTGATAAGCGCTACTACAAGCGTAATTTGTTTGAAGGGGAGCGTGAAGGGCATGCGGTGGTCGCGCCACGTATACCTCGTGATCAAGCACTCATTGTGGTGGATCAGCCGGCTAGGACGTTCGCGGATTGTGCGCTGCCCTTTGTGTGGCTTAAAACGGTTGGCCTAGACCGCAGCACTCCATACCGAGGTATTTGTGTCATCGCTCAAGACCAGTTACTGAGCCTATCGAATCATGCAGATCTTGCGATATACCTTCCAGACTAAAGCAACGTGAATTCTTCGCGATTAACCTTGATTGCAGGTGCGACAGGCCAAATCGGCAGCAGTGTCGGTGCGCATTTATTCGAGCAGGGTGGATGGAATCCAATCGGTCTTGCGCGTGCGCCGAAGCAGGATGCACGCTACCCAATGTTGGCGCTTGATCTCACCAACGCACAAGACTGTGCTGATAAGCTTGCCGCGATAACAAGTGTGACACACGTTCTGTATGCGGCACGCTTTGATCACTTTGGTGGAGAACTCGAGTCGCGAGAGACCAACGTGCGGATGTTGGAAAACTTGCTCAATGCCTTGAACCCGGCGTCAGGAAACTTACAGCATATCCATTTGGTGCACGGCACAAAATATTACGGTCATACGGTGCGAGAGCGTCCCACGCCTTATCAAGAAGATGATGCGTGCGGAAATTTCAATAGTTTTTATTACGAACAGCAGAGCTTGCTCCAAGAGCGTCAGCGCGGACGAGAGTGGTCGTGGTCGATATCTCGACCACATGCGTTCTGCAACTATCGCACCGACGAGTCACGAAACATGATTCTGATCGTGGGTCTGTACGCATCGATTCTGCGAGAGCTAGGGTTGCCGCTTGTCTATCCCGGAACGCTGCGTAGCTATAAGGCTAAAACGCAGTTCTCTTGGCTGCCAACACTGGCGCGCGCCGCAACGTGGATGATGACGGATCCGCGTTGTGCCAATCAGGCCTACAACATTGTGAATGGCGATCCGATGAGTTGGTCTGAACTCTGGCCGTTGTTTGCCCAATATTTTGAGATGGAGTGCGGTGCTCCAGAAGACTGCACGTTTGCTGATTTTGCACGTCAGCATACGCAGACATGGCTGCATATGACGAGGAAGTATGGCTTACAGAATTCAGACTTAGCAGCGCTGGCGCAATGGCCTTATGGTGATTACGTGATGTCGTTGCAATGGGATGTCGTGTCGGATATGCGTAAAGCTGCCAGAGACGGTTTTCAAGAGCGCGTG
The DNA here is from genome assembly GCA_945865935.1 of Bordetella parapertussis. GTDB lineage: Bacteria > Pseudomonadota > Gammaproteobacteria > Burkholderiales > Burkholderiaceae_B > Zwartia > Zwartia parapertussis_E. Next base: position 28,555 of record CAMBFI010000008.1, on the reverse strand, counting down.
AATACGCCCACGATGTGGTTGGAAGGTTTTGATTTCTTTAGAACGCAAAAGATTATTCCTTGAGGTAAAGATAACGTGGCAACAACGATCGAGGCAGACGTTCTAGTGGTGGGTGGAGGCGGCGCAGGCTTGGCAGCCGCATCAGAGGCTGCGTTGGCAGGACGCAAAGTCATTCTCTTAGAAAAAAACGCTGAAACAGGCGGTTCGACCTCATGGTCGGTGGGGTCCATTACCGCAACGGGCACGCCCCATCAGCGTCGAGCGGGGATTGTAGACAGTACCGATGCGCACTTCGAGGACATGGAAAAGCACGCCGGTGAGCTTGCGCCACGCGACAACTTAACGTTACGTCGCATCCTTGTAGACAACACGTCGGAAATGATCGACTGGTTGATGAGCTTAGGTGTGGTGTTTGTTGGCCCTGAAGAAGAGCCACCCCATCGTGTCGCGCGCATGCATAACGTCGTACCAAACTCCAAGTCGTTTGCCTATCATTTGACACGCCACTGTCAGCAGCTAGGCGTAGACATACAGTTGAATACCGCCTTGGATAGCTTGTTGCTTGAGGGTGACCGTGTAGTTGGCGCGCAGGTTCGCACGCCGGACGGCGTGATACAGAAGATACGCACGCGCTGTGGAGTGGTCTTGGCAAGTGGAGACTACAGCGCGGCCGCAGACTTGAAGGCAAGTCTTGCTAACGCTGATGTTGCTCTGGTCGATGCTATCAACACGACAGCGACGGGTGATGGCCATCGCATTGCGATGCAAATTGGTGCAAAAGTTGTGAATGGGGATATTGTGCGAGGGCCCATCATGCGGTTTATCGCACCGACGCGTCCAAATTTATTGCAAAAACTGCCACCTAAAAAGTGGATTGCGCAATTGATCGCAGCCTCGGCGAACTATCTGCCCAAGTGCATTCTGCGTCCGTTCCTGATGAGTTTCTTGACGACTGCTGTAAGCCCATCGACGGATCTGTATAAACAGGGTGGTGTGTTGATTAACAAACTGGGAGAGCGATTCACCGATGAGCTGAGTAAACCTAATCGCGATATGGCTAAGCAACCGGACCGAGTGGGTTGGATTGTCTTCGATCAAGCGGTGGCCGAGAAGTTTTCTGCATGGCCTTACTTTATCTCAACGGCGCCTGGTGTGGCGTACGCGTACTTGGCCGACTACCGACGCAATCGGCCTGATATCTTTCATCAAGCGCAGAGTATTGAAGGATTGGCACAAAGCATGGGCGTAGATCCGAATGCCTTATCGGCGAGCGTGCAAAGGTATAACGAGAATGACCGTGGAGAGCGTCCTGCCATCGCGCAGGGTCCGTTTTATGCGTTGGGGCCCGTCAAGAGCTATGTCGTCTTTACCGACGGTGGGTTGAACGTCAATGCGCAATTGCAGGTCCTGCATTCAAATGGCAGTGTGATCCCCGGCCTCTATGCTGCAGGCTCCGCTGGTCAAGGAGGACTGCTGTTGGAAGGGCATGGGCACCATCTCGGTTGGGCGTTTATTTCTGGGCGATTAGCGGGTCGTCATGTTTCAAAGAACCTAGTCAATGGAGCGTAGGCCATGATAAAAAAAACAAAACGTTTCGGCTTGTTATTGCCGTCTTCGAATACGACACAAGAGCCAGAGTTCGCTGAGGTATTACCAGACGATGTGTCGTTGCATTGCGCGCGCCTGACCTTGCGCAATATTGATCCTGAATCGACGATCAAAATCGTGGCTGAGCTTGAATCGGAGGCCGAGAAACTCAAGGATGCCGCAGTCGATGCGGTTGTGCTGTCTGCCACGGCGCCTTCGACACGTTTGGGCAAAGGCTATGACAAACAAATTTGTGCGCGTATCGAACAGGCGTGCGGCAAGCCGGCGACAACAGCCGCCACGGCAATGCTAGAAGCCTTTTCACTATTGAATATCAAGAAGATCGTGTTGGCAGCGCCGTGGGGCGAAGGCACCAATCAAACCGTTGCTGCGTTCATTGAAGCCAGCGGTGTGCGTGTCTTGCGACAAATGGCGATGGGTATTATCAGCAATATTGAAGTGGGTCACCTTTCGGCTCAAACGGCGTATGACCTTGGTCGTCAAGCGGATCATCCAGAGGCGGAGGCAATATTCTTGGCATGCGGCAACTGGATGACATTAGAGGTTATTGAGGCTCTCGAAAAAGACACCGGTAAGCCGGTGCTGAGTACAAATAGTTGTGCCATCTGGGCCACGATGAATTTAATCGGTGGCGGCTGGTCGATTCCAGGCCATGGGCAGTTATTGGCAAATAAAAAATAAGGTTAGGCGTAATGTATCCGACACCCCCAAGCATTAAAACCGAAGTTTTTTTTCGAGTACCTGACCATCTCCGACGTCCTGGCCAACTGAATGCCGAGCGGCGCGCAGCAGCGAAGGGCGGAGACAAAACAGATTGCTTTCTTGAAGGCCCCTCGTTTGATTTGGCAGGCAATCTATATTTGGTAGACGTTGCCTTTAGCAGAATATTTCGTGTCGATCCTGCTGGGAATGTTGAGGTCCTGTGTGAATATAACGGTGAGCCCAATGGGCTAAAAATACATCGCGACGGAAGGATTTTTGTCACCGATCACAAATTGGGCCTTCTGCTGCTAGATCCAAATACGGGCGGCTTGTCGCCCGTGGTCGAGCGTTACATGACGGAGAGTTTCAAAGGCCTGAACGACTTGTTCCTTACCCGTCATGGCGACACTTATTTTACGGATCAAGGACAAAGCAGTATCGACGATCCCGATGGCAAGGTCTATCGCCTGAATGCCGCGGGACGCCTGGAAAGACTCCTGCACCATGTGCCAAGCCCAAACGGTATCGTCATGAGTCCCGATGAAAAGCTACTCTATGTTGCGGCGACGCGTGGCAATTGTGTGTGGCGCTCTTATCTGACGCCGGACGGTGCTCTTGCCCGTACAGGAATTTTTGTACAACTTTCTGGCGGGACCGGCCCAGATGGGATGGCCATGGATATTGAGGGCAATTTAATAGTCGCCCATGTTGGTGCCGGAATCGTCTGGGGATTTTCTGCGCTGGGTGTGCCCATCATGCGTATCGATTCATGCGAAGGCTTGGCGACGACCAATATGGCCTACAGTGGAAAAGATAACCGCACATTGTTTATTACTGAATCTGAGAGCGGATGCGTGTTGATCGCCAACCTGGATGTTCCAGGTCGGCCCATGCATTCTCACCAATAAATTAGTCTAGCTTGAGATCTGCTGCTTTCACGACACGTGCCCACTTCGCCATATCCGCCTGAATGAAGTCTGCGAAGTCTTTTTCAGTCGTGATGGTTGGAATGAGGCCTAGCTTGGCCAAGTCGGCGATTACTTCTGGTTGGCTCAGGATATCGAGAGCGGCTAAGTGGATTTTGTTGCGCAGATCGGCTGGGGTTTTTGCTGGCGCAACTAAGCCATACCAGTAGTCCATATCGAACCCAGGTACGCCCGCTTCAATAAAGGTTGGCACATCGGGCATCGCAGAGGATCGCTTCTTACCGGTTTGTGCGATGGCGACCAGTTGACCAGAGCGCACGATGCCAGCGACGGCGGGTAGCGGTGCAAATAACACCATGTCACGTTGCTGTCCCAGCATGTCTGCCGTGACAGCCCCCGTACCTTTATAGGGGACATGGGTGAGTTTGATCTTGGTCTCAAAGATAAACAGTTCGGCGGCCATGTGCGCGCCGCTTCCCGCACCTGCCGATCCAAAATTGATCTTTCCTGGGCTGGCTTTAGCCAGTCGCACTAAGTCGCTAGCCGTCTTGACGGCTGAAGAGGGATGCGCCACGAGTACCATCGGCGCAGCGGCCAGCGCCGTGACTGCGACAAAGTCGCGGCCAACGTTGTAAGGCAGCTTTGGGTATAGGCCTGGATTAATCCCAATTTCAGAAACTGAACCAACGAGAAGTGTTTTTCCGTCGGGCGCTGCACGTGCAACGAATTGAGCGCCAATTGAACCTGAAGCGCCCGGTTTATTTTCGATGGTGGTCGTCGTACCAAGTTTTTCGGCAACCTTTGGCATGACACGCCGCGCGAGGACGTCCGTCCCACCACCCGGTGCGAAAGGAATAATGACGTTGATTGGACGATCCGCGGCGCCTTGGGCGTGGGAGGCTGTGGGGCTGAGTGCGGTGAAAGTTGTTGCGAGCAGCGCTGCACAGCCCAACAAAATTTTAGTATTCATGTCTTCTCCTGATATTTGCGATGCTGAGGCATCTTTCGTTTGTTGTCTGATATTACTGGATATTTAGTCGTATCTTCTACAAGTTCTTGACATGAGCTACCCCCTGTGGAACGATGCAAGCGACGCGTGGGCCCAGTGCCTCGAACAAAAATATAGTTGGAGGCATATGGTTCAGGCAAACCACCTTGATCTGAAGCTTTCGGGGAAAACCGCTTGGGTGTTGGGTGCCTCCGGCGCGATCGGTTCAGCAATCGCCATCATGCTGGCGGACTTGGGCGTGCGAGTCTGGTTGAGCGGTCGTCATCAAGTCAAGCTCCAAGAGGTCTGTGATCGCATTGCACGCGCAGGCGGTCATGCGACTGTGCAGGTGCTGGACGCCACGCAAGCCTTGGCAGTAGACAGTGCGGCAGGCGTCATCGTGCGCGAGGCAGGGCGCATCGACATTTTGGTGAACTCCACCGCCTTGCCAACCTTTGGAAAATTTACTGAGCTGACCGATGAAGATTGGGAGCGCACCTTTCAAAGCAAGTTGATGGTTTATGTGCGAACGATGCGTGCTGTGCTACCCCATATGATTGCGGCAGGTAGTGGCACGATCGTGAACATTTCGGGTAAAGCGGGGCGACTACCTTCACCTGCTCATTTGCCCGGTGGCAGCATGAACGCGGCCATCAATCTGCTTACCAAAGGTATCGCAGACGCCTACCAGCATCAGGGAATTCGTGCGAATACGATCGCGCCAGGTCCCATTGCATCCGAGCGACTCAATGCCCTGACCGCGCAACTCGCAACGATTGCGACAGCCAACCCTGAGTTTATGGCGCGCAAGGGGGAGCCTGAAGATGTCGCGCGCGCAGTGGCTTGGCTTGCAAGTCCGTTGTCAGAATTTATGAATGGGATTGTGTTGCCTGTGGATGGCGGATCAATCCCGACTGTTTGATTGTTGTTTCAAAAATAGAAGAAAAATTTCGGTAAGCCGATAAGGAGACTTAGATGACTAAGCTATTCAAAACACTCATGGGCATTTTTTCCGTTGTGCTGGGTTGCAGCGCAAGCGTCATGGCGCAAGATGTTTATCCCTCTAAAGCGATTAAGCTCATTGTTCCGCTCGGGGCGGGCGGTGCGACGGATGTCGTCGCGCGCGTGGTTGCAGGTAAGCTCTCGCAGCGCTTGGGACAGCAGGTGGTAGTAGAAAATCGTCCGGGTGCGGAGGGCGTCATCGGTGTCAATGCGGGTGCGAAAGCGGACCCGGATGGTTACACCTTGGTGCTTGGCTCCAGCACGACCTTGGCCGCCAATTTCCACTTACGTAAGAGCTTACCGTTTCATCCGACCAAGGATTTAGAGCCGGTATCGATGGCCTTGAAAGATTTCTACAACATCTTGGTGATTGGTCCTAACGTTCCGGCGAATACGCTGCAAGAATTTATTGCCCTGGCAAAGGCGAATCCGGGAAAGTTTAACTATGGCACGGCTACGGTCGGCTCCAAGATTTGTATGGAAATGTTTAAGACTGCCGCGGGTATCGACTTAAAGACGATCAACTATAAGAGTTCGCCCCAAGCGCTCAATGATCTGATGGGGGGACAATTAGAAATTATTTGTGAACCCGTTGCGACCTCGGTTCCAAACATCCGGTCTGGCAAAATTAAGTCGATTGGGGTGACGAGCTTGACGCGTGTGCAACAGGCCCCAGAATTACCAACGGTCAGTGAACTTGGGCTGCCTGGCTTTGACTACAGCGCCTGGGTGGCAGTATTTGCTCCAGCCAAGACGCCTAAGCCGATCATCGACAGGTTAGCCAAGGAGTTAGCCATCGTGCTGGCGGATCCAGAGACGGATGCAAAAATTCGATCGATTGGTGCCGCCCCAATGATTGGTGGCCCCAAAGAACTAGCCGCTTTGCTTGATGCAGAGATCGCGCGCGCGGGGAAGGTTGTGAAAGACGCAGGGATTCAACCGGAATAGTTTCATGAATGCGAAGCCCAGAATATTTCTAGTGCATGCCGTGGATGTCTCCATGGCGCCTGCCTCAAACAGTTTCAAGAAGCTGTGGCCAGAAGCGAGCATTGTCAATTTGTTAGACGAATCGCTTGCGATTGATATGTTGATCGATGGAAAAATGACACCACGTATGGTTGAGCGCTTTGCTCGACTCGGGCAGTACTGTGTCGATGCGGGAGCGGATGCCATCCTGTTTACCTGCTCGGCGTTTGGTGAGGCCATCAACCACCTCAAAACCTTGCAGCGCATTCCAATCCTCACGCCTAATCAGGCGCTATTCGAAGAGTTGTTGACGATTGGTGGTAAGGCCGCAATGCTGACCACCTTTGCGCCTTCCGTGCAGGCACTGCGTAGTGAGTTGTCGGACATGGCTGCAGCACAACACCTCAAGCCTGACGTCGATTCTTTTATGGTGGAGGGTGCATTAGATGAGCTCTTGGCGCATCGCGGACCCGAGCACGATCGATTAATTGCCCAGCGGGTGAACGGGCTGGCTCAATATCCAACAATCGTCTTGGGTCAGTTTTCAATGGCGCAGGCTGCGCTGCATCCTGATGTCAAAACGAGCGCAAGAATTTTGACGACACCCGATTGTGCCGTGAGAAAGCTTAAAGGCTTGCTCAGCGCCTGATTGTCTTGAAAGGTGAGAGCGGCATTCGCGAACCTGCGAACGCCGCTGTACTCTCTAGAAAAACGCCTGAATCCCTGTTTGCGCACGACCAAGGATGAGGGCGTGCACATCGTGCGTACCTTCGTAGGTGTTGACGACCTCAAGGTTAACGAGGTGACGCGCCACGCCAAACTCGTCCGAGATGCCGTTGCCGCCCAACATGTCGCGCGCCAACCGCGCCACGTCCAAGGCTTTGCCGCAAGAGTTGCGTTTCATGATCGAAGTGATCTCAACGGCGGCCGTGCCTTCGTCTTTCATGCGACCGAGACGCAGACAGCCTTGTAGGCCAAGTGTGATTTCGGTTTGCATATCCGCGAGTTTTTTCTGGATCAGTTGATTGGCGGCCAGAGGGCGTCCAAACTGTTTGCGATCTAGCGTGTACTGACGCGCCATGTGCCAGCAGAATTCTGCGGCACCCAACGCACCCCAGGCGATACCAAAGCGTGCAGAGTTCAGGCAGGTGAAAGGCCCTTTGAGGCCAGATACGCCAGGCAACATCTGCTCGTCGCTGATTTCAACGTTGTCCATCACGATTTCGCCAGTGATCGAAGCGCGCAGCCCTACCTTGCCATGGATGGCGGGTGCAGACAGGCCTTTCATTCCTTTCTCAAGGATGAAGCCACGAATGCGTCCATCGTGATCGCCGCCTACACACTTGCCCCAGATCACGAAGACGTCTGCGATGGGCGAGTTAGAGATCCACATTTTGTTGCCGGTCACTAAATACCCATTTGCAGTTTTGACCGCGCGCGTTTCCATCCCTGCGGGGTCAGAGCCGTGATTAGGTTCGGTCAAGCCAAAGCATCCTATCCATTCTCCGCGCGCGAGTTTGGGCAGATACTTTTGTTTTTGCGCTTCGCTACCAAACTCGTTGATGGGTAACATCACAAGGGAGGATTGCACGCTCATCATCGAGCGATAGCCAGAGTCGACACGCTCAACTTCGCGCGCGATCAAGCCGTAGCTGACATAGTTCAAACCTGAACCACCGTACTCGGTGGGGATGGTCGCACCAAGCAACCCGAGTTCGCCCATCTCAGGGAAAATATTGACATCTGTTTTTTCGTGACGAAAGCCCTCGAGCACGCGTGGTGCGAGTTTGTCTTGGCAGTAAGAGCGTGCGGCATCGCGCACCATACGCTCTTCGTCGGTAAGTTGGCTGTCCAGTAAAAGGGGATCTTCCCAATTGAAGGTGGCGTCAGAGGCCATGCAGTGCTCCAGATAATTAACTATTGAATATAAAAATTGTACGGGCTGTCAGCGGTGTCGCTCGTGAAAGACCTCAAGCTTTTTGGGCCGCAGCCCGAAGCTTCGAAATAGTGGTTGTTGGCGTGATGGCTTCTGGATCAATCAGGCAATGAATAATCGCAGGCAGCCCACTTGCGACCGCACGCTCGAAAGCGGGGCCAAACTCTTCAGTTTTCTCAACGCGCTCACCATGTCCGCCGAACGCGCGTGCGTAAGCCGAGAAGTCTGGGTTCTTGAGTTGCGTGGCAGAGATGCGTCCTGGGTAGTGCTTTTCCTGGTGCATACGAATCGTGCCGTACATGCCGTTATCGACAATCACGACAACAAGCGGAAGGTTGTACTGCACAGCTGTCGCAAACTCTTGGCCGTGCATCATGAAGCAACCATCGCCAGCAAAACAAACAACCAGTTTGTCCGGTGCAATACGTTTTGCGCCGACGGCGGCGGGCAGGCCGTAACCCATCGAGCCAGAGGTCGGAGCGAGTTGTGTACCAAATTGCGTAAAGCGATGAAAGCGATGTAGCCAAGTTGCAAAGTTACCCGCGCCGTTCGCCATGATGGCGTCGGCGGGGAGTTTGGACTCTAGGTATGCCATCACCCCACCCATTTGCAAGGCACCCGGTGTCTTGATGGGGACTGGGTCGCTCCAGTTCAGGTAGCTTTGGTGCATGGAGGCGGTGCCAGGAGCCCAAGGGGTCGCCGAGGGCGCAGTCAGAGCACTGAGTTCTGATGCAAAGGCAATGGGTGAGGCGTTGATCGCGACTGCTGCGCGGTAGACCCGCCCCAGTTCACCGCTATCTGGGTGCACGTGAACCAAGGTTTGTTTTGGTACGGGGATATCAAAGAGGGTGTAGGCCTGGCTAGGCATCTCGGACATGCGTCCGCCCACGAGCAGCACGAGATCTGCATCTTGAATACGCTTTAACAGATCGGGGTTCAGGCCGATGCCTACATCGCCAATGAAGCAAGGGCTGGTAGCAGGAAAGAGCATCTGTCGACGGAACGATACCGCGACCGGAAGCTTGAAGCGCTCGGCAAATTCGACAAATTGTTTGACAGCTGTTGCATTCCAGCGCGCACCACCGAGGATGGCAACGGGTGCTTTGGCTTGTGACAAGCGCTTGGCGAGATCCGCCATTTGACCGATGGAAGGTGCGGAGTCGATCGCTTCGTAGTGAGGCGCATCTGGCACCGTCGCTAGTTCGACCAGCATGTCTTCAGGCAGGGCGATCACGACGGGACCCGGGCGCCCTGAGGTGGCGACATGGAACGCGCGTGAGAGGATCTCTGGGATGCGAGCCGGATCGTCGATTTCGGTGGCCCATTTAGCCGCTTGTCCGAACACGGCGCGGTAATCCATTTCTTGGAAGGCTTCGCGCTCGCGCATGCCGCGTTCGATCTGCCCGACAAACACAATCACGGGTGTGGAGTCTTGTTTGGCAATATGAATGCCAGCCAGGGCATTCGAGGCGCCGGGCCCCCGCGTGACCATGCAGATGCCAGGTTGACCGGTCAGTTTGCCATGCGCGTCAGCCATCATGGCAGCACCGCCTTCCTGACGACAAACCGTGACGTCGATATTGACGTCAACGAGTGCGTCGAGCACGGCTAAAAAGCTTTCGCCCGGCACGCAAAACACATGCTTGACACCATGGCTGACCAGTTGACCAACAAGAATTTGACCGCCGGTGCGTGGGTTTTTTGCTGAAGGGGCTTGGTTCATTATTTTTTAGTCATTTATTTTAAAAGGAATGAGCTTAATCATATCTTGTTGCAGAGGTGTTTTGCCCGGCAAACCCAATTAAATTGAAGCGCCCAGCCATTCGCATAGGTCGCCATCTGCCAGCAAGGGGTCGGCAATCGGATCCCGGGCGGCGAGGCGGTGTTGCAGCACTAAATCGGCCAGTCTTGCCCGGATGGGCATGGCAGCGTGTTTGGCTTCCCAGCGCATCCCCGCCATCGTCACGACATGGTAGAGCGCGCTGGCCGTTTGCCGGGCTTGCTCGGAAGTGTTGGAGGCACTTGCGCTCTCGGCAAACGCAAAGGCACGCTCAATGCGCTCCGCTTGCAGCGCCGCCAACGCAGGTGAAACCGGCGTACCGTCTGCAAGCAGTGCTTCCACATGTGCACGCAGCGCAGGGAGGGCGTCCTCGCGTTGAATCGCGCGCAAGACATCGAGGGCAACGATGTTGCTTGTCCCCTCCCAGATGGAACCTAGGTGTGCGTCGCGCAGCACGCGTGGGTCGCTCCACTCTTCGATATAACCACAGCCTCCGCGCACTTCCATCGCGTCACCGGCGACCGTGCGGGCATCTCGACAAGCACGAAACTTGATTAGGGGCGTCATGATTCGCATCAAAGGGCGCTTGCTTGGATCTTCGTCTGCCGCAGCCAGTGCTTGTGCCGTTTGATACACCATCGTTCTGGCCTGTTCGGTCGCCATCGCCATTTTGCTTAACTGACGCTGCATCAGAGGCATGTCGATTAGGCGTTTGCCAAAGGCACGACGATTTTTTGCGACATACAAGGCCTCAGTTAACGCCCGACGCATCAAGCCCGCCGCGCGTACTCCGTTGGAGAGGCGCGAGTTATTAATCATATCGGCCATCTGTTTGAAACCCATGCCGCGTTCGCCCACGAGCCAGGCAAATGCCCCTTCAAGGCGAATCTCGCCACTCGCCATCGAGCGGGTGCCGAGCTTATCTTTAAGTCGCAGAATACGGTAATTGTTTGGGGTGCCGTCGGGACGCGTGCGCGGCAGCAGAAAGAGCGAGACGCCACGTAACCCATCGACGGACTCAGAGCGCGCCAATACCATCGCGAAGCCAGCATCGGGATTGGAACAGAACCATTTATCTCCAGTGAGCAACCAGTCGCCTGCGGCGTTCTGCTGCGCTTGCGTGGCGGTGGCGCTGACGTCAGAGCCGGCACCTTGCTCTGTCATGAACATGGCACCTTGGTGCAAGGCATCAAAGTCCTGTGTGGTGACCATGGGCAACACTTGTTCGACAAGCTTTGGATCACCGAATTTTCGTAAGGTGCGCGCCAAGGAGTCGGTCATGCTAACGGGGCAGCACAGGCCGAATTCCGCTTGAACAAATAAATAGGTCAACGCATATTTTGCAGCCGGTGGCATAGGGGTGGGCCACCCGAGAACGCCCCCGCGATGGGATAGAGCAGCCAGTCCGAATTCGCTATAGGCGAAACGCTCTAGCTCGACGTAGGCTGGGTGCTTGTTGACGTGCGATACATCAATGCCCGCGCGGCTACGTACGGATAATGTCGGCGGGTGCTTATCGGCCACGCCCGCTAAGTCATCAAGCAGGGAGCCCGCGAGGGCGCCAAGCCGAGTTAGGTGTGGCAACAAATGCTGGTGTAGTGCCTTTGGGAGATAGCAAGCGAGGAGGTCCTTGCCCGCGTCCGCTTCAAAAAGGTTGATACCGTGTGCGTCCGGAACGGGATGGGACATGCTGTCTCCGAAAGTGAACTTAAGCGTGAAGTCGTGCGAGCGTTTCTTGAGCGATGGCTAGACTGGAGGTCAGTCCAGGGGACTCGATGCCGAACAAATTAACCAGTCCGGGCACGCCATGTGTTGCCGGCCCAACGATCATGAAGTCTGCCGCGGGTTCGTGTGGCCCGGAAACTTTTGGCCTGATGCCGGTGTAGCCAGGGGACAGGCTCGCATCAGGCATTCCAGGCCAGTAGGTACGCACCGCTTCATAAAAATCAGCGCAGCGATTGGCATCGATGTCGTAGTCGACCTTGTCAATCCATTCGGTGTCTGGACCGAATTTGGCTTGGCCACCGAGATCAAGGGTCAGGTGCACGCCTAGTCCAGCGTGGTGGGGCGTGGGATAAATTAAGCGGGTGAATGGCGCTTTGCCTTGGAGCGTGAAATAACTACCTTTGCATAAGTATTCGGTCGGAATGGATGCTGCGGGAATGCCGCAAATGGTACGCGCCAGTGTCGGCGCATGGAGTCCCGATGCATTGATCAGCACATTGCAGCTCAATTGCATCGCATCTGAACCACCAAACTGTAGAGTGAATCCGCCTTCGCGACGCACTTCGCCCGATGACAAGGGCGTGTGAAAAACGCACTGTGCACCAGCGTTTTCGGCATCACCTTGATAGGCAAGCATCAAGCCATGACTATCAATGATGCCTGTGGAGGGAGAGTGCAGGGCGGCTGTGCAAAACAATGCGGGCTCGAGCGCCTGCGCTTGGGCTGCGCTAAGCAACTCCATGTCGTCTACACCGTTGATGCGTGCCTTGCTCAAAATATCATCAAGTTTGGCGATTTCATCTTGGCTGGTCGCGACGATGAGTTTGCCGATACGCTTGTGAGCGACGCCTTTTTCTGCGCAGTAAGCGTAAAGCATTTTTCTGCCTGCTACGCAGAGCTTTGCTTTCAAACTGCCGGCAGGGTAATAGATGCCCGCGTGTATGACTTCAGAGTTTCTTGCGCTCGTGCCGGTACCGATCCCTTCGGCAGCCTCGACCACCATGACTTCACGTCCTGAGAGAGCAAGTGCGCGCGCAATCGCGAGTCCGACAACGCCAGCACCAACAACGATGCAATCAATATCCGTACTCATGTTGTTTAACGTTTGGTGTCAGCAGGTGAGGGAGTCAGGTCGTAGCCGCCAGCGTGATAGATCAAGGGAAGACTATCGTTGCGTGCGCAGTGTTCGACTTCGCCAACAAAAATAAAGTGATCACCTTCTTCGTAGCGACTACGATTCGCGCATTCAAACCAGGCCGAACAGCTTGCTTGAAGACGAGGCGAGCCGTTCGGTGCAGTCGTTAAGGCCACGCCCTCGAAGCGCTCGGCTGCGGTGCCCTTTGAAAATCGTTGAGCAAACATCATTTGATCAGAGGCCAACACTTGAATGACATAACGATCACATTGTTGAATGGCAGCAAGCGAGGAGGAGTTACGCGAGAGACTCCAAACCACTAAAGGCGGATCGAGCGAGACCGAATTGAACGAGCTCACCGTTAAACCCACGGGCGGTTGGCCCGGCAAAGATGCCGTGATGACCGTTACGCCGGTGGGGAATCGGCCAAGCGCAGATTTAAAAAAGTTGGAATCAAAGTCCGGTGATGAGGCATGCATATTAGGGAGAGATCCGTCCAAGTGTCCAGCCGTTGGCGCTTGAGGGCACGTATGTGAGACGATCATGCAGACGTGATGGGCGACCTTGCCAGAATTCAAAGTATTCGGGGTTGAGGCGATAACCGCCCCAGTGTGGTGGGCGTGGTGGTGCGTCACCGAACTTGGCTGTCATGGCTTGTTGACGGGCCTCTAGTTCAGCGATGGTGGTGGGTTGGCTTTGCGCGGAGGTCCAGGCACCAATGCGTGAGCCAAGCGGACGACTGTGAAAGTATTCGTCAGATTCGCTTGCAGAGACCTTCTCAATTAAGCCCTCGATTCGGACAGTGCGCTCGAGAGGCTGCCAAAAAAACAAAAGAGATGCCCAAGGCTGCACGAGCAAGTCACGTCCCTTGCGAGATTCATAATTTGTATAGAAAACAAAGCCATTCTCATCGTAGCCCTTGAGCAATACGATACGTGCCGAGGGCCTGCCCTGTGCGTCGGCGGTCGCCAGTGTCATGGCGGTGGGCTCGGGCACGTTATCTTCGAGCGCCTGCTCAAACCACTGCCCAAATTGCTCGTAGGGGGAGCGCTTAGCGTCTTTTTCTAGCAGGGTGTGCTTATCGTAACTCTGGCGAATATCTGCGATCGACATGATGGTGCTCCGTGGCGGCTTAGGTCTACCGCACTACCCGCGCGACGGTACCGAAGCCTCAGACTCAAGTGTACCGTGCGGAGCAGGGCCTTACCCTGCAGGGCCACCGGATTTTAGGGATTCGTGCCCTCAGGACCGGGACGGCAATTGCCGAAGGCATCGTACGAGTTCCATCAGTCGCGGGTCGTGTATGCCAGCGGAGTCTAGAGCGTCTGCTGTCTGCGTGACATACTCGAGACAGGTCCCATACGTGCCTCGGGCGCGGAGGATAATTTCAATCAAAGCGTCCTGAGGTGGTTCGTTGACATAGGCGGGGCCCGCTTGGTTGATCACAAAAGCCAACCCCTGTACGGGTCCGTCGGGTGTCATGCAATCTAGCCAAGACGGGTGGTAGGCCCCCGTGCCCATTTCTCTTTTCCACACGGAGGAAAAGGTTGATCGCACATGTTCGGCCGCCACCCGGAAGACCATCCCCTGACAGGTTCCACTTTGCTCAAGCCCAAAGACGAGCCCCGGAACTTCGGGGGTTCCACGATTAATGCGTGACCAAAGACAAAGCGCGCGATGGAAGCCTTGAATATGCGCGGGGCGTTTTTCGGTAAAGTCGAACTCTGGTCGCCATATCAATGAACCATAACCAAAAATCCAGACGTCTCGGCCTGGGGCCCAGTTCTGCAGCGTGGTCTCGATGGATTCAGCCATTTTTTCTTCAGACCAACGCACGAAGGCGTTCACTGCAGGCGGCGTAGGTAGATCGGTAAATCGCGTCATGGCCTTAACTTAATTAAGTTCGATCTTGAGGGGGTGTGGGCGCATCTGCATCTGGAGCGCTAGTTTTTTCGTGCTTTTCAGCATCGTCGGTGAACCAGCGGACCGCACCTAGTCCGACCGCGGTGAGCCAGAAGAGTGGCATCACCCCCATAAAGGTTCCGAGTGCCCCAAAGGCCAGAGGAAGCGCTACCTGGCAGCCGTTAACCAGCGCCATGCGCAAGCCAAAGGCTTCCCCCGCTCTGCCGCTTGGCGCATGCTGTTGCAACAGAGCGAGAATGCTTGACTGTGTTGAACCCAAGCCAAGCCCCAATACGAACGAAAGCGACATAAGAATCCAAACTTGCTCAAAGAAGGGGTAGAGCAAAAAATTCAGGCCTGTGACCACTAGCGCAAAATTGATCAGTTGCCAGGGTCGAATGCGATGCAGTATCCAAGGGAGTGCCAGCCGGATCACGATGGTTGCCGCGGCAAAGGAGGCCAGGATCAAGCCGATGGTTGTGGGCGATAACCCCACATGCACCCCAAAAATTGGTACGACAAAGGTGTGGGTATCCCAGGCCGCTGAAAGCAACATGTTGGCGATAAAGACTTTCCGAAGCGATGGGCTACTAAATAAATCATTGACGCTTTGCTTTTGTGTCACAGGCGCCGACTTGACGTGTGACGCCTTGAGATAGCCCCGCATGCTCAGCAACCCAATGAGGCCGACCAGCGGCGCGACGGCGAGCAAGGCAAAAACGGAGCGATAGCCTAGGTAGTCGATTGATACGCCAGCGACGAGAGGTCCGATGAGCCCGGAGGTCGCCATCGACAAAGAAAGCCAGGAGAAGTTGCGCAGGCGCTCCTCGCCTGTGCTGAGGCCCATTTGTCGTTGGGCTGCGATCTGCAGAGTCATATGCCCGACGCCAACAAGCGTCGCTGCGATGATGAGGCCTGTCAGACTTTGCCAAACGACAGGCAGAGACGTCCCGATCACCACGAAAATGATGCTCGCCCGCATGGGCTGCCAGGGACCGATGTCATCGATGAGTCGGCCTGCTTGGATAGAGAACAGCATGGGCAGCAAGGCAAAGACAGCGATCAGGATACCGACTTCGAGGGTGCCTTGACCTAATTGCAGTGCTGTGAGCGATACAGCGACGCGTCCCCCGGAAATCGCGATGTGGGACAGCATGACCAATAGGCATAGCATTAACGGACCGGTAAAGTTTGGCGGTCCGTTAGCGAAGGAAGGATTGGGGGACGGGATGCTCACGATGTTAGGGCTAAATTGTGTTCCTCTCTCGGCGTGTTGTCGAGCAAAGACGACGGTTTTTTTCCGGAACATGCAAAAATGCATCATTCATTGTCTTTTTTACCGAGCGCCCATGCCTGCGTCTGAAACTGAAACCGCGTCTGTCACCTCTGCCGATGTTGAGCGTCGGTTCGGTGGGTTATCGCGGTTGTATGGCCCGCAAGCACTCGAGCATTTAGGGCGGGCGCATGTGGCGGTGGTTGGCGTGGGGGGCGTTGGGTCCTGGGCTGCTGAGGCACTGGCACGCAACGGCGTGGGCGCCCTCACGGTGATCGACCTAGATCACATCGCCGAGTCGAATGTGAATCGTCAGGTCCATGCATTGACCCAGACCCTTGGGCAGTCCAAGGTGCAAGCGATGTCAGAGCGTATCTTGGCGATCAACCCGCAGTGCAGAGTTTCGGCGATCGACGATTTTCTGACGCCTGAGAATGTCGCGTCCTGTTTGCCGACCGGTATCCATGCGGTCATTGATTGCACGGATCAGATGGCCGCTAAAGTAGCGATGGTGCTCCATGCAAGAGCCTGCAAGATTCCCTTAATTGTGTGTGGCGGTGCGGGGGGGAAAACGGACTCCCTGGCCTTACGCGCAGGAGACTTGGTCGAGGCCACGCATGATGCCTTGTTGGCGCGCTTGCGCAACGTCTTGCGACGTAGTCACGGCTACCCTCGGGCGGTGGATGAGCAAGGCAAGCCTCGCAAGCGTGTCGCTAAACTGGGGGTTCGGGTACTTTGGGTGGATCAGCCCACGATTTTGCCTGCTGCATGGCAACAAAACGATCCCTTGCAAGGACTGTCTTGCGCCGGCTATGGGTCTAGCGTTAATGTCACAGCTTCTATGGGGTTTGCAGCGGCTAATCAAGTCGTCCAGTTGCTGTTGGCCAGCCATCTTAAGAACTGAGTATTCACACGGCAGCATCTCATGAGTCAAGATTCCGCATTATCCAAAATCCTATCCCTCGCAGACTTTGAACGAGAGGCTGAGAAGCGTTTGCCCAGACCGATTTTTGGGTATGTTGCGGGTGCATGTGAAGACGGCCAGTCATTGCGGGCGAATCGCGATGTCTTTGCAGAGTATGAGCTTCTCACGCGTATTCTTGTTGACATCTCGAAGCGGAGTCATCAAGTGGAGGTGTTTGGCAAGACGTACAACGCGCCCTTCGGTATGGCTCCGATGGGTATTACGGCAATGTCGGCCTATCGCGGAGATGTTGTGTTGGCCGAAGCGGCGGCACGCGCGAATGTTCCCATGATCATGAGTGGCTCTTCGTTGATACGCATGGAAGAGTTGGTCGAACGCGCCCCGGATGCGTGGTTTCAGGCTTACTTGCCCGGGAAGACCGAACAAATCGCGCCCTTGATCGATCGCGTGGCCGCGGCGGGCTTCAAAACATTAGTGATTACTGTGGATACGCCGTCTTCGGCGAATCGTGAAAACAATGTGCGCACGGGCTTCTCTACCCCCCTCAGACCGAGCGTACGCTTGGCGTGGCAGGGTATTACGCATCCGCGCTGGTTATTTGGTACGTTTTTGAAAACGCTTATGCGTCACGGCATGCCGCATTTTGAGAACTCCTTTGCTACCCGCGGTGCGCCGATTATGTCGGCAAACGTCATGCGAGATTTTTCTTCGCGTGGCCACCTGCACTGGGACCATGTGCGTGCCATTCGTGCGCAGTGGAAGGGACCGATGGTCATTAAAGGAATCCTGCACCCGGCCGATGCGGCACTGTGCAAACAGTACGGCATGGATGGCGTGATTGTGTCCAATCACGGCGCACGTCAGTTAGATGGCGCTGTCGCACCGCTCAGAGTACTGCCTCAGATTCTGGATGCCTTCAAAGACGGCCCTGTGATGCTGGATAGTGGTGTGCGTCGTGGCAGCGATATCGTCAAGGCGATTGCCTTGGGTGCACGTTGCGTATTTTTGGGGCGGCCGTTTAACTATGCGGCTGCAGTGGGTGGTCCCGCAGGTGTGGATCACGCAATTTCGTTGTTAGAGCAGGAAGTCTCGCGCAACATGGCCATGATGGGTGTCAATACGCTGAAAGAGTTGACGCCTGAATTTTTAGTACACGTCGGTCGTAAAGATTAAACCCCATTCTCTTTTTTACATTTTATGTGGAGTCACTATGTCTAACCTCGGATTTTCAATCAACACCCACAAGCACACTGTCAGCAATGCAACATTGAAGAAGTTTGCCAAGCTTGCAGTCGCAAACATTAGTGACGTGATGAGCCGTACAAACGGCACGGTTGATCTGCGCCCGTTTCACAAGGGTGGTCGAATTCTAGGACGTGCCTTCACAGTCAAAACTGCGCCTGGCGATAACTTAATGGTGCACAAAGCGATTGACATGGCTGCACCTGGCGATGTGATCGTAGTGGATGCGGGCGGTCTGCAACGCAATGCGATCATTGGCGAGATCATGTCCACACTTGCTGCGAGTAAAAAAATTGCAGGCTTTGTGATTGACGGTCCAATCCGCGACGTTGAGAGCCTTGGCAAAAGCAGCTTCCCGGTTTTTGCGCGTGCGATTTCTCATCGTGGCCCCTACAAAGAAGGTCCTGGTGAAATCAACGTCACGGTCTCGGTCGACGGCATGGTCGTGCACCCTGGTGACATTATTGTTGGCGACCATGATGGTGTCTTCGCTATTCGTCCGGGTATTGCCGACGAGTTGGCCGCGTTGGTGATGGCCGTTGAAAAGAAAGAAAAGGACATTCTGAAACAAATCGCCAAAGGCACGTTGGATCGTAAGTGGGTGGACCAAAGCCTGCGCGCCAAGGGTGTGCTGAAATGAAGAAAAAGGTTGTTCGCTTCGATTTTTGGATCAACCCTGTTTTTGATCAGCATCTCGCCAAATTTAAAGATATTGATTTGACGATATGCCGGTACGCTGACGACGAAAAAAAGACGTTGGCGGCACTCAAGGAGGCGCAGATCTATCATATTTGCGCTGCACGCGACGAGGTGCCAAAACAATGGTGGCTTGGCGAAGAGCTGCTTAAACAGTTGCCAAACCTGCTCTGCGCCTCCGCATCAGGTGCGGGTTTTGATCCGATTGACCTCGAGGCGTGTAACCGCCATGGCGTGTTGGTTGTGAATCAATCCAGTTGCAATGCCGACTCTGTGGCCGAGCATGCCATCGGTTTGCTGTTGTCGGTGAAGCATCGCATTGCAGAGTCCGATCGTGTGATGCGCGCGAATGCTTACACGACGCGTGAAGATCTGATGGGAAACGAAGTCAAAGGCCTGACGATCGGTATCGTCGGAGTGGGCAATATCGGCAGACGCGTTGCACATCTGGCCAAGGCGTTTGGCATGCAAGTGATTGGGTGTGATCCAAAACTGACCGATGATGAAATCGGTAAGCGTGGCGCTACACCAGTCAGTTTTGAGCAGCTCGTGACCCAGTCCGACGTGGTGTCCGTGCACTGCCCGCGCTCCCCTGAAACACTGAATCTGTTTGGGGCGCAGCAGTTTCGTGCGATGAAGAAAGGTGCTGTGTTCCTTTCTACGGCGCGCGGCGGGATTCATGATGAGAACGCGCTGGCTGAGGCATTGCGCGACAAGCATTTGTCTGGTGCCGGACTAGACGTTTGGACGGTCGAGCCACCTGCGGTCGACAACCCTCTGCTGTCTTTGCCAAATGTTACGGCCACCTATCACACTGCAGGGGTCACGCATGAGGCGCGCCGCAATGCAGCACGCATGGGTGCCGAACAAATCGAGGGGCTGTTACGGTGCGAGCGTGCGCCGCGCATGGCGAATCCCGAGGTTTGGCCCGTATTCGCCGAACGTTACAAAAAGATGTTCGGGTAAGTCATAACACCCAAGGCGACGGAAGGGCTTTATATTCACTTTGGCTGTAGAAAAAACGGAACACAACGCGGCAGCAGCATAAAAAATAAAAGGAGTGTGTATGACTCGTTTCATCCATAAATTTAGTCGTCTAACAGGGTTGGTTTTGCTGACCGCCTTGGCTTGGTCAACTGGCGCGCAAGCCCAGTATCCGAACAAGCCCATCACGATGATCATTGCCTACGCACCAGGTGGTGGCACAGACCTCGTTGGGCGGCTGATCGCGCCCTATATCGAAAAACATTTGGGTAACAATGCACGTATTGTTGTGTCTAACAAGGCCGGTGCGGGCGGTGGTATCGGTTTTGCTGAACTGGCCAAGTCCGCGCCTGATGGCTACACCATTGGCTTTTTGAATACACCTAACTTGATCTCGATTCCGATTGAGCGTCAGTCGACCTTTCACTGGAAGGAATACGATTTGATTGGCAATTTGATTGATGATCCCGGTGCCTTTACGGTGAATACGTCGAGCGAGTTCAAAACACTGAAGGACTTGGTCGTTTATGCCAAAGCGAATCCCGGCAAGGTAACCGTCGGGTCCACGGGTGTCGGCTCAGATGACCACCTTGCGATGTTGTTCTTTGAGAAAGCTGCGGGTGTGAAGTTGACCCACGTACCCTACAAAGGATCGGGTGAAACGCGCGCCGCCGTTGTCAGTGGTCAGTTGGTGGTCGGTGCGATCAACGTTGGCGAGGCGCTTGCTTACATCAAGGGCGGCTCACCGATGCGCATGATTGGTCAGATGTCACTGAAGAGAACAGTATTGGCACCTGATACTGCAACGTTTGCGGAACAGGGCTACAACATGGAAAGCGCCTCGCTGCGCGGCTTGGCAGCACCTAAGGGCTTGCCACCTGAGATTCGCGAGCGCTTAGTCAAGGCTGTTGCCCAGGCTGCTGCA
This sequence comes from Bordetella parapertussis, assembly GCA_945865935.1. Taxonomy (GTDB): domain Bacteria; phylum Pseudomonadota; class Gammaproteobacteria; order Burkholderiales; family Burkholderiaceae_B; genus Zwartia; species Zwartia parapertussis_E. The sequence goes on along the minus strand of CAMBFI010000008.1, from coordinate 7,840 downwards.
GATCCTGAGTACATCAAAAAAGCGGGTGAGTTGTTTGCACCAATCCGTTATCTGGCACCGCCTGCGTACGCAAAAGAACTAGCGGATACAGAAAAGATGTTGCAGCAATTATGGAAGGACATGCCCTGGAAGGAGTGAGGCATCAGGCTTCACATCAAACCAGCCGCGCAGGCCGTTCGAGAGACGGACTGCTTGCGCGTCGGGCAAGTCGCTCAGGTGCAGGACGGCTTCCTGCACCTGACCTGCATCTAGCAGGCGCGTGCGCATCGTCCCCCCCAGCAAACCGGAAGCCAGCGGCGGCGTGAGCCACACCCCTTGTTTGAGCAGGTAGATGTTTGAGCGACTTCCTTCGCACAACTCTTGACGTTCATTTACAAAAATCTGATCAAAATACGCGCTGTGTGTGCTGAGCCATACAGTGGTGGCGTCATACCAAGGCCGGTGTGTGGTTTTGTGTTGTAGTAGCGGCTCGGTGCTCTTGAGCACGAGCGCAGAGAGCCCGATCAACGGTGACCCAACGAGTGCGCCAAGTGGCACAGCCTGCACCGATAGCGCACCTGACTGGTTCAGCAGCAGCCTGACCCGCCGCGAGATTCCTGTGTGGTCTGAGCAAGCGGTTTGAATCGCTTGCATGACTGCGAGATCGCCTGGGTAAGAATAGCCAAGAGCGCTTGCAGAGTGCGCCAGACGCGCTAAATGCTCTGGCATCAAATCAATGAGGCCAGCATCATCGGCGTGCATGGTTTCGATCAGGTCAGGCGGCGAGGTTGTCATGGTGTCTGCAGGATTAAGCGAGTATGCGTGCCTTCCAGTGGCATTCTTCCCACTCTTGCTCGGGGGCGGAATCATAGACGATACCTCCACCGACATGATAGAGGCCCGTGCCGTTCTGCGCATTGAGCACCAAGGTACGAATCGCCACATTCAACGAAAAGTCCCCATTGGGTGCTAGCCAACCCACGCTTCCGCAGTACAGCTCGCGCGCTGCGGCCTCAGTTTCTTGAATGCGTCGCATCGCGGCAATTTTTGGGGCACCTGTGACAGAGCCACAGGGGAAGAGGGCTTTTAAAATCGTCTCTAGGTTTGTGCTGTGCGCAATACGCGCTTGCACAGTCGATGTCATCGTCCAAACTGAGGGGTACTTTTCAAGCGAGAACAGAGGGTTTGCGGTGACGCTGCCGGGGATGGCGACACGGCCCAGGTCATTGCGTAATAGGTCCACGATCATGAGGTTCTCGGCGCGATTTTTCGCGCTGGCTACCAAGCCTTGCCTAAACGCGTGGTCTTGCGCGGCATCGGTGGAGCGTGGTGCGGTACCTTTCATGGGCCGGGTGGTCAAACAGTCACCGGTTCGGGCCAAAAATAATTCAGGTGAGAAGGACAGCACGGTGCGGGCACCATCTTCAATAAACGCCGCGTGCCCCACAGGATGCTTGGCTGCAATGCGCGTGTAAAGCGATGCGGGATCACCGCGCGTCTTTACGGCCATCGGAAACGTAGCGTTGATCTGATAGACCTCGCCTTCGGCAATCCATTGACGAATTTGATGAAGGCGTTCTACATAGGCCTGCTTTGAAAGAAGGGGGGTCACGCTGTCGATACTTGCCGAGGGGTGTTGTGCGTCTTGTGGTGTCAACTCAGGCCAAGGCGCCTCAAGCGTCATGTCCTCGAACACCAGAGCAGTGAGGCGTGGTGTCGTCGCCTGCGCGCGTTCAGGGTGAGTGCTGGCGGCGTGCGTGGCGAGCTGCGGTTCAAACCACTCGCCTAGCTCGTAGTCTAGTAATAAGGCGATCCAGTGGCCGGCGCGTTGGGCTTGCGTGATGCGTGCGAATGCGTCGGGCAACTCGTCTTGAGCACGCACCTCAATACGATACAGTGGGTTCGTCAAGACCCGAGCCTCGCCGTTTAGTCGGTCTTCAAAACGACAATGCGTCATGTGCGTGTCAAGAACTCATGTAAAACTTCGCCAGTATGCGAGCGTTTGCGGGCATTGACGACTTGTTCAGGCGTTCCCTCGATCACAAGACGGCCGCCACCCGAGCCCCCTTCGGGGCCAAGGTCGAGTAGCCAGTCTGCCTCGGCGATGATATCTAGGTTGTGCTCGATCACGACGACAGTGTTGCCCGCCTCGACGAGGCGATGCAGTACGCGAATGAGTTTTTCTACGTCTGCCATGGAAAGGCCAACGGTCGGTTCGTCCAGAACGTAGAGAGTATGCGGCAAACGGGAGGCCCGGCCTGTCGTGATCACGCCTTCTGTCATACGGGCTTTGGCCAGCTCGGTGACGAGTTTGATCCGTTGGGCCTCACCACCCGACAGTGTCGGAGAAGGTTGCCCCAGCGTCAGGTAGCCCAGACCCACATCTTGCATCAGCTCAAGCGGATGTCGAATCTTTGGGTGGGCTGCAAAGTAGCCGATCGCGTCATCGACTTCCATGGTGAGCACTTCGCCCGCATGTTTGTCTCGCATGCGCACGGCGAGCGTGTCTGTGTTGAACCGCGCGCCGCGGCATGCATCGCAGGGCACTTTGATATCTGGCAGGAAACTCATTTCGAGAGTTCGCATGCCTTGACCTTCACAAATGGGGCAGCGTCCATCGCCGGTGTTGAAAGAGAAGCGACCAGCGCCCCAACCCCTGATGCGCGCCTCATTGGTATCGGCGAACTGCTTGCGTACGTCATCCCAGAAACCAATATAGGTGGCAGGACAGGAGCGCGGAGTCTTTCCAATCGGTGTTTGATCCACTTCCAACACGCGGTCAAGCGCTTGCCAACCTGTGATGTCCTCGCAGCCCTTCCAGGCAGGCGTCCCACGTACGGAAAGTGCCACCGATAAATTATCGAGCAACACCTCGCGCGCCAGTGTTGATTTGCCGGAGCCGGATACCCCTGTGACAACGCTTAATCGACCAATTGGAAAACGCGCATCGACATGTCGCAGGTTATGCAGCTTGGCACCCTTGACTGTCAACATGGCCAGGTCTTTCGTGATGGGACGACGCGGTTGAAGCGGGTGCTTGAGCGGCTCACGTAGGTATCGACCGGTCGTTGATTCAGGAGCGTTCATCAAGTCTTGCAGCGTGCCTTGTGCGACCACACGCCCTCCGCGCACACCGGCCCCCGGGCCAATGTCAATCACATGCTCGGCGCGTCGAATCGTATCGTCATCGTGCTCGACGACGACCAGGGTGTTTCCGTTTTTCTCCAGTTTCGACAGGGCCCCTAACAAAATGCGGTTGTCACGAGGATGCAAACCGATCGTCGGTTCATCCAACACATAGCAGACTCCCTGCATGTTTGAGCCAAGTTGCGCAGCGAGTCTGATGCGCTGTGCTTCTCCGCCCGACAAGGTAGGTGCTGCCCGATCCAGGGCCAGATAGCCTAAGCCTACTTCCTGCATAAACTGAAGGCGTCCGCGGATTTCGCTGAGGATGTCTCGTGCAATGTCTGCATCACGCCCGCGCAATACGAGCCCGGTAAAGAACGTGTGCGCATCCGATACGGCCAGACCCGCAAGCTCGGCAATCGATTTTTCGCGCCAAAGCACAGAACGCGATACGGGATTGAGTCGCGCGCCGTCGCACTGCACGCACACGCGTGTTTCGCCTTCATACGACGCGTTCCACGCATTTTCTTCGCCAGTTTGCTCTGCGTCGAAGCCTTGTAGTTGAAGTCCGGTACCAAAGCAGCCCGTACACCAGCCATGTTTGGAGTTGTACGAGAACATTCTTGGATCTGGCTCGGGAAAGCTTGTTCCACAACTGGGGCAAGCGCGCTTGACGGAGAAGTGTGTTTGCTCAAGTACGGCTGCCATGTCGCTGTGCAGCTTGTCGAGCGGCCAGATCACGCTCATGACGCCTTGGCCGTGTTCGAGCGCGCTACGAACGCCTTCACGCAAGACTGTTTCATTTTTTGCTTCGACGACGAGATCGCAGACGGGCAATTCAATGTTGTGCTCTTTAAAGCGATCCAAGCGCGGCCATTTCGCAGTGCCGATAAAGGCATTGTCGACACGCAAATGCGTAAAGCCTTTGCCTGCTGCCCATTTTGCGAGGTCCGTGTAATACCCCTTGCGCGCGGTGACGAGCGGCGCAAGGAGGCCGATGCGCTCACCTTTGTGATCGCGCAAAATTCGCGCCACGATTTGATCTGCGCTTTGGGGCTCGACACTGACGCGGCAGTCCGGGCACATCTGTGTGCCGAGTTTCATGTACATCAGCCGCAGGAAGTGATGAATTTCGGTCATGGTGGCGACAGTGGACTTGCGGCCCCCGCGGCTAGTGCGTTGTTCGATCGCGACCGTGGGTGGTATGCCAAAGATTGCGTCGACATCCGGTTTGCCCGCTGGCTGCACGATGGCGCGCGCGTAGGCGTTTAAGGATTCGAGGTACCGGCGTTGCCCCTCGTTGAACAGAATATCGAAGGCAAGTGTCGACTTTCCAGATCCAGAGACACCCGTGATCACCGTGAACTTGTCATGCGGGATACTGACGCTGATGTTCTTTAAGTTGTGCTCGCGCGCGTGCAAGATGTCAATTTGGGTGGCCGCGCGGCGGCGTTCTTTGAGCACCGCCTGAAGGGGCTTGCCAGAGGTCTCAGACAGCGTGCTGCCGATCGCATCGGGTGTCATGGCAACGGCGTATTCACGCAAGGCCTCGCCCGTGTATGACCGAGGCTCTTGCATAATGTCTTCGGGGCTGCCGGTCGCGATGACTTCACCGCCTGCATCGCCGCCCTCGGGGCCTAGATCGATCACCCAGTCCGCAGAACGAATCACATCCAGGTTGTGTTCGATGATCAGTAAGGTGTGGCCCGCACCCAGTAGCTTACGAAACGCGCGCATCAATCTTGCCACGTCATCAAAATGCAGACCTGTGGTGGGCTCGTCAAATAAAAACAAACTACCTTTTTTGGCAAGCTTGGCGGTCGAGATTCCGCTGCGTGCCGCTTCGGCCAGATGCCCTGCTAATTTTAGTCGCTGCGCCTCGCCACCCGATAACGTTGGGACGGGCTGACCAAGTTTGACGTATTCCAAGCCGACGTCGGCCAAGGGGGCGAGACCAAGTTGTACATCGCGTAGACCTTTGAAAAATTCAAGTGCTTCCGAGACGGTCATGTCTAAGACGGCATCGATCGAAGCGCGTCGTCCCAGGTGTTCGATTTCTACTTCGCGCACTTCGGGTCGGAAGCGCTTACCGTCGCAGTCAGGACAACGTATGTAGATGTCAGACAAGAACTGCATTTCGACGTGTTCAAAACCTGTACCGCCGCAGGTCGGGCAACGACCATCGCCACTGTTGAAGCTAAAGGTTCCGGCGGTGTAGCCACGCTCACGCGCTACAGGCGCTTGCGCAAACAGCTTGCGAATAGGATCGAAGGCGCCCACATAGCTTGCGGGATTAGAGCGTGCGGTTTTTCCAATCTGAGCTTGATCGACCATCACGACGTCAGCGAGTTGCTCCGCGCCGAGTATGCGATCAAAGGCTCCGGGCGATTCGGTGGGTTTGCCCATGATTTTGAGCAAACCTGGGTAGAGCACGTCTTGGATGAGCGTCGACTTGCCGGACCCGGAGACACCCGTCACACAAACTAGTCGTCCCAGCGGAATTTCAATCGACACATTTTTAAGGTTATTGGCGGTGACCTCTTCGAGCAATAACCGGGGCGTGTTGGGAGACACGGGCAGTGGTCGAGGCGCCTCGACCTTCAATAGGCCACCCATGTACTTGCCAGTTAAGGTGGGCGCTTCTTTTAAAGCACCTGGGGTGCCATCAAACACGATCTGACCGCCGCGTTCACCAGGTCCGGGACCTACATCGATCACGCGATCGGCCGCGATCATGACTTGCGGATCGTGTTCGACCACAACAAGGGTGTTACCCGCGTCGCGCAGTCTATGCATCACCTCGACAATACGGTGGATATCTCTGGGATGCAGGCCGATCGAGGGCTCATCCAACACAAAGAGCGTGTTAACCAGAGAGGTACCCAAGGCTGTCGTCAGATTGATACGTTGTACTTCGCCGCCAGATAGCGTTCGACTTTGTCGATCGAGTGTGAGGTAGCCAAGACCCACATCGCATAAAAATTTAAGTCGCGCACGGACTTCAGTCAGCACCAGATCCATTGCTGCGTCGAGGCTGCCGGCGAACTTCACACTGCTGATGAATTCGCGCAGCTGCACAATCGGTGTCAACATCAAATCCCGGACGGACTTGCCATCAATGCGCCACAGCAGCGCGTCAGGCTTGAGCCGTGCGCCTTTGCAGCTCGGACATGGCGTGTAGCTACGGTATTTTGACAACAGCACGCGCACGTGCATTTTGTAGGACTTGGTCTCGAGCCAGTCAAAGAAGCGTTGCACGCCATACCACTGCGTTTTCCAGGCTTGGTTGCCGCCCTTCCAAAGGGGATCGCCGTGTAGGACCCACTCTTGATGCTCGGGGGGTAAGTGCTTCCATGGTGTGTTGATCGATACATTCGCCCGCTTGGCGTATTTTTCGAGCTCAACTTGGCATTCCTTGTAGCTGGGCGTTTGCCACGGCTTGATCGCACCGCCTTCCAGCGTTTTGTTCTCGTCGGGGATGACTAAGCCAAAGTCAATGCCGATCACGCGCCCAAAGCCTCGACAGGCTTCGCATGCGCCTAAGGGTGAGTTAAACGAGAACGTGCTGGGCAGGGGATCGCTATAACTGATATTGCAGTCTGCGCAATGCAGTTTGTCGCTAAATTTCCAGACTTCAGTGTCTTGCCCGTCTTGATCGAGGGCGTGTACAGCGATGAGGCCATTGCCCATTTTCAGAGCGATATCCAGGGCCTCCATGACGCGCGAAGTGTCCGCCCCAGCCATACGAAAGCGGTCTTGCACGACGCGCAAGGTTCGTAACGTCGGAGAGAGGGTTGCTGACTTCTTCTTGCTGGACTTCGCAGGCGCTTTCGCGGCGGTGCTTGGTGCGCTCACAGCTGTTTGGCTTGGACCTTCATCGGAGTGGACGCGGGTATAACCTTGTTGATCTAAAAAGCCTCGGACCTCTTCTTCGCTAAAGTTTGCCGGTACTTGGACTGGGAAAGTGATGACAAGTCTCGGGTCGCTTGCCTTCGCCGCGCGGTCAGTGACGGCGCTAAAGATTGAGGCGGTGCTGTCGCGGCAAACCGCTAGTCCGCAGCCACGACACATCAACTGTGCTCCGCGCGCGAACAGTAGTTTTAGATGATCATTGAGCTCGGTCATTGTGCCAACCGTGCTGCGCGAGCTGCGCACTGGGTTGGTTTGATCAATGGCGATTGCGGGCAAGATGCCTTCAATCTTATCGACCACCGGCTTATCCATGCGGTCCAGGAACTGTCTCGCGTAGGGGGAGAAGGTTTCGACGTATCGTCGCTGCCCTTCTGCATAGAGCGTGTCGAAGGCCAGTGAGCTTTTGCCCGAGCCGCTCACGCCCGTCACAACGGTCAACTCCCCTGTATTGAGGGTGATATCGAGGTTTTTTAGGTTGTTCTGGCGCGCGCCAGTAATGCGAATAGTGGGGTTCATGTCGCAATCATAGAGCGGGCTAGCCAAGCTGGGGTTGGTGAAAGCGGCGATAACCGGGTCAAATTTAGGGTAATATACTCAGTTCCCTACCGGAGAATTGCTATGGCTTCAGAAACAAAACGTACGCGTCGCAACACTCTCGAGCGCCGTTGCTTGGGCAAGGCCTTCAAGCGCCTGTTCGTCAACGCTCCTAAAGGCGTGTTCAAGATGCTCGAAAAAGTCAAGAAAGCCTGAGTATTGGCATGCTGACTGGTCTTCGCAGCATTCTGCGTAGGCCAAAATGATTGAAGTGAAGGGCCGCTGACAT
>CAMBFI010000007.1 GCA_945865935.1 Bordetella parapertussis | reverse complement strand
CCAGTTCCCCTCAGTCGAGGGGTAAAGATAACGTCCTGCCAGGGGCTGAACTGCGGCTAAAACTTGGGCGACTGGCCCTAATTTACAGCCCGTTCAGGTGGGGGAGTTTGACCTGGCCAGAGATGGGGGAATTTGACCGGCCAACGGGGATCCAGTCGGTCAACTGTTTATTCTGAGTGTAAAAGTTATTAGCCGACTAGATAGTCCAGATTTTTTGTATAGCAGCTATCGCGATAAATGGAGGCCTGTAACACCTGCAATTGCAATGGAGTTCATAGAACGAATGTTCGGTGATAAGAATTCACGATAAAACAAAAATGACTTGTTTATGAGTAATGAATCCTTGAGTTACCTTTTTGAGCTTGCCTGTATTCATGGCGTTGAAGCCGCTGTGAAATATCATCTTGGGCGTGGAGAAGGTATCGATGGAATTAATGAAAAAGGTCAGACCCCTATATTTTTAGCTTCTGCTAACGGCCATTTTGACGTGGTCTCAATTTTGATTGATCTGAATGCAGATCTTTTCGTAAAGGATATGAACGACGTTAATGCATATCAGGCCGCAGCTGACGCAGGATTCATAGAAATTGCTGAATTGATTTTGGTGTCTATGGCGCGTATAAAAAAGTCAACGCATGACGTCAGTGTTCTTGAAAATGTGTATCCAAATACATTAGAAATTAGGGAGGAGTTATCTGAGCAGTCGATTACTAGTTCATCTGAATCTATTCAATTTAGTGATGTCAACTCAGCCGGTGCGGACAGTGAATCAATCGATCTGGCGGTTAACGATATTGAAGAAGCCTTCTTAGGACCTTCGAGCTCTTACCGATCCGACGAAACAGAGCTGAGGATTGAAAATGCAAATGCTGTTGTTGAAACGATTGATTCGGACGATGGTGAGCATGAAGTTGAAGTTATTCCTCACATTACGCCTGTTAAACGTGGCGGAGTTCGCAGAGCTGATTCTCAAGATTTATTCGCATTTGGTTCCATTACGCCTAAGGAGTATGAGGCGCGTCGAAATCGGCTGAAGTTTCTCATCAAACTTGGTAAAAACCGTGGATATTTAACTTGCGTTGAGATCAATGATCACTTGAACTATGCGCTCGTGGATGCTGACGCTATTGATGGCATTATCAGTGCATTTAACGACATTGGGATCACGGTATACGATCACCCGCCTGAGGCTGAACTGTTACCTTTCGAAAACATGTCGAAGATACCACTTCCGTATATTGATATCGAGGATGAAGTTGAGGAGTTGTTGGCATCGATTGTTGATGACTTTGGACGCATGACAGACCCTGTTCGTATGTACATGCGCGAGATGGGAACCGTTGAGCTCTTAACGCGCGAGGGTGAAATTGAAATCGCCAAGCGCATTGAGGGTGCCCTCAAGGATATGGTCGAAGCGATTTCGACATGTCCGACCACAATCAACGAGATCTTGAATCACGTGCAGCGTGTACGTGAGGCACAGGCTCAGATTGACGAGGTTGTCGACGGCTTGGTTGACGATGACGGTGCAGAATATGCGGGTGCTGGTGTCTCTGGCGATGCCGACGATGATGGTCTGGCCGGTGAGATGAGCAGCAAGCAGCTTGAAGATTTGCGCATTAAAGGTCTCGTTAAATTTGAAACCGTGGCGACGCATTTCGTGAAGATGCGTGCTGCGTACGAGAAAGACGGTTATCGCTCTAAGCCATACATAGCCGCGCAAGAAGTCATTCAGAACGAATTGATGGGCATTCGCTTTACTGCCAAGATGGTGGAGCGTTTGGCTGACACCTTGCGTCAGCAGGTCGAAGAGGTTCGCAAAGTTGAGCGTGCCGTGTTGCACACTTGCGTTGATCGCGCCGGAATGCCGCGTTCGCACTTCATTAAAGTTTTTCCAGGTAACGAAATTAATCTTGAATGGGTGCTTGGCGAAGTCGCCACGGGCGCTGACTACGCACAAACGCTGACACGTCATGTTCCTGCGGTGCAAGAGCTACAGCAGAAATTGATCGACTTGCAGGTGAGGGTGGTCTTGCCGCTCAAAGACCTGAAAGACGTCAACAAGAAAATGGCGACCGGCGAAGCGAAAGCCCGCAAAGCCAAGCGCGAGATGACGGAAGCCAACTTGCGTCTTGTGATCTCGATCGCAAAGAAATACACAAACCGCGGTCTGCAGTTCTTGGATCTGATTCAAGAAGGCAACATTGGTTTGATGAAGGCGGTAGATAAGTTTGAATATCGTCGTGGTTATAAGTTCTCGACCTATGCAACATGGTGGATTCGTCAGGCAATCACGCGGTCGATCGCGGATCAGGCCCGTACGATTCGTATCCCTGTGCACATGATCGAAACGATTAACAAGATGAACCGTATCAGTCGTCAGATCTTGCAGGAGACAGGTGCTGAGCCCGATCCCGCAACACTGGCCTCCAAGATGGATATGCCTGAAGACAAGATCCGCAAGATCTTGAAGATCGCTAAAGAGCCGATTTCGATGCAAACACCGATCGGTGATGATGAGGATTCGTATCTGGGTGATTTTATTGAGGATAAAGAAACGCTCGAACCGGTTGATGAGGCAATCTACGCCTCCTTACGTGATGTGGTGAAAGAGGTGTTAGATTCGCTCACACCCCGTGAGGCGAAAGTGCTTCGTATGCGGTTTGGTATTGAAATGAGTACAGACCAGACGCTCGAGGAGGTAGGTAAGCACTTCGATGTGACGCGCGAGCGCATCCGTCAAATTGAGGCGAAAGCCCTGCGGAAGCTGCGTCACCCAAGTCGTTCTGACAAGCTTAAATCTTTTTTGCTAAATGATGAGTGCGATAGTCAAATCCGGGCTTCTAATAAGAGCGACTCAACACCGCAAAGACAGTCTGAACACCAGACTGTCTTTCAAGCTGAATCTCCACAAAATAATTCTAAGGTCGAAGCGGTGCCCATGGTGACAGAGTCGTTATCGAACGTTGAGCGCGTTACTGATAGTTCGGTCCCCTCAGAAATTCCATCTCGATATATCCATGAAATTGATGAATTCCTTAGCGTGCGAAGCGTCGCAGCCTCCTGGCCATTTGTAAAGCCTCCCACTAGAACAATCACCCTGAAAAACTCACAAAAAAAAGTTAGAGTGACGGATCAGGGCGAGGACTTGAAAATATCATCACAGTCGGTACCTCGCTCTGAAAATATTGAATCTTCAATAAACAATCCTTCGGAAATTGGGCTAACACCTAAGGTAGTGCGCCCTTTGTCATCATCTGAACGTTTTGGTATGACTCCGAGATTAATGACTGTTTCCTTGAAGGAGTTATGGGCTGCTGCCAGCGCGGGTAAAGCAGATGCGCAATTTGCTTTAGGATTGAAATACGAAAAAGGTGACGAGGTTGAAGACAACTGTATCGAAGCGGCCCGTTGGTATCAAAAATCAGCCCAACAAGGCCACCCATACGCTCGATTTAATCTTGGCTTGTGTTACGAAAGTGGTTTGGGCGTGAATGTCGATTGGAATAAGGCGTTAGAGCTATATAGGTTTGCCGCAAAATCTGGTGTTAGCGAGGCACCGATTCGAATAGTGGCATTGGTTAAAAAAATTGAAGAATATGAAGCGTTGAAAGCACAACAATTAATAGAAAAAAATACTTGACTATGGATTTTGACAACCCAAAGGCGTGCGCGTTGCAAATCGCATATCCGCTATTTTGAATTGCTCTCGATGAGCAGCGCAAACCGTATTAATTTTCGTTCAAACAATCAAAAACAAGGGGGCAACATGAAAGGCGTAGTGGTATTTCCACAGCCGCGCGCTGCGGAGGTCTGAATTAGGCCTTGTTAATTTTTTCCCAGTGTCCTCGCGTACTCTTTGTGGATGTAGTCGATGAAGCTTTGGGTTGCGCTAGAGATCTCTTGTTTTTTACGTACGACTATTCCATAGCGTCTTGCTAGTGTCACATCTGTAACCCGGAGGGTAGGTCGTTTGTGTTTTGCGTTCGCCTGCGCCATCGATTTCGGAAGAAAAGTAATCCCATTGCCTGCATCCAGCATGCCAAGCAATGTGTTTAGTTGCGAAGCCTCGCGAAGAGATTGGATGGGCAGATTGCGTTTTTTTCCCTCTTCTTCGATCACACGGATAAGCGTTGTGTATCTGTCCAATATCAGTAGAGGATATTTAAGGACTTTTTCAAGTACGACTTCCTTAAATTTGGCTAAGGGATGCCCTCTTGGCACGACAAGCAATAGCTCTTCGTCTGCAAGGGTTTGAAAACGTAGCTTGTTTGAGTCGCCGTCAAAGGCAATCACTGCAAGATCAGCCTCGCCGGACTGTACTTTGTCGATTACCTCGGGGTATTGCAGATCGAGAAGACGGATATGAACATCGGTGTACAGTTTCTGATAGCCATTAAGAATACTGGGCAACGCTGTCGCAGCAATCATGGGGGTTGCCGCGATCACAATCCTATGGCTACCCCGCTTTGTTCGGGTTTCAAACTCTTTCACAATTGCTTGTAGACCGGATAACGCGATCTGACTCTGCTCAAAGAGTCTGAGGCCATCTTTGGTTGGCTCCATCCTGCGGGTGGTGCGGAGAAGCAATTTAACGCCAAGGCGGTCTTCAAGACGCTGGATACGAGCAGTCACGGATGGTTGCGACACATGCATACGCAAGGCTGCCTGGCTAAAGCTTCCAAGATCGACAACCGCGATAAAGGTCTCTAATTCAATGAGATCAATTCGAAGTGAGTGTGAATCAGATCCACTTATTGGGTGTGATGCCGGCAATTTTGTTCTTCTCTATTTATTTGTTTACCTTATAAGTCTATCAGATATCACGAATTGTAAGAATAATTTTTCCGCCTGATACTGACTGCACTAAACCAAAAGGGCTGAGGGTTTTAGCCGGACACTGGGTGTTGCGTGACCGAGGTCACCCAAGTGGCAAATGATGAGTAGAGGCGAAAAAAAGTGACATATACGACAACCCCCACCGTTGAACAAAGCCGGGAATCGACCCAGACGGAGCCGTTCGATACAAAAGAATACCGGCGGGCAATGGGCGTCTTTCCTACAGGGGTGGCCATTATCACGACGCGGGACAGCTCTGCCGAGCCTGCGGGACTCACCTGCAACTCCTTTACTTCTGTTTCCCTTGAACCTCCGTTAGTTCTATGGAGCATGCGTAAGGCGAGTAAGTCCATCGAAATATTTCGCGAAACGGAGTCATTTGCGATTAACGTATTGGCGGAGGATCAGGACCACTTGTCGCAACGATTCGCAACCACTAGTATTGAAAAGAAGTTTGAAAATGTGGCGTGGACGTCTGGCCACTTAGATTTACCGTTGATCGAGCATTGTGTGGCTCGGTTTCAGTGCACCACCTTTAGTAAACATGATGCTGGCGATCACATCATATTTATTGGAAAAGTTGAACATTTCGAGGCTGTCCACGAAAGTAGTTCCTTAGTTTTCTATAAAGGCGGATACGTGAAGCTCGCCGCTAACCGTTAAAAAAAGAGATGTAAAGTGGGTATATGTTCCAAAGCTTGACACACGTCGTTGGAATATCTTGCAAGCGCAACACCTGTAGCAACGAGTGAATCCCGTTCTTAAACTAACAGTAGAACTTACGGAGACAATTAAAATGAAAACAAAACTATTCAAACAAGTGTTATCGGCAGTCGCATTGATCGCTGGCCTAGGTGGGACGATTGCTTCTACCCAGTCTGTCGCGCAAGGCTATCCAGATAAACCAATCAGAATTATCGTTCCCTATGGAACCGGCGGCGGAACTGATATTTTGACTCGAAATATCGCCGATCGATTGGCTAAAAAATTAGGCCAAAGCATCATTGTCGAAAATCGTCCGGGCGCTGATGGAGTGATTGGTACCGCTGTTGTGGCGACCTCTAAACCTGATGGATACACCTACTTGATGGCTGTCGATAGCCACATCATGAATCCGCTCCTTTATAAGACTTTGCCGTACGACACGTTTAAAGATATGACTGGCGTGACGCTGATTGCGCGGTCGCCCTATATTTTTGTGACAAAGGCAGATCAACCTGGGAACAATATCAAGGAGTTTGTAGAGGGTACTCGCAAAGAGCCTAATAAGCGCTCGCTCGCAAACTCTGAGAAATTTTCACTATTGCTGAATCAAGCACTCGCATCAAATGAGAAGTTGGATGTGATTCATGTGCCCTACAAAGGAAGTGGTCCGATGCTGGTAGATGTGGCGGCGGGTACGGTGACAATGTCGCCAACGAGCATCCTTGCCGCAATTCCTTATCTGCAATCTGGTCGAATGAAAGCGCTAGGGGTCACTGGCAATGAGCGTTCCCCTGCAGTGCCAAACGTACCGACATTAAAAGAGCAGGGCTTTGATCGCTATGACTTCTACGTCAACTATGGCTTGTATGCGCCTGCCGGTACGCCTAGAAACATTTTAGAGACGATGCAAAAAGCGGTGAAAGAAGTCGTCGAAACACCAGAAATGAAAGCCATTCTGATCGACAAGGGCGCGGTGCCGGTTGCGAATTCAATTGATGAATTTAACGCCTTGCAAAAAGCTAATTTTGAAAATCTAAAAAAATTAGCCCAGCAATTCAACATGAAGCCTGAGTAGAGGTGGCGATGAAAGAAGTACGTATGTTGTCAGTGACGCCAATTCTTGGATACGGATTCCCTGAGGCGTCACTGGAGGCTGGCATGTTACTGAAGCCCCATGCAATTGGGGCGGACGGTGGCAGCACGGATCCAGGACCATTTTATTTGGGAGATGGCAAGGCCTTCTGTTCACGCCTCGCGATGAAGCGTGACTTAAGACTGATGCTAATTGCTGGTTTAAAAGCGGATGTGCCTGTCTTCGTCAGTACCTCAGGCGGGGCGGGTGGTGAGCCCCATCTACAGATGATGTCGGAAATAGTGCACGAAATTGCGAGCGAAGAGAATTTAACGTTCAAGCTTGCTTTAATTCGTTCGGAACAAGATCCTGCCTTCATCAAGAAGCGGGTAAGTGAGGGAAGGGTGCGTGCAGCGTCGAAGCAACCAGCCCTAACACATGAGGAGATCGATGCCGCAGTACGAATCGTTGGGCTCATGGGGCCAGAGCCTTATATCCGGGCACTTGATGAAGGTGCACAGGTCATCTTGGCTGGGCGTAGCACTGACCCTGCGCCTTGGGCAGCCGTAGCGATTCGCGGCGGTATTCCACCTGCACAGGCTTGGTATTCGGGGAAGATGCTGGAGTGTGGCTCAGAGCCTGCCGTGCCTAAAAAAGAAGGGTGTCTGTTAGCACGTGTGACGCCGAGCTATGTCGAATTAGAGCCCACCAACTCGGCACAAAAATGCACGGTGTTATCTGTCGCAAACTTTGCGCTACATGAGAATCCCAGTCCGATTCATCACTTAGAGCCAGGTGGCATGCTCGACACAGAGCATTGCAAATTTGAGCAAGTGTCTGAACGAGTTGTTCGAGTGAGCGGGATGGTATGGAAGCCGTCTGATGTCTATACGATCAAGCTTGAGGGTGTGCGACGCACTGGGTATAAAGCGATCACGATATGTGCGACACGCGATCCAGTGTTGATTCGCGGGATTGATGCGTATTTAAAAAATGCGCGAGACCTCATCGCAGAGAAAACGACTGCTTTTGGCGTTAAGACGAGTGACTATCAGCTCTCAATTCGCAGTTATGGGCGCGACGGTGTCATGGCAAATAGAGAGCCACTGCAGGACCAAGTTCCCCATGAAATGTGTTTCGTCGCAGAGGTGATTGCGAAGACACAGGATGAAGCGAATGCGGTAATGGGGATCGTTCGACTGACTTTATTGCATTCGGATTTTCCTGGGCGCTTGTGTAAAGAGGGAAATATGGCGATTCCGTTCTCGCCCTCCGATATAGAGCTGGGCGCTGCGTACGTGTTCAACGTCTATCACATTGTTGAGGCGGATGACCCGTACGGACTTTTCCCGATTGAATATCAGATGGTAGGAGAAAAGAAATGACACGGTTAATCGACCTGGCAAGTGTCTGTAAAAGCAAAAATGCTGGACCATTTGATTTAACGATCGACGTCATTTTCAGCTCGAGAGCTTTATTTGATCGAGTTGCTGCAACGGGTATTTTGAATGCGGCCTTGTTTGCGCAACTTTACAAAGTCAAGGAAAGTGACGTGTTGTTTACGCCCTATCCGGCAGCCAATGCCTTTAAAGCGACGTTGCCTCGACTTCACTCAGCCGGCTCCATCGACGATCGCGATGTGTATGGCGCTCAGCAGCATGCCCCAATACTTTATGTTGATATTCCTGACTAAAGCGAAGTTGCTTCGGGCAAATTATTTATTCTTAAGGATTTAAAATGAATCAATCATCAAGAAAGATGACCATGATCGGCTTTCTGCAGGCTCAAAACTGCTCGATATATCCTGGAAGCTGGCGTCATGCTTCAACCATGACGGATTTCTTGACCCCTGAGTACTACCAGCGCATTGCTCGTGTGTTGGAAGAGGGGAAATTTCATATGGCTTTTTTTGACGATCGCTTGGCGATGCCGGATATTTATTCTGGAGATCATCGCGACACGGTCGCACATGGTATTCGTGCAACAAAGCTCGATCCAACGATCGTTTTGGGCGCAATGGCTGGTGTCACGACCAAACTTGGCTTGGGTGCAACGTACTCAACAACCTACTACGAACCTTTTCACGTCGCACGATTGTTTGCAACGCTCGATCTCATGACCAAAGGACGGGTGGCTTGGAACGTGGTCACGTCACTCAATAATTCCGAGGCAGCAAACTTCGGCCAAGACAGCCACTTAGAGCATGATTTGCGCTATGACCGCGCTGACGAATTTCTTGAAACGACACTCGGCCATTGGGACACGTGGGAGGAGGAGTCATTAGTTGTTGACAAGGAAAGTGGCTTGTTCGCGCATCCCGACAAAGTTAAACGGCTGGATCATAAGGGGAAGTTCTTTAATTCGCGTGGGCCTTTTACAGTGCCAAGATCGCCTCAAGGCCAACCTGTTTTGTTACAGGCCGGTCAGAGTGGCCGCGGTAAGGCCTTTGCAGCAAGATGGGCAGAACTTATTTTTGTCGTGTATCCGAATTTGAAGATTGCAAAAAAACAGTATGCCGATATGAAAGCGACCATCGCAGAGGCGGGCCGTGATCCCGAAAAAGTACAAATTGCGACAGCCATATACGTAGTCGTTGCGGAAACGGATGAATTAGCGCAGAAGAAATTTGAGTACATGGACAAATTAGCAAAGCCAGAAGATGCGCTCGCATTAATTTGTGAGGTGTTGAACTACGATTTTTCAACACGCGATTATGAGGAACCATTGTCTGATGACGATATGGCGGCTGTGTCGGGTTGGCAGGCATTTAGGGACCGTGTCGTTACCCTGAGTGGCAAGCCGAATCCGTCTGTTCGTGATTTTGTTGAATATTCAAATCGCGCCAGATTGAGAGAGTTCAATGTCTTTATTGGCTCACCCAAGACTGTGGCCGATGAAATGGAGCAATGGTTTACAGAGGGCGGATGCGATGGTTTTGTTTTAGCGCCAACGCATATGCCGGGGTCTTATGAGGACTTCGTGCGACTAGTTGTTCCCGAGCTGCAACGCAGAGGCCTCTACCGGACCGATTATGAGGGCGACACACTTAGATCGAATCTCGGCTTACCTTATGCAAATAGTGGAGACTGGAAGGCGCACGCCTTTCCAAACAAGAAATAAGCGACTGAGCAAACCGTGTTAATTTTGATTTAAACGATCAGAAAATACGGGAGATCTCATGAAAGGCGTAGTCGTATGTCCGCAGCCGCGTGCTGCGGAGGTGGGGGCAGAGATACTCGAGAAGGGCGGTAACGCCTTTGACGCGGCCTTGGCGACTGCGTTCTCGCAAATGGTGAACGATCCCTTTATGTGTGGCTTGGGCGGGATGGGGACGCTGCATTACTTCCATGCGGCCACGGGCACCAGCGGGATGATCGACTTCTATAACCGCGCGGGCTCCAAGGTACGGCCCGATATGTGGGAAAAAGACTGCAAGGGCCGTACACCGATTTCTGGCTATAGTCTGTTCGATGACTTCCGCAGCGAGATCGGCTATACCGCCATCATGACGCCTGGCACACCTGCAGGCTTGGGGCTTTTTCATGAAAAGCTCGGCTCCATACCTTGGGCGGATTTGATCGCTCCGGCCATTGCGCAAGCCAATGAAGGTATTTTGGTGACACCTAACTTGGCGAGTGTCTGGAGCGGTTACGCCCAGCCCGGTATTCCGGATGGCCTGACACGGATCCGCAAGACGGCCGAGTGTGCGCGGGTCTATCTGCATCCCGACGGGCGTTTGTTCAAGGTGGGTGATGTGATGCGCTTACCTGACTATGCCCATACCTTAGAGCGTTTGGCCAAAGGCGGTTGGCGAGAGTTTCATCAAGGTGCCCTGGGCGACGAGATCGCCCGCGATCTAGAACAAAACGGTTCGTTCGTGACCCGACAAGACTTGGCAGACTATCAGCCTGAAGAGAGCGCTCCGTTAGTGGGGCATTACCGTGGCTATGAAGTCCGCTCGAATCCGCCACCAGGTAGTGGAGCCACCTTAATTGAAATGTTGCAGATACTTGAACACTTTGATTTAAGTGCTCTGGACCATGGCTCGGCACGCCACATCGATTTAGTTGCACGCGCCATGGCAGCTGCACACGTGGATCGCAATGCCTATTTGGGTGACCCGCGTTTTGCGGAAGTACCGACCGATATGCTGATTTCTAAAAAGCGTGCCGCCTATTGGGCGGACCGCATCAAGAGCGGCCACTATGCGGGCGGGCAAGAAGAAGCACCTCCAGGATGCACCACCCATGTCTGTGTCATGGATGCGGAGGGTAATGCCGTGTCGATGACGCATACCCTGGGGACAGCCGCCGGTGTGGTGACGCCAGGCTTGGGCTTTAACTACAACAACTCCATGAAGCTCTTTGATCCGGTTCCAAATAAAAAGAATTCCATGGCGCCCGGTAAAGCGCGCACCACGGGTATGGTGCCGACGATGTTGCTTAAGGATGGTAAGCCGGTGCTGTTGGCCGGTGCGCCAGGCGGGAGCGTGATCATTAGCGCGACCTTGCAGTCTATTTTGAATATCGTGGATTTTGGGATGTCGCCGGTGGAGGCCGTCACGGTGCCGCGTATCCATTGCGAGGGCTTAGGGATACATACCGAAGCGACGGTATCGCGCTCGGTGGTTAAAGAGTTACGTGCGCTGGGGCATACGGTTCATCAGAGTGCGTATAGCTTTGAACCGAGCATGTCGCGCGCGCATGTGATCTCTACGATTGGTGGTCGTATGCGCGGTGGTGCGGATCCGAGGGGCGGGGCGGGTGTTGTGTATGCCAGGTAGGGCTGTAAAAGTTTGTAAATCCTCTTGATCTTGCTGTTTTTTAATAGTTTGAAAGGCTCCTATGAAACGTGCGCTAATAAATCGCAATCTGATTGTGCTGCTACCTAAGCAGCCCGCACTCGACTGGATCTTGCGTGTAGACCCAGAGCCTATGACTCACCTCACGCTTGACGCTTTTCGGCAAGAGCAAGACGCTTTTCTTATTCCGGAGGGTAAGGTCGAAACGCCAGAGGCAGCACAGCGCTGGGCTGAACGACGTTGGGATGCAATATTTACACAATTCCTGTTTTCTTGGTTTGTAGATGAAAGCATGTGGCCAGAGCGTCGTACTCTAGGGATGTTTCGGCAGTGGTTTGAGGTGCAATACCATTCGATGGTGTGGGATGTGTCGGGTGACCCCATAGTGCACGACGACTGGGAAGAAGTGTAATGGGTGTTACCGTATGCGAGGGGTGCCCTCGTGGTGGCGTTGGATGATGATAATGATCAAGCTTTTTACACAAACGTTTTGTGCCTTGGGCTTAGCAATCGTGCTGTTTGTACCTGCGACCTTGGTTTGGGCTCAGCAAATAAGCCTGCCGTCGGAAGTCATCTTTATCCCTAAAAAGATATTGCTTGGCACACTTAAGCTAGAAACAACCGTTTACAAGCCCAAGGGAAATGGACCGTTTCCTTTGATTGTCATTAACCATGGGAAACAAGCTGGGCCGCCGGGGTTGCAGGCTCGCTATACGCCTGGGTGGGCGGCAAGATTTTTTCTTGAGCGCGGCTATGTTGTCTTTGTGCCTATGCGCTCGGGATTTTCAAAATCAACCGGCAGTTATGTCGGCGGTGAATGCAATGTCGAATCCAATGGTCTTGAGCAAGCGGAGGATGTCGCAGCCACAGTCGCTTATGCGCACACCCTTGACTATGTTGATCGTAAACAAACCTTGGTGATGGGGCAGTCTCATGGCGGCTGGACCACGCTTGCCTATGGTGCCTCTAAGCCCGATCCCTCCGTTAAAGGTTTGGTGAATTTTGCGGGTGGACTGCGTCAAACAAACTGCCTTGGCTGGGCGTCTAATTTGGCGAAAGGTGCTGCAAGCTTTGGGGCCGCAACAGCCATCCCATCGCTCTGGGTGTATGGAGATAACGATAGTTATTTCTCTAAAGAGATTTACACAGACATGTTCGCGCGTTAC
Source organism: Bordetella parapertussis (assembly GCA_945865935.1). Classification (GTDB taxonomy): domain Bacteria; phylum Pseudomonadota; class Gammaproteobacteria; order Burkholderiales; family Burkholderiaceae_B; genus Zwartia; species Zwartia parapertussis_E. Next base: position 135,755 of record CAMBFI010000007.1, on the reverse strand, counting down.
AGCAAAGCAAACCCCAAGGCGCAGCTTGTGGCCTTCGGCGTTTTTGGTGAAGACTCACATGCTTTGTTTGGCCACAAAGACGGCCGCGCAATATGGGAGCCTTATTTAGAAAAATTTATGACGCAGCTTGGCTTGCCGATAGCGGTCATATATCCGCAATACAAACCCGGTGGGCCGGGTCCAAAATAATTGGCGTTTTTCTGAAAAACATCTCGATTGTTTTGGGGAGACGGCGGCAGGCTCATCCAGTGAGACACTAGGTGGCGCAACATCTCTTAAACAGGAGATCGATGATGAAAAAGCTTGTTGTCTTTGTATTGGCCGTCTGGAGCCTCGCCCTCTGTGATCGGCTCGTCATGGCCCAGACTCAGGTGATACCCAATGGCGTGGGTGGCTACAACGTCTATGGTCCGCAGGGCACAACGCAAGTCATCCCGAATGGTGTAGGGGGCTACAACACCTACGGCCCAAATGGCTCGACGCAGATTCAGTCAAACGGTGTCGGTGGCTATAACGTCTATGGCCCACAGGGCTCAACGCAGGTCATCCCGAATGGCGTAGGTGGCTATAACACTTACGGTCCGAATGGCACGACGCAGATCCAATCAAACGGTGTGGGTGGCTATAACGTGTACGGCCCACAAGGATCCTCGCAAGTCATACCCAACGGGGTAGGTGGGTTTAACGTTTATGGGCGTTAGGTTTGGGTTGGTCTGACGCAAATCAAGGCGTCGAGTGTCTTTGTTTAAACACCGTCCATATTTTTAATAGATACATATATGTTACTATTTGTGCATGACGTTTAAGGTTGTTGAGTTGCTACTCGAGGGCGGTATTAGTCCTTACGAACGCTGGTTTACCAAGCTGGATCCTGTGGTGGCAGCCAAAATCGCGACTGCGAAGTATCGAATGCAGCAGGGCAACCTTTCTAATGTTGAATGGTTCCGAGGCATAGGGGAATACAAAATAAATTACGGTGCGGGCTGGCGTATTTATTTGGGAATTGATGGGTTAGAAATTATTGTGCTGCTAGGAGGCGGCTCCAAAGCTCGGCAACAGCGGGATATAGATCGCGCAGTTGAGTTGTGGGAAGAGTATCGAAAGAAAAAAGCATTGAAAAAAAATAGCAAAAAAAAAATAGTACCTTTCGCGAAAAAATAAAGGGCACGATGATGGCGCTTACAAAAAACTTCAAAGAAACTGTATTGGCACGGGTTGAGAGCGATCCCGCATTCGCTCGGGCGATGTTTGACGAGGCTATTTCGTTATTTCTAAATGGCGAGTCCGAGACGGCAAAGCTCATCTTGCGTGATCTAGTTAATGCGACCGTTGGCTTCGAGACTCTAGCGCTGCAGGTGGAAAAACCTACAAAGAGTGTTCATCGGATGCTGTCTGTTCAAGGGAATCCAACGATGAGTAATCTAGCGGCGATTTTTGGTGCGCTGAAGTCTGCGCTTAGAGTTGAAATAAAAGCACATTCGGTTAGCGTTGCCTGTGGCTGACCTGTTGACGACGTCGCACCTATGTCAAAATAATGCTCAGCGGAAACGCTCCGCTGAAGGAACGTTGAAGTGAAGTAGGACGGGGGATTTATATCCAACTTGCCAACCCGGGCGTATTGCCAAACTGGCTAAACAGGAGATTGCAATGACTGTGCAAGTGAAGTTTTTGTCGGCTTTTTTTCGTAAAACCGATATCGCAGCCCACTATCCCGGTGGCTGTCGTGCCTTCGAAAGTGAGCAGTTCTTGGGCGTTGGCGATGCCGACTTATATTGCCTTGTCGCAATGAGTGGCGGCGATCTCGAAAGTGCGCTTGATGCGCTGCGCACCGAGGCTTTTGATCCCGATCCGTGGGTGGCACTGGCCGACATGTGGCTGGGCCCTCTGAAACATAATCCGCATATTGTCTTTACCGTGAAGGGGGATTCACTCCCGCCGTCTTGGATTGCCCAGTCAATCGAGGAGAGCCGTCATGTCTAAAGTCCAGACAGCGAAGGCGCTACCGGTCAGCTCACTGAAATATCGTCCACGCGATTATTTCGCGCGGTATGACTTACAGGCCGAACTCTTAACGCATGTTAAAGGCAGAGCCCGACGCGAGATGATTAAAGATGCGCTCGAGATCGGCGCAATCGACGAAGTTCCCGACTTCATCAAAGAGCCGGAACTCGAGTCGTTTGACCGAACGATGCTCGGCCGTATGCACCCAATGTTTTTAGGGGGTGAGTTCTTGGCGCGTTTAAAGCCCGCTGAGGTCGAAATAGCGCGCATTAGCATTCGCTCCACAACCTTTGATGTAACCGTGGTGTATGCGCGCCTAGTCGGCCAACGTATTCACTACAGGGTTGTGGATGAGTACGAGGGCGAGACCTTAGAAGAACCCACCACGCGTACGTCTGTCAGGCCGCTCACAATGGGGCAGTTGATTGACTTCTTCTTACACGCCTGGGATCTGATGGGGTGCCTGGAGATGAACTACCCCGACGACTTAGACGAAATGCAGTGCTTCTTTGAGGCAGAGTCTGAGTTCTATCCGTGCCTAGACGAAACCTTGCGTGAAATGGTGCAAAAGAGGTTTGCACCAGCCACTGACGGTCAATAAGTAAAGAATTTACAATTTGCTCAATATGTTGAGTAAAAATACTCAGTACGTTGAGTAAATTGTAGATTCATCAAAACTAAATTTGAATGCTCAGATAACTTTTACGCTGCGCGAAGCATTAAGTGCCCAACTGGTCGTTTGGTTGGTCGGACTTTGATTTCAATGTCATAGCCCAGCCGAGTTAGACAGTCCATGAGTTTGCGTTCTGATAGGTTCGTGAAATCACCGCGCATCATGTCCGAAACCTTCGGCTGTGTAATGCCCATCCGTTTCGCAGCCATCTGTTGAGTCAGATTTAGAGCCTGTATTGCTTTTCTGATTTCAATAACCAGACCAGTTTTAATTTTTAACTTTTCAGCATCTGGCAGCTCGAGATCTGCAAACACATTGCCAGAACTGAGATGTACTTCGGTGCCACGGATTACTTTTGTTTTCATTTTCGTAACTCCTTTGCGTACGCTTCGGCAATTTTTAGCCGTACGTTAATAATTTCTATATCTTCCTTCGGTGTCGCGATCCCACGTTTACTTTTTTTCTGAAAACAATGCAGTACAAAAACGGCTTCGGCAAACTTAACTGTGTACACAGCGCGATAAGTGCCGCTAGAGTCGTCTTCTACGATTTCTAGGACCCCAGCACCGCCAAAGCCTTTAAGTACTTTTGCTGATTCGTGTTTTTCACCCGCTTGCGCTAACGACAGTGCAAACCCGAAAAACCGTCTTACATCGGTGGGTAGGGCGAGTAGGTCTTTGTGGCTACTGCCTATCCAACCGAGTGTTTTTTCATTTCTCAACATCCACGCAATTATACATTAAAAGGTATAAATTATCTGCGCAGATAATTCGATCGCTGCACTTAGCGCTTATATCTCCTGGTGTGATCCTCGCACCTCCAGGTGTACTGGGTTCGGAAGCGCGTTAAGAGCGAGAAGCGTTTTTTGACGTGATCCTCAAAACCGTACACGCGCAGGGTGGCGAGTGCTTCTTCGATGGTGTCGAAGTCTAGATAGTCAAACACTTCGTGTCGTGGGTTAGTAAACCAGACTCGGATCCCAGGATCGCTGGGGTGCTTTGTGATCAAGGCCAAGATTTTTTCTTGCTGCGCATCGATCAAGAACCAGATCGAATCGGCTTTGATCCTTAAAACGTCACCGAGATCGTAGACCGCTGTGTAGTCTTGATCTTGTCTGCGCAAGAATGCTGGGATTTCATAATGCGTGGTGTCACGCACGATCTTTTTGTTTGAAGGCGTTGTGTTTGGTCTAGGGTTACGCATGACACTCGGCACTGAGAATGAGTCCATTGAGGAACGCATGATGTATTCCACACTATCTGCGCGCCCACCCGCAAAACTGATGGAGTCATGCAGCGCGCTCATATCATTGCTTGTCCCACCCCAGCCTGCAGGCAACATCTGCGGGACTTTGGTCAAGACAGGCATTTGCGTGGCTTTGTCAGCAGCGCTGCGCTCGTGCACCATCAAGAAGTTGGTGTACTCCGTGACGAGTTGATAGGCCACGGCCGTCTTTGTCGCAAGGGCTTCGCTCTCGGACGCGTGGTCTTCAAACGCTGCTTTCTGAAGCGCCCTCAGGCTTTGGGCTGCAGCGAGTCGGGATAAAGAAGTCGCCAGCGTGCCGGTCGCTTCTGCGTTGTTTTGTGCGACGGCATTGAACTCAAGCACACCGAATTCTTGCATGACCTCTTGCCCAGGGACTTGACCGCTAAGCGTCACCCGGCCGCGCGGGGCTTGGTCAAACCAGGCTGATACGTGTACGGTATCGCCGTCAAAGAGTGCTTGGTCGAGCGGCAGTTCTTTGGTCGGTGCACAGTCTTTAGGCCATTGGACTTGAAGGTTTTGTAGGTGAGGGGAGCGCAAGCGATTAAACATGCGTACGATCGCAGGCTCGACGGCTTCGCCTGCAGCGATGAAATCACACGCAGCCCCTGTTGCGTCGGCTAAACGATGCAGCAGACTTGAGCTGGGGCTCGAACCGATACCAACAGTAAAGATCCGATGCTTAGCATTATTTGCGCGGGCAATAATGCTGTCGACTTCATGCGTTTGGCCATCGGTAATGAGCAAGACATCACAGGCGTTGCTGTGGCTCAAAGCGAGGGTGCTTTCAAGCGCATCGGGAATATCTGTGCCACCCATGTTGGCGTCTAGTTGCGTAATCCAGCTCTCTGCACTGACGCGTGACTGATCCGACACTTGCCACAACGCACGTGAGGCGTGCTCCACATTTGAACCAAACTTAGAGAGCGAGAACTTATCGCCATCTTTCAGTTGCTTGAGTACCGACATCAACGCACGTCGTGCGGCCGTGATGCTACCGCCACCCATCGAGCCCGAACAGTCCACCAGGATCTTGACAGCAGTTGGTTGCATGCTTGCCTGCGGGATGCTTGGACAAAAGCTTGCCGTCGCCACAAACTTGCTCGGGTCCGCATAGTCCGCGCCGACCGTCAGAAGGGAAGTTTCTGCTAACTGATCCAATACCAACACAAAGTCGCGATCTAAATAGCTTTGTTTAGCGAGTGAGACGGTAAGCTGCTGTCCCGTTTCGCTCTGCGCCACGCTGATCGGATGGCTAGGCGAGGCCACGCGTGCCTTGGCCAGTGCGTCGTGCAAGGTCAGGCTCAGACTAAAGCCGTATTCGGCAAGTACATTTGTTTCGGGCACTTGATGGGGTGCCAAGCCACCATCAACAAGCGGATCACCATAGCGCGGTGCAATCACCGTAGGAATCGCCAAGCGCAGCGCACCTTGCTCAAAATCTAAGAGCTGGCCGTAGGTGAGGGTGATGATGCATTCTTCCTTGGGTAAGAGGTTGCCAAGGTTTAAAACGTAAAAACCATCGCGACCTTGCTCGAGCATGATGGCGGCATCGCCTTGAGACAATGCGTTCTCATAACGCTCTGTGGCCTCGGGGGTCGCGACTACAGAGCCGCTGAGTTTGACCTGACCGAGCTGTGCCTCAACACCGAGCAAGACTGCCCCGGTTGGCAAGGGAAAGCTATAGACAACTTCAGTCGGGATTTTTCTGGGGTTGTGAAACGACTGGCGAACTTGCGCCTCGAACAACGCACCTTTGAGCTCGCCGGTGATCGCTACGCTTGTTAAGGGGATGGGGTCGCCCAGGCTATTGCAAACGCTGGCTGACATTAGGCTTTCTATGCTGTCGATTCTCATTTTTCTGTCCTGTCGGTGTTGTTTGGGTCAAGTTGTGCGTAGGCCTGCATGACGGCGCGCACAAACTGACGCAGTTGTTCTGGGCTGAGCCCGGCACGTGTCGGTTCAATCACGAGCTCCACCCCGTTCGCAACATGCAAGTGGCTGCAGACTTCGATTGACCCGGGGGCGGGCCCGCGCTCAGGTACGGGCGCTGAGCCGCCTTGAAGCAGTTCACGAATACGGTCAAGCGACACCCCAGCCGCTGTCCATTTTTTGACGAGCAAGAGTTGTTCAAGATGCTGTGGCGAATACTTTGCTGCCCGCGTTTCACCTTCAGGCCGGTTCACAAGTCCGATTTGGACGTAGTAGCGAACCGTGCGTTTGGTGAGGTCGGTGAGGGCACAGAGCTCGTCGAGCGAGAACGTTTGGGTGTGATTGACAGTGTTCATGTGTTTATAATAACACCATAACTGTACAAATAAACTGTATTAATTAAAATAAAATCATAAGGCGCTTGGTGACTCATGTAGTGAGCCACCAATAGTTCAATACTGACAACGTACCGACACAAGGACCAAAAATTAGGAGCCCCACCATGGCAGAAGCCCGCAGCGCCGAAAGCGCGACCATTGCTTTACCTACCCCGAAAATTGAAGTCGACGTCAGCCTCCAGCAAATTTTTGAGCAACTCGCCCAAGAAGGTTTTCGGCCCAAGCTCGATGAGGACGGCTCGATCGGTTTCAAGTGTGAGGGGTGGAGACTCTATCTAGATCCGTATCAAGCGGGCGGGGGCTTCCGTCTCTACTGCTGCGTGTTTTGGGAGCTAGACGCTGCAGAGCGCACCAAGTGCATCGACGTTGCAAATGACGTGAACGCCGACCGCCGCTGCGTGAAAGCCTTCGTCAATAGCAATAACACGGTCTGGGTCACCTATGAAACGCACTGCGCGGATGCGGCGGAATACAGCAGAACCGTCGTGTCCGCCGCCGAGTTTGTCGTGAGCGCGAGCCGCGAGTACCGCGACCTGTATCGCCGTGAGTCACAACCTGTGACGCTGAATTAACAAGTGCGCAACATTCTTAATCGGTCGGCTCTGTGGGTTGTCGTTTTTTTTAGTCTCGGCGTACTAACGTTGGGTACTCATCGATGGACCCCTCTGATACAACACGCGCAGGGCGTTGGGTGTTGTGCGTCGTTCGAAACGTCGAGCGCGCTTGGCAGCCTCGGTGCCTGCGTGCAATTTTGCGATGTATCGCCTGGTGAGTCACCGCAACGTACAAAATAGTTGTCAAAAGTAGACTAATATTTACTTAATAATCGCTCCTTGATAAAAGGTTGATAAAGAAAAACGATGGATCGCACAGAACGGTTCTACAAGATTCAGTCCATGCTGATGGCCAAGCCCTCAGTCTCCATGAAGCAAATGCAAGAGGCACTTGAGGTCTCACGCGCGACCTTGAATCGTGATTTGGCCTATATGCGAGATCGTCTCAACATCCCGTTTGCTTGGGATGCTTCGCTGCGCGGCTATGCCATGACACGACAGCCGTCAGAAGGTAAAACCTTTGAGTTACCCGGCGTTTGGTTTAATCAACAAGAGATTCATTCACTGCTGACGATGATTGAGTTGATGTCAAAGCTTGAGCCTGGTGGCTTGTTGTTACCCCATCTTGCGCCCTTTAAAGGCCGCCTTGAAGGCTTATTAGATGGTGGTATCGGTGACTCGAAAGAGGTGATGGCACGTATTCGCATCTTGCCGATGGCTCAGCGCCAAGTCTCTGGTGATTATTTTCAAGTGATCACGCATGCGTTGGTGCAACGCAAGCGCCTTGAGATCAAACACTTTGCGCGTCAGACGGGGCAAGCGACCGAACGTGAGGTCTCACCGCAGCGGCTCGTGTACTACCGCGATAATTGGTATCTCGACGCCTACTGTCATCTGCGCGAAGGCTTACGCAGTTTTGCGCTCGACGCTTTAAGTGGCGCACACGTAACGGAGCTCGCCACCCAAGACGTGCCTGAGCCTGAATTGCGTGAAATGTTTGAAACGAGCTACGGCATTTTTTCTGGCAAGAATAGCCAGCTTGCTAAGCTGAAGTTCACGCCCTTCAGAGCGCAATGGGTTGCACGCGAAGTCTGGCATCCCGAGCAAGTAGGTGAAGTGCACCCAGATGGCAGCTATACGCTAGAGGTCCCTTATGGTGAAGACTGGGAACTCATCCAAGACATCTTGCGCCAAGGCCCGGATGTTGAAGTGCTCGAGCCACCAGCCCTTAAAAAGAAAGTAAAAGAGACCGTACAAAAAATGTCGCAGCTTTATTAAGCGCCGGCTAGCTTAAGCACCTCAGACGGACATTGTCGAATGAGGGGCGCAGCGTCTGACGGCTTGCCTGTCAGCCATGTTTGGTAGCTGTCAGGGTTCAAGATCACCACCATGCGCTTTTCGTCTTGTGGCTTGTGGAGCAACTTAAATATGTCGTGCTCATCAGCGTTAACCGTCAGCATGGTGTAGCTCTCTACCCAGCCTGTGGGCGAGCGCCACGCTGACCAGATCCCGGCAATACCCATTGGTTCACCATCGGCACGTGACACTTCAGCGGGCACGGCCTTGCCAGAACGCCAATCGGGTTCAAAGACCGACAGCGCTGGGATGATGCAGCGTTGGCCTTTTCTCCAGGCATCGCGAAAGCTTGGTTTTTCTGCAATGGTTTCACTGCGGGCATTGAACGTACCCTTGACCTTGCCATCTTTGGACCAATGGGGGATGAGGCCCCAGTGGCCAGTAAGGGCCTCACGCGCGGGCACCGCCTCGTCACCCACATCCGCGTGTGGGTGAGGGCGGATAAACAACCCTTCATAACCTGGCCACATGTCCGGCCTACCAAGATGCTCAAGTGCACCAAGCCCGAAGGCTTGGCGTAATTGATTGATATGGCTTACGGGTTTGTAGTGGCTACACATCGTGCAATTAAAGCCTGGGTATAAGCAGCTTAGTACGTACCCATAAAATCTTTCTTGCCGATTTCGACACCATTACTGCGTAGCAAGTTGTACGTAGTGGTGACATGGAAGAAAAACTGCGGCATGCCGTATTTCAAAGCATAGTCATTGACCGATAAGGTTTTTTCTTTTGGTGTACCTGGACGTAAAACAATCTCTTTGACTGCGCTGCCATCTAATTGCGCAGGCGTAAACGCGTTAATGAGTGCAAGTGTCTTGGCGATACGTTGCTGGAGTTCAGCAAACGTTTGCTCAGTGTCTTCGTAAGCTGCTACTTCAACCCCAGCAATACGCGAAGGGACGCTCTTTGCAAAGTCACAGGCAATTTGAACTTGGCGAACGAGTGCAAGCATGTCGGGAAACAAGCGTGCCTGGAGCAGGACGCTAGGATCAAATTTTTTCTGTTCGGCATACGCTTCGCCTTTTTTTAATACGTCACTAAGGGCTAAAAGCATTTGTTTTAGGACGGGAACGGTAGCGCTATAAAGGGAAGTAGACATGGGGTTCGAGGCTTTTTAAAGTTGTTTGAAAGTGGAGTGTTTGCAATCTGAAGTAGGGTAGGCGCAAAGGTTGACTGGTTTTAAATACTGAGGTTCAGTGTAGCGCGTCAGGCGTGGTCACAACATCACGCAATTGCATGCAAGCACGTTGCGGCCAACTTCGACAAACTGCAGCTGGATTTGCCACCCAACATCGCTCGGGACGTCGTGGTGGAGCTTGGTCATCTGACCGTCGGCGATTAAATAAGGTGGGTGGCTCATCCTATGAGGCACTCGCTGAGCGATACTGTAGTCGTCCCCCAATCTCAGCCAGACAACCCTTGGATGAAGGAAGAATGAATGCAAACTTGGGAAACTTTTCTGTACGGATACCTTGCACTCGGCGTACTGTGTGCCACCGTGTTGGCGATGGGAGCTTGGCTCGCAAAACCGCGCGATACTGCCTTCACCAGAGACATGATGAATGCGCTAGATGAGAGGCGTCAAAGTGTTTGGTATCGGTTGCTGAGTGACCGAATTATTCCGGTGTTAGCGACCGTGTTGATTGTGCTCGTTTGGCCGGTTGCTGTTTTTATGGGTATTAGAGACTTCTGCGCACGGCGACGAGATAGAAGCGCTTGATGGGTAAACGTGTGTCGCAGCGCTTAAGCCCGACGCAGAAACTACAGAAACCTTATTAAATACCTTACTGTGTTAACCAAATCAAAAATCACGAAGCACCGTCAATGCCCACGTCTATTGTGGCTAGATTTAAATCGTCGTGACTTGGCGAAGCCTGACGACACGACCATTGCCCGGTTGGCTGAGGGCAATCGGGTAGGGGATGTCTCGCGTCAGTTGTATCCTGGTGGTGTACTGATTGACACGCTCAATCTGAAAGAAGCCTTGGCGCGCACCCAACAAGCTTTAAGTCAACCAAGCCTTCCAGTGTTTGAGTCTGCCTTCGTGGCAAACGATGTCTTGGTGCGGGTTGATCTGTTGTTACCGGAAAATACGGGCTACCGCCTGGTTGAAGTTAAATCCGCGACCGAGGTCAAGGACTACCACTACGAAGACGCCGCCGTGCAATACTGGGTAATGACGCAAGCAGGTGTGCAGCCCACTAGCGTGGCGCTCGGGCATATCAATAACAAGTTTGAGTACACCGTAGAAGGCAACTATCAAGGCCTCATCACTGAGGCAGATATTACGGCCTCGGTTAAAGAGCGTTTTGCCGATGTGCCGGCATGGGTAGCGGCCGCCCAAGCAACGAGTGAGCAAACCCAGCTTCCGGACGCCAAGGTGGGCCCGCAGTGCCGCAGCCCGTTTGAGTGTGCGTATACAGAATATTGTCAGTCCTTAGAGAAGACCACTGAATATCCGATCTCAATCTTGCCGCGTATCAGCGCCAAGCAGCGAGCAGAGTTTGCCCAGCAAGGCATTGTGGATGTACGAGACATTCCTGACAATTATTTAGAAAAAGAAAATCATGAGATCGTGCGCCACGCTTCCTTGACAGGCGAGGCCTATCTCAATCCCAAAGCAAAAGAAGTGCTGGGGCAACTAGGCTATCCACGCTATTACCTAGATTTTGAAACGGTTGCTCCAGCTGTGCCGCGCTGGCTTAATAGCCGTCCTTATCAGCAGATACCTTTTCAGTGGTCCTGCCATCAAGAGACCGCTTCAGGCGCAAAGCTGTTGCATACGCGATACCTGCACGCGGACGATAGTGACCCGAGGCGTGCGTTTGCACAGTCTTTGCTTAAGACCCTAGGGGAACAGGGCCCGATTCTGGTCTACAACGCAAGCTTTGAGCGCACACGTATCGAAGAGCTTGCAGAATGTTTCACAGATTTGGCGCCTTCGCTGTTGGCGCTCGTTGAACGGATTGTGGATTTATTGCCGTTGGCACAAAAAAACTATTACCACCCCGCGATGCTCGGATCTTGGTCCATCAAAGCTGTCTTACCGACCGTGTCAGAGTTAGATTACGGATCATTAAAAATAGGTAATGGTGGCTTGGCACAAGTGGCGTATGTTGAAATGATTGCTATTGATACACCCACCAATCGGCGTGAGCAGATCTTTGAAGATTTATTGAAGTACTGTTATCAAGACACGTTAGCGATGGTGCATGTCGCCAAGCGCTTGAGCGGTGGTTGATGAATCGCTGCCTCAAGAGGAGGGTATTCCCTCGAAGATCAACTAAAACAGTAATAAAACTGTTTTAAGTTCTCTTAAGGCGTAGAGTGGGTCTCACCGTTCACGGACGGTTTTCCGTTTGACACTCAAAGGCCTTTTATGAAACTTCCTAAAGACACCGAACCGACCCTCTGGGGTGCCGTTGGTGGTGCAGCACTGATCGCGATGATCGGGTTTGGCTTTGCGGGGTGGAACACTGAAGGTGGTTCAGCTGCGCTTGGACAGGCTCAGGCCAACAAGGCGACTGCGGCTGCTCTGTCACCTGTTTGCGCTGAAATGTTCAAGCAAGATGCAAACTTTGCGGCGAATTTAGCGACACTTAAAAAGACAGATGAATGGGCGCGTTCTGCCTATATCGAGAAAGGCGGCTGGGGAAAAATGCCCGGCGCAATCAAACTCACTTCCGAAACAGCAAACTCTTGCGCAGCGCTTTTAGTTAAAGCTTAAATCTTTGCGACGTAAGCCGTCGACAGACATTGCGTTGCTTAATACCGGCGCAATGTCTAGTCGATTTTTTTCTGCCACGGCCAACGGCCTTCTATTTCTAAGATCAATGACCAGCTTAGAAAGGTTCTGATCACCACGATTGCGGCTAACACAGCCACGCTATTGAGTGATGGGCTCACTGCAACCGTGCGGATTATGTCGGCGGCCACTAACACCTCTAATCCAAGCAAAAGCGTCCGCACTAACTGCAAACGGTAGGCTTCGTACCCTTGTGTTGCGGTTTTATCTTTGACCGCTATGAGAAAGCGCCAGCCTCCCCAAACTGTGCCGATCGCGATGATCAAGACCCCGAGCAGGTCGCCAAGGTCTCCAATAAATTCGACAATATGTTTCAGATCCATTGCGATTGCGCACCTGAGGTTTTTCTTACAAGATTACTGAAAGACCCCAAGCCATCGGCTTGAGGTCTTTTTGGCGAGAAACTACTTCGCCCAGGCTTGATACCAAGTTTTAAACAAGCGCAATTGTGTTTCTGCATAATGGCGCTGACTCGGTGACAAGGCGTCCGTCTCGTTGAAGTGTAGTGTGTATTCAGGATTGCCCTCAAGAACCATCAAGTACTTGTAGTACAAAACTAAATCTACACCTTCATCAAAAGAAGATAGTACACCGAGCGCATTATCAAGCTCAGCTGCACGGCCTCGCGCAACTGAGTCCCCCTTGGCTGCTTTCTTGCACAGATCCACCAAGTGCAATACCTCTTTGGGCAAGATGTTGCCAATGCCCGTAATTGCCCCGACAGCACCACAGTTGATATAACCATGTACAACTTGGGTATCTACACCTACTAATAAAGAGACACCTGGATCCTGACCAATGATGTGCTCTGCCGCATAGCGCAATGAGGCAGCGCCACCAAATTCTTTAAACCCCACAAGATTTGAATACTTCTTGCGAAGTTCAAAGAACAAGTCAGCACGTGTCTCAAACCCATAGTACGGGCTGTTGTAGATAACGGCTGGAAGACCAGCCGCCGCCTGAAGGACTCCTTCGAAGTGAGCCCGCTGCGCGGCCAAAGACGTTCCACGTGACAAGACGCGAGGGATCACCATCAGTCCCTTTGCACCGGATCGCGCCGCATGCGCGGCAAGTGCTGCCGCGCGCTTGGGGCTTTGCGCGCCGGTCCCGACCACCACGGGCACGCCCGCTTTGGTCAGGCTCTCGACCCCTTGCATGCGTTGTTCATCAGTCAACAGAGGCCAGTCGCCCATCGAGCCACAATAGACGACCGCAGACATGCCGGCCTCTACGAGCTCTTTCCCCTTACGTACTAACGCATCAAAATCGGGTTGACGTGTTGGTGTGCAAGGGGTCATCAGCGCAGGAATGACTCCTAGGAAAACATTATTTGTCATGACAGAAGCTTTTCAAAAGGAGTGAATTACAGTGTTTTGCCAACTTTTCTGAGCTCAGCCAAGATCGGTGCTTTAGGTAGCCAAATCTTGTCGTAGTCAGCAATCACGGATTGCGCGTCTGCTGCGTTTGCGTAGCGGAAGGGGATCTTGGTCGCTTTAAATTGCTCAATCAGCTTAGGTTCGTTTAGAGCTATTTGGTCGACTTGGACATCAAGGGCGGCACGTACGGCTTTGGTGATTAACTCGCGATCTGCAGCGGGAGTGCCTTGCCAGAAGCGACCGGATACCAAGGCGACAACAGGCATGAAAATCGCATTCATCTGAAGAATCGATTTTGAAACTTTGTCAAAGCGTTGGTTCCACGAAAACTCTAAGTCAGCCTCAAGTCCGTCTACTTGTCCGTTAGACATCGCATCAAACACTTGTGGCGTTGCAACGGGTGTTGGCGCTGCGCCCAGTAATTGATAAAAATCTCGGTAGGCAGGCGTTGGATTGATACGCAGTTTCATGCCTTTGATGTCTGCAATTTTATTGATATCTTTTGCTGCGAAAATAGCGCGCATACCGGTAATCCCCCAAGCGAGACCGATCGTTCCGGTTTCAGCAGGCAGAACATCCAACAGTTTCATGGCCACAGGGTGCCGCACGAGCTTTGCGATTTTGTCGGTTGAGTCAACGATGTAGGGTGCGGTAATTGCAGCAATGGTAGGCACACGTGAGCCGAGTTCGGCCGCCATGATCCAGCCCATATCCAGGGCACCTGACTGCATTTGCTGAAGCATTGCACCTTCGTTACCTAACTGACCCGAGGCGAAGACGGTTAAGTTGAGACGCCCGTTCGTTTGTTCTTTAAGACTCACTGCCACTTTTTCAGCGGCGACGTTCCAAGGGTGGCCGTTTGGCGTCAAAATTCCAAGACGCAATTGCTTGGTTTGAGCCAGTAGCATGCCAGGTGTACCCATCATTAAGGCTGAACCACCGATGATGACTTGACGACGTGTGATATTCATTTCAATCTCCTTTACGCAATGTGAATTACTTCAATAACACGGTTGAAATTTCTGGATAAAAACAAAGTAAAACGAGCAATAAACATGAAACGATAAAAAATGGAATCGTGACGATAAACATAGGGCCAGGTTTTGCACCTGTTACAGCGGACGCAACAAAAAAGCACAAGCCTACAGGCGGGGTGAGTAGCCCGAGAACTAAGTTGATAACGACCACCACACCAAAGTGTCTCGGATCGATCCCGTAGACGCCTGTCGCGATCGGTAACAAGATTGGGACAACCATGATGAGTCCGGGAATTCCATCAATGACCGTTCCGATCAGTAATAGCGCCACGCTAACAATCAATAGAAACGCAATCGGACTGGTCGCTACATTCTTAATGCTCTCGGCGATCATGAGTGGGATTTTTCCGTAGATCAACACCCACGAGAACACTGCGGCGGCCGCCACTAAAAATAAAACAATCGCTGAATAGATGCCAGCGCGCAGCATCATTTTTGGTAGCTGAGAAAAATCAAATTCGCGAGTCCAATAGCGTCCTACTAAGGCGGCTACGATGGATCCGACTGCTGCCGATTCAGTGGGGTTCGCTAGACCAGACAGAATCGATCCAACAATAACAATTGGAATCAATAGAGTGGGGGAGGCGTCAAGGAAGATACTGAAGCGCTCTTTAAGCGATTGTTTTTCACCGCGAGGATAGTTATAGAAAAATCCCATCACCATGATGATGAAAAAGAACATGAGCGTTAGGATGAGCCCAGGGATAATTCCTGCGATGAGCATATCGCTGACAGCGACCTGTGCGAGCGTGCTGTACACCACAAACATCACTGAAGGTGGGATGATGGGCCCAAGCATGCCGCCATAAGCGGTGAGTCCGGCGGCAAAGGTTTTGTCGTATCCCTTTTTTTCCATCTCTGGGACCATGATTTGCGACATGATGGCAACCTGAGCGGTTGCCGACCCCAAGATTGAGGAAACCAGCATGTTGGCCAGAATGTTGACGTATGCCAGGCCGCCCTTTAAAGCACCGACACAAGCCATGGCGAGATTGACGATACGCTGGGTAATGCCGCCGCCATTCATGATTTCGCCAATCAGAATGAATAGAGGAATAGCGATCAAGCCATAACTATCTACACCGCCAAACAGCTGTAGTGGATAGTTTGAAAACAGTAGCGGATTACCGGAGTCAATGATGTAGGCCAAGGCCCCTAAGCATAGGCAAATGCCAATCGGGATCCCGACAAGCATCATGATTAAGAACGCAGAAAGAGTCATCATGATTAGTTGACACTCTCTGCATTGTTTAGACCAAACTCTTTAAACTTCGATACCTGCGCGAAACCCATGTCCTCGAGCAGATTCGCTACGCTATGGATCACCATCGTTATCGAGAATATTGGAATGATCAGATACACGGCCCAGCTTGGCCAATTTAGTGTTTGCGTTCGTTCTGTATAGAGAAAGTTAAAAGACTTGGCCGCAAAGGCCTTTGGCTCGAAGCCTGCTTGGGCAAAGCCAATCGGATCAAACCAGAGTAGGCACATCCATGCCAGCGCAATTGAAAAAATGGCAATACCTAGGCCAGCGGTAATTTTTGCGATTTTTTTATAGGAAGCGGACAGTTTGTCAGTCAGCATTTCAACTGCAAAATCCATACGTAACCGCGTCATGGCAGAGCCGCCAATAAAGGTGAGCCAAACGACGGAATAGACGGCGGACTCATCAACCCAATAAAGCGATGCCCCGCTGTAGCGGGTAATAATATTAAGCAGGATGAGGAAGGTCAGTAAAAACATCAGCCCCGTGATTAACCATCTCTCGACAGTGAGGGTTGTCTTTGACGTTGCCAGCACGGCGCGTACAGCAATCGGTGGGGTCGGTATTGCACGCGCTTGTTCTGTCGTGATGTTTTGCATGACTTGACCTGTATGCATAAGTAAAACTTAATGCTATAAATTGTATATTGTATAAAATATGCAAGTCAAGAAATATCCCATAAAATGAGGGTTACATCTAATACTGCTGGAATCATGAAACACAAAACCGTAGCCAACGCCATTGCGGATAAGCTCAGACAAGATATTCTGAGCGGTATCCACGAGGCTGGGGCACAGCTGCGCCAAGACGCGCTAGCCACAGCTTTTGGGGCGAGTAGGATTCCGGTGAGAGAGGCGTTGATTCAGCTCGAGGCGGAGGGTTTGATTCAAATGATCCCGCACAAAGGCGCTGTGGTCACGAGCCTGTCGCGTGCCGAGATTAATGATGTGTTTGACTTGCGCAAACTTCTGGAGGCTCGGCTCTTTGAGGATTCCATACAGAAACTGACTGAATCGGATTTTGCCGCCTTAGATGAGATTCAGAAAAAGTTTGGGATTGCAATCAGAGACGCAGACTTAACCCAGTGGGGAAAGCTAAACACGGAATTGCATACAACGCTGTATGGTCGCGCCGAGTTGCCGCAAACTGCTGCAATGGTTGCAGCTTTACTTCAAAAAAGTGATCGCTACACACGTGTCCAGCTTTCTTCAAATGCGGCTCGCAAACGCGCAGAAAAAGAACATGCAAATTTAATTGAAGCGGCTAAATTGAAAAAAATTAAGCCAGCCTGTGATTTGCTAGTCAAACACATTGAAACAGTACGGGCTGATTTGCTGACACTGTTGGCAAAAAATAAATAAAGTTAAGACAACAGTGCCAGCGGCGCGTGTGAGTGAACGTAGTCAAAGATCTCGGATGTCACTCGTTTCTATACGGTACGTCAATAAAGCATCCGTTTTCTCCGCCTAGCGCAAAGTTCAGCAAGGGCGGGCGACCGTGTGGCACTTGGGCAAAATGTTCTGCATCCGTACCAGCGATTGAAACACGCAGACGGCTACCCGGCTGTAAGGTCCAAGAAATCGGTAGCAAAGAAAATCTCACGTCAGCAAACACACCGGGCTGCATATGCTTTGCCTGTTCGCGGTGAAAGCTTCGATAGACCCAGTTGGCGTTGTAGCTTGCTGGCGGTTTGGCCTCGGCACGATGCAGCAGGCGCAAGCTGCCTTCAGTGATATACCAAGAGCGACCAGCTTGATCGACTTCAGAAATATAGACAAACACACTCGCATCATGCTCTGAGCTAGACACACGGAGTTGCACAGTTAAATGGCCCGAGAGTTCAAGCGCATTGTTTGTGGGCTCTGTCGAGAAACAAAGTAAGCGTTTTTCGTGTGCATTCCAATCGTCGTAGTAGTCTTCAACGGGCAAAGCGCCAAGACGCTCAAAGCGGCTGTGCTGCCCGGTGTTTGTTGAAAAACTCACTTGATAGGGCGCGGTGGATGCTGCGCTTGGCGCTTGAGGTAGAAGTTGGCCCTTGTCGGCAAAAAATAAACGCGTGCTTTTTGCGTGTGGTGGCCAGGTCGCGGCTGCTTGCCATTTCTCTTCGTGCAGAGTGTGAAAATGCACGGGCAATTCGTTTTTGATTCCGGTATCCATCCCTGCCAAGTGCTCATCAAAAAAGCGTAAGACTTCAGCCAAGATCTGGAACTCAGGTTTTGAGCCGCCGCCACGCCATGGTGAGCCATTGGTGCGCGCGCCGTGATCCCATGGGCCAAGCAGTAGTCGGTTATCTGCACCGGGGTTACTCAAGAAACGAGCGATTGAACCGTTTGCAAAAGCACTGCCGTCATACCAGCCTGACACAGAAAGTATGTTGACTTGACCAGGCACTTGGCCCAAATACCAATACGGGCTGAACGAGCCGCTATGCATGTTGGGGTCGTGCGATGCGGCTTCTTCTCGAAACGCAAATTCAGGTGCTAAGTCACGCATCCGAAAGCTATCTTGGTGTTGCACGAGTGCTTGCGCTAATAGCGCGCCATCCTGATCCTCATCCACCGGTTGAGGGCCTGCATAGCGTTTGTCATTAAAGTAAGGGTAGGGCTGCAACAGGTCACGCCTATCGAGGTCTAAGGCCGAAACCAGATCATCGTAATTTTCAGTGACGGTCGTGCATTTGATGCCACCTGGAAAGACATGATCAGCGTACGTGTCGTGCACAGAAAATAACGGCGCAATCGCTTTGACTGCTGGATGACCCGTGCTTGCTAAAAAGCATGCGGCAGCACCCAGGTACGAAATCCCGGTGGAGCCGATCGCGCCGTTAGACCAAGGCTGGGCGACGATCCAATTTGCAATTTCGCGATAGTCCTCACGCTCTCGCGGAGACCGAAAGCAATCACGTGTTCCAAAGCTGGCCCCGGTGCCACGCACATCGACCGTGATCACGGCATAACCGCGAGGGATAAAGAAATCCCGATAGATTGCAATATTGGGTGACGGCTCAGCACCGGGGCCAGTGACTTTAAAGCGCCTGTAATAAGGTGTCAGCACGGCAACCGTCGGGAAGCGCGTCCCCGGTTTGAGTGTTGGGCTCTCAGGAAGATAAACATCGATTGCCAGTCGCACGCCATCGGGCATCGTGAGATACCTTGAAACGGGCGTTCCGATTGTGTAGGTGGCGGGACGCTTGGCGAGATATTCGGAAGGGGTAACGTTCCAGGCGCGGCTGAGTACATCGTTGTCAGACATGATTGATCGCTTTATATTTAGATAACCCGTACTATATGCAGTAAATGGAAATTACCCTAGTAACTAAACTTTGCTTACTCGTTAGGATGACTTAAATGCAAAAAGTATTCCGTCGTTTGTTTGCGTCTGTTGTGTGTGTGTGGTCCGCGACTGTTGTGAATCTCGCAAATAGTCAGGAGTACCCGTCGCGTCCGATCAAGCTTGTGATTCCGCAGGCGCCAGGTTCGGGTGCGGACTTAGTTGGGCGCATGCTCGCTGAGCATATGTCGAAATCTTTGAAGCAATCCGTTGTCGTCGATAACAGACCCGGCGCAAATGGCATCATCGCTTCGCAGCTTGTGCAGCGTGAACAACCTGATGGCTATACGCTTATGCTGACTAGCGTTTCTTTGGTGAGTTTCAACCAATTTCTATACAAGAACGTACCGTTTGATCCCTTGAAGGATTTCACGTTCATCTCTCCTGTTGCAGATGCTGGCTTTGTTCTTGTAGCAAGCGTGAACAGTGGCATCAAATCATGGAGTGATTTGATTAAGAAGGCGAAGGCTCAGCCTGATGTCGTGAAGTTTGCAAGTGCCGGCGTCGGAAACTCGACCCATCTTTATAGTGAGATGATTGGCTTGAGATCCGGCATCAAGATCCGCCATATTCCTTACAAGAGCTCGGGACCTGCCTTGATGGCTGTGGTTGCGGGCGAGGCAGATTTGATGACTGTCACGACCGCGACAGGCCTGAGCCAAATCAAAGGAGGCAAGGTGATCGCCTTAGCGCAGTCTGGCGAAAGCCGCTCCGCCCAATTAGCCGATGTGCCGCTTCTGAAAGAACTGGCACCGAATATGCCAGCGCTTCCCGGCTGGTATGCCTTGATAGGTCCAGCAAAAATGGACGCTGCCGTGACGAAAAAAATCTCTGCAGCGGTGAATCAATTCCTAACGGATCCGCCGATTGCGCAAAAACTGAATGACCAGTTCCTCTTCCCGATTCCTGGCACACCTGCGGATATTCAGAAACGCGCTGAGAGTGAAGCAAGAGTCTGGGGTGGGTTGATCGGCGATTTGAAATTACAGATTGACTAAAGGAGCGTGTTCCATGTCTCAATTGATTCGTCGTCGTTTGATCTCTGCTATTGCCGTGATTTCTGGTGGGCCACTACTCGGCACATCAGTGCGTGCATTCGCTCAGCAGTCTTATCCCAACAAGCCAATCAAGATGATTGCTCCGTATCCGCCTGGCGGTGGGGTGGATACCGTAGCGCGCCTAGTGGCCGAACGTCTCTCGGTGCGTATCGGACAAACGATCGCAGTTGAGAATCGCCCTGGTGCTGGCGCGACGATCGGGGCAGATGCGCTTGCAAAGAGCCCAGCGGATGGATACACCATTATGTTGGGGAGCATCACCGACTACGCGATTGCGCCACACGTACATAAGAATCTTGGGTTTGATATGAAGCGCGATTTCATACCCGTTGTCGAAGTCGCTTTTGGGACGGTGGGCTTGGTCGTCTATGCTGACTTGCCGGTTAAGAATCTCCAAGAGCTTATCGCGTTCGCCAAAGCGAATCCCGGGCAATTGAGTTATGCCTCATCGGGGGTGGGAGGCTCACAGCACCTCAATGCCGAGATGTTTAAGCAGATGGCCGGTGTCGATCTTGTGCACGTACCCTATAAAGGCACGACGCAGTTTTTACCCGACTTAATGTCAGGGCGTGTACAGATGTCAGTCGACAGCATGCCTGCACACTTGCCGCATATCAAGTCAGGAAAGGTTCGCGCGTTGGCTGTTGCGACACGCACAAGAGTGCCCATGTTGCCCGATGTACCGACGATGGCCGAGGCAGGACTGCTTGGCTATGAAACGGCAACGAACTACACACTGTTCGTGCCCACGGGTACCCCAGCAGATATCGTAGACTTGCTCAACCGGGAGACCAATGCCGTCCTTCAACAGGCCGATGTAAAGGAAAAGCTGTTGACGCTTGGCATCATTCCGATAGGCGGTACAACGGCGTCGGCACAGGCGCGCATTCCTGCTGAGCTAACAAAGTGGGCGAACGTCATTAAGAATGGCAACATCAAGCTTAACTAGAGGTTCGCCGAGCGAAGGGGTTTAGGATGTTCTGTAAACCCCTTCTGCTCAGTCGCCTTTGATGTTGTTGGCGCGAATTAGATTACCAAAAGTTCGGTAGTCGGTCTCAACGCGCTTGGTTAGTGCCTCGGGCTTACCACCCACTGGTACGTAGCCCAGTTTTTCAAAGCGTTGGATAACAGCAGGCGTTTTTAGAATCTTGTCGGACTCTTGATTGATGCGATCAATCGCAGCCTGTGGCGTGCCCACGGGGTAAGTCAGACCTAACCAAACACCGATATCAAAGCCAGGAACAGTTTCGGCTAAAGCGGGTACGTTGGGCAGCCCAGAGAACCGATCTTTTGTCGACACGGCCAAGGGAATTAAACGCCCACTGGTAAAGTGCTGTGCGGCCGCGCCGATAGAGCTAAATGTCACATCGACATGACCACTGATCATGTCGGTATTCGCGGGGGCTTGCCCTTTGTAGGGGACGTGCACAAGACTGATGCCCGCCTCATGCTTGAATAGTTCCGCGGCTAAGTGACCGGAAGAGCCGTTCCCCGACGAAGCGATTGTGAATTTGCCTGGATTAGCCTTGGCTAACGCAACAAGCTCTGCCACGTTTTTTACTGGCATTTTTTGCGGGTTGACCACTAAGACCAAAGGCAAGTTTGCGACCAAGCTGACATGCGCAAAACTTTTGAGCGGGTCATAGGGCACTTTCTGCAGGTGCGGGTTAATCGTGAACGGCGGATCAGAGCCAAAACTAATGGTGTACCCATCTGGCACCGCTTTTGCTAGGACGTCTGCGCCAATAATGCCGCCGCCGCCCGCTCTATTTTCTACAATCACGGTTTGACCGAGCGCAAGACCGAGTTGCTCTGCCATCAAACGAGCGGTTAAGTCAGCCGCACCCCCAGGGGCATACGGCACAACCATTTTGATCGGCTTGGTCGGCGTCCATTGCGCGCTAGCTGCTGGCGATAACCCCAGGCCTATCGCCGCGCTAGCTATCCATAAAGATAGTGTTCTCATGCTGCGACTCCTTTTTCTTTTGATTCGACATAAGGCGGTGAGTAAATCACCAAGACGCGTACCGGTTCTTCGCTGATGCGCGTAAAGGAATGCACGGCGTCTGCAGGAAAAAAACAGCTGTCCCCAGGATTAAGTTCACATACTTGGCCACCGACTTCGGCACGCGCACGCCCCGAGAGCATGTAGCACACCTGCTCAATCCCAGGATGACGGTGCGGCAACGCGCCACCGCCTTCGGCATTGAGTGCACCACCCACCACGCCAAGCAAAACCTCAAGCTGCGTCGCACCAACGGTTTCCGGGCCAATCAAACGACGATTAACCGTGTCGCCATGATTGGCGGGACTATAAGGTGTTACGTCCGATTCTTTAATGAAGTAGCGATTGCTGGTCATGCATGTCTCCTAAGGTGGTTCATCTTTATGTTTTTTATATTCTATGCGTTTACTTCGAGGCGTGCGAGTGTGTATCCCTAAAAGATTTAACGTCGGGGATTAACTGAGCATCTGAAAAGCTGGTGCCGGTGTGACCTTCATTGGCTTTTTCTTGAATCGCTGCGCGGCTTGCCACATGTCGTAAGCGGACTGTTCTGCCAACCATAGTCGGGCTTCCCCACCTCTTTCGACACCAAGCCATGCCTCAATCCTGAGTGCCATCTCGGGCGAGATAGCAGCATGACCATTTATCATGCGTGAAAAGGCTACACGTGAGACGCCTAATTGTGCAGCAGCTTGTGTGACATTCAATCCCAACGCCGGCAACACATCGTCTCGAATCGTTAATCCTGGGTGCGGTGGGCTGTGCATACGTGTCATTTTTTTTCCTAATGGTAGTCTTGGTAGTTCACCAATACAGCGTGAGTTTTCTCAAAGGTAAACGTCATTCGCCAATTTCCACTGACCGAAACTGAAAAGTGCCTTTTTAGATCTCGGCCTTTGAGTGGATGAAGTTTCCATCCGGGCAGGTTCATATCCTTGGCTTCCGTTGATTGATCTAGCCTGGCGAGCATTCGCGATAAGCGAGATGCATGCACGGCTTGGATCCCAGATTTGCTACCGGTTTCAAAGAAACTTTCTAGGCCTTTATGGATAAAAGATTTAATCATGAATTGTATCGTGTAGCGTTACGCTTTGCAAAACGATTTAAGGTGCTGGGTATCTATTGTTGAGCCGATAAATCGACTCGATTTTTTTGATTATTACTTTGTTTGGTCGATGATGGGATCCTCGAATCGGACAAATTGGTCACTTATCGAGGCGGATGGTGTTAGCGACTCGCCTCTTTACTAGATCGGCAATTATTGTCAAAAAATGTTAATAAGTAATTGATAAATAACAATTAATATGGGCAGACGTATCGGCACAAATAGGGTCGAATGGAAGCCGGGCGCTTGGCTGAAACGCCAGACCTAACCGCTCGAACAGCTGAATATCTCGGAACCTAGGAGAACTTCATTTTTTCAGTCGAAAAACCGGCAAGAAATGCCCTGAACTCATCGGCGAAAACGTCAGCGTTAACGGAGCTCCGATTTGCAAATCGTCCAGCGAGCAGTCGACAATATTTGTGAGCATTAAAGGCCCTTCGGCCAACTCGACATACGCAACGATGTATGGCTCTGAGGCCTTACTCAGTGTCGTTGCTGCGTAGAGCGTTGCTTTACCGGCGGACTCTTTCCACTCGAGCTTGTTGCTGAAGCAAAAAGGGCAGAACAGCCGGGGATACCAATGCGTTTTGCTGCAGTCGGCGCAATGCGGCAGCAGCATGCTCTCTTTTTTTGTGGCTTCCCAGAAAAATGCGAGATCGGGGTTGGCCGCCAAGGCTTGCGTATGGAGGATGATATGTTCGTTATTCATCTAGAGCCTCTCAAGAATGACAGTCGCGTGGGCATAGCCTGCGCCGATGAAACCACCCGGGCCAGACGCTAACGCAAGATCGCAGTTTTTGACTTGTACGGCAGAGTGGGCGGTACCCCTCAACTGACGCGTCGCCTCAATCAGCTTAGTGATGCCGCCACGGTTGCTTGGATGATTATTGCAAAGCCCGCCGCCGTCGGTGTTGATGGCAAGGGGGCCGTTCCCAGAGATCAGTTTGCCATCTGCCACAAACTTTCCGCCTTCGCCTTTTTTACAAAAGCCAAGGTCTTCCAGTTGCATCAGCACCATGATCGTAAAGTTATCGTAGATCGAGGCATATTTAAAATCTTGTGCGGTCACGCCAGCCTCGGCAAAGGCCATCGGTCCGCTGACTGAGGCACCGGTTGTCGTTAGCGAGGTATTTCCGCCATTGTGACCATGCATCGTGTGACCCGTACCAATCACGCGTACTAATGGATTATTCAGTGACTTAGCGATTTCAGGGCTTACCAAGATCAGCGCACCGCCACCATCACTGATCACACAGCAGTCCATCCTGCGCAGTGGCGATGCAATCAGGGGCGAGCGCATCACGTCGTCAACAGTCACAGGCTTGTTAAACATTGCGTTGGGATTGTGCTTTGCATGCTCTGAAGCAGTCACACGGATCCATGCGAGCTGTTCTAGTGTTGTGCCGTACTCATGCATGTGTCTAGACATCATCATGGCGTAGGCTGTCGTAATCGTCGGGCGATAACCTGCCTCCCACAGTGCGTCGGGGCGTTCAGGTTCGCAAGGTCTGGGCGCTGTGCCAGTCTTCATCTGTTCGCTGCGAGGTCTGCCTGCGAGCGTGATGAGTGCGACATTGCAGCGACCAGAGGCAATCGCCTCTACGGCATGTGCAACATGAATAAGGGGAGAGCAGCCGCCGGCATCGGTTGAGTCAATGTACCGAAGCTTCAGGTTCATGTGATCGATAAACCAGTTCGCATTTGAGCCAGGAATGTCTCGGCCACCAAAGAAACCATCAACATCTTTGGCATTTAAGCCCGCATCTTTTAGCGCCCCAAGTGCACATTCAACATGTAATTGGACCAGCGACTTATCTGGAGCATGTCGAGTTGGATGCTCAAAAATTCCCGCGATATAGGCTTTATCGTTTCGCTTCATGCTTCTTGTCCTTTTGCTATTTCAGCAGCAATCAAGTTATCGCGACATGAGTCGGCGGGCTAAATAGGAAAGGGCATCAACCAAGACAACCAGAATGATCATGGCGATCAGGATGCTGCTGGTTTCACTCATCTGAAACAAGCCCATATGAAAGGCCAGCATTTGGCCTAGTCCACCGCCGCCCACAACGCCTAACACCGCTGCAGCGCGGATATTGTTTTCCCAGCGGTAAAGGGAATAGGAAACCAGTTGAGGCAGAACCGTTGGTAACGTAGCGAAGAGAAAAATACGCCCTTCGTTGACGCCTTGTATGCGTAAGGCTTGTGCTGCACCTTGGGGGGCATTCTCGATGGATTCCGCAAAGAGACGCCCCAACACGCCTGTTGTGTGTAAAGCTAAAGCGAGTGTGCCCACAAAAGGCCCTAAGCCCGCAGAGATCAACAGTAGTGCAGCCCAGACCAATTCAGGGATCGAGCGAAATGCATTCAAGATCAATCGGGTAATAGAATACCAAGCAGACTTGACCCCGTTCGTGGTCTTGCTTGCGGGTAAGGCAAGCAAGAGCCCAAGACACGCGGCGATTAGGGAGCCCAGGGCAGACATAGCCAAGGTCTCAAGGCTTGCGACGCCGAGCTTTGATAAAAACTTCGGGTCAAGGTTTGGCGACAGCAGTTCACCTAAGAACTTGCCCATCCGCACAGCGCTATCTATCGAAAGCATCCGCGCGAGTTGTAAATCGAGCGTCCAAAAGCTTAGTGCAATCAGTGCCGCGATACCAATGAGGACCCAGTAAATCGAGCTATTCCAGCGGATTGGTGGTCGAGGTCGCGCATGGACGGGTAAGTGAGCGCGGGTCATTGCATGACCTTCCGCAGATAGCCGCTTAGTAAGTCCGACAGCCACACCAGCAGCATGAAGACGATTAAGAGGGTCGCTACTTCACCGCCATTAAACATTTTCATGGAATTATCCATTTGTTGACCTAAGCCACCGGCACCCACAAACCCTAGCACTGCAGAGGACCGAATCGCGCATTCCCAGCGATAGACGGAGTAACTCGTTAGCTCAGCGGAGTTTTGTGGCAGAAGTCCAAAGAAGAGTGCTTGCAGTCGAGATCCACCATTTCTTAGGATCGACTGGGTGCTGTGGGCATCACCGCTTTCAAGTATCTCTGCGTAGACTTTTCCCAGCATTCCAGCGTAAGTCAGACCAATAGCCAAAACACCTGCGGCAGGCCCTAAACCAACGACGCGAACGAAGACAAGGGCCCAGATGAGTTCTGGAATGCTTCGCAAAAAAATGAGTAGCCAACGAACGAGCTGTCGCACGCAAGAGGGAAGAAAATGCATGCGACCAGACAGTGCGGATATCGACAGGATACGTGTTGAGACTAACGTCAAGGGAATCGCTAAGATCATCGCGAGCGTCAAGCCTGCGGTGGCGATGGCGACGGTACGCCACGTTTCTCTCACCACGAGTAATAGAAACTCAGAGCCAAGCGCAGGTGGAAAAAAATCCGCCAGAAAACGCATGCTGACTTTGAGGTTGTCAGGATCGAAAAAAATCCAAGGCTTAAATTCTGTTGCGACCAGCGCAGGCATAAGCAAAGCTAAGGCTGCCATCGCCCAAAAAACGCGGCCAAGCCACGCGGGGTCACGCAGGTGTGGAGAGCGCGTCGTGCTGGACATGAAGACTGCTTAGTTCGTGCTCGTGTTGAGCGTAAAGCTTTGAAAGCTCGCTATTTGTGACTTGAGAGGCCGGCAGATCAAAGGCCACGGCACCGTCGCGTAGTCCAATGACGCGAGAAAACTTTGACCGAGCGACATCGACTTGATGCAAGGTTGTAATCAGCGTTGCGCCCCTTGCCGTTGCGCTGTCGACTAGAGAGTTAATTGCTTGCTCGGCCCGTGTGGGATCGAGAGCAGAAAGGGGCTCATCAATGAGCCAAAGCGAAGCGGGTGCCATCAATATCCGCGCTAAACCAACGCGCTGGCGCTCTCCGCCGGATAGACGATCAACACGATTCCAGAGCTTGTCTTGCACATCAAAGGCCTCGAGTGCTTGATAAGCCTCTGAGGTTTTTAACGGGTAAATTAGATTGACTAAGCTTTGCGTCAAGGACATTGCCGGGAGTGCCCCTGCAATCAAAGAGGTAACCACGCGCTGCCGTGGGGGTAAGGGTGGTACCTGTGGCGCACAGATTAAACGTCCGCGAACCTGTTGCAGATCTTTTGTGGATAAAGACCAAATATCCGTGTCATCTAACCAGACCTGACCGGCGCTTGGCTTAATCGCGGCGCAGATGACTTGGAGGAATGTTGTCTTGCCCGCACCGGACGGGCCAATGACTGCAACCTGCTCACCAGGCTCTATCGTAATGTTCAGATTACGGATAGCGGGCACCCCATCCCGCTCGGCGGCGGGATGATGTCCTGTTACTTGATGGAGTCTGACACGCATCTGAAACCCGAAAGTGCTTGATGAAAATACTGCGGGCTATTTGATGAGACCTGCGCTACGTCCGGCAGTTTCAAGGCCTTTGTAATTTTCAGGCGACGTCGCAATGTAGCGGGTTGCTCGGTTCAGAGTCAGAATTTCTTTGCCTTCTGCATTATCCATACTCAAGGCCAATAAGGCTGCCTTAATTTTTTCGCGCTGTGCGGCAGGCATATCGGCATGTACCGACCAGTTGTAATTGAAGTAGGGTGGCGTGGTGAAAAACACATCAACTTTGTTTGTGTCGACTTTCTTTTCTGCGACAAACTTATTCCAAACCGTAATGTCTAGCGCAGCACCATCTACCCGACCACTCACGACCGAAGCGATGGTGGCATCGTGTGCCCCTGAGTACGAGACACGTTTGAAGTCACGTTCTGGGTCGATTCCGGCCTCAAGCAAAAAGGAGCGTGGCATCAAGCTACCCGACGTGCTAGATTGAGACCCAAAGCTAAACTGCTTACCTTTCAAATCGGCGAGTTTAGTGATGCCAGAGTTTTTCTGCGCAATAAACACGGAACGAAACTTGGTGTCTTCCTCGCGTTGTGCGATGGGGATAATTTTTCCACCAGAACGAATTTGTGCCTGAACGTGTGTAAAGCCACCAAACCAAACGAGATCGACTTGCTTATTGACCAAGGCTTCGACGGCGGCTGGATAGTCACTGACGGGTATGAACTCAACCTTCATACCCTGTGTGCGTTCGAGATATTTCGTTAAGGGTCCAAACTTACGAACCTGTTCGGTCGCCGCCTCTTCGGGTATGGTTGTGACCCGTAAAACCTGCTGCGCAAAGGCGCTAGCGGAGATCGACAACGCAAAAAAAATTGTAGCGAATAAGCTTAGTGTTTGCAGCGAGAGAGCACGAATCATGTGACCTACAATTTGTGATGGTAAGCCTCTTTTTTAACATGGAATTATGATCTTCCGCCTCTGGCCGAGCAGGGTTAATTGGTTCACCTATCTAATCGATTTGTTTCAAGCATAATTAGGGCCGTAAGCTTTTTTGCAACGGCCAGTGGATATTTCACTTCGTAAAGGTACATCACATGATTCTGTATGACATGAACACGGCAATGAATCCACGTCGCGTGCGGATCTTTTTGGCTGAGAAAGGCCTTACGGTGCCGATGCAGCAAGTCGATGGCCTGAATCGTGAAAACCTATCTCCCGCCTTTTTGAAGTTGAATTCCTTGGGCAAAACGCCGGTGCTAGAACTCGATGATGGCACCTTGCTGACGGAATCGATCGCGATCTGCCGCTACTTTGAGGCGCTGCACCCTGAACGCCCCTTGTTTGGGACCACGCCGCTTGAGAAAGCCAAGATTGAGATGTGGATGCGACGCATGGAGTTTGAAATCGTCGCTCCGATCGTGACGGCGTTTCAACACACCGGGCAATACTGGGAAGGTCGTATTCCGCAAGAGCCACTCTGCGGTGAACATGCGCGCAATCGTGCCTATGACGCCTTTGCTTGGCTCGATCGTGAACTTGCGGGCCGCGAGTTCATCGCCGGCGACCAATACAGCATTGCAGATATCGTGGCGCAGTGTGGATTTTTGGTGGGCAAGGTGACGGGTACAAAAATCCCTCCCGAACTGAAAGAGTTAACCCGTTGGTACACCTCGGTTGTCGCGCGTCCCACCGCTCGGGCTTAGTATGAGCACTTCACCTGTGGAGACAACCGCACAGAAGGTTTGCTTAATCGTAGGCGCGGGTGATGCGACAGGTAGCGCCATTGCAAAACGCTTCGTACAAGCAGGCTATACCGTCTGTGTGACGCGTCGCACGCCTGGCGCTAGTGCCGCGCTTGTGCAAAGTATTCAAGACGCGGGTGGTCGTGCATTTGCCTTTCAACTGGATGCGCGCCGTGAGGATGAAGTCCTCGCACTCTTCAAGAAAATAGAGACCGACGTGGGTGCTCTTGAAGTGGTCGTATTTAATGTGGGTGGTAACGTACGCTTCCCGTTGCTGGAAATGACAGCCGAGAAATATTTCAAGACCTGGGAAATGTGCGCAATGGCTGGCTTCTTAGTCGGTCGTGAGGCGGCGAGGGCTCTCTTGCCGAGAGGACGTGGCACGATTTTGTTTACCGGTGCGACAGCCAGCTTAAGAGGCGGCGTGGGCTTCAGTGCTTTTGCGGGTGGCAAAGCGGCCTTGCGTGCCTTGGCACAAAGTATGGCCCGAGAGTTTGGACCACAGGGCTTGCATATCGCCCATATTGTGGTTGATGGCGTGATCGATTCAGAGCGCGTTCGCACCACACAACCTGAGCGTGTCGCTGCCTTAGGACCAAAAGGTTTGGTCGAGCCGGACAGTATTGCTCGGGCTTATCTGTGGCTACACGAACAAACCCCCGATGCGTGGACCTTTGAGTTAGATCTGCGGCCCGGGGTCGAGAAGTGGTAGGTAGGTGTGCGCGAGGTAGGCAGGGTCAGCGATTATGAGGTTTTCATAATTTCCGAACCCAGTGCCCGAGGGTCTCGAGCAAGCCAACGACCCGCCTCGACAGTGTCTATGAACTCGCTCAGATCACGATTAAAGCGCTCGGGCTCTTCGAGATTCAAGGTGTGACCAGTTTTTGGCATCACAATCAAACCGCTGGTGGGGATCGTTTTTTTCATGAAGATGCCCGGTGCAAGGCAGTGGTCATCTTCGTCCCCGACCATAATTAACGTTGGGACGGTCATCTTTTTAAGGTCAGCCTCTAAGTCGTAGATGGAGGGGCGTTCGGCTTGAACGCCGCGCATTGTGTTTGCGCAGCCGGTGCTGTCATGCTCGCCGAGCTGAATCGCAAACTCTTGCCAGCCTCTGGGATCTTTGTTTTGGTATTGCACTCTGGACGCCCCGAGCGAATAGGTTTTAGCAAATGTCTCACTTCCTAAGGTGGCGAACTGATTAGCAACTTCTCGCGAAAGGTTACGAAAATACTCCTCCGTGTGTTTCTCTGCTCCGTAGCCTGCACCTGCCACGGTAAGCGATAGTGCGCGCTGTGGGGCGACTAAGCCGAAATGCAAGCTTGCGAAGCCTCCCATTGATAGACCAACAATGTGCGCACGCTCTATTTTTGCTGCATCCATGACAGAAAGAATGTCATGCACAGCTTGCCTCTGCGAATACGCTTTCACGTCTTGGGGGATATCCGAAGGTTTGAAGCCTCTCGCAGAAAAGGTAATGCAGCGATGCCGGCGAGAAAAGCTTCGCATCTGCGGCTCCCAGCTGCGCCAGTCGCCGCCAAACTCATGAACAAAGACAATTGGTGTGCCCGAACCTGCTTCTTCGTAGTACAGACGAATATTGTCGGATGTTGTAGCCCAGCTCATATTGATGCCTCTTTAATCAAAAAATTTTTGTAACGCGACGACAGATCGGACAAGGGATCCCTGTTAGTCAGAACTAAATGCGCTTTCTTTAATGATGGATCCTCTAGCCGAGATCCCGCCATCAATCGTAACGATACTCCCAGTGATGTAGGCGGCACGAGGTGATGCTAAGAAGACCATCAGATCAGCCACTTCCTGCGAGCTCGCCGGACGCCCGCCGGGGTATTTAGCTCGAAGCTCTACGTGACGGTTTTCATCGCCCCAGAGATCTAACGCACGTCGTTTATTAATTTTTATCATTCGATCAGTTTCAACGGGACCAGGATTTACGCCGACCACGCGCACGCCGTAATCTAAGCTCTGCCCACCAAGTGCTTTGGTAAATGCCATGAGCGCAGCATTCCCGGTGCTCCCGGCAATGTAGTTCGCGTCCCAGTTTTCACCAGAATTTCCGATGTCATTAATGATGACGCCTGAGCGCCGAGCTTTCATTTGGGAATACATCTCGCGGGTAAGGAATATGTAGCCAAAAAGCTTTAGGTCATAACCGCGGCGCCAGTCGTCTTCGGACAGTGACTCAATGGGTCCGGAGGGAACTTCGCCCGCATTGTTGATGACGATATCGACATTAGGAGCCTTATTCGCTAAGACGGTAATGTTCTCAGACTTTGATAAATCTAGGGGATAGATGTGAACCGCTACCCCATATTTTTGACTCAGGTTTTGCTTGGCAGCTTCCAACGCATCCGCTGAGCGCGCCGTTAAATGCAGTGTGCAGCCCTCAGCAGCAAACGACTCGGCCGTTGCCAGCCCTATGCCTTTGGATGCGCCTGTAATGAGAACTGACTTACCTTTTAGGTTAAGGTCCATATGATTATCTCTTTGATTTAAATAAATTCTCTATAAAACGACTAACCGCGTGGCACGCCGTAACGACGATTCGCTAGGTTTTCAGCAAGCGCGACAACGCCATAAAGCAACAGACCGCCGCCGCAAAGAATAACGATCGCTGCCATGGCGACGCCCGTTTCTGCTCGCGCAGTCGCAAAGACGATGAGGTAGCCTAGGCCACGTTGTGCGGTGATGAATTCACCAATGATCACACCGATAATGGCCAGTGTCATCGCAACTTTCATCCCGCTAAAGATGTAGGGAAGTGCGCTAGGGAACTTAACGCTTTTAAACGTTTGCCACTCTGTTGCCGTAAGCGATCTACACAACTTGATCATGTTGCGATCCACGTTAGAGAAACCTGCTGTCGTTGCAATCACGATTGGAAAAAAGCTAATGAAGACAGAGAATGCTAAACGGGACTCGGTGCCGATTCCCAGCCAAATGATGAATAGAGGCGCAAGAGCGATTTTTGGGATTAGTTGAAAGAACACAAGATTCGGGTAGAGCGCTTCGCGTGCAAGGCGTGAGTAGCTCAGCCAAACCGCAAGCGCGATGCCGAGTGTGCAGGCAATGAGAAAGCCGGCCGCCGCCTCCAGCACGGTTGGAATGGCATGTCGCAACAGAATCTCGTGCTGTGCACCAATAATTTCAAGTATCGCTGTCGGCGCGGGAAGAATGACCTGGGGGATATTGCTCAGGCGCACGGCCAGTTCCCAGCAGCCCAGCACGCCAACGGCCAGCAGAATCGGCAAAAAGATACTACGCGCATTGGCTGTCAAGCTCACGCGTGAGAAAGCCTCAGATTTTTGGTTGCCACCGACGAGCGCTCCCGTTTCAGTTCCCACTCCCATCTTGTTGTTATGTTTATCCATGATGTGCACGCTCGATCGTTAGGCGTAGCTCGCGACACAGAGCACCAAATTCCGCGGTTTCCTCGATGTCAAATTGGCGGGGACGTTTGAAGGGAATGGTTAAGTCTAAAATAATCGAGGAGGGCTTGCCTCCCATCACGAGTACTCGATCGGATAAATAGACTGCCTCGCGGATACTGTGCGTGACAAATATTACGGTCTTGCGATAGCGCTCAAGCAGCTCTGACAAGACGACATTCATTTGGTCGCGAGTGATGGCATCAAGCGCACTAAAGGGCTCATCCATCAAGAGAATATTTGGATCATGAATCAGTGCACGACAGATGGCCACGCGTTGTCGCATGCCGCCAGATAATTCATGCGGTCTTTTGGCAGTGAAATTTGATAGCCCAACACGATTGAGTAGTTCGTTGGCTCGATCGATGAAGTCCTTCTCGGATAGTTTCAGTATCTGGATGGGGAACATGACGTTTTCCAAGACTGATTTCCAGGGAAGTAAGGTTGCGTCCTGAAAAATAATTCCAGTCTCCCTTCGAGGGCCATTCACCTCATGCCCAGCCAGATGAAAGCTGCCACTTGTGGGTTGTTCGAGCCCCGCAAGCATCATGAGCAACGTACTTTTTCCACAACCACTTGGCCCAAGAAGCGAGATAAATTCACCTTCTGACGCACTGAAAGTTGCCCCAGCGACAGCGGGTACAGGGCCGCTGGGGGTGTGGTAGGTCTTTCCGACATCAGTTGCAGAGATGTAATGCATGCACGCCCTCATTACCTTCGAGACGTCTTGCCAGTCAAGGCAAGACTATTACGCAACATATTTGCGGTAAGGTTCAACCATTTTTTGGGCCAAAGTAAGCTGCGCCTCTGAAAGTTTGATTTTCCCGGCGAACTGATTGGTAAAGAGTGAAGTCATCTCCGGTAATTTTGCCCCTTGACCTACAGCAAACTCAAGCACGATCTCTGCCTGGCTTTTCATTTTCGCCGGGTCTGCCCAGCCTAGTCCGTTGTTGATTACTTCTGGGACAAGATTTGTTAAGTTGGTCAAGCCTAGACCGATTCGCGCATAGTTTTTTCCCGAGGCAGTCATGGCGACTTCATCATTTGCTTTCAGAAATATAGCCAAGGCCTCGTCGGGATTCGTCATCACAAATTGAATAGCCTGCATCGCACCGTTTACAAAAGCTTGGCACATCGCTGGTTCGGCCTTAATTCGCGCTGTTTGGGTGATTAATGACTGCCCGTAAAACTCAAGCCCTGCTGCTTTAAACAGCATAAAACGTACATCGACGCCGTTGGAGGCAAGCGAGGGAATGGTGCTTGATCCGAAGGCAGCAACGCCATCAACAAGTTTTTCAATTAGCGATCTGTCTCGAACTTTAGAGTCCAACTGTACGAGCGTGACTTTGCTGAAGTCAAAACCGGCTTTTTTGGCGTACAGCGGTAGGAATGGATATTCACCGGAGCCGACGCTTGCTCCCAGCTTTTTTCCTTCGAGGTCTTTTGGCGTTTTGATAGGCGAACTTGCTAACACACCCACACCCATCAGGGCATCGTAATTGAGTTGTGCAATAGACGTGATGGGAAGTCCCTTTGCAGCTTGGACCATCACCGTTGGCGTCGCGCCCATACCAAACATAAATGTGTTCGCACCCACGGCTTGCGCAGTTGGGCCTGAGCCCGAGCCGCGTGCGACTGTGACATCAAGCCCATTGCTTTTCCAAAACCCTTTATCTCGCGCGACATAGGCGAAAAGGTTAGGACCTTCAGGCAACCACGAGGTGGTAAAGGTGATCTTGTTTGCACTTTGACCAATACTCGGTGCAGAAATACCGAGAGCCGTAATTGCGCTACTAGCGCCCGCTAATTTAATGAAGCTTCGACGTGTTTGGTACATGAGCATTCCTTTTGAGCAGGGAAAGATGAGGGGTTGTACAGCATCACGCTAACAAATATCATGTATACGTCAAGAGAAATATTGCAGTCGGGTTCTGATTGCTGATTGTGCTGGAAATGCATAATGCACACGACCGGAGCACAAGTGACTAGTTTTTTGTTGTACTTTTAGAAATGCACCGGACTGGTGCCTAAGCAAAAGGCACGCTATATGTTTAAACCCTCTCCCGCCTTCAATGTTGATATGCCTAAGTCTGAAGGTTTGGTACAGCCTGCGAGCGCCAAGCAACCTCTGTCAATCTCGATTGTTGAGACGATTTCGCTTGAGATCGGTAACGGAAAATTGCCTCCAGGCATGCACCTAGAAGAGGAGTGGCTTTGTCACCGTTTTGGTGCTTCACGTACGCCTGTTCGGGAGGCGCTACGACAGCTGGCAGCGCGAGGCGCGATCGAAATCAAACCAAGACAAGGTGCGTTTGTCATTCAGCTCGACACCGCGCGCGTAATCGAAATGTTTGAAGTGATGGGGTTTCTTGAGGCAGCGTGCTCAAGTCTCGCTGCGCGTCGGCATAACGCGCAAGATCGACAGGCGTTAACGCAAGCGCATCAAGAGTGCATCGATGCAGCAGAGCGCGATGACCCAGAGGCTTTCTATCGAGCGAATGCAACATTTCATGAGTGCATCTATGGAGCCAGTCATAATCGTCACCTCCAAGAACAAACCTTAGGTTTACGCAATCGCCTAGAGGCGTACCGTAAAGAGGTGACATTCCACGCAGGCTTAATGGCGATTTCGATCCAAGAGCACGAAATGGTATTGCGTGGGATATTAGAAATGAACCAAGAGCTTGCAGCGAGTTGTATGTCAAAGCACCTCGATACCTTGAGTAGTGATGCGGTCTCGATGGCTTCAATTGCTTCGAGACGACCAGGGACGTTAAGCCGACAAACGGGGCGTTAGTTTTTCGTCGACGGCTTCTACCCCCGTCGCTTTTCCTATACAGAAGGTGAATTTTTCAGAGCAGAAAACTCTAAAGACCTTGCAAAAATTTATAGCCATTTATCGAGCAAATTTTCACTTGAGCGTAAAGAGACCGAGATCACGGCACTTTTTGGTTTGATCAGTTTGATACTTGTATTGCTTGCGCTGGGGCTATCGTTATTTTGGTTTCGCCGCGCAACCTAAGCTAACATCCACACCTTACTTTTTTTTTAACTGGAGCACACAATGGTTCGCCTAGCAGCCTTGTCCGAGATTGAACGAGAACATCATCTCGAACGCTTAAAACAGATACCGCCCATGTCGGTACCCCAGTTAGTAGCTGGGCCAGCGCTGAGTCAAAGACGCGTTGCGCTGATCACGACGGCTGGCTTGCATACGAAAGCGGATGCCCCCTTTGATACAACCGGAAACGGAACCGACTATCGCGTGATTGTTGATCAAACAGACGATGCGGATTTGGTGATGAGCCACATGTCCGTCAACTTCGACCGAACAGGGTTTCAGTCGGACTGTAATGTTGTATTCCCGTTGGCGCGGCTGAAGGAACTTGCAGCAGAAAAATTTATTGGTTCGGTCGCACGATTCCATTATTCGTTTATGGGTGCAATCTGGCCGACAACAAAGTACGAAGCAAAAGCCCGAGAGCTCGCGGAGTTGCTTAAGCAAGATCAGGTAGACGCGGTCGTTTTATCTCCGGTTTGACCGCTTTGTACGTGCGCCGTGAGCGCCGTCGGCCGTTATTTGGAAGAAGCAGGAATTCCTACCGTACAGATCAGTTTGATCCGTGAACACACCGCTGCCTTTAATGCTCCGCGAGCGTTGTGGGTACCGTTTATGTTGGGTCGTCCGTTCGGTGCGCCGGGGAATGCGCCGTTTCAAAAGCAAGTGTTGCAAGAGGCCTTGAAGTTGCTTGAGTTAGCTCAAGAACCTGTGCTGCGCGATTTCTTGCAAGAGGCTCCGCCCGATGCGTTGGGTCAGCAGAGCCAGCAATTAGTCTGTCCGGTAAGTTTTCCCAAGCACGGCAAGATAGGCAGTTTGCAAGAAAGAGTGCTTGAGGAAGTCGGGCAACTTAAGGCATGGCATCAAGTCGGTGCGCAGTCGCGCAGCCGAACGACCCTGGGCGTGACAGGTGCCTCGCCAGACCGTATTGCTGAGTTTGTGCTGTCGTGGCTCGGAGAGGCTCCAGAACAAGTCTTGCAGAACGCAGCTCAAACAGCAGCGACTAGCCTGAAGTTCGCGACGG
This sequence comes from Bordetella parapertussis, assembly GCA_945865935.1. Taxonomy (GTDB): domain Bacteria; phylum Pseudomonadota; class Gammaproteobacteria; order Burkholderiales; family Burkholderiaceae_B; genus Zwartia; species Zwartia parapertussis_E. Next base: position 98,995 of record CAMBFI010000007.1, on the reverse strand, counting down.
ATGAATTAAAGGCCTTTTATTACGAAGCCAAGCTCGCGCAGCCAGGTCAACACAGTGCGAAGTCCTTGCAAGACTGGTTCTGGTTTGATACCAGTGGTGGCGAAGCGTTATTCGCGTTGCGATTAAAACTAGCCGCCATTGGCGATCCAGCGTTCAAGGGGTTGGCCACACTGAGTATGATCCCGCGGGTTGTCTTAGATCTCGCTTCAAAAAGATAGATTTTAGGAAATTATGTTTAAAGTTATCTCGCTTGGCTTCGTGATAGTTTTGCTGGCAGGCTGTGCGTCTCGCCCCATTAATCAACCTGTTAGCAAGCTTGACGAGCGGACTGGCTATCGGTTTGAGACGATGCACGCCAAAGCGCAAGATCAAGAAAACTTGGTGGTGTTGGCGTTTTCGGGCGGTGGTACGCGAGCCGCAGCCTTTTCTTTCGGCGTGCTCGAGTTTCTGCGCAACACGGAGGTTGTGGGGCCGAAAGGTAAGAAAATTCGCTTACTGGATAGTGTGGGCTTAATTACGGGCGTATCTGGTGGAAGCTTTACTGCTTTATCTTACGGCTTGTATGGCGAAAAGCTGTTTGATGAATATGAAAAACGTTTCCTCAAGCGCGATGTGCAGGGCGAGATCATTTCTCGTGTATTGAACCCTGTGTATTGGCCAAGCTTGTCGTCAAGTGGCTGGGGTCGTTCCGAGCTCGCTGCTCAGTTGTATGACGAGATCTTGTTTGAGGGCGCGACGTTCTCTGACTTAACGAAGCGCAATGGTCCGTTTATCGTTGCCTCGGCGACGGATATCTCGACAGGCTCACGCTTCGTGTTTAATCAGCGTGTGTTTGACGCGATGTGTTCGGATTTGGGTTCGGTACCTTTGGCGCGTGCCGCAGCCGCATCGTCGGCTGTGCCGGTAGTGCTTTCTCCGGTGACGTTCAATAATTACGGCGGAAACTGTGATTGGAAGCCCTCAGTCTGGATGCAGCCGTTTTTGGATCAAAGCAACGTGAAGCGCCCAGCGGCTCGAGCGACGCGCTCGATACTGTCAGAAATCAGTCTTGCTAACAGTACGACAAAGCCTTACGTACATTTAGTCGACGGCGGCGTGTCAGATAACGTCGGGATGCGTGGAGTGTTGGACTCACTTGAACTGATGGAGGCTCTTTATGACACTGGGACATCGACCTCGCTGGACCGCGTTCGACGCCTGATTGTATTTGTTGTGAATTCCATTTCTGATCCCAAGACCAATTGGGATGAACGTGAACGGCCGCCCGATAGCTTGACCGTTTTGCTCAAAGCGGCCGGCACGCCAATCGACCATTACTCTTACGAGGCGGTAGAGTTGTTGAAGGATACGTCTGCACGCTGGTCGTCCTTGCGGAAAATCAGAGATTCAGCTGCAATGAAGACGAATACAGATCCGGCCATCGCGGCGCTAATGAAAGTGCCCAATGCCGAGATTTATACGATTGATGTGTCGTTTCAGCAGATCAAAAATGCAGAGGAACGGTTTTACCTGAACCAGCAGCCCACGTCTTTTGTTCTGACGGACGAGGCGGTTGATCGATTACGGCGTGCAGCAGGTACTGTGATTGCAGAGTCGCCCGAGTTTCAGCGTTTGATTAAAGATGTCGGGGTGACAATCAAGACCAATCGCTAAAAGGCGTACGCTCTTTGGTTTTATTGCTAACGGCTTGTGCATGATTTAATATCCCAAACATTGGGATAGGAAATGCGATGTAGCCTGTTTTCTTAGCGTCAAGGAGTCTGTTTAAAAATGCGTAAGTCATTCAAATCATTTAAAAAATCTTCACTGGTTGCCGCCTTGCTGGCGTCTGGCCTGATCTCCGCAAGCTCGCTCGCGGCGGGCCCACCAAACATCGTGGTGATTTGGGGCGACGACATTGGGCAAAGCAACATCTCGGCCTATTCGAACGGGCTAGTTGGTTATCGCACCCCCAATATTGATAGCATCGCGCGTGACGGGATGCTCTTTACTGACTATTACGCAGAGCAAAGCTCGACTGCTGGCCGGTCCTCATTCATTACGGGGCAGGCTGTTGTGCGCACGGGCTTGTCTAAAGTTGGTTTGCCAGGCGCCAAGCTCGGTTTGCAAGCGGAGGACGTCACGCTTGCGACTTTGCTCAAATCGCGTGGCTACGTGACAGGACAGTTCGGTAAAAACCACCTGGGTGATCGCGACGAACATCTCCCGTGTAATCATGGTTTTGATGAATTTTTTGGCAACCTGTATCACTTGAATGCCGAGGAAGAGCCTGAGCACCGCGACTATCCAAAGGACCCAGAGTTTAAAAAGAAGTACGGTCCACGCGGTGTCTTAAAGTGCACGGCGGGTGGGGCGATTGAGAACACAGGACCGCTGACCAAGAAGCGCATGCAGTCGATCGATGATGAGATCGTCGCCGGCGCCAATAGCTTCCTTGAGCGCAGCGCCAAGAGCGGCAAGCCTATCTTTACGTGGATCAACACGACTGGCATGCACTTCCGCACGCACATCGATCCTAAGATTGCCGGGCAGGCAGGTAAGTGGTTAGGTGAGTACGCTGATGCAATGGTCGAACACGACAAGCGCGTGGGTCGCATCTTGCAGAAGATTAAGGACCTTGGTCTGGCTGAAAATACGATTGTGATTTATTCGACGGACAACGGTGTGCACATGAACTCATGGCCGGATGCCGGCATGACGCCTTTCCGCTCCGAGAAGAACACCAACTGGGAAGGCGCGTATCGCGTGCCTGCCATGATCAAGTGGCCAGGCAAGATCCAACCGGGCTCGGTGTCGAATGGCATTGTGTCAGGTCTTGACTGGATGCCCACACTGATGGCGGCTGCGGGCGATGATCAAATCAAAGAGAAGTTGAAGAAAGGCACAAAAGTTGGTGCCAAAGATTACAAAGTGCACTTGGATGGCTACAACCAGTTGCCGTATTTAACGGGCAAGTCAGATAAGAGCGCACGTAATGAGTTCTTTTATTTCAACGATGATGGCCAATTAGTTGGCTTGCGCTTCGACAACTGGAAGGTTGTCTTTAGCGAGCAAGAGGCCAAGGGAACGCTGCGTTTGTGGGCACAACCGTTCACGCCGTTGCGCGTACCAAAACTCTTTAACTTGCGCTTAGATCCCTATGAGCGCGCGGATCAAACATCCAATACTTACTACGATTGGTTGATTGACCATGCGTTCTTGTTTGTGCCTGCACAGGAAATGGTGGCGCAGTTTTACTCAACCTTTAAAGAGTTCCCGCCACGCCAAAAAGCAGCAAGCTTCTCGATCGATCAAATTATGCAGCAGCTTGAGAAGCCCCCTAGCAACTAACTCTTACCCCAACGTGTATCCGGATCAAACGGATACACGGGGCGGGTAAGCTTCTTGTACGGGAAGCGAGAGTAGTCTGCGCCAGTCACGCCGCCGCCATCGCACTCGACGAGTGCTTTGGCGATGGGCACAAACACCGGTCGACAATACATCCGAGATTTCAGCAGTACAAAGCGATGTTTGGTCGCGTCGATACCAATATGGCTGAAGATGCCTAGATCCCAATGTTCTTGCGGGGTCTCAGTGACCATGACTTTAGCTTGTGGGGTGTCAAAGCATACGGTGCGGCCCATGTGGATGCGTTGTCCGGTGTAGGTGGGACCAGACACGACATATTGACCATCAGTGATTCTGGAGACGACTCCAGTCAAGGGGCGTGGCGGGTTTGTGATGCCAAGTTGCGTGAGTGGGACTTTGTCACCGATAGGAAGGGTGACTGTTGCGTTCAATCCCGCTTGAATGAGCTGATCAACGGCCTCTGGGTCGCAAATAGGGCCCACCACGATGTCTTGCAACCCATGCTTGATGGCTTCGTGCAAGACATTCATATCGTCACACGTACCACCCGACATACAGTTGTCCCCATGATCCAGCAGTAGGACGGGGCCTGCACCTGGCTCGGTTGCGAGGTCTTTAGCACGAGCAATCGAATGTGCGAGAGGCTCGTTTTGGTAGATGAAACCTTCGCGACTCTGCCAGATGTAATCGGCAATCTCTTGTGCTGCGGCTTCGGCAGCTGCTTGATCATTATTGCTCACGACGACAACACTAATGCAAGGTGCTGCGATATCCGCCAGAGCAAAGCCCGCCAGCACCGATGCGCCGAGCATGCCCTTTTTTTCGGCCGCTTTAGCAAGTTTGACGGCTTCATGCATGGGGCCCTGATCTGTTCGGCTGCAAAGCGTATTCAAGATCAGTGGAAGACGGCGCCAAGCAATCGTGGGTGTGATTTTCTTATTGATCATGTCGACTAAGAGTCGGCCTGCATGGGCGCCGGTCTCGTACATATCGACGTGAGGATAGGTTTTAAAGCTAATGACGATATCGCTGTTGTTGATGATCTTATCGGTCATCTTGCCGTGCAGATCAAGCGCGACGGCAATCGGCGCATGCGGCAGGGCAGCGCGCACACGTTCGAGCAAATCGCCTTCACCGTCATCAGAATTTTCAGCCACCATCGCGCCGTGCAGGTCTAAGGCGACGGCATCACAGCCTTGCGCAGCGGCGACGATCGTGTCACTTAAGTGTGTGTAGGCTTTCGCACAAACTGTGCCGCTAGGATTTGCCGTGGCCGAGCAGGCTACCACGACTTCGTGACCGGCAGCTTCCATCACATCGATGAACGCTGCAATCCCCGTTCGGGTATTTTTTGAAGCGGCGTAGGCGTCTGCGCCGTAAAGTGGACCGTTATCACCAAAAGACTTCAAAGGGGTAGCAATAGGCGAGAACGTATTGGTCTCGTGGTTCATGCGGGCGACAAGGATTTTCATGTGGATCGATATTGTGGTTTGCGGACTCGACTAGTTTAATGCCCGCCACCCATTTTCTTATGCTCGAAACGGCTTAACAGGCGCACCAGTGGCCAGAGTAGGACGAGGTAGAAGATGGCTGCCAGAACGATTGGCGATGGGTTGTAGACCAGTGATTGGGCGTCTCGTGCGACCCGTAAAAGTTCTGGCATCGCCACAGCGCTAGCAAGGGTTGTCAGCTTGATGACCTCAATTGTGTTGCTGATCAGATCGGGCATGACATTGCGGGTTGCCTGAGGAATTTGGATATAGAGAAGGGTTTGCGTTCTGGAGAGACCGGTTGAGCGAGCTGCTTCAATTTGACCGTTCGGCACACTTTCGAGTCCGGCACGAAATATTTCGCCATAGTACGAGGAGTTATTCAGCATGAAGCCGATCACGATAGCCAAGAGCTTGGGTAGTTCCAACCCCAAAAATGGTGTGCCGTAATACACAAATATCAGCAGCACGAGTGGGGGAAGGGCGCGAAAGACATCGATATATAAAGCAAGTGCCCCGCGTGCCCAGCGATTTTTGAGGGTGATGGAAAGCACACCGACCAGCAACCCAGCGGCGAGTCCAAAGGGAATCACGAGCGCCGAGAGCAACAAGGTGTTGAGTAACCCTTGCAGCAGAAACGGAGCGACCTGAATATAGATCGGGATATTGAAGAAGTTGTTAAGTATCGCGTCCATGAGTGTCTCTATTGTTTCCAGCGGAAACGCGTTTCAGTCCAGCGACCCAGGATCACAACGGGTATGAAGATAATGAGACAGCCAATCGCACCCATCATGAGGGGCGTGGCGTTGCCAGAATTGCTCATCGCAGATTGGGAATTGCTCAAGACTTCGCTCAACCCAACGACAGATCCTAGCGCAGTGCTCTTTGTGATTGCGATGACACGATTGGTCAGTGGAGCAACGGTTAAACGAACCGCTTGGGGTAGCACAACATACAGCATGCTTTGAAGCCAATTCAAACCTGTAGAGCGCGCTGCTTCAGATTGTCCTTTGGGTACTGAGACGATGCCTGCCCAGCAAATTTCTTCGACAAAGGCCGCAAGAACCAAAGATAGTGCAATCCATGTCGCAGTGAAAGCCGACATAGAAACTTGAATATACGGAAACGCAAAGAACAACATCATGATGACGACCAGCGGTGGGAGCGCACGCATGATGTCGGCAAAACAAATGATGAAAAAATTAACGGACTTAAGCTGTAGCGCGCGAAGCACGGCAAGCAGCATGCCAAAAAATAAGCCCGTCACGGCGACAACGATACCGAGTTCAACGGTAACGACCATGCCCTTCAAAATGTCTGGCAAGTATTCCCAGGCAATCTCAAGGTTGAAAAACGAAAAGACAAGCGCTTTTAAATCCATTGGCGTCAATCGCTCGCTTCTATGCCGAATGTTCGCTCATGCGAGCGAGGAAGGCTTGGGTGCGAGGCTGTGTGGGTGCGCCGAAAATCTGCTGCGGCGTTCCTTGTTCCACAATCAATCCTGCATCCATGAAGATGACGTGGTCTGCGGCCGCTCGGGCAAAGCCCATCTCGTGGCTGACGACAACCATAGTCATGCCATCGTCTTTAAGTTCACGCATGACCTTCAGTACATCGCCAACCAGTTCGGGATCTAGTGCGCTGGTAGGTTCGTCGAATAAAACAACTTTAGGACGTAGCGCGAGCGAGCGCGCAATCCCTACACGTTGCTGTTGGCCGCCTGACAATTGATCTGGAAAGGCTTTGGCCTTATCGAGAAGACCGACGCGCTTAAGCGCATCCAGACCTCGCTCGTTCGCTTGATCTTTCGACAGCTTCTGCACCTTACGCAGTGCGAGCGTCACGTTATCGAGTACCGACATATGACGGTAAAGATTAAAGTGTTGGAATACCATGCCAATATTCTGGCGAATGCGATTGAGATCTGCTGCGGGAGCGGTTAGATCTTCACCGTCCACCAGGATCGTGCCTGCGCTCGGTTCTTCGAGCCGGTTACAACAGCGAAGCAACGTGCTTTTGCCGGAGCCAGACGGCCCGATCATGAAAACCAACTGTCCTTTGTTGACGCTCAAGTCGATGCCCTTGAGGACCTCGTTATCACCAAAGGATTTATGTAGGCCAGTAATTTTCAGAATCGGGCTTTGCATCATACGGTCCAGACTTGTATCAGCACTTCAGGTTAACGGGCGTTGGATCGTAGCCAGGCATGTTCGGCACGCCTTGTCCTGGGGTGATCGTGACGGCGGCTGAGCCTGGGGCAGGCGTGAAGCCAAACCACTTTTGCGCCAATTTCGACACAGTGCCGTTTTGCTTCAGACACTTCAGCGCGCTCGAAATGCGATCGCGACCTTCTTTGTCATCGAGACGGAACGCAAGTGACCACACCAGTCCTGTGGTCATCACGTAAGTCATCTTGACAGCAGGGTTCTGCTTGGCAGCCCAGGCGGCAACGGTATTGCCTGCCATGTTTGCATAGGCACGTCCCGATTGAACAGCTTGAATGGCATCTGCATTCGTCGCATAGACATCAAATTTGAAGCCATACTTGGCGGCGTTATCACGTGCCCAAGTCTCGTAAGCAGAACCTTTGTTCACGGAAATTGTTTTGCCCTTGAGGTCGTCAAGTGACTTCATGTCGGCAGTCTTTTTGTCTTGCACGAAAGCGAAGTCAGTGTTCAGGTAGCCTTCCGAGAACAGCAAGGCTTTGGCACGCGCTTCCGTCACAGTGGTCGGCGCCAAGACGAAGTCGTATTTCTTTGCGTTCAGTCCAGGGATCAGCGCAGAGAATTCCGTGCCATCGATCGTGATGGTCGTGCCCAGTTGCTTGGCCAAGGCATGACCGAGTTCAACGTTGAAGCCGTCAATGCCACCGCCAAGCTTTGGCATGGCGTGCGGAGCAAACGTCGCATCCACACCGGTTGCGAGTGGCTTGTTTGCCCAAGCGGCTGAAGCGCAGACTGCGCTTAAGGCTAACACCAGACCAAAACGTCCGGCGCGATTCGATAATGAAGTAAAGCGAGTCATCGTGAGTCCTTTTTAGAGAAGTGGAGGTTTGCCCAGGGCGGCACCGGCCCCTACGCGCTCAGTGATGAGTGAGTAGTGTTCGGGACGCCGATGGGCGGCAAAATTAAAAATGTGCTGCTTAAAGGTATCGCCAAGTGCAAGATCCGCTTGGCAGAAAATGACTTCATCGTCTTCGCCCTGGGCTTGTGCGACGATTTCCCCTGTAGGTGCGACGATCGCAGAACCTGCGAACAAGTGGAAGCCGTCCTCTTTGCCCGCTTTGCCGGCTGCGGCAACCCAGACACAGTTTTGATAAGCGGCGGCTTGCAGTGAAAGGATGTGGTGAAACATTCTTAAATGAGGCGGCTCATTCCAATGAATATTCTGTGACGGTGTGTTGTAGCCGACTGCAACGATCTCGGCGTTCTGTAGTGCAAGCACACGCCACGCTTCTCCCCACCTACGATCGTTACATAACAACATGCCGATGCGGGAATCCATTGTTTCCCAGACATTAAATCCCTCGTTTCCAACTTCGAAATATTTTTTCTCTAAGTGTTGAAACGGCGCATGTGCTTTGTTGTCACTATGGCCCGGGAGGTGGATCTTGCGGTAGCGACCAACGATCTCGGCCTGCTGATTCACAAGAATCGATGTGTTGAAGCATTTTCCTTCGTTCGACACCTCGGCGTAGCCGAGATAGAAACCAATATTGAGCTTCTTTGCCGTGTCGAACAGAATCTGCGTCTCGGGACCTGGCATGGACTTCTCAAAGTAGCGATCAATCGCCTCTTTTTCGGTCATCCAGTAACGTGGGAAAAAAGTCGTGAGCGCAAGTTCTGGAAACACCACCATCTTTGCTCCGCGACTTGCGGCTTCTTTCATCATCTCGAGTAAGCGCGAAACGGCATGTTTGCGGTTGTCAGTGGGCTGAATGGGTCCAAGCTGTGCAACGGCTAAACCAAAAGGGCGTTTGCTCATGATCAGCCTTTATCCGCAGGATCGACAGAAAAATACTTGCGCATCACTGAATTGGGATTGCCGGTGAGGCGTTGACGCAAGACCGGTTCGGGCGTGCCGCGCTTGATGAATTTTCCAGAGCCGCGTTCGACTTGAAGCTTGCCGTTATCGACGACGATACGTCCTCGACTGAGTACTTGCTCCGGCCAGCCGGTGATTTGCTTGCCCTCGTAAGGGGTATAGCCTACGTTGTCGTGCAACATACTGGTCGAGATTGTGACGGCTTTCTCTGGATTCCAGATCGCGAGGTCCGCATCACTGCCCACGGCGATCGTACCTTTTTGTGGGTACATGCCGTACGTGCGCGCATGGTTGGTGGCGGTCACAGCGACAAAGCGTTCAATCGTCATGCGGCCTTTCAAGACCCCTTCAGAAAAGAGCAAAGGCATGCGGACTTCAAGCCCAGGGACACCGTTTGCCATATCTTTGAACGTGGTGGCCTCACCTTTGGGTAGCTTGCCTGACTCATCAAAGCGGTAGGGCGCATGATCGGAAGAAAACATTTGCAAGGTTCCGTTGATCAAGCCTTGCCATACAGCTTCTTGTGAGGCCTCGTCGCCTGGGGGAGGGCTGCAACAAAATTTTGCACCTTCTAGGCCAGGCAGATCAATATCTTTTGCGGTGAGGAATAAATACTGGGGGCAGCTTTCCGCATGAATCGGTAGGCCCAGCGCTTGGGAGGAGTGAATAACGCGAACCGCCTCTTGACCTGCGACGTGCACAATGAGGAGTGGTACATCGACTAAGCGTGCGAGTGCGACAGCACGATTGGTCGCTTCGCTCTCTGCGATATTGGTGTGAGCCACTGCATGGTATTTTGGTGCCGTGAGGCCGCGATCAACGAGGCGTCTAGCAATCCACCGAATCATGTCGTTGTTCTCGGCATGGACCATCACCAGCGCACCTTCTTTGCCTGCGCATTCGAGTACATCTAAAACCTGATAGTCATCAAGCTTCATGCGGTCATACGTCATGTAGATCTTGAATGACGTGATGCCGTCTTTAATGACTGCAGGCAGGTGTTTTTCTAACGCCTCGGGTGTTGGGTCGGACAGAATCAGATGAAAGCCATAGTCGATGACGGCTTTCTCAGCCGCGCGTTTGGAATAGTCCGCAACCACTTCTGGGATCTGATTACCGCGGTGCTGGGCTGCGAACGGGACGATGGTGGTTGTTCCACCAAAGGCAGCGGAGACGGTCGCACTATAAAAGTCGTCGGCACACATCATGCCCATGCCCGAGAGCTGCTCGACATGACAATGGCTATCGATGCCGCCAGGCAAGACCCAACGTCCCTGCGCATTGATGTCTTTTTTTCCTGCAGACAGAGTTTTTGCGATCGTCGCGATCACGCCATCTTTAATACCGATGTCAGCGTAATACGTTTCATTTGCAGTACAGATGCGACCGTTGCGGATCGTGACATCAAAATCAGTGCTGGTGCTCATCATCAATTCTCGCTCAAGCAGGGTGTTTTGGTGCTCTTGGGTTTGCGTCGATCGTTTTAGGCCTTGACGGGTTGTCTACCGCGCGCAGTGGTCGATAAGCCGACCCGCGCCACGGTGGCTTCAAGCTCTTTGATGGTGAGTGCGTCAATACGCATCCCCGGTGATCGAATAGCGTTGCTGCGGATCGCACCACGTTGCTGATAAATGTACTTGCGCAGTGCTAGGCCGATCTTAGGTTGAAATTCGTAACGAATCAATGGGCAATACCGATCAAACACGGCAGCAGCGCCTTGATGATCGCCCGCTGCAAAACGGTTATAGATTTCGACCAGCACCTCTGGATATGCAAAACCAGTCATGGTGCCGACAGCGCCACGTTGGAGCTCTTCAAGGAAGAACATACCGCCTAGGCCACCGAATATCTTCATGGCTTCATCGCCAGCTAGATCACGAATGCGACTGATTTTTTGACCGACCGGTGGCTCTTCCATTTTGATCATGTGCACGCCGCCTTCCTTGCCTAAGCGTGCAACCACTTCTGGCCGAATCTCGGTGCCAAAAGAATCAGGGAAGTCGTGAATGACGACAGGAATCTTGACCGCATCGGCGACGGCTTTGTAATAGTCAAACAGCAAGGCATCGCTTGCATTATCTAGGGGTGCTGCAAACACTGCGGCCGCGCCCGAGTCTTGTGCTTCCTGGGCTTGTTCGATCGCGCCTGTAATGCCATGTGCACGCACGCCTACCCAAACAGGCACACGACCTTTGGTGTGTTTGACGAAAGTGTCCGTCACTAAACGACGCTCTGTATTATTCAGTTTGTGTAGTTCGCCCAAGAATCCCAGAATGGCAAAGCCTGTGATGCCAGTATCGATTAGAAAGTCGACCAAGCTCTTGATGCTTTCCGTATCGACCTTGAGTGCGTCGTCAAACGGGGTGGGGCAGATTGTGAATACACCTTTGGCATTGATGGGGGCAGGCATTGCGTCTCCGAATTAAAGTCTGTAGCAGGCAAGAGTGGCTGTTGATTACCTGATGCTATCCCTCTTGTGTCAGAACATCACTTGTTTTTTTATTAGTTTGCCATAACTTTATGTTATGGACTTTGCGTTGCTTTGTTTGCCGCTGAGCGGGATCGCAAAACCTTGTGTTTTGACAGTTTCGCGTAGAGACATCGCAAAATCTTGTGCAAGTTGAGAAAGTGGCTCAAAACGTGACTGCACCAGGTTGATCGCGAGGGTCTTGGTGTGTGCGATGGGGCGCACCACAAAGTCGCCTTGTGCGCTGTGCGCCGAGAACTCGTCCACAATGGCGATCCCAGCGCCTGCCTTCACGAGCGAACAGGCGTTATGCGGTGAGCTGACTTCAATGGCGACGCGGCGCACATGACCTGCCTCTTGGTACATCTGTTCGACTAAAGTGCCGAACGGTGTTTCGCTGCGATAGGAGACAAGCGGATAGGGAATCAGGTCTTCAATCGTGAGCATGGAGCCACTTGCCAGGGGATGGTTGTAAGGAAAAATACAGACTAGGTTTCCTTGTCCGATCGGCTCTGACAATAAGTTGGGGTGTTGTGAAGGCAAAATCACTGCGCCAAGATCCGCGCGATGATCGAGCAACATTTGCGTGAGGGGGACCACGGTCAATGGTTGAAACGTAACTTTGACCTCAGGGTGTTGCTGATGAAAGTGCGAGATGGCCATGGGGATCAGCATATGGCCAATGCTGGGGCTCGACACGAGGTGCAGAATGCCGCTGCGCTTTTCGGACAGTTCGCTAGCTAACTCCTCAACCCGGCGTACGCCTTCGTAGACAGCCTCGACCTCTTTAAACAATTGACGCGCTTCGGGTGTTGGGTAAAGCCGGCCCTTGATGCGTTCGAACAAGGCAAAGCCGAGTCGCTGTTCGGTGTGCGAAAGCAGGCGACTGACGGCGGGTTGTGAAACGAAGAGCAGTTTTGCCGCGCCGCTGATTGACCCAGAGGTCATGACGGCACGAAAGACTTCGATTTGCCTCAAGTTCAGTTGCATGGCTCTGGGCCCCGTGGATTGTGCATGTTAACCATAACATCATGTTAAGGCTTATGCATAAAATGACAATGCAAAACATGCTTAGGCACTGCTAGACTAGATTGAAAGGGGATTCGCCATGTCTAAAACGATATTTGTCATCAATCCAAACTCCACGCAGGCCGTGACGGATGCGTTCGACGAAGCGCTCAATGCGTTGCGCCTTCCTGGTGGGCCCGTGCTGAAGTGCCTGACCCTAGCCGAAGGTCCGCCCGGCATTCAAAGCCAAATGGATGTTGAGCAGGTGACGCTGCCACTGGTGAAGCTGGTCAAGAGCTTGGATGCAAAACATGGCGATGCGGCAGGGGCTTACGTGCTTGCTTGCTTTAGCGACCCAGGTCTACACGCGGTGCGTGAAGCGACAACGAAGCCGGTGTTGGGTATTAGTGAGTGTGGCGTCGTGACAGCCATGACGCGTGGTCATCGAGTGGGCGTGATCGCGATTCTGCGTCAATCGATTCCCCGCCATGGTCGCATGTTTGGCGCGATGGGCCTGATGCAACGTGTCGTAGCCGAGGTGCCGCTTGGGATGAACGTCGTAGATTTAGTCGACTCAGACAGAACACGCGCTGGCTTGCTGCGCGCAGGAAAAGAATTACGCGATACGCATTTGATTGATGTGGTTGTGCTGGGTTGTGCGGGCATGGCTGCGCATCGGGCATGGCTGGAAGAGCAGTTGGGCATCCCTGTGGTTGAACCCACACAAGCCGCCGCCTCAATGGCGATTGGCCGCACCTTGTTAGGCTGGTAAGGCGAAAACGGTGCAGGATCCTATGAAGCAAAAAGAATTAACGTCGCGCCTGATGCATATCGTGGGCGAAGAGGGCGTGATCCTCAATCCTGCGGACCAAGAAACGTATGTCAATGATTGGCTAGGTAAAGCGCACGGACGCACGGTTGCTGTAGTGCGTCCTCGCAACACGACGGAAGTATCCGCTGTGATGCGTTTGTGTCATCAGTCCCACACGCCCGTTGTACCGCAAGGTGGGAACACCGGTATGAGTGGTGGTGCGACGCCCGACTTGAGCGGTGCGCAAGTCGTGTTGTCCTTAAATCGCATGAAGCGCATTCATGACGTGGATCCTGTGAACAACACGCTCACCGCGGATGCGGGAGTCATCTTGGCAGAGATTCAACAGGCGGCGAGTAAGGTAGGGCGGTACTTCCCTCTGAGTCTTGGTGCGGAAGGTAGTTGCACAATTGGCGGCAACTTGGCTACCAATGCGGGTGGAACGGGCGTCCTGCGCTACGGAAACACACGCGATCTGACCTTAGGCCTGGAAGTGGTTTTACCAGACGGCCGAGTTTGGAATGGTTTGCGTGCTCTACGCAAAGACAATACCGGTTATGACTTAAAGGATTTATTCATCGGTTCAGAAGGGTCGCTCGGTATCATTACCGGCGTGGTGTTGAAACTCTTCGCTGCACCTGCTGGCCGCGTCACGGCATGGGTCGGTGCGCAGAATCTGACGAATGTTGTGGCGCTACTCAATCGCTTGCAAGCAGACTGCGGTCCGCGCTTGAGCGCTTTTGAAATGATGTCTGCACCGAGCTTATCGCTTGTGACGAAGCAGCTAGAGGCACACGTGTCTCCGCTCGAAAAAATCTATCCCTACTATGCGTTGATTGAATTGGCCGACACAAGCATGACTGGACTACAAGATATGTTGCAGACGGGTTTGTCTGCAGCGATCGAAGAAGGGTTGGTTGATGATTGTGTAGTCGCCATGAGCGAAGCGCAAAGTGTGTCGATGTGGAAGTTGCGCGAAGGGATTTCGCTGGCTCAGGTTAAGGCGGGTAAGGCCGTCAAGCATGATATTGCACTGCCGATCTCTGGGCTAGCCCGTTTTGTTGCAGAAGCTGATCAGGCGGTGCTGACAGAATTTCCAGGATTGCCGATTATCAATTTCGGTCATATCGGAGACGGCAACCTTCACTACAACGTCATGCTGCCCTTAGATGTTACACCTGAGGACTATAAAGAAAAAACGACGGGATTGAATAAACGTATTCACGATCTTGTTGCGCAGTTCAATGGAAGTATCAGCGCCGAGCATGGCGTTGGGACATTGCGTCGTGATGAATTGCGGCGCTATAAGTCCACAGTTGAAATGGATTTGATGATTGCCATCAAGCGTGCGCTTGACCCGAACCAGTTAATGAATCCGGGCAAGCTTCTCTAGAGGCTGTTTACAGCGCGCTATCCCCGACCAAACTGCAGCATCAACATTTCGCATCCCTCTGGGCCGCTTTTGGCGGACAGGGTGGGATCCGTTGCATTGACAAAGAGTACTGACCACTTCGCAAGATGTTGATCCTGGTGCACGAGGCTTCCGTTCACCACTAGGAAGTATTGGCCACCTGATTGTTTTGGATCTTGACCAGTGATCGACATATTTGCACCAGCGCGAATCAGTTTTGCATCGACGCCATCGTCATATTCAGCCGTTTTTTCACTGACGTCTTCAATAGTGACCTGCTCGCGATGAGCCAAGACGGCCTCGGTACTGATCGTCGCGTTTGCTGAAAAATGCCTCTTTTTTGAAGGTTGCAGTTTTTCGCGGTAGCCCGGTTGGTGCAGATAAACGGGGCCAGAGTCCGTTTGCGCGCGCAGCGTGAAGTATGAATAGCCTTGTGGACCCGCATCGATCGGACCGTAGCCAGTGAAGCGATCAGCATAGTGAATCGTCAAAGGTAACAGAACGTCAGAGCGGCCCACTTTTCCGGTGCCTGAAACAAAAACTTGAAACTGATCGACGACATGGAAGTGTGGAAGGATCTGATCGTGCACGGGCATTTCAACTAAGAAAGCCTGTGGGTCGGAAGTGACCTTACCGCCACCTACCGTACTAAAGTAATCGGTACGCCACCTCGGTGCGCCATTCGCGGGCGACTTTGAAACTTGTCGTTGAGGTAAGGCGCTTTGGCTAGATTTTGTGAGCATGGGCTGTCTCCGATTTATTCTGGTTGAATATTACGCTCTCGCACCACTTTTTTCCACAGCGCAATCTCGTCTTGAATACGGCGTCTGAATTCAGAGGGACTTAGTGTGGTGGCGAGCGCTGCCTCTTTTGCAAACAGCTTTTGCATCTCTGGTTCTGCAGTCACGTTGCGAATCTCAGTATTGAGTCGCTCCACCAACGCTTTCGGTGTTTTGGCGGGCGCAAATACGCCCCACCAAATCTCGCTGCTATAACCGGGCACGAGATCTGCCATTGGCGCGAGCTCTGGATTGAAGGGGCTGCGTTCTGCGGAGGTGACGGAGAGCGCTTTGACCTTGCCGGCACGCAGTTGACTACCTGATGAAGCCACCGTCGTGATGATGAAATCGACGCGTCCACCGATCATGTCGATCAGTGCCAGACTTAAACCTTTGTATGGCAGATGTAGGGCCGACGTGCCGGCCATTGAATTGAGCAATTCTGTACTGACATGATTGACCGACCCAACGCCCGAGGAACCGTAGGCCATTTTGTTTTTTGGGTCACGCATTGCCTGAAGCAGTTCAGCGGTATTGCCGTACGGACCATCGGTACGAACCAATAAAATCAAACCGCTTTTTGCCACCATGGCGACAGGGGCGAGATCCGTCAGCGGATCGTAGGGCAGTTTTCGTTGCACGGCTGCTGTCGTAGTCAAGGCGTTTGAGGTAAACAGCAGCGTCGTGCCATCGGGGGCAGCCTTGCTGACGAAGTCTGCGCCAATCACGCCACCTGCGCCAGCCTTGTTTTCCACAATCATTGTGAAGTCGAGCTTTGCACTTAAGCGCTGAGCAAGCGCTCTGGCGAACAAGTCGTTGCTTGCGCCTGGTGCAAACGGTACGACCAGTTTGATGACTTTCGGAAACTCTTGGGCGGTTACGTTAAAACAAAAAAATAAGCTGAGTGTAAAGCTTAGGTAAATACTCCAAAACCTTTTTGCTTGGGTCATGTCTTGTCTCATTATATTTTTATCCGTGGTGCGCTAGCCAGTGCCTAGCGATCTGATCTCTGCGTGCAAACCAAACTTGGCCTGTACTCTGCATGTGGTTAATCATTTGCAGAAGTGCCCACATCCGCGCTGGCCTCGCCAGCATTCTTAGGTGTAGTCCAATCGACATCATTTTTGGTGAAGTTTCACCTTCTTTCCAAAGCCAGTCAAACGCGTCGTTGACATAGCCAGAGAAATCTTGCGCGCGAACAAAGCGGTGAGTGTGTTGAAACTGCATGTCATTGGTGTCGAACGCATACGGTAAGATGACATGTTGTTTACCCTGGTGCTGGACGCAACGTGGTAGATCATCGCTGTAATCATCGCTGTCATACAGAAAGCCGCCTTCCTCGATTAGTAGCTTTCGTGTGTGAATAGTCGTTGCGGAACGGGTGTGCCACCCGACCGGCCGGACCCCGGTGGCATGATGGATTGCCTCAACCGTCTGGTGAATAGAGCTACGTTCTTGCTCTGGGGTCATACGTGCATGACTTTCCCAGCGCCACCCGTGGGCGGACACCTCGTGCCCCCGAGTGATTGCGTCTCGTGCCAGTTTGGGATAGCGTTGCACAGCAAGTCCGCAAGAGCTTACGGTACAGGCAACACCATGACGTTCGAGTAAGTCCATGATTCGCCACCAGCCGACTCGCGTGCCATAGTCAAAGTGGCTTTGGATACAAGGGTCTGGGATGCCCTCTAGTTTATCGATGACTTCGTATACACCTTCGTTTCTGGCGTCGCCGTCGGCGATGCTGTGCTCCGAGCCTTCTTCAAAGTTCAGTACAAACGATACGGCTACGCGAGCGTTATTTGGCCAAGTAACGGTCGGGGGAGTTGGCCCATAACCAACTAAGTCACGTGGAGGGAAGATCATTCCGCTTTCATTCCAGTCTTCTTAACCAAAATATCAAAGCGTTTGATCTCATTTGTTAAAAACTTTGATAATTCGCTAGGTGTTCCAACTCCAGCCTGAGCGCCTCGTGTAGCGTAGGTCTTTGTGAGTTCAGGATCTTTCATCGCATCCAGAATGTCTGCATTGACTTTGCCAATCAATGTATCAGGGACACCCGAGGGAGCAAGGAGTAAAAACCAGGCGGAGAAGTCGTAGCCTGGTACGCCCGACTCTGCAATGGTCGGGAGCTCAGGAACGAGTGGTGAACGTTTTGGTGTACTGATTGCAAGCGCCTTGAGTTTTCCGCTTTTTACATGGGGAAGAGCCGTTGCAATCGGATCAATCATGATGTTCACACGTCCAGAAATCATATCGGTGATGGCGGGTGCTGAGCCTTTGTAGGGCACGTGAACGAGGTCTAAGTTTTCAGCGCTCGCCAGCATCGCTGCGGCGACATGGCTTGTTGTCGCGTTGCCAGAAGATGCGTAGGTAAGCTTGCCAGGCTGAGCCTTTGCGAGGGCTACGAGTTCTTTAATGTTTGTAACGGGTAACTCAGTGTTAACGACCAGCATGCTCGGCAGATCAGCCAACATGGCGACCGTTTTAAAGGCTTTTTCCGTGTTGTAAGGCAGGTTCTTGTAGAGGCTTGGATTGACAGCGTGCCCGACAGTCACGACCAAGAAGGTATAACCGTCCGCGGGCGCTGTCGCGACAAACTGCGTAGCGATTCTTCCACCTGCACCTGGCTTGTTTTCAACTAAAACGGTTTGTTTCCACTTCTCTGTCAGTTTCTGGGCGACTAAGCGGGCAAACACGTCCGCAGCCCCACCGGGCGGAAACGGCACAATAAATTTTACTGAGCGATCTGGATAGTCCTTTAATCCGGGAGCTTGCGCGATGGCATTTCCGCTGACGATGGCGCCCAGTACTGCGATAAGGCTGAATATTTTGCTAATTCGTTTCATTTGGTGATCTCTTAGGTTTAGGGAATGGACCAATGTTCACAAGCAAGATACATGCCATGTGCTGCGCCGGCATGGTAGAGGCTCTTTCGTTTATAAAGTCACTACAACCAGTACTGTACGCCCTCTGCTCCCCATAGTTGGCGAGCAGCTGTTTCCGCACGACGCACGACCTCATCCATATCCACGCGTGTTGGCAACCCATCACGTACGACAAAATCACCCGCAACGACGACGTGCAGGACATCGCGTCCTTGCCCCGTATGAACGAGGTTACCAACTGGATTGACATGGGGGGTTAGGTGAGGGCGATTGCCATTGATCACGACAAAGTCAGCTGCTTTCCCAACGGTGAGTGAACCGAGCGTGTCCTGCATACTGAGCGCTTTAGCGCCGCCCATCGTGGCCATATGAAAAACATGATCCGGTTGCCAGGACTCGTTCACTCCACCTTCCTGTATGCGCGCTGTAATCAGCGCCCAGCGCATGAGCTCTACCATGTCGGCATGCTGTGTGTCTGTTGCCAAGCAAATGTTGATGCCAGCCGCTTTTAGTTTTGGTGTGGGCGCCAAGCGACCAGAGGTTGCGTTAGGTTTTGGGATATGCACGACATGGGCGTTATGAGCAGCCATTTTTGCAATGTCAGAATCTGTGACGTAGATGCAGTGTCCGCACATTAAACGGTCATTGAGCAAACCCGTGTCGTACAGGACTTCTGTTGACGTATACCCAGTGCGCTCGTGGACACGTTTGACTTCGACCTGACTTTGCCCAAGATGTGTGCTGACGACTAAGTTATGTTTTGTGGAGAGTTCTGCCACCTCTCTTAAAAAATCTTCAGAGCAGGTGTCGACCGCATGCGCAGCAAGATTGACTGTTACTAGTGGATGATCTTTCCAGGTTTCGTAAAGTGCCATTCCCGCCTCTAGGGTGCGGGCGCCGATTGCTGGATCGTGGTGCCACTCGCCATGCGCAACTTTTGCAAAGTCGACGTCGTGGATACGCCAGCTGGGGCATAGACGCATACCGAGTTCTGCCATCGCTTGCGCTGCGATATCCGCGTGAACAAAGTTGTCACCGAGTACGGTTGAGCCGAAGAGCAGTGCCTCGAGTGCACCTAGTTGAGCGAGCGCGCGCGCTTGTTCAGGATTGACTTGCGTGCCTTTTGGAATTCCCGGCGTATACGAGGGCGCAAAGCCAAGATCTGACGCGACACCACGAACCATTGACAAGATAGAGTGGGCGTGCGGGTTGACGAAGCCAGGTGTCACAAAGTGACCAGGAAGGCTCATGGTTGTCGTTGCCCGATAATTTAGAGGTTCGGCTTGGCTCAAGTACGTAATGACACCTTGCGCCACACCTAAATAACCGTTTCGAATTAACGGCTGCGAGGGATCTGCTGTAATCAAAATAGCGTCTTTGATTAAGAGATCAAATAGTTGTGGAGAAGAGTTCATTGGCTCAGTCTGGTTTGAAGTGGATTCAGGCGCGTATTCGACA
The DNA here is from genome assembly GCA_945865935.1 of Bordetella parapertussis. Taxonomy (GTDB): domain Bacteria; phylum Pseudomonadota; class Gammaproteobacteria; order Burkholderiales; family Burkholderiaceae_B; genus Zwartia; species Zwartia parapertussis_E. Next base: position 79,294 of record CAMBFI010000007.1, on the reverse strand, counting down.
GTGTTAGTGAAAGTGACAGCGATAAATTTTTTGTACGTTTCCACCCATCAAGGCCTCACGCTCTGTGTGCGTTAAGCGATCGGTTACTTTAAATGCGTCCACGCCTTGCTGGTACGTTAGCACCTGCACGGCACGTGTCCAGTCTGTGCCCCACAGGCAACGCTCCATGCCATAGGCGTCGAAGATACGTGCAAGGGGATCCCAGATGTCTGGATAGGGATAGGCTTTCTGGGATAGGGTACAGGCGCCTGTAATCTTGATCACCACATTCGGGTGTTGTGCCAAGGCCAAGACCTTTTCGATTTCGCTAAAGGGGTGTGCAAGCAGTGGCGGTTCATAGGGCTGTTCAAGTCCTAAGTGATCTACAACGATTCGGGTGTACGGGTTGCGTGCCGCTAATTGCTTGACTTGATCCAGACGGCCCCAGCACAACAGGTTCACAGGGATATTGTGCCGTGCGGCGGCAGCCAGAACTCGATTGATCCCAGGGTCTGCAGCGTCTTCTGATACACCTCTGTTGAGCATGATGCGGATGGCGACTGTGCCAGGCGTCTTGACCCACTGGTCAATCGTTTCATTGACGGCGGGATCAGTCGGGTCAACCGGCTTGATGAGTCGAAACCGCGTCGGATGAGCGCGATACACCTGCTCGGCGTAGCTTGAATCAAAGCGGTACATCGTAAAAACAGAAACGAGAATCGCGGCGTCGACGCCAACCGCGTCCATCGCAGCAACCATGGCGTCGCCCGTGACTGACGCGGGTCCGTGGAGCACGGCAGCCCAGGGTCGACCGGGGTGGTCGTGTTCGTAGGCATGTACTTGGGCATCAATAATTTTTGTCATCTTGAGTCTCCTGCTTGAGGGAAGTCTATCACTCCGCCTTGGGGATCAATGTCGTTCCGTTTATAAATTATGTTTAGGAACTGTCGGCTGAAGGGCGAATGGTCTCACGCCCATCGTACGTCATATCACTAGTAAAACTCCAGAATGTTCGTTACCCTACAGGTTACAAAAAAATAGAAAACTTAGGAGCAAAAATGAAAAATTCATTAAAGTGGTTGGTCAGTGCGCTTGTTCTAATTTTTAGCGCGTTCGGTTTGTCGGCATCGGCCCAAACGTGGCCCACGAAGCCTATTCGTATCGTGATTCCGTTTGCACCTGGTGGCGGGACAGACATTTTGGTTCGAATCATGGTGCCGAAACTCACTGAGATTTTGGGTCAACCTGTGGTCGTAGACAACAAGCCCGGTGGTTCAAGCATCATTGGTACGCAGCTTGTTGCGCAAGCGGCGCCCGATGGTTACACATTGCTGGCGGTGGACTCTTCGATTGTCGTGAATCCAGGACTGCGTAAATTGCCCTACGAGACCGAAAAAGATCTCGTACCAATCATTCATTTAGCGTCCGGTCCGGTCATTCTTGTGGCCCATCCTTCTTTGCCTGCAAATAATTTGAAAGAACTCATTGCGCTCGCTAAGCAAAAGCCTGGTGGTTTGTTCTACGGTTCAGGCGGAAACGGTGCTTCGACGCACTTGGCTGGCGAGTTATTCAATATGGTTGCTGGCGTGAATATCGCGCACGTACCCTATAAAGGGACCGGCGAGGCACTTTCTTCTGTGATGGCCGGGACAGTTCCTTTGACGTTTACCGGAATTAGCTCTGCGCGGGCTCCGATGGAAGCAGGACGTCTCAAGGCGTTGGCGATCACCGGCAGTGCGCGTAACGCTGCGGTCCCCAATGTGCCAACGTTTGATCAGGCCGGCCTCGCCGGTGTGGATAGTAGTTCGCAGTGGACTGTTCTTGGACCAAAAGGAATGCCAGCCGACGTGATCAAAAAAATAAACGAGGCGTTCAATCAAGCAATGAAAGATCCTGCAATACAGAAGCGTGTGGATGACCTAGGGTATACGGTCGCTGGCGGCAGCCCCGTACAGGCGAGGAAGTTGATCGGTGACGAAATTGCGAAGTGGAAGAAAATTATTTCTGCTGCAAATATCAACATTAATTGAACACGCTTTGGAATGATGCAATGCGCTTGAAAACAAAAGATGGGCTAGAGCTTGAGTACTACATCGACGACTTCACGCGCCCCTGGACGAAGCCTGAGACGGTCGTCTTGCTTCACGCGGCCATGGGAAATTCAAGACGATGGTTTAGCTGGATGCCACGCCTGAGTGCGGAGTACCGAGTTGTACGCCTTGATCTCAGGGGGCATGGTGCCTCGGCGGCACCTGCGGCGACGGATGATTTTTCGCTTAATCATCTCGTGTCTGATGTGGCGGAGCTCATGGATTTGATTGGCTGCCCAAGCGCACACATCGTCGGTAACTCAGCAGGGGGATATGTCGCACAACAGTTTGCGCTACAACATGCTGCACGCGTGAAAACGCTCGCTCTTTTTGGTGCAACGCCTGGACTAAAAAATAGTCATGCGCCGACATGGATTCCAAAAATTCAGAAAATTGGTTTGAAGAAATTCCTCGCGGATACAATTTACGAGCGCTTCGATGAAAACGCTGATCCGCAATTGGTCGCCTGGTTTATCGAGCAAGCCGGGTCAAACGACCCAGCGTTCATTGCACGTTTCGTGTTGCATATGTGTACCCACGACTTTATGGAAGAGCTTGTTGGCATCAAGTGTCCAACCTTGATTGTCTCTGCCGGAAGAGAGTCGATTGGTCACGCGAATGCTTATGACGACATGCACCAGCGCATCAAAGGATCAGAGATCGTGCGTGTGGATACCGCCGCACATAATATTTGTGACGGCTACCCTGATTTGTGCGTCGATCATTTGATGAAGTTTTTAGCCAAGCATCCTTGATGCCATTGAATACAACGCTAGTTATTACCGAAACAAAGGAAGTGTCATGATTCGAGCAGCAATTATTGGGATGGGTACTTGGGGCCAAAACCTTGTACGCAGCGTACAGGGCAAGAGCCAGGACATCACATTCGTTGCAGGTGCCACGCGTACGCGCTCAAAAGCGGAAGACTTTGCAAAGCAACACGGCATCGCTTTAGTCGATTCGTTTGAGCAGATTCTCGCTGACGCGACGCTCGACGCCGTTGTGTTGGCTACTCCCCATTCGATGCATACCGCGCAAATCGAACAAGCTGCCCGCGCCGGTAAGCATGTGTTTTGTGAAAAGCCTTTAGCACTTGATAGCGAGAGTGCCTTAGCGGCGGCTAAGGCGGCACAAGAAAACAATATCGTGTTGGGTGTTGGGTACAACTGGAGGTTTCAGCCGGCCTTGCAAGAAGTCAGACGCATGATCGAAGATGGCCGACTGGGTCGGGTGCTGCATATTGAAGGCAACTTCTGTGGGCCCAGTGCCTACCGGTTCCCCAAAGGTCACTGGCGCCATGCCGGAGATGAGTCACCGGCAGGCGGGATGACAGGTCGAGGCGTGCACGTGATTGATGCAATGATGTATCTAGCCGGGCCGATCACCGAGGTTACGGCAAAGAGTTTCCGTCTTGCTCAGGACTTTGGCTCGGACGACACAACGTCGATGCTCTTGGGATTCAAGAGTGGTGCGACGGCTTACCTGGGCACGGTCATCGCGACGGCAGAAACCTGGAGAATGCAGATATTTGGCTCGAATGGTTGGGTGCAGGTGGGGGATGTAGAGCACCTGCACACTTGGGATCTGACGACGTGCATGATTGACAAGGCGAATGTCACCAACAAACAGAAGCCTGTCGTACACAAGTACGATGCGGTCAGCACGGAGAGACTCGAGTTAGAAGATTTCGCAAAAGCGATTACACACAAGAAGGCGTTGGTGACGCCTCAGGGAGATGCCGTGCGTAACGCACGCGTTCTCGAGGCCATCATCAAGTCTTCGGCCGAACGTCGCACGATCACACTTGATTAGTGCCGTATTAAATAAAAAAAGGGGTAATCATGCAAATCCACTTAGTCGCTCGTAAACTCATCTTGGCCTTATTTGCTTGCACGACGCTTGGCGCCGTGGCACAAACGCCAAGCACGCTGAAGCCAGATGCAAATTTTCCGTCGAAGCCGATTCGTGTGGTGGTGCCGTCGCCGCCTGGCGGGCCACCAGATTTAATTATGCGCATCATCGGTCCAAAAATGTCGAGTGTGCTTGGTCAGTCAATTATTGTGGAGAACAAGCCTGGAGCCGGTGGTTTGGTGGGCACGGCCTACTTAGCCAAGCAGCCTGCTGATGGGTATTCTTGGTTGTTTACGACAGCTTCCCATGCAACGATCCCGCCTTTCAATAAGAACGTCCCGTATGACTCGGTCAAGGACTTCACTCACGTGTCGCTGGTCGCGCAGAATTATGGACAAGCGCTGGTGATCCCCACGAGCTTAGCCGCCAACAATGTTTCTGAGCTTGTTGCCTTAGCCAAGAAGAATCCAGGCAAACTGAGCTACGCCAGTGCTGGCTTAGGCACGGCCAGCCATATCCCCGCTGAAGTGTTCAAAGCCAAGACCCAGACCGATATTTTGATGGTCCCTTACAAGGGCGTGGCTGAAGTTATGAGTGATTTGCTCAGTGGTCGCGTGGACATGTTTTTTGTCGGAACACAGATCGCGATCAAGCACGTTGAAGCCGGTAAGCTACGCGCGTTGGCCTTAACGGGTAGCACTCGCTGGAAGGGCTTGCCTAATGTTCCGACCATGCAAGAGACGGGCATTCCAAATTTTGACGTCGTGAATTGGTTTGGTTTATGGTTGCCTGCTGGCGCGCCAACGCCAATCGTTGACAAAATTTATAGCGCGGTGCAGCAAGCGATCAAAGACCCCGACGTGATCAAGCAGTTTGAAGCGCAGGGCCTATATGGCGTTGGCATGCCGCCCGCCGAGTTTGTTAAGTTTGTTGCCCAAGAGGCGCAAGCCGCGATTGCGATTGCAAAGAGTCTTCCTGAAGCGCCTTCAAAATGAGTGCTCAGCCGCTAGAGCCTTGGCGTTGGCCGGAAAGTCAATGGCGCGAAATCGTGAACCGTGTTCGTGCGGGGCGGAGTTTGCGACCAGCGTCTTGGCCCGGTGGTGCACGTTGCGCTGTCGCACTTTCTTTTGATTCGGATCACGAAACAAACGAACTCAGAGAGGGCGGCGACTCGCCCGGAAAGCTCTCTCAGGGCCAATACGGAAATCGGCAAGGCGTGCCCCGCATTGTTGAGATCCTTACTCGCCACGATGTGCCGGCAAGTTTTTTTGTGCCTGCCGTTACCGCTTTACTCTATCCCGATGAGCAAAAAAATCTTGCAGCGTTGGGTCATGAAATCGGCATTCACGGTTGGATTCACGAACGAAATTCGGTGCTTCCCATCGACGCCGAACGCGATCTGATGCAACGCAGTTTTGAGGTCTTGCACAAGATCACGGGAGTCGCGCCGGTAGGGATGCGCACACCTTCTTGGGATTTCAGTCCCAATACGCTCAGGTTGGCAAAAGAGCTTGGGTTGATTTACGACAGCTCGCTCATGGCGGACGTGGATTGTTATGAGCTGTTGATGGATGAGCGAGCCACAGGCGTGATTGAGCTGCCGGTCGAGTGGATCCGAGACGATGCGGTGTACTTCAATATGAACCGTTTCGCGGCGTTACGCCCATATACGCCGCCCACGGATGTCTTTGATATCTTCAAGCGCGAATTTGATGCGGCCTATGCCGAAGGTGGCTTGTTTCAACTAACGATGCATCCGCATATCATTGGCTATCGCTCGCGGGTATGGATTTTGGATGCCTTGATCCGCCACATACAGCAGCATTCAGATGTCTGGTTTGCCACCCATGCCGACATTGTGCGCTATGTGAAAGCTAGCGGCTGAGCATGAATTGGTACACTCCCTGCTATCTATGTAGGGAGTGCTTCTTTTGAATTCGCCAGCGGTTCGCGTGCTGTCCGTCATCCCACCGATGACGCAGCTCAATACACCTTATCCGTCGACCGCCTATTTGACAGGATTTTTGAGGTCGCGTGCCGTCAATGCAGTGCAAGAAGATCTTGCGCTTGAGCTGGTCCTTGAGATCTTTTCGCAAGAGGGCTTAGGAAAGGTCGCAGCATGCATGCCGGCAATTAAGAAGGCTGATCCATCGCGTCCTGCATCGCGGATATTTGTCAGTCAATTGCCCCGATACCTCTCTACGATTGATCGAGTCATTGCCTTTTTGCAAGGCAGAGATGCGACGCTCGCGCATCGTATTGTGAGCCGGCAGTATTTGCCCGAAGGGCCGCGGTTCGCCAGTTTGGATGCGTACATAGACGAGGAGGGGGGTGACCCGCTTGGTTGGGCGTTTGGTGCGCTTGGGATGCAAGATCGTGCCAAGCATCTCGCTACGCTCTATCTCAACGATTTGTCTGACGTCGTACGTGAGTCGATTGATAGTCGTTTTGAGTTTGTGCGCTACGGTGAAGCGCTTGCTGCGAGTCAGGCAAGCTTCGATGCACTGGCCGCTGCGCTCGCTGCGGCCCCTAATCTTGTTGACGACACGCTGTACTCGCTCACTTTGGCGGCGATCGAACGTCATATGCCCACGATCGTATTGCTATCGGTTCCGTTTCCCGGTACCGTCTATGCGGCGTTTCGTATTGCGCAGACAATTAAGTCGCTTCATCCAAACATCACCATCGTGTTGGGTGGTGGTTTTGTGAATACCGAACTGCGCGAGCTGTCCGACGCCAGAGTGTTCGATTATATGGATTTTGTAACGCTTGATTCCGGCGAGCGACCTTTACTGTGCTTATTAGAATATTTGGCAGGTAAGCGTTCGAGTCAGCGATTGGTTCGCACGTATCTGCGCGAGCCGTCTAGTGGTGTCGTGCGCTACGTCAATATGGTCGAACCGGAGGTGCCTTTTGAAGAGGTCGGGACGCCCACCTGGGATGGCCTGCCCCTAGATGACTATTTGTCTTTGTTGGATATGCTTAATCCGATGCATCGACTCTGGAGTGATGGTCGCTGGAATAAGCTGACAGTGGCCCATGGCTGTTATTGGAAAAAATGTAGTTTTTGTGATGTCAGTCTTGATTACATCAGCCGTTATGAAACAGCCTCGGCGAGCTTATTGGTAGATCGCGTGCAAGCCATCGTGCAAGAAACAGGACAAACAGGTTTTCATTTTGTTGATGAGGCGGCACCGCCCAAGGCGCTCAAGTCACTAGCAACCGAGTTGATTGCGCGTGATGTGGGTATTTCGTGGTGGGGCAATATCCGCTTTGAGAAAACCTTCACACCTGAATTGAGCCGCTTGTTGGCACATAGCGGTTGTATCGCCGTGTCGGGTGGCTTGGAGGTGGCCTCTGATCGCTTGTTGAAACTCATGCAAAAGGGAGTTTCGGTAGATCAGGTTGCTCGCGTCACGCGTGCGCTGAGTGATGCCGGTATTTTGGTGCACGCTTATTTGATGTATGGTTTTCCTACTCAAACGGTGCAAGATACCGTTGATGCCCTAGAGTTGGTGCGCCAGTTGTTTATCAATGGCTGTATACAAAGTGGATTTTTTCATCGGTTCACAGCGACGGTCCATTCACCAGTCGGGAAAAATCCCGCGGAATATGGCGTCACGCTCAAGCCACTCCCGCCCATCACCTTCGCAAAAAATGATGTGGGGTTTGTTGACCCAACCGGCGTCGACCACGCAGCGTTAGGTGTTGGGCTTAAAAAAGCACTTTATAACTATATGCATGGGTTAGCGCTCGAAGAGGATGTGCGCACGTGGTTTTCGTTTAAAGTTCCACGGGCGACTGTCGCTTTCGATCGTATCGAACGGGCATTACAACAAGCGTATAAAAATTAGGATCTGGAGTGTCGAATGTCTAATGCAAATCATAAAGTCGACTATGAAAGCCCGCTCGTGCGTAAATTGCGCGAGGATCTAGCCTTAGCACTTCGTGCAGCCGCTTTTCATGGTTTGTCGGAAGGCGTTTGCAATCACTTTAGCGTTGAAATTCCCGACAAGAGTGGGCGCTTCTTATTGAATCCACGAGGGTTGTTATGGAGTGAAGTGCAGGCCGAGGACATTGTGATGGTCGATACCGCAGGCGCTGCGCTTGCGGGACGGCATCCCGTCGAGCCCACCGCCATGTTCATTCACGCGGCCGTACATCAGATCGCAGGCAAGGCTTGCGTACTTCATACGCATATGCCGTATGCAACAGCCTTAACCTTGACTAAGCGCAGGGTGTTGGACACTGCGTTATCCCAGAACGCGATGCGTTTTCATGGGCGTGTTGCCGTAGACAAGCACTACAACGGTTTAGCCTTAGACGCAAAAGAAGGTGAGCGCATGGCGCGTGCCATGCAAGATGCAGATGTCGTTTTTTTAGGAAACCACGGCGTGGTAGTTTGTGCGGAACGCATGGATTACGCATATGACGATTTGTATTTTCTTGAGCGCGCTTGCATGATGCAGGTGCTGGCGATGTCGACGGGTCTTCCCTTAGCGCCAGTCGATTCGCGCTTGGCTGCCCATGTCGGCGCGCAAACAATGAGCGAACGATTGCAGTCAGAGTTGTTCTTTAAAGCGTTGGGACGAACGCTCTAAGTCTGATGAGGCTTGGTTATCAAAAGTTGAATCACAATAAAACTCTTTCTAGAGATTGTGTCGCGGCTATTAATGTCGAACACAATGTTTAGTGGAGGAATTGGTTGGTGATTACCCGATGTTTTCCCCTGCATGCCGGCCATTCGGTTTACAGGGGGAGTCATTTTCGGTACAGTCCATCGGCTACACACAATCTTTACTTGGCAGTGTCCTCACAACAAGGAAATATCATGTCTTATAAGTTTATGAAACTTACGGCGATTGCGATCGCAACCGTTGCCTCGACTTTTAGCGCAAGCTCGGCACTGGCGCAAGAAAAACTGCGCATTGCGTTGGACACTAACCCTGTACATGTACGAAACAAAGGGGTTGAGATTTTTGTTGAGGAACTTAAAAAGAGAACAGGAAACCGCTTTACGATCGAAGTGTATCCAAGTGGTCAGTTGTTCCGTGATCGTGACGTCCCAAGAGCCTTGCGTCAAGATTCGGTTGAAATGGCTGTTCCTGGAACGTGGCAGCTTGACAGTGCAGAGCCGAACGCAGCGTTGCAAAGTTTGCCGATGTTTTATGGCGTCAAGGGCGACGTCGTTTATAAAGTCATGGATGGAAAACTCGGCGACTTTTTGAATAAGAAGTTTGAAGAGCGTATGCGTGTCAAGATTCTTGGGAAGTGGATGGATTTGGGGATGCAGCACACCTATACGATCAATAAAGAGATTAAAGACTATCCCGACATAAAGGGGATGAAAATTCGCTACGCGGGCGGTACCGCGAATGCACAGCGTATCAACACATTAGGTGGCACCGCGTTGCTGGTCCCCTGGCCAGACGTTCCGCTTGCAATGAGTCAGGGTGTGATGGATGGCTTGGTGACGACGTACGAAAGTAGTTTTTCTTCGAAGCTAATGGACTCAGGTATGAAGTACGCCTTTGAGGACTACAACCAGTTCAATCAGTATGTGCCGATGATGCGTGCCAACTTCTTTAATAAGCAACCAAAAGAGGTGCAACAAGCCATTCTTGAGTCATGGGATATTGCCGCGACTGCTGAGCGTAAGAACGCAACGCAAGCTCAGCTCAAAGCAAAAGAAGTATTGGTGAAGGCTGGCCTCAAAGTAGTTGTTCCAACAGAGGAGCAGCTGTTATCGGCACGACGGACATTGATGAAAATACAGCCGGAGTTAGTCAAGAGCATCAAGATGGATGCAGATGTTGTAGCGGAAGCGTTAAAAAACTTGAAAGCAGCCGGTGTTAAATACTAATTATGCATAGCAATAGTCCTTCCGCTCCCCCTGAGTCCTCGGGTAACAAGCTATATGAGACATTACGTCAGAAGGCGCAAGCCGACCTAGATGCAGAGTCCCATGACGTTGTTGAATCACATCCCCTTGAATCTTGGTTGGTCGGAGGGCTTGCGACACTGGCGTTAGTTTTCTGTTCTTACAACGTAGTCATGCGCTTGACGTTTCCTGCACTCACCCTCGACTTCGTTGAGGAAGTGCAGGTGTATATGGTGATCTGGGCTGTATTTTTATCCCTTGGCACGCTGACGATGATGGATCGACATGTCAAGTCTGATTTCTTTATCAATATGTTTTCACCAAAGATGCAGGCAGCTGTTGCGATTTTGGCCGATGTACTGGGAATGCTCTTTTCGGTTGGTATGGTCTATTTTGGTGGAGCCGTTTCCTTTCAAGCATGGGAGTTTGGCGACGTGTCGACTACCGTACTTCGGGTTCCCTTGTGGATTTACTTTGCTGCATTGCCTGCAGGCGGTTTCGTAATGGCAGTTGCCTACATCGTGCGTTTAAAGCGTAAGTTGATGGCTAAGGAGGGCACTCATGTTTAGTTTCATGATCCCTCTGTTTTTAGCGCTTTTGCTGCTGGGTATTCCAATCTTCCTCACGATGGGCATCACGGCTGGCTTAGTATTTGGACTAGAAAGCAGTTTGGTGCCGTTGGCGCAAAAAATAATTGATGAACTGAACTCTCCTACGCTGCTGGCAGTGCCTTATTTTGTGATTGCCGCAACCTTCATGGAGCGGGGTGGTGTTGCTAAAGCGCTGATCAATGCTGCGGTTGCCTGGATTGGCCGTATGCATGGCGGTTTAGGGCTCGTGTCCGTTCTGACTTGTGCAATTTTTGCTGCGATGTGTGGCTCATCGGTCGCCACGGCGATCGCGATGGGTACGATCATGATCCCAGCGATGTTGCGCGCCGGCTATGCGCCGCATTTCGCCGGTGGCATTTTGGTCTCAGCGGGTACGCTAGGGATTCTCATCCCGCCATCGCTCGCTTTCGTCGTGTACGGTGTGCTTGCAGATGCGTCGATTCCCCGTTTGTTCTTGGCTGGCGTCATCCCAGGCCTAATTAGCGCCGGCATGATGGGTGTCTATGTGTATTTTTTTAGTCGGAAGAACGGCTATGTGGATCGGGTTGCGCTCCCGATGAGGGAAAAAATCGAAAAGACGGTCACGGCTATTCCCGCATTAATGGTGCCGGTGATTGTATTGGGTGGTTTATATGGCGGATTCGTAACGCTCACAGAAACGGCGGCTCTTTCAGCGGTAGTCGCAATCATCTTGGCGCTCTTTATCTACCGCGAAGTTAAGCTGCGTGATTTTTTGAAAACGATGACACATTCCGTTCGCAACGCGGCTGGGATCATGATCATCATTGCAATGGCTTTGGCCTTTGGGCATCTCATTACCGAGACGGGCATCGCACAAAAAACTCTCGAGTTAATGCGGCAATGGGACATTAAGCCATGGCAGTTTTTGCTGGCAATCAATATTCTCTTAATTTTTTTGGGAATGTTTTTAGAAGTATTTTCCATTCTGTTGATCGTCGTGCCAATAGTAATTCCCTTGCTTGAACCCTTAGGGATCGATCCGATTCATTTTGGTGTGATGCTGGTGATCAATATGGAACTAGCGTTGATGTCGCCACCGGTAGGGCTTAATTTGTTTGTGATCAGCAATATCTCAAATATCCCGCTTGCACAGGTCTTGCGGGGTACGATGCCGTTTTTTATCTTGATGGTTGGTTTGTTGATGGTCGTTACGTACATTCCCGTTATTTCGACATGGTTGCCTGACATAATGATGGGCATATCAAAGTAAGACATAAGGCGATTGTGCAGCATAGGTAAAGCGAGAGTCTCGGAAATGACGATGTCAATCGAACTAGACTGCGGGTTGTCTGATGATCTGGTGGCGTTGAGAGACGCTGTTCGAGATTTTGCGCGCACTGAGATCGCCCCACGTGCCGCCGACATTGATCGTTCGGATCAGTTTCCGATGGATCTCTGGCGAAAGATGGGAGCGATGGGCCTGTTGGGTGTGACCGCGAGCGCCGAGTACGGCGGCGCAGAAATGGGCTATCTCGCGCACATGATCGTAATGGAAGAGATTTCCCGTGCGAGTGCTTCAGTCGGGCTGTCTTATGGCGCGCATTCCAATCTTTGTGTAAATCAGATTTCGCGCAATGGCACGCCGCAGCAACGCACACGACTCTTGCCACTGCTGATCTCTGGCGAGCATGTGGGCGCGCTGGCAATGAGCGAAGTGGGGGCAGGGTCTGATGTGGTGAATATGTCGCTACGCGCCACGGCGGTATCGGGGGGCTATCGACTCAATGGCCACAAAATGTGGATCACCAATGGACCCGACGCGCAAACCTTGGTGGTGTATGCCAAGACAGATCCAGATAAAAAAGCACGGGGGATTACGGCGTTCTTAGTTGACAAGGATATGCCTGGCTTTTCTATTGCGCAAAAGCTCGATAAGCTTGGCATGCGTGGCTCACATACTGGGGAACTCGTGTTTCAGGATGTGTTTGTGCCTGAAGAGAATATCTTGGGTGCGCTCGACGGTGGTGTGCAGGTGCTCATGAGTGGGCTCGATTATGAGCGCGCTGTGTTGGCGGCAGGCCCGCTCGGCATTATGGGCGCTTGCCTTGATGTTGTCCTGCCGTACGTACACGAGCGTAAGCAGTTTGGGCAATCCATTGGAGAGTTCCAATTGGTTCAAGGCAAACTCGCTGATATGTATTCGACCTATTCGGCTTGCCGCGCTTACTGTTATGCAGTGGGGCGGACCTTGGATCGTTTAGCGGCGCAGGGCGGTGGACATCAACGTTCCGTGCGCAAGGATGCGGCAGGCGTGATTCTGTACTGTGCTGAGAAAGCAACGTGGATGGCAGGGGAGTCGGTTCAATTGCTCGGTGGAAACGGCTACACGAACGAGTATCCGGTTGGGCGCTTGTGGCGTGACGCAAAGCTCTATGAAATTGGCGCAGGCACCAGCGAAATCCGACGCATGTTGATCGGTCGTGAGCTCTTCTCAGAAACGATGTAGGTGCTGAACGGTCAGTTCAGCACTGAACCGCGCCAGCGCGCAAGTAATTCAGTTTGTTTCTCTTGTGCACTCGCAACGTGTCGCGCTTTCACGTGTCCGTAGCCACGAATGTTTTCGGGGATACTCGCGATCTGAACGGCGAGATCGACATTGCTTTGGTTCAGTGATGTCAACAATTCAAGGATAGTCTGCTTGTAGGTTACGATCGCAGCACGTTCTTGCTTGCGTTCATCGGTAAAGCCCAAGGGATCAAACGACGTCCCGCGCAGAAACTTTAGCGTGGCCAAGCCGCGTAACACTGGGCGCAGCCAAGGACCAAAGCGCCGCTTGATGAGTTCGCCTTTCGGATTCTTTTTAGATAACAGCGGAGGCGCGAGGTGGTGAGCGATTTGAAAGCCAGGCTCATAGCGGGCACGCAGCTCGTCCTCGAATCCAGTCTGAGTATGCAGTCGTGCGACTTCATACTCATCCTTGTAGGCCATGAGCTTAAATAGATAGCGGGCTACGGCAGTTGATAAGCGACTACCTAAGCCAAGCGACTCTTCGGTTTGTTGAACTTGCGCGACAAAATCAACATAAGACTTTGCATAGGCTGCATGTTGATAGGCCGTTAAGAAGGTATGACGTGTCTTAATCATGTCTTCAAGACTCGTGCGAGGCTTGAAGTTAATGACTGTCTCTTGGGCCGCGATGAGATTATTGACACGGCCGAGCGCGGCGGCGCGACCCCAGTCAAAGGCTTGTAGGTTGCGCTCGACTTGAACATTATTCAAGACCAAGGCTTGTTGCAACGACGCCAAGGTAAGCGGGATCCAGCCCTTTTGCCAGGCAAACCCCATAAGAATTGGGTTCGCATAAATCGAATCACCAAGCTTGGAGAGCGCCAAAGCACTGGTGTTTAGACTTGCGAGATGTTCTGCACCAACGGATTGTTCAATTGCCGTCGTGCAGGCATGATTGGGTGACTGCCAATCTGCGCTTTGAACAAAGCCGGCGGTCGGTGTTGCATGGGTGTTTAGTGCGACGTTGGTGCAACCCGCTTGCATATAGGTCAGCGTCGCGGCGCTCCCTGCAACGATTCCATCACAGGCCAGAATGAGGTTTGCTTGCGCGATATCTACTTTGGTCGCACTCAGTGAGGTCGGCTTTTCTGCAATCTGCACATGACTCCAGGTGGCACCACCTTTTTGTGCCAGCCCCGCGGAATCTTGCGTGATGATTCCCTTGCCTTCAATGTGCGCGGCCATTCCTAAGAGCTGTCCAATCGTGATGACACCTGTACCACCGACACCGGCTACAACAATGCGATAGGGTTCATCGCAGCTTGGGAGGGTGGGCAGCGGGAGATCTTTAAAAAAAGATTCCTCGTTTGTCGTCGCAATCGACTGGGGTTTGCGCTTGAGTGGAACGGCGTTTTCTAAGACAACGAAGCTAGGACAAAAACCGTTTAAGCAAGACTCGTCCTTATTGCAGCTGCTGTGATTGATCTGTCGCTTTCGACCAAATTCGGTTTCAAGCGGCTCGACCGAAAGACAGTTGCTCTTGCTGGAACAATCGCCGCAGCCTTCACACACAAGCTCGTTGATCACAACAACACGTTTTGGATCTTCGAGTTTCCCGGACTTCCGACGACGGCGTTTTTCGGTCGCGCAGGTCTGGTCATAGACGATGATCGTCGTGCCTTTTATCTCACGCAATTCGCGCTGAATGCGGTCAAGTTCGTCGCGATGAAAAACATCAACACCGGCTTCAAGCTTGATATGGTCATAGCGTTCGATGTCATCGGTGACGACGACAATGCGCTTGGTCCCTTCGGCCACGCAACTCTTTACGATTTGCGGGACGGATAGACCTTCTGGGCGTTCGCCGACTTGTTGACCACCCGTCATGGCCACCGCATCGTTATACAGGATCTTATAAGTGATGTTGACGCCGGCTGCGACCGCTTGACGAATGGCGAGTGATCCACTGTGGAACCAGGTGCCATCACCAATATTGGCAAAGACATGCTCTTCGTTCATAAATGGCGCTTGGCCTACCCACGGCGCACCTTCACCACCCATTTGGGTAAACGTGACGGTATCGCGATCCATCCAGATCACCATGTAATGGCAACCGATGCCAGCGAGGGCACGACTGCCTTCGGGTACACGTGTGCTGGTATTGTGGGGGCAACCGCTGCAAAACCAGGGAGGGCGCTCACCAGCCTTGGCTTCGATCTGCAACAGTGACTCGCGCTTGGCTTGAATGATCGATAGCCTAGTTTGAATCCTTGCGCGAACGTCTTCGGGTAGTGCGTACTTTTCAAGTCGGTGTGCGATGGCGTGCGCGATGAGTGAGGGGGTCAGATCTGCGCTGGAGCGCAGCAACCAATGGCCTGCGGGGTTGGCGTGCGACCACTCGCCGCCTGTGTGATCCCCAGGTGTCTGATCGAACTTACCTAATACGTCAGGTCGTACATCCGCTCGCCAGTTGTAAAGCTCTTCTTTAATTTGGTATTCAATAAGCTGCCGCTTCTCCTCTACAACGAGGATTTCCTTTAGTCCAAGGGCGAACTCTCTCGTGATTGAGGGCTCAAGCGGCCAGACGACGTTCACCTGATGAAGCCTGATTCCGAGTCGCTGACAGGCTGTGTCGTCTAGGCCGAGGTCTAGCAACGCTTGGCGAGTGTCGCGGTAGGCTTTGCCACTTGCAATAATGCCGAAGCGGTCGTTGGGGCCTTGAATGGTCGTGCGATTCAGCTTGTTGGCGCGGATATAGGCGAGCGCGGCATACCACTTGTAATCCATCAGCCGAGCTTCTTGCTCGAGAGGACTATCGGGCCAACGCAGATGCAACCCACCGACGGGTAAAACAAAGTCTTCGGGCAACACAATCTTGACGCGATCGTGGGCGATATCGACCCTCGTGCTTGACTCGACGACTTCCTGAATGGTTTTCATGCCAGTCCACAAGCCCGAAAAGCGACTCAGCGCGAAGGCATGCACACCCATGTCCAGAATCCCCTGGACATCACTTGGGAAAAAAACTGGAAAACCGCAGGCGTTAAAGATATGGTCGCTCTGGTGAGCGGCCGTTGAACTCTTTGCCGCATGATCGTCACCGGCGATGGCAATGACTCCACCAAATTTGGCGGTCCCGGCCATATTTGCATGTTTGAATACGTCTGAACAGCGGTCGACGCCCGGACCTTTGCCATACCAAATACCGAACACGCCGTCGTGTTTCTTTTTGGTGGGATAGAGGTCGAGTTGTTGCGTACCCCAAATTGCGGTTGCCGCGAGTTCTTCGTTGACACCCGGCTGAAAAACGATGTTTTGTTTCGCTAAGTGTTTTTTTGCTGACCACAGCGCCTGGTCATAACCACCGAGCGGACTACCGCGGTAGCCACTAATGAAGCCTGCAGTGTTTAATCCAATCGCTGCATCACGCCTTTGCTGCAGCATGGGCAATCTGACCAAGGCCTGCACACCGCTCATGAAGGCACGCCCTTCAGCCTGTGTATATTTGTCGTCTAAGGTAACCGTCGCCAAAGCGGCCTGCGATGTACTGGAGAGCGGAGCATTCATGGTTTACCTTAGTGCTTGCGCCAGCCCGGGTAGGACGACTTTAAGCGTGTATCTGCGTGTTTGTAAGAATACAATACACAGGATTCATAGTCTAAGGTCTGTATGAGACTTAGCGAGCATTATTTATTTGAGAACCTTAATGAGCGACTTGACCTATTGGATTGTCCGACACGGCAATCAGGTTTTTATATCAACCGAAAACGAATCTGCTGGAGTGTTTCCGCTGGCGCGTGCGTCAGACTTTAGTACGCCGCATCACCCGCTGCTGATCGGTGAGTGGCAAGGCAAACCTTGCTACGCGATCGAAGCGGAGCAAATTCCCACACACTTTGTAGGTGAATTGCGACCTGTTCGTAGCATCTTTGGCTCCGAGGGGGCCGAGGCGTTTGCGTTAGCCGGTCGTGCGACACAGATGATTGACTGGCAAAAGAACCATCAGTTCTGTGGGCATTGCGGTACACCCAACATCATGAAGACCACTGAGTTTGCGATGGAATGTCCCTCCTGTCGGCTCACGGCTTACCCGAGAATATCGCCGGCGGTCATGGTGCTGGTTGAACGCGGAAACGACTTATTGCTTGCGCGTAGCCCGCATTTCAAACCAGGGGTGTTCAGCGCCTTAGCGGGCTTTGTCGAGCCCGGCGAAACACTTGAGCAGTGCGCAGTGCGCGAGGTGCGGGAAGAGGTCGGTATTGAGATCACAAATCTTCGATACTTCAAGAGCCAACCTTGGCCGTTCCCTAACTCGTTGATGATCGCTTACTTTGCAGACTATGCGGGTGGCACGATCACACCAGACCCTTCCGAGATTGAAGCGGCTGACTGGTTTTCGCGCGATGCCTTGCCGCTCTTGCCAGACCCAGTCAGTATTGCTCGACAGCTTATCGAGGCGGCTCTGTAACAGACGCCGCCCATCCTGCTAGTACTGATCAAACATCCGTTGCAGTTGTTCCCGATCTTGGGTAACAGCTAAACCTAGTCCTAGCAGCACACGTGCCTTTTGTGGATTGAGGTTGTCGGCCTGCAAGTAGCCAGCCTCTCTCGATTTCGCTGGTGCAAAGGTGCGGCCTGAGCCCGCGCGAGAAGAAATCACCACGCGCACGCCCGCCTTGACTGCATCGCGCATGGCAATGTCTTCCTGCGGGGTCAACAGGCCGGGCGCAAACGCGGCGGCAACAATACCTTTCGCACCTGCTTGAACGAACGCATTGATCGCTGCGCCATCGTCACCCGCATAGCTGTAGGCAATATCGACTCGCGGAAACGCAGCCATGCTCAGGATATCGAACTCAGTGTCCGGATTGTGGCGCTGAGTGGGTTGGCGGTAGAAGACAATTCGATCGCCATCCGCGTGGCCGAGCACACCAAAGTCGTGTGACACAAATGTTTGCAGCCGGCCATTGGCGCTTTTAGTGACTTCACGTGCGGCATGGATTTCATCATTCAGTGCAATCATGACGCCCATCTCACGGGCTTGGGGCGTACTTGCAATACGCACAGCGTTAAAGATGTTTAAGCCTGCATCAGAAGATAAGGCGCTTGCAGGTCGCTGAGATCCTGTCAAAACAACGGGCAAGTCCGTCTTAAGCGTGAGACTGAGTGCATACGCTGTTTCTTCCATCGATGAGGTGCCATGCAAAATGACCACACCGCTTAAGTCGGGGTGCTGTTGTTGTAAATCCATGATGGTCTGCGCAAGACGTTTCCACTCCGGAAAGCTCACAGCAGTTGAAAGCAGCGTGTCAAAAGGAACGGGGATGACGTCTGCGACGGTGTTGCAATGATGGAATTTTTCCAGCATTTGATTTGCGTCGAGCCGAATACCGGTTGAGCTGTATTCAAATAGGTCGAGCTCTCCAACGGTACTCATGGAGGTAATCGTGCCGCCGGTGCTAATGAGTGCAACTTTAGGTTTTTTGTTCATGAGGTGCTCACTGTCGAGAAAGGATGTCAGAAATATCTAGTGAATGCTTCGCCCTTACATTGCTAATTACCCGTGAAGTTCGCCGCACGTTTTTCTTTCCAGGCGAGCGCACCTTCTTTCATATCTTGCGATTGCTCCGAGTGCAACACGGCTGCGCGAATGGCAGCGTCATCCAGTTCACCTCGGGCAATCAGATTGAGATGTTTTTTGATACCCGCTAAGGCGATAGGCGCCATGCTTGCAAGTTGTGCACTCAGTGCATCGACGCGTGTGTAAAGTGTGTCGGCTGGAACGATTTCGTTTAGGAAACCTATTGAAAGCATTTCGGGCGCAAGAATCTTTTCGCACGTTAAAAACAACCGTTTCGCTTGGTTTAGACCGAGGCGTGAGACGTAGCGCACCATGCCACCGGGATAAAAGTGCAAGCCTAGTTTGGCCGCTGGCATAAACATATTCGCATCAGGCACGCCGATTCGGAAATCGCAAGCCAAGCTTAAGTCGGTTCCGCCGCCATAAACGCCGCCATTGATTGCAGCAATCGTGACGGGTCTGGCGCGCTCGACGATATCGACCGTGTCGCCGAAGTACAGCGATGAGGGCGCGGCGTCAGCGGCTAAGGAAGATATGTCGTAGCCGCTGCAGAAATATTTTCCGTCTGCAACGAATTTGAGCACGAGCACATGTTGGTTGGCATTGACGGTTTCGATGTGGGCTCGAATCACGTCTAAATCGGCGGGACTTAATCTGTTTGCGTAAGCGGGATTGCGCAGACGGATTGTCGCGATCGAGCCACTTATCTTGAGTTCTGGTGTTGTGGCCTGAGCAGTGCTGGGTTCAGAGGCAGGTGGACTGACGGACATTGATACGATTCCTTTGCTGCGATAAATATGTTTTAGAACGCTTTATAGTCCTGTATGCTTAAAACAATAACGATACTCAAGGAGAACGGCTATGCGTCACTTTATCGCACTTTTGATGTTGATTTGCTGGGTAGGTGGCAATGCGGTTGCGCAACAAGCGGCCTTTCCCACCAAACCGCTACGGATTGTTGTACCGAATGCGGCGGGTGGAGGGACAGACACCTTTGCTCGAGTGGTGGCGGCTAAGCTCGGTGATCAGTTGGGGCAGTCTGTCATTGTAGAAAACAAACCCGGCGCGCAAGGTGGTATCGGCACGGCCTTTGGCGCTAAATCGGCGCCCGATGGGCACACCATGACGTTGGCCTTTACAAGTACCTTTGCAGTCAATCCGTTTGTACACAAGGATTTAGGTTACGACCCGCTAAAGGACTTTGCCGGCGTGGCGCTTGGCGTCACACAGCCTTATCTTATCGTGACCTACCCAGACGCACCTTATAACTCCTTGCAGGAGTTCGCGGACTTCGCCCGCAAAAAAACAGGCGGCGCAACCTTCGCGTCGACCTCGTCTCAAACAGAGTTGATTGGCGTGTTGTTTCAGACGCTTGTTAAAACCAAGATGCTGTACATCCCGTACAAGAACGCAACCACTGCTGTCGTGGAGTTGTCTCGAGGCGATATCGATGTCATGGTGGCGAGTCTGCCCTCCGCGATACCGCTGGTTAAAGCGGGCAAGCTCAAAGCGCTGGCCGTGACGGGAAACAAGCGTGTCGAGGCACTGCCCGATGTGAAGGGCGCGGCAGAGTCTGGGTTTCCTGAGTTCGAGGCAAAGGGTTGGTATGGCCTTGCCGTACCGGTGGCCACCCCACAGGCGGTCATACAAAAATTGAATCATCACATTAATCTCGTTCTGGCGATGCCGGATGTCAAAGCGTCGCTTGTCGCAGCGGGATTCGATATTGAGACGTCTACACCCGAAGGATTCTCAGCGCTTATTAAGCAGGACTATGAACGCTGGGGAGCAGTCGCTAAACGGCAACGGAGCGGCCAGCCATGACTGCCCAAGCTAGAAAAGGGCCCCTCGCAAGGTTTCGTGTGTTGGATCTAACGCGGTTGCGCTCTGGTCCAACTGCGGTGCGACAGTTAGGTGATTGGGGGGCAGAAATTATCAAGATTGAGACGCCTGAAGGATTGGGCGTCAGTGACGGCTGGGGCGATAGTCGGCTGGGTCCTGATTTCCAGAACCTACATCGTAATAAGAGAAGCCTGACCTTAAACCTTAAAGATCCAGAAGGCTTGGCTATCTTTAAAAAAATGGCCGACAAGGCCGACGTAGTGATTGAAAACTTCCGACCAGATGTCAAGTTCAGGTTGGGCATTGATTACGAGTCACTCAAGCAAACGAATCCTCGGCTTGTGTATGCGAGCGTGTCGGGGTTCGGGCAGGATGGGCCTTATGCAAAGCGCCCGGGCTACGATCAAATCGTGCAAGGCATGGGCGGTCTCATGGCGGTAACGGGCTTGCCAGGCCAGGGCCCTGTGCGCGCGGGTATCGCAGTGGCAGATTCGGCGACAGGTTTGTATTGTGCGTTGGGTATCCTGACGGCTTTGCTAGAACGAGAAGAGTCTGGTCAAGGACAGTGGGTGCAGACATCTTTGCTAGAGTCCATGATAAGCATGCTCGATTTTCAGGCAGCACGCTGGTTGATTGGCAAGGAAATTCCAGAGCAGGCGGGCAACGATCATCCGACCTCAATCCCCACGGGTGTTTTTCAAACCTCAGACGGGTATATCAATATCGCCGGAGCGGGCGCGCAACAAATGTGGGAAAGACTTTGCAAAGCGATGCACGCTGAGCACCTGCTTGAGCGGCCGGAATACAAAACGGGTAAGTTACGTTCAACCAATCGTGTTGCGCTGAATGCAGAACTGTCTGCGATTACGCGTGCAGACTCCACTCAGAATTGGATTCGTCGGTTTGAGGCTGCGAGTGTCGCAAGTGGGCCAATCTACAAAATGGATGAGGTGTTTGATGACCCACAAACACAACACCTTGGGATTGCAGTGCCGGTGCATCATCCTGAGCTTGGCGATATCAGAGTTGTCGGCCAGCCGGTTGGCTTGTCACGTACGCCCAGTGAAATTCGATCGGCCACTCCGGCACGTGGAGCTGATACGGAAGCCTTGATGCGCGAGTTAGGCTATTCGAGCGAACAAATTGCTGACTTACAAAAGCGTTTAGTCATTTAAATATGGGCGAGTCGCTCAGGCAGTGACTCCAGTGGCTTGAAACTATCTGGGCTTGCTATCGGCCAGCACACCTCAAACACACGGCCGTACAGGGTGTTATTGAGCAATGATCCCGGCGCGATGTCATTATAGGTTTCAGACATCAGTGCGACACGCTCGTCGACCTTGCGTTGGGCAATGTGGTTCGTGGTGACGCCGTCAGGATGTTGAAGTCCTGACGCCTGTAGTAACTCAGCGAGCGCATGCAGGGTATTGTGATGAAACTGGGCGACACGCACGGCTTTGTCCTCTGGGACAAGTGCCCTCTGTCGCTCGGGATCTTGTGTGGCGACACCGGTTGGGCATCGACCCGTATGGCACTGCTGCGCTTGTATGCAGCCGATCGCGAACATAAACGCGCGCGCGCTGTTGCACCAATCAGCGCCCAGCGCAAAGACCCGCATCATGTCAAAGGCCGAGATCACTTTGCCGGATGCGCCAAGTTTTATGCGGTCACGCAAATTTAAGCCGACTAGCGTGTTGTGCACGAGCCGAATGGCTTCGCGCAGGGGTGTACCGACATGATCTACAAACTCGATGGGTGCTGCACCGGTGCCGCCTTCGGCACCATCGATCACGATGAAGTCCGGGGTGATGCCGGTTTTGATCATGGCTTTGGCGATGGCAAACCATTCCCAAGCGTGTCCGATACACAGCTTGAACCCAACGGGTTTGCCGCCAGATAAACGGCGCAGGCGTGCAACGAACTCAAGCAAGCCAATCGGAGTGTCGAACTCGGCGTGTGCGGGTGGCGAGTTACAGTCGTGACCAGCTGGGACTCCGCGCGCGGCGGCAATCTCTGCTGTGACTTTGCCCCCGGGAAGTACTCCGCCATGACCAGGCTTCGCGCCTTGAGACAACTTAATCTCAATCATTTTGACTTGATCGCTGGTTGCATGCTCAACGAAATGCGACTCTGAGAACCGTCCCGCCTCGTCTCGGCAGCCAAAGTAGCCAGAGCCGATGTTCCAGATTAAGTCTCCGCCGTGCTTCCTGTGGTAACGACTAATGCCGCCTTCACCGGTGTCATGCGCAAAGTTACCCGTTCGTGCTCCTTGGTTCAGCGCTAGGATTGCGTTGGCCGATAGTGCCCCGAAGCTCATGGCGGAAATATTGAGTACCGAGAGAGAGACGGGCTGTGTGCAGTCCGGGCCACCCACAACGATCCTGAAATCGCTGTTGCTGATCTTGCTTGGAATCATCGAGTGATTAATCCACTCGTAGCGATCGCTGTAGACGTCGAGTTGGGTACCAAAAGGGCGTTTGTCGATCTCTTGTTTTGCACGCTGATAGACTAAAGAGCGATCAGCTCTCGAAAATGGTGTTTCAGCATGGTCGTCTTCAAAAAAGTACTGACGCAGGGCAGGGCCTGACTCTTCAAAGAGATAGCGTAAATGACCGATGATGGGATAGTTGCGCAGGATTGCGTGGTGGGTCTGAAAAATATCCCAAATGCCTAACGCAGAGAGGCTCCACATCACAACACTGAAGAGCCACCAGCCTGCTGGAGATGAAGAGTTGAGTGCGGCGAGCGGCGAGAACAAGCCGAGCGCCAAACATATTCCGAAGACGGCAAAACGCGGTAATAGCGCAATCATAGTCACCCCCCTAAGTCGAGTTTGAGTGTAACGTGCCCATCATTACAGGGATAATTCAGGAACTCTAATTGTCGAGAAAAAAAGGAGAATCTTATGACCACGGACGATGAGGCATCCAGCCACTTCACGCCGGCTGACGCATTGCCCGTTCGGGTAGACCTTGGGTCGTGGGCCGAGTTTCAGTCGCGGGCGAGTGCGGTGCGTTTTGAGGTTTTCGTGCGCGAGCAGCAAGTCCCGATTGAGGAGGAGTTAGATGCGATGGATGCAGAGTGCTTGCATGCGCTAGCCTTTGATGCTGCGGGAGAGGTCGTCGGTACAGGGCGTCTGTTGCCGGACGGTCACGTCGGTCGAATGGCGGTGCTGAGCGCTAGTCGAGGAAAAGGTGTGGGGGCTGCGATTTTGTTGCGCTTAATCGACGGCGCACGTTCGATGGAATTTGACGAGGTTGTGCTGTCCGCCCAGACCCATGCGAAGGGCTTCTATGCCAAATATGGCTTTATAGAGGAGGGGGAGGAGTATTTGGATGCAAATATTACACACATCCTGATGCGTAAAAAAACGCGTTGAAGCTTCAGGCAATAGCTAATATGCTTTACACTGCGATGGTGCCCAGAAGAGGACTCGAACCTCCACACCTTGCGGCACACGGACCTGAACCGTGCGCGTCTACCAATTCCGCCACCTGGGCATATCTGTACTCAGAAGCACTGCATTATAAGCGAGATCGAAGCTTTGGCAAATCGCCTACCTCCTCATTCAAAGCACAACCGCCAAGCTGCGGTTCCTGCTGAACTCCCCACTGATTACGACCCAGATGTACCGAGTCGTGAACAAATCCTAGAGTCGTTGCGCTCGGCCGGTGGCCCTTTGTCGCCTGAAGATTTAGCGCTGCGGCTTGGGCTCTCTACCGATGAAACGCTTAAGGGTTTCGATCGTCGCCTGGCCGCCATGGAGCGCGATGGCCAGTTGCTGCCGAACCGAAAGGGTGTGTTGCTGCTTGCGAACAAACTCGATTTTGTCGCGGGGCGTGTTCAAGGGCATCGTGACGGTTTTGGCTTTTTGATTCGAGATGGTGGGGGACAAGATTTATTTTTGTCACCACGCGAGATGCTCAAGGTGTTGCATGGCGATCGTGTGTTGGTCAAGCCAACAGGTGAATATCGCGGCAAACCTGAAGCAATGATTGTCGAAGTCATTGAGCGCCGTACGAATAAATTAGTGGGTCGTTTTCTCAATGAGCGTGGAATGACCATTGTTGTTCCTGAAGACCAGCGTATCAAACATGATGTGTTGATCCCGCCGGGCGATGTGGGTGGCGCGCAGCATGGGCAGGTGGTGTCTGTCGAAATCGTCGAGCAGCCTACGCGTCATTCCCAGCCGATGGGACGCGTGGCGGAAATTCTAGGCGAGATTGATGATCCTGGAATGGAGATTGAAATCGCGGTGCGTAAGTTCGACGTACCTGTTGATTTTTCGGACGCAGCCCTCAAGCAGACCGAGAAGTTGCCCGACGCGGTACGTCGCAGCGATTTAAAAGATCGTGTGGACTTGCGCGATGTCGCCTTCATCACGATTGATGGTGAGGACGCTCGCGATTTTGATGACGCAGTGTATTGCGAGCAAATTGATCTAAGTGCTGGGCGCAAGCGGCCCGCATGGCGCTTGCTTGTCGCGATTGCGGACGTCAGCCACTATGTGACGCCGGAAGACGCCTTGGATGATGCGGCGCGAGAGCGGGGCACGAGCGTGTATTTTCCGCGACGTGTGATCCCCATGCTGCCAGAAAAACTGTCTAACGGATTGTGTTCGCTCAATCCGCAGGTGGATCGGCTAGTGTTGGTGTGCGATATGGTGATACCGTTGACGGGCGCCAAGGCGGGTACGGTGGCGGCCTATCAGTTTTACAACGCAGTGATTCATTCTCACGCCCGCACGACGTACAACCAAGTTTGGGAGTCGTTGCAGCAACCACAAGGTCCGGCTGCGCGCAGTTTGTCGCATGTTTTGCCGCAGATACAGGACTTGTATTCGGTTTTTCAGTTATTGGGTCAGGCGCGCAAAGAACGTGGTGCGATCGATTTCGATACCGTTGAAACAAAAATCATGTGCAATGAGCTCGGACGGATCGAGAAGATTGTCGGCGTGACACGTAATGATGCGCACCGCTTAATTGAAGAGTGCATGCTTGCCGCTAACACCTGTGCGGCTGATTTTATGTTTCGTAGCAAGCACATAGGTCTGTATCGCATCCACGAAGGGCCAACGCCCGATAAGTTGCAGTCGTTGCGTGAGTTTCTGCGCACCTTGGGTCTGCATCTTAATGGCGGTGCAGATCCCACTGCGAAAGATTATGGCGAACTACTTGCGCGTGCGCGCTCGAGGCCGGATTATCAGTTGTTGCAAACGATGTGTTTGCGTTCAATGCAGCAAGCGATCTATGGGCCAGACAACGCAGGTCACTTTGGCTTGTCGTATCCTGCCTACACGCACTTTACGTCACCGATTAGACGTTACCCCGATTTGGTCACGCACCGCGTGATCAAGGCGCTGCTAAAGGGGGAGCGTTATCAACCGGTATTGCACGGCTTGGTGTCTGCGCCGGGCGCAACCCAGCGCGAGCACGAGCACGACCTTTGGGAAAGACTCGGTCTTCTGCTGTCAGCGACAGAGCGTCGGGCGGATGAGGCATCCCGAGATGTAGAGGCGTGGTTGAAGTGCTGGTTCGTCAAGGAACGCGTGGGCGAAACCTTCAGCGGCAAAGTGACGGGTGTGGCGAGCTTTGGTATTTTTGTGACGCTCGATACCTTGCACGTAGAGGGATTAGTGCACGTGTCAGAACTTGGTAGTGAATACTTTCAGTTCAACGAAGCGTTGCATGAGTTACGTGGAGAGCGAACCGGGATTCGTTATCGTCTGACCGATTCGGTGCAGGTACAGGTTGCTCGTGTCGATCTTGAGGCGCGGCGCATTGAGTTCCGTTTGGTCGCTGGGACAAGTTTTGTTGCTTTGCGTAAAGCAGCTTCGCGGGTCGACGACCCGGGAATGCGCCGTGCGAAGAAGGCCGCATCGACCAAGCCTCCGGAACTAAAGGGGCAAATTGCGAAAGTCAGACGAGCCGAAGCAAAAAAGGCTGCCAAATTAGAAACAGCGCGACCTTCAAAGAAAATCCAGCGCGCAACCAAAGGTGCTGGCTTAAAGAAAGCCGCTCGAAAAGGGCGCTAGGGAATATTCACGATGGCAGCGACACAAATGTTGGCCGGCTTTCACGCCGTGATTGCGCGCCTGCGCCAAGCTCCGGATTCGATTCGCGAGATCTATGTCGAGGCGCAGCGGCGCGACAAGCGGATGCAGACGTTTATTGAACAGGCAACCCAGGCTGGTCGTCCCGTACATCCCGTGGGCGCAGATCGCTTGGATGGGCTGGCGGGAGGGTCTCGGCATCAAGGTGTTGTGGCCGTGGCCGACGCTCGCAAACTAGCAGACGATCTCGACGAGGTCTTGGATGATTTGGAGGGTCCGGCTTTTTTATTAGTGCTTGATGGCGTGACGGATCCGCATAACTTGGGCGCATGTCTGCGAACTGCTGATGCGGCGGGCGTACACGCCGTGGTGGCACCCCGTGATCGTGCGGTTGGGCTAAATACGACGGTGCAACGGGTGGCTTGTGGCGCAGCGGAGTCTGTGCCGTATGTCATGGTGACGAACTTGGCTCGCACGATGCGCGATCTGAAAGATCGAGATATTTGGCTGGTGGGCACAGACGATCAAGCACCACAAGGTATTCATCAAACCGATGGGCGTCGTCCCATGGCGTGGGTGATGGGTGCCGAGGGTGAGGGCATGCGTCGCCTGACACGCGAAACCTGCGACGAATTGGTGCATATCCCCATGCTCGGTAGCGTTGAGAGTTTAAATGTTAGTGTCGCGACGGCCGTGTGTCTCTATGAAACCGTACGGCAGCGCAGGCCCTAGCGCTGAACACGTTGAATTTGAGACGAGTTGAGATCGGTTAAAATTTCCTTATCCGATTTCCAAATTAAACAGCATAGATATTTAGGCAGATGCGAATGGCCAAGCACGGATTTACAACGCGAATTTTGCACAACGACCGCCAGCTCTCAGTGGAGCACGGGGCGGTGCACAAGCCCATCCATACGTCCACCCAATACGCCTATCCCGATGCGCGTGAATTGGCTGCGGTGTTTCAAGGCAAAGCGGGTTACACCTATGCGCGTCAAGGGACCCCAACAACGGATGCACTAGAGAAAAAAGTCTCTGCGATGGAGGGTGGGGGATCAAGCCTGACCTTCGCAACAGGGATGGGTGCACTATCCGCACTGTTTACGACGTTACTTCGTGCGGGTGATCATTTAATTTCTAGCCAATTCATTTTTGGAAATACAAATAGTCTGTTCGGGACTCTTGAGCAGCTCGGCATTGAGATTAGTCTTGTTGATCCGACGGATGTCGCGGATGTAGCAGCGGCCATCAAACCAAACACGCGAATGGTCTTTACCGAGACCATTGCAAATCCTGGGACACAGATCGCTGACCTAGAAGGACTGGGGCGCTTATGCGCTGAGCGCGATCTCGTTTATGTCGTAGATAACACCTTGACATCGCCGTGGCTATTCCAGCCCCGCACGGTGGGTGCGTCTCTTGTGATGAATTCCTTATCTAAGCATATTGGTGGACACGCGAACGCGCTGGGCGGCTCCTTGACTGACACGGGACTGTTTGATTGGACAAAGTTTCCAAATATTCTGGATGTTTACAAAAAGGGACCTGCCACAGGTTGGGGCATCACGCAGATCAAGAAAAAAGGTCTGCGTGATATGGGTGCCACGCTTGCAGCAGATGCGGCACACCGAATTGCGATCGGGGCGGAGACACTGTCTTTGCGTTTAGACAAAATCAGTCGTAACGCTCTTGCACTTGCTCAATATTTGTCGAAACATCCTAGTGTTGCGCGGGTGTCCTATCCAGGTCTTGAGAGTCACCCCCAGCATGAACGGGCACGTCACTTGTTTGGTGGTAAGTACAGCAATTTGCTCGCGGTCGAATTGGTTGCGGGTATCGATAGTTTCGATTTTTTAAATCATCTGCAAGTGGTCATCCTAGCCACCCATGTTGGCGATACACGTACACTGGCCTTGCCTGCTGCGCAAACCATCTACTATGAGATGGGTCCCGCCTTGCGCGCGCAGATGGGCATCGCTGATGGTTTGATTCGTCTTTCAATTGGTATTGAAGAAGAAGAAGACTTGCTCGCGGACTTTGCGCAAGCGTTCGATAAATGTCAAACACAGGCGAATTAATCACACGAACACATGCTTTGTAGCGTATATTTTTATTTGAGGCTACAGGGAAATCCATTAGCGTTTGCAGAGGTTGTATAAACTTACAACTAAGTAAGGTGCGGTTGACAAGGTGTTTTTCGCTTGACAGCCGCATCCAGTCGAGGCCTAATGACAGTATGCATAAGTCATTACCATTCGTGTGCTAGCTGATTCTGCAAAATTTCATAAAGTTTGTGTCGTGCCAAGACCTTACTTTCTTTCAACCCACTTGAGGTAACACCAATATGAACAAAACTGAATTGATCGACCACATCGCAACCAAGGCGGATATCTCTAAAGCTGCTGCGGCACGTTCGCTCGACGCAATCATCGGAGCTGTTAAGACAACTCTGAAAAAGGGCGGCACTGTGACGTTGGTCGGTTTCGGTACGTTTGCTGTGTCGTCGCGCGCTGCGCGTACAGGCCGCAACCCACGCACTGGCGAAGCGATCAAAATCAAAAAGGCTAAAGTGCCAAAGTTCCGTCCAGGCAAAGCGTTGAAAGATGCATTGAACTAAGCTAACTCGGCTTTTGCCGGGCTTGGTCAGTTTGCTAAATATGTGCGGTTCGCTATAATGCGAGCCGCATTGTTTTTTTTGGCTTCGGTGGCCCTTCGTTTACTGTGGTGTCCTTTCTTTGGGATGCGCTGCACAAAAACTTCTTAGGGTGCTTAGCTCAGTTGGTAGAGCGGCGCCCTTACAAGGCGTAGGTCACAGGTTCGACCCCTGTAGCACCCACCAGTATTTCCCCCTCATTTCGCTCCTGGTGTTTTTTGACACTTTCTCGCCACTTCTGGTGGGCGGGTATAAAATTGCATCATGAAAGTACTTGTAATTGAAGATGACGCAACGCTTGGTCGAGCCTTGCAAGAGTTCTTAACTGACCATGATTATGCGACGGACTGGTTGGCAGACGGTGAGCGCGCGCTCGGTGCACTCAACAACTACGGGTATGACTTGATCGTCCTGGACTTAAACCTTCCCGGCATTGATGGCCTCGAGGTGTTGCGCAGATTGCGTGCAGAGGGTTGTCTGGTGCCAGTTCTGATTTTGACTGCGCGTGATGAGTTGGCCGACCGTGTGGCTGGCCTTGACGCTGGTGCGGACGACTACTTAACAAAACCCTTTGAGTTAGCGGAGCTTGCCGCGCGCGTGCGCGCCTTGGCCCGACGACATCAGGGTAATGCGCAGTCTTTGATCGAGTTCGGCTCGCTAACGTTTGATGGCGTGCATCGCGAATTGCGTGCGGCAGGGCAGCGATTAGCCTTGTCAGTGCGTGAATTATCAGTGCTAGAAATGTTGCTTTTGCGATCAGAAAAAGTCGTCACTAAACAGCAAATTGTTCAAAAGCTGTCTGCGATCGATTCGGATTTTAGTGAGAATGCTGTGGAGGTCTATATTTACAGACTCCGTAAGCGCCTCGAGGGTGTCGGGGTAGTGATTCAGACTGTCAGAGGTTTTGGGTACTCGCTCGAGCTAGAGGACGCACCTTCTTAAATGACCAAGCACTCGACGAGGCCTGAGGCGAGTTGGCTGCCGTTCGGTGCATCGGATAGTCTGGCGCGACATTTACTGTTCAGGCTGTTGCCGCCCTTGCTGCTGTTGATTCTGCTTAATCTCGCACTGACATGGCTTGTTTCGCACAAGCTTGACATTGAGGACTGGCAGCTGGGTGACATCATTTGGCTGTTGTTGGCTGGGCAGTTAGCGCTAATCGTTGCGCTCGTCGTGGTGGTATTGCGCGGGGTGCGCTTGGGTATGCAGTCGGTGAGTCAATTAGCGGAGCAAATTGCCTCTAGAACACCTGAAGATTTTGGCAGTATGCAAATTCCTGGTTTGCCGCGCGAGTTGCAGGTTCTGGTTGAGCACACGAACGGCCTGCTTGGTCGTATTAGCGACACACTGACCGCACAACGTCGGTTCGTGGGTCATGCGGCCCATCAGTTAAAAACGCCGTTAGCGGGCCTAAAGCTCGAGTCTGAACTCATGCTAGCCAAGCCGTTGCCGGAAGACATTCGTCAGCGTGCAGAGCGCATTAAAAATGTGACAGATCGTATGATTCGAATGGGTAAGCAGTTGCTTGTTTTGGCCCGAGTCGATCCCGAGGTGAGGCCCCAAGATAATTTTGTCCTGCTGGATCTGTGTGAGTGGATCCGTACAGTCGGTGCCGATTGGCTTGAATCGACAAAAGCTGCGGGTATTGCCTTGCAGCTTGAGGCGCCTGAGCAACCCGTCTGGGTGGAAGGAGATCCCATACTGCTGGCGGAAATGCTTTCAAATTTAATCGATAATGCCCGGCGTTATGCCAAGGGTGCAGATTCGATTAAGTTGATTGTGACGTCTACGCCTCCGACTTTATCGGTCGAGGACAACGGTTCGGGCATCTCGATCAACGAGCAAAGTCGTGTTTTTGAAGCGTTTTATCGTTCACCAGAAGCGCAAGAAGGGGGCTCAGGGCTGGGGCTAGCGATTGTGCGTGAGATTGCGCGTGCGCATGGTGCATGGTGGAACTTATTGAGCGTCCCGCAATTGGCCGGTGTGCGCGTAACGGTGGTGTTTCCTGGGCCACGCAAGGGTGCACTCTTTAAACGCCTGGATCGCTTGCAGTCCTTGCATTGATCCAGGCGTGTCGCACAGCGTTACTTGCGACCGGCGCGTGCTTCGATACGCATGCGTAAGGCGTTGAGCTTGATGAAGCCCGCAGCATCGGCTTGGTTGTAGGCGCCGCCATCATCGTCAAACGTAGCGATTGTTTGATCAAAGAGGGTGTCTTTCGAATCACGTGAGACGGTGTAGACGTTACCTTTGTACAACTTAACCCGCACCCAGCCGTTCACCTCTTGCTGAGTCGTGTCGATCAGTGCCTGCAACGCACGGCGCTCCGGGGACCACCAGTAGCCGTTATAAATCAGTGTTGCGTACCGTGGCATGAGATCGTCTTTGAGGTGCGCGACTTCACGGTCCAGGGTGATGGACTCGATGGCGCGGTGCGCCTTGAGCATGATCGTGCCTCCAGGCGTTTCGTAGCAGCCGCGTGATTTCATACCGACATAACGGTTTTCGACTAGATCTAGGCGGCCAATGCCGTGTTTGCCACCAAGCTCGTTCAGTTTGGTGAGTACTTGTGCTGGAGACAGACGCACACCGTTTAGACCGACGATATCGCCATGTTCGAACTCTATATCGAGGTATTCGGCTTTGTCTGGGGCGGCCTCGGGTGAAACGGTCCAGCGCCACATCGATTCTTCGGCCTCTGCCTTGGGGTCTTCGAGATGCCGACCTTCAAAACTAATGTGTAGAAGGTTGGCGTCCATGGAGTAGGGCGCACCACCTTGCTTGTGTTTCATATCAATCGCGATGCCAGCGTCTTCTGCATACTGAAGAAGTTTTTCGCGGGAAACGAGATCCCATTCGCGCCAGGGAGCGATCACTTTGATGCCAGGTTCGAGCGCGTAATAGCCGAGCTCAAAGCGGACTTGGTCGTTGCCCTTACCGGTTGCGCCGTGGGAGACTGCATCAGCGCCAACTTTGCGCGCGATTTCGATTTGACGTTTCGCGATCAGTGGGCGTGCAATCGAGGTGCCCAACAGGTATTCACCCTCGTACACAGTATTGCAACGAAACATTGGGAAGACGAAGTCGCGCACAAACTCTTCACGAAGATCGTCAATGAAGATTTGCTCGGGTTTGATGCCAAACTTGATAGCCTTGGCACGTGCGGGTTCGAGTTCTTCGCCCTGGCCGATATCGGCTGTAAAGGTCACCACCTCGCACTGATAGGTGTCTTGCAGCCATTTGAGAATGACCGAGGTGTCTAGTCCGCCTGAGTAGGCAAGTACTACTTTTTTAATATCGCTCATGAGAAGCTCTGCGTAAGTGAAGTAAATCGATTTTAACGGTTTGAACAGGTTGGTTGGGTGTTAGCTAGCTTTGCCTAAGAGCAAGAATTCCATCAGAGCTTTTTGGACATGCAGGCGGTTTTCCGCCTCATCCCAGACCACGCTTTGCGGGCCGTCGATCACCTCTGCTGTGACTTCTTCGCCACGATGCGCAGGAAGGCAGTGCATAAATAAGGCGTCTGGGACGGCCGCAGCCATCATTTCTTGGTCTACACACCAATCGGCAAAGGCTGTGCGTCGTTGTTCATTTTCAGCCTCATAGCCCATGCTGGTCCACACGTCGGTCGTCACGAGGTGTGCCCCTTTGCATGCATCGAGTGGATCGCTGAACTCTTTGAGTGCGCCTGCGGCTGTGCCGGCGATACGAGCGGGTTCTAAGCGATATCCTGCTGGCGTAGAAACATGCAGCGTAAAGCCCAATAGTTCGGCAGCTTGTAGCCAGGTGTAGGCCATATTGTTCGCATCACCTACCCACGCGACCGTTTTGCCGGCAATACTGCCCCGATTTTCAATGAAAGTGAAAATATCGGCCAATATCTGGCACGGGTGGAATTCATTGGTCAAGCCATTGATTACCGGGACACGTGAGTATTCTGCAAAGCGCTCGATGCGTGTTTGCTCGAACGTGCGGATCATGACGATATCGACCATGCGTGAAATGACGCGTGCGGTATCTTCAATTGGCTCAGAACGTCCCAGTTGGGAATCAGTGGTGGTCAGATGGATCACCGAGCCACCCATTTGATACATCCCGGCTTCAAAGGAGACGCGCGTACGCGTGCTGGCCTTCTCGAATACCATCGCGAGGGTGCGGTCATGCAAAGGACGATGTGGCTCGTAACGCTTGAATTTATCTTTGATAATTTTCGCGCGTTCGAACACATGCAAGAGCTCGTCGCGAGAAAAATCACTGAACTGCAAGAAATGCCGCAACGAATCCGTTGTAGTGGCGTTAGACATAAAGCACTCGATAGGGTTGTCTGCCAAACCCCGACTTGGCATCGCCCCGATAGAGGCGGGCCAAGCACGGGACTGACAATTACTGCTCGGCGTTAAACGCCTTAATTAAGGGGACGAGAATCTTGATGAGTTCGTCAGCTTCGGTTTTGTTGATCAGCAGAGGCGGTAACATGCGGATGACACGATCACGTGTGACGTTAATGAGCAATCCGGCCTCCAAGGCGCGTCCCACCAAAACGCCGCAGGGCTTCTCGAGTTCAATGCCTAGCATCAGGCCTTGCCCTCGGACTTCCAGTACGCCAGGGGTGCCTTTTAAGGCGTTCTCTAGACCTGCCTTGAGATGCGCACCCACCGTTACTGCATTTTCCAGCAGTTTTTCTGACGCGAGGGCGTCAAGAGTCGCCAAACCAGCGGCGCAGACTAGCGGGCTGCCACCAAAAGTCGTGCCATGGCTTCCGGGTCCGAGTACGCCTGCCGCAGGTCCGCGGGCAGCAATCGCGCCGATCGGCACACCACCGCCCAAGCCTTTGGCAAGGACCACGACGTCAGGCAGTATGTCGGCCCACTGATGCGCTAACCACTTGCCCGTGCGCCCGATCCCTGACTGCACTTCGTCAATCATCATTAGCCAACCGCGCTCATCGCACAGCTTACGCAAGCCTTTCATGTAGGCGATGTCTGAGGGGCGAATGCCGCCTTCGCCTTGAAGCACTTCTAGCAACACAGCGACCACGCGCGGCTCTTTGTCACCGGCGTTGCGCACGGCCTCCAAGTCGTTGTATTTGACCTTCACAAAGCCTTCCGGTAGTGGTCCGAAGCCCGTGCGAGCCTTCTCGCTATCGGTCGCGGCCAACGTGCCTAACGTGCGACCGTGCCACGAGGATTCCATCGTGATAATGGTGGGCAAATCATTGCCTTTTTTATAGCCGTAGTAGCGCGCAAGTTTAATGGCGGCTTCGTTCGCTTCGGCGCCACTGTTGCCGAACAATACTTCGGTCATGTTCGAAATTTCGTTGATGCGTTTGGCGAGGGCTTCCTGCTGCGGGATTTGGTAAAGATTGGACGTATGAATGACCCGCGACGCTTGTTCGCTGATGGCAGCAACGAGTTTTGGATGATCATGACCCAAACAAGAAACGCCAATGCCCGCCATCGCATCCAGATAACGTCGGCCATTCGTATCCCAAAGCCAAACACCTTTACCGTGTGTAAAGGCGACGGGTAGACGGCCGTACGTATTCGAAATGGCAGAACTCATTGTCGTGACTCCTTGGTGAACATGCTTCCAAAGCAGGATTGTTTTGGGAAGCGTAAAACATCAATCATATACAATCTAGGCGACAGGCTTGTGAATCAGAAGTTTGCTGGCCTCGATTTCGGCGATACGGGTTGTGCATGACATCAGAAGTCCGCTACTTCGTCATTTATGGCGTAACAAACTCAGGCAATACTTTTCGCCCCAGCGACTGGGCTGAACGGCTTGCCGGCGTCCTGGCTCCGTTCCGTCCGCCCGCCACCTTGGGTGGGCATTTATCTTATTCCCCTTACGCCGTACCGAGTACCTTGGACGGTATGCGCTGCGTGGTGGTGGATGAGCGCCTGCGACAGATTGAACCGCTTGCCTGGAAATTTGTGCAAGACTTTGCACGCGATAACCAGCTCCAGACAAAGCGTGATCTGACCGAGGACCCCCTCGTTCGACACGGCTGAGGGCGTTCTCGTTCACTAAACACTGACTCACTAAACACTGACACCATTTACTTAGACGATTTCGGTCAGGACCTTCCCAGTCTTTAAAAATGCCTCGATATTGTCCAACATGCAGTCGGTCATTGCGCGCCGAGTCTCATTGGTCGCGCTCGCGACGTGGGGCATGAGCACGACATTGTTCATGCTCTTGAGTTGATCAGGAACCTTGGGCTCTTTGTCAAAAACATCCAGTCCAGCACCGCCGAGCGCGCCTTCCGCCAAAAGACTGACCATCGCGGCCTCGTCAATGACACTGCCGCGCGCGATGTTCACCACAATGCCTTTGGGGCCGAGCGCACGTAAAACCTCTTCATTAATGAGCCCTTTGGTGCTGGGCCCACCGACGGTTGCGATCACAAGAAAGTCGCTCCAGCGAGCGAGTTCGACCAATGAATCGATATAGCGGTAGTCGACATCTTTGCGGGTGCTGCGGTTATGGTAAGCGACTTCCATGTCAAAACCGAGGCCGCGGCGTGCAATGGCTTCGCCAATACGGCCCAATCCGACCACGCCCAGTTTTTTGCCGCTCACGCGGGTGCCCAGAGTCAGGCTACCGGCTTTGTTTTCCCAGTTGTTCGCCCGTACAAAGCGGTCGCCCCAGGCGATGTTGCGACAGGCGGCAATCAATAAGCCCCAGGCCAAATCGGCGACGCAATCGTTCAGTACATCTGGGGTGTTACTCACCAAAATGTTGCGCGCACGCGCGGCGTCGATATCAATCGTGTCGTAACCAACACCCCAGCTGCAAATGGCGCGCAGTTTTGGGAGTGCCGCAATGACTTTGGCGCTGCAGCCGTGGTTCGCTGATGTCGCGATAATCTCGATGTCCTGGGCATGTTCACGCAAAAATGCCTCTTGGTCTGTGGCTTTCCAGTATGCAAGCACATCAAACTTGCCAGCAATTTCGGCGTCTGCTGGTGGATGACCCGCATAGGAGCCGATTTGTAGAATGCGAGGTTTTGTCATGGGAGTCAAACCATTCAATCAAGGTGAAGTAACAGGGTACGTATCGGGGCGATGTCGCCACAAAAACAAAACAGCCCAGAAGGGCTGCTTGACTACTTGGATACATCAGTCACCGAAGCGACCGAGATCTAGATAACTATCTCGCCACGCGAGCGTGGCGTATTCTACTTAGGCGAGCGATTTAATCGCAGCGGACAAACGGCTCTTGTGACGAGCGGCTTTGTTCTTGTGGATGATGTTTTTATCAGCCACGCTGTCGATCACGCTAGTTGCTTTTTGCAACACAGCAGACGCAGCAGCCTTGTCACCTGACTCGATCGCGGTGCGAACGCGCTTGATAGCGGTACGCAGCATTGAGCGCAGGCTCGAGTTGTGATGGTTTAGCGCGACGGATTGGCGTGCACGTTTGCGGGCTTGGGCGGTATTTGCCATGAATGATCTGTCTTATTAAGTTGCGGTGTTAAAAATTGCGGCGGTAATACGGCTGCAGTAAAACTGTAATTGTGAAACTCTGAGCCCACTATATTAGCACTAAGTGTATGAAATGTCAAACCAATTTCGGTGGGTGTTGCATGGGACTCTTTCGGCCATGTTTGCTGCTTAGCCAGGCGCCCGTCGGAAGTGCTTTGGTCTAAACCCTAAGAGGGCTAAAACAAGCAGGTAAATCAGACCGCTGACCGCTAAAACGCTTGCCAGCAGGCCGATTCGAAGAAACGGCGTGCCTTGCAGAGCCAGCCAGTCGATACGTTGCGCGGCAAACCAAAGGGGAGCGGCCATACAGAGCAAGGCAAAGAGTTGTTTAGTAATAAACAACGCCCAGCCGGTGCCCGGTTGGTAAATGCCACGTCGACGCAGGCCGACGTACAGAGCCAGTGCATTGAAGCAGGCACCTAAGCCGATCGACAATGCTAAGCCCGCGTGCGCCAGCCAAGGCACGAAGACCAGGTTCAAAAGTTGTGTGCAGCACAAGATCACAATGGCGATCTTTACGGGGGTGCGTATATCTTGCTTGCCGTAGAAGCCCGGCGCTAGAATTTTGACGGCCAAGAGCCCAATCAAGCCAGCAGAGTAGGCCATGACAGCGGTTCGCGTCTGCATGACATCCGCACCGGTAAAGGCGCCATAGTGAAAGAGTGTGGCAACCATGGCATCGGCCATCAGCACCATGCACAGGGCGGCGGGCAGTCCGAGCACAAGAACTAAACGTAGCCCCCAGTCAAGCAGTTGGCTGTACTGAGTCTTGTCGGGATCTGCATTGGCTTTGCTTAAGCTCGGCAGCAATACCGTTCCGAGCGCGACACCGATTAAGGCGGTCGGGAACTCCATTAAGCGGTCGGCAAAGGACAGCCATGTGACGCTGCCAGGCGTGAGCCAAGTCGCGATGTTTGTGTTGATGAGTAGCGAGATCTGTGCGACCGACACTCCGAGTGTTGCGGGAAGCATTTGACGCATGATCCGTCGAACCGTGGGATCTTTGAGTGCCGGCCCAATTGGGCTGAGCAAGCGGGGTCTGAGTTCCAAACGCGATAGTGCCCACCACTGCATGGCGAACTGTGCCATCCCTCCGATCGTGACCCCAATCGCCAGGGAATAGATCGGCTGCTTTAAATGCCCAGCAAGTAAAAAGCTGCTGCCAATGATCGACAGGTTCAGCAGCACGGGCGTGAAGGCCGGGACAGCAAATTTACGCCAAGTGTTGAGTACGCCAGAAGCAAAGGCTACGAGAGACATGCAGATGATGTAGGGGAACATCAAGCGGGTCATCCAGACTGCTGCGTCGAATTCAGCTGCGCGTGCGGGGTTTGTTAGCCCGCTTGCCATCGCCATGACAACCCATGGTGCACCAATCACCCCAATCAGTGTGATAACAAATAGCGCGATGAATAAAGTGAGTGCAACCCGATCGAGCAGGACGCGGATCGCTTCTGGTTGTTCGGCGTGTTCGTTGCGTACTTGACCCAGAATCGGCACGAAGGCTTGTGAGAACGCACCTTCGGCAAATAACCGGCGCAGCAAGTTGGGAATACGGAACGCCACCCAAAACGCGTCAGTCAGTGCCCCCGCGCCGAAGGCTCGGGCGATGACGATGTCGCGCGCCAAGCCCGTGATCCGTGACAGCAGCGTGAAGCTGCTGACGGTCGCTGCGGCGCGCAGCATGCTCATTTAGGAGCGAGTCGGATCGCACCATCGAGACGAATTGTTTCGCCGTTGAGCATGTCGTTGGTGACGATTTGGTGGACAAGTTTTGCGTAGTCGTCGGGACGTCCCAGTCTTGAGGGAAACGGGATGCTCGCGGCGAGCGAGTCTTGCACAGCTTGTGGCATGCCAAAGATCATCGGTGTACCAAAAATGCCGGGAGCAATGGTGCAGCAGCGAATACCTAGAGGGGCTAGGTCACGCGCAATAGGTAAGGTCATGCCAACGACACCCGCCTTTGAGGCTGAGTAGGCGGCTTGTCCGATTTGCCCATCGTAGGCGGCAACCGATGCGGTGTTGATGAGTACGCCGCGTTCGCCGGTTGGCTCGGGGTCGTTTTTGCTCATGGCCTCGCTTGCGACACGAATCATGTTGAAACTGCCGATCAGGTTGATACTGATGACTTTTTGAAACATGTCGAGCGGATGCGCCCCATTTTTACCGACCGTTTTGGCGGCTGGCGCAATGCCGGCGCAGTTCACGAGCCCGAAGAGTTTGCCAAGCGCTAAGGCTGCAGCGACCGCTGCCTGGGCGTCTTTTTCTTGTGTGACATCGCAGTGAATGTAGTGTTGTCCAAGCTCGGTCGCGAGGGCTTGGCCGGCTTCGTCTTGTACGTCAGCCAGCACAACACGTGCGCCGTGTTGGCTCAGCATCTTGGCTGTGCCAGCGCCTAGGCCCGAGGCGCCACCTGTGACGATGAAGACTTTGTTTTTGATTTCCATAAATTTTGGTGATGCTTTGCAGTAGAAAAAAGGGGTAGGGATAGGCGTTAAACAAGCGCTTTAAAAATTTTGTGTTTGATGTCGTCTACAGAACCAACGCCCTGAACTTTGCGGTAGCGTGGCGCGTTCGTGTCGGTCGAGGCCCAAGCAGAGTAGTAGTCGACGAGCGGGCGTGTTTGATCCCGATAAACCTGAAGGCGATGACGAACGGTTTGCTCTTTGTCATCATCGCGTTGCACGAGCGGCTCGCCGGTTAGGTCATCGTGCTCTGCAACTTTTGGCGGATTGAAACGCAGGTGGTAGCTGCGCCCGCTCGCGGGGTGCACGCGTCGCCCGCTCATGCGCTCGATGATGTCCTCTTCGGGCACGGCGATCTCGACCACGAAATCTAATCCCACCTTTGCGTGCTTCAGTGCATCGGCCTGCGGAATCGTACGTGGGAATCCGTCGAATAGATAACCGGTTTGACAGTCCGCTTGCTGCAATCTGTCTTTCACTAAACCGATGATGATGTCATCGGATACTAATCCGCCGGCATCCATAATTTTTTTTGCGGCTACGCCCAAGGGTGTGCCGGCTTTGACAGCCGCGCGCAACATATCGCCTGTCGAGATTTGTGGAATACCGTAGTGTTCAGTGATAAACGCCGCCTGCGTGCCTTTGCCGGCGCCTGGGGGTCCAAGCAGGATGAGACGCATGTGAACTCCTGAAGCATTAAGTAGAGAAGACGGTTGATATTATGCCGCATTGCAGCAGGGGGTGCAGAGGGCTGCGCTAAGCGCTTACCCTGAGGGGTTAATTCGTTGTGCCACGATTCGTCGCACACGCTCGAGGTCGGGAGGGGTGTCGACCCCGGCGCCCGGGTGACTCAAAAGGGGTAAAACCGCGATGGGATAGCCATGTTCCATGGCGCGTAGCTGTTCAAGCGACTCGACTTGCTCAAGAGTGCCGGGCGCGAGAGTGGGGAATAGTTTAAGAAAACTGACGCGCAAGGCATACAGTCCGATGTGGTGCTTGGCAGGAAGCTTGGGCGCCAGGATGCGCTCACCGGCCGCGAGTGCATCTCGGTGCCATGGAATGGGCGCACGGGAAAAATACAATGCGCGGCCTTGGCGGTCGCACACGACCTTCACGATATTGGGATTAAACAAGGCCTCGGCATCGATGATCGGCGCGGCACAGGTGGCGATGGCGGCTTTGCTGTCAGACGCCAAGAGTGCTGCCACCTGATCAATGAGTGCGGGGTCGATTAACGGTTCGTCTCCCTGTACGTTGACGACAATCGCATCGTCGGTCAGTGCAAGCGCGGTCGCGGCTTCTGCTAGCCGATCGGTGCCAGAGGGATGTTCTGCTCGAGTCATGAGGTATTGCACACCGTGCGCCTGGCAAGCCTGCGCAATCGCGTGATGGTCTGTCGCAATAACAACGCGCGCTGCCTGGGATTGAGCGGCTTGCTCGGCAACCCGAATCACCATCGGCTTGCCCGCAATGTCGGCAAGCATTTTCCCGGGCAGTCTGCTGGAGGCGTATCGAGCGGGAATGATGACCGTAAAGGCGAGCATGAAAATTGTTCCGCCGGCTCAGGCGGGGAATTCGGGTTCTTGCGCCGAGAGCGCGCGCGCCTGGGCTTCTAACATCACAGGGACACCATCGCGAACCGGGAAGGCAAGACGATCTACTCTGCAGACCAGTTCAGTGTGGTCCGGATTTGGGTATAGACGCCCTTTGCAGAGAGGGCAGACTAAAAGATCGAGGAGGCGAGTTTGCATAGCGCTATTGTAAACACTCAGTGCAGTGCTGTCTGTATTTGCTTGAGGCGCTCGTCAAGCCACTGCGCGAACTGTCGGTCTGAAAAGGTACTGAGCGCCTGTGCAACCCAGATTTTGTCATCGGAGAGGGCTTCGCACTTCACGGCATCTTTGGAAGTGATGATCACGATATCGGCTTGTGGCGCGCAAAGTGTCGTCGGGGTGAATGTGTGGTGATCCGGTAGAGCGGCGGTGCGTTCAAGGGGCAAACCGAGCGTACGTAGATCGGCAAAAAAACGCTCCGGCGCACCAATACCTGCGTAGGCATAGACTGATTTATTTGCGCAGAACGCAAGGAACTCGCTCGGACTCAGTCGCTGCTCGCTGGCGAGCTGTTTAAAACCAGAAATACTCATCCTCGCTTCAAGTTCTTTTTGCGCCCAACCGTTGCTTGGCGGGGCGCGCTCTGCGTGAGTCAAGCGAGTGATCAGTGCATCGACGGTGCGCAGTCTTGACGGAGGATCCCGCAGAGGCCCTGCGGGCAACAGCCAACCATTACCGACACCGCGCGTGTCTTGAACCACGAGTTCGATGTCACGCAGGAGGGTGGCATGTTGCAATCCATCATCTGAAACAATGACATCTGTCTGGGGGTAGTCTTTCAACAGCGCTTGCCAGGCAAGTCGTCGGTTTGGGTGCACAGAGACGGGCACGCCCGATTCGCGCGCGATGAGAGCAGGTTCGTCACCAAACCGTGCGGCATCGACGGTACCGCAACCGGTCAATGCGTGTGCGCCCGCTTGGACGCCGTAGCCACGACTGATCACGCCAGGGTGCCAGCCTTTAGCGCGAAGTTGCTCAACGAGCGCAATCACGACCGGTGTTTTCCCCGTGCCTCCGATGTAGAGGTTACCGACCATGATGACTGGGACGGGCGCGCGAGGCGATTGTGCCGCGATGATACGCAAACTGATGCGGCGAATCGCTAATACGAGGTACGCCACCAATGAAAACGGCGCCATGACCCAAGCCCAGAGTCCCCGGCGCAGCCACTGCCGATGCAGCCATCCCACCAGGGCCGGGCCGAGGCTGAGTGCTTTCACTCTCTAGCCTGTGTCGCAAACTGCACGCGTCCGATACCGCCCTCGCGTGCGGCTTGCATCGCAAACACAACAAACTGATGAGGTGCAAGGCTGTCGGCCCGGATCAGCACAATCGGCGGATCCAGATGCTGTGCGGCGAATTTGAGGGCCGCTGCTAATTCGCTGCTCTCGACGATCTTGCCTGCGACGGCAAAGCGGCCATCTTGCGAGATGGCGAGCTCAATAGGCAGCGTGTCAGTGACCTCTGCATTCGCTTGCGGCAAATTGATTTTGATCGCTTGCTGGCGAGTGAAGGTGGTGGTGGCAGCCAAAAAAATCAACATCACGAGCAACACATCGATCAGCGGAATCAGGTTGATGTCTGGGCTGTCATCGTTCGGATTTGCGGTGCGAAAGTTCATGATCGCGTCTGGTTCTCGCGCAGACTTGCGACGACCTTGCGCGCGGACTGCTCCATTTGAACAAGCAGAGCTTGGACGCGAGATTTGAAATGCCGATGCGCGATCACTGCGGGGATCGCGATCAGGATGCCAAAACCAGTGTTGTAGAGCGCGATTGAGATGCCCCGAGCGAGCTCGGTCGGGTCTGAGCCATCTGGCCGGTAAGCGGCGAAGATTTCGATCATTCCGATGACGGTACCGAAAAGACCAAGCAGCGGAGCTATCGTGGCAACCGTCGCCAAGGCGGGGAGGTAGCGCTCGAGTTCAAAGGCCACATCACGCCCCGCGTCCTCGGCGACCAGGCGC
This sequence comes from Bordetella parapertussis, assembly GCA_945865935.1. Classification (GTDB taxonomy): domain Bacteria; phylum Pseudomonadota; class Gammaproteobacteria; order Burkholderiales; family Burkholderiaceae_B; genus Zwartia; species Zwartia parapertussis_E. The sequence goes on along the minus strand of CAMBFI010000007.1, from coordinate 36,751 downwards.
AGTTCGTTGGCGGGGAGATCACGGCGGCTAAGGATTTCAGCGAGCACTTGGCCTAACGCAGAGGACTGACGGAGTTTTTCGATGGCCTCAGGCTGGTCGGCATGCGCCCGGACCATCTGTAATACTTGATTGGTAAGCTCAGGGGGAGCGATGCGGCGAGGCTGCAGGCTTAGCGTGCGCTCGATCACAATCGCTAACCCTGCGATTGAAACGAGAATTAACAGCCAAATTGGCCAACCAGCCTGAATAACGATTGAGTGCAAAACATACCTCGTTGGAGGGGTGATAAATCTATCCACAGAACTTGTGGATAATTATGTGAGTATCTTCGTAAATGACGGAAAACGTTGGGTATCCATCAATTGATCAAAAAATGAGCAATTTTTGAAACGTTGATAATTAATTCAATTAATTCAATTGGTTATGATTGAATTGTAATTGAGTTTAGTACGTGTGGCTAGTTTTTATTATGTCACAATGACTTATTACGATTTTATTGCGTTTGTGGACATATATGCCTTCAAGAGCCTCATGAATAAAGAATTTCAGACAGAAAACGTAGGCCAGACGCGGGATATTTTGTCAGTTAGTGAGTTAAATCGCGCTGTTTCGCGTTTGCTCGAGCAAAGCTTTGATGTGAGTTGGGTGCGCGGTGAGATTTCCAACTTTACGCCGGCAGCGTCAGGGCATTGGTATTTCACTTTAAAGGATGATGCGGCATCCGTCCGGGCAGTGATGTTCAGGGGGCGAGCTTCTGCCGTGGGCTTTTCTCCTAAGTCGGGCGATTCCGTTGAAATTCGGGGTCGAGTCACACTGTATGAAGCGCGTGGTGAATACCAAGTGCAGGTTGACCAAATGCGGCGAGCCGGTTTGGGCTCGCTCTTTGAGGCGTTTGTTGCCCTCAAAGCCAAGCTTGAATCCGAGGGCTTATTCGACTCCGAGCAAAAGCGTCCATTGCCGCACTATCCACGCGCGGTCGGGATTGTGACGTCGTTGGCGGCCGCCGCTTTGCGTGACGTGCTGACGACGTTGGCGCGCCGTGCGCCCCACCTGTCTGTGGTGATCTACCCCGCCGCTGTGCAAGGCGCTGAGGCGGCATTGCAGCTGCGTCAAGCCCTGGCCCAAGCAAACGAGCGCCAGGAGGTCGATGTGGTTCTCTTGGTACGAGGGGGGGGCAGTATTGAGGACCTCTGGAGTTTTAACGACGAAGGGTTAGCGCGTGATATTGCCTCCAGCCTCTTGCCGGTCGTGTCTGGCGTTGGCCATGAAACAGACTTCACGATTGCAGATTTCGTCTCTGATGTTCGCGCGCCAACCCCCACCGCGGCTGCAGAGCTCGTTTGTATGACGCGTGCGGCACTCTTGGCTGAAGTCGAGGGCTTGGCTGATCAACTCAACCGCGAGGTGCAACGCAAACTTGAGCGGTTGGCCCAGCGTCTGGACCGCGCTGCTGCGGCCGTGGTGTCGCCAGGTGATCGCTTAAGGCATCAGGCGGAGCGTTTGAGCGGACTAAAATTTCGTTTGCAAGCGGTTTGGCAACAGACCGCGCAGCGCAGAGCGGCCTTGGCTGTTCGTGCCCATGATCGTCTGCAAGGCCAGTTGCCAGACTTATCGCCGCCCCGCGCCAGACTTGCCCGCGCCGCGCGCGCTATGGTTGCCGCGCAGCAGCGTGCGAGTGCAGACAACACGGCAAGACTGGGGGCGGTGCAGGCCCAGTTGCGTGCGCTGAGCCCGTCGCATACTCTGGCGCGTGGTTACGCCATCGTGCGCAATGAACAGGGGGAGATTGTGCGGCAAGCCGCAAGCCTAAAGCTCGGCGCACAGCTGGATGTGACGCTTTCAGAAGGCGGCATCACCGTTGACGTTCAAGACGTCCGACCTTAACCCTTAACCGATTATGGGATGCGTGCCGCATCATTCGGTGTCCGATACAATATGATTAGCCTGTTCGTTTTACCTACCTTCAAGAGGATTTGCAGCAATGGCCCACACACTTCCAGCTCTGCCCTACGCCATGGATGCCTTGGCTCCGATCATTTCGAAAGAAACGCTCGAGTTCCACTACGGCAAACATCACCAGACTTACGTGACCAACCTGAACAACTTAATCCCAGGTACTGAGTTTGAGTCCGCTTCCCTTGAAGAAATCGTCAAGAAATCTTCGGGTGGCGTATTCAACAACGCAGCGCAAATTTGGAACCACACGTTCTACTGGAACAGCATGGCGCCCAATGCGGGTGGCGAGCCAACCGGCAAGCTTGCTGATGCGATTAATGCCAAATGGGGCAGCGTTGCTGCGTTCAAAGAAGCTTTCAATAAGTCAGCGGCTGGCAATTTCGGCTCTGGCTGGACGTGGCTCGTTAAAAAGCCTGATGGTTCGGTTGATATCGTCAACACCAGCAACGCCGCGACGCCCTTGACAACGACTGATGTACCTTTGTTGACCTGTGACGTCTGGGAACATGCCTACTACATCGATTTTCGTAATGCGCGCCCCAAGTATCTCGAAAGCTTCTGGAGCCTCGTGAACTGGTCGTTCGCGGCTAAGAATTTCGGCTAACCACTTTCTGTCCGATCGATGCCGGCCTTGTGCCGGCATTTTTTTTGCTTGATGCGCTAAGATTCCTCAATTGAAAATTCTTACAACATTGGGGAACAGGTCATGGCAATCGATGCTTTTATTTGTGATGCGATTCGTACACCGTTTGGTCGCTATGGTGGCGCGCTTGCGTCGGTTCGGCCCGATGATCTGCTCTCGATTGCGATTCGGGAGCTTGCGGCACGCAACGCCAAGGTCGATTGGTCAAAGCTTGATGATGCACTGATGGGTTGCGCCAACCAGGCAGGCGAAGATAACCGCAACGTCGCGCGTATGGCGACTCTGCTTGCTGGTCTACCAGATGTGGTGCCTGGTGGCACGATCAATCGACTGTGCGGCTCAGGGATGGACGCCGTTGGCACCGCCGCGCGTGCGATTCGGGCGGGGGATGCGTCCCTAATGTTGGCGGGCGGTGTGGAAAGCATGACACGCGCGCCTTTTGTCATGGGTAAGGCGGATTCAGCATTTTCCCGCAACGCCTCTATTTTTGACACGACGATTGGGTGGCGTTTCGTCAATAAGTTGATGAAGGCGAAGTACGGAGTAGATTCGATGCCAGAGACGGCAGAGAATGTTGCGGTTCAGTTTAAGGTCTCTCGAGAAGATCAGGACTTGTTTGCGATGGCGAGTCAAGAGAAAACGGCTGCTGCACAACAGGCTGGATTCTTTGATAGCGAAATTGTAAAAGTGTCGATTGCCCAGAAGAAGGGCGATCCAATTTTGGTCGCGAAAGATGAACACCCGCGTCAAACCAGTATCGAGGCACTTACGAAATTGAAAGGCGTCGTGAGAGAGGACGGCTCAGTCACTGCGGGTAATGCGTCGGGGGTCAATGATGGTGCGGTGGCGATGTTGATCGCCAGTGAACAAGCAGCTAAGCAACATGGACTCACACCTCGTGCGCGCGTGGTCGCGATGGCCACGGCTGGCGTTGAACCGCGCATTATGGGTATTGGTCCAGGCCCTGCCTCTGAGAAAGTGCTTGCCATGACTGGCCTGAAGATGGCGCAAATGGATGTGATCGAATTAAATGAAGCGTTCGCTGCGCAAGGGTTGGCCGTATTGCGACTGCTTGGAATCACAGATAACGATCCACGGGTGAATCCAAACGGTGGCGCCATCGCGTTGGGTCATCCTCTTGGTGCGAGCGGTGCGCGTCTAGTGATGACTGCCGTGCATCAGCTTGAGCAGACTGGCGGGCGCTACGGACTGTGCACTATGTGTATCGGGGTGGGTCAAGGCATCGCGTTGATTGTCGAGCGCGTGTAAGACTCAACGACGTGCAATCGGTAGGCGGATTATTGCAATCCGCCTATTTTTTTGCCTATCGTGATGCCACGTTTAGCGAACCAGCCTTGCTCCATCTCGAGTGCGAGCCGCACTGGGGCGCTCGAGCAATGTGAGTTTTCTGTCATGGGAGCCATGTCGACGATGTCGATGATCATCCCGTCATCGGCGATGAAGGCAATCGACAGAGGGATCAGGGTGTTGCGCATCCAGAAACATTGGACTGCAGGGTAGGGGAACACAAAAAGCATGCCTGCGTTGGGTGCGAGCTCTTTTCGGTACATCAATCCTCTGGCTCGGTTCTCGTAGTTGGACGCAACCTCGGCACGAATCACATGCATCCCAACCGTGAGCTGTTTTACAGGTAACGGCACAACCGTCTGTGCGTTCGCCGCAGGAGGTGCTCCGATCATAGCAAGACCGACAAGCAACAAGAACAGCGCAGCCCGAAGGCTGCGCTGTCTAAGAAGGCAGAGCCATTTACACATCAACAGTATCCGAGGGGTTATTCACCCCTTGTCTATCAAGCGGCAGTAATATTAGTCGCTTGTTTGCCTTTAGGGCCTTGTGTGACTTCGAATGCTACTTTTTGGCCTTCTTTCAGTGTTTTGAAACCATTCATCTGAATTGCCGAAAAGTGTGCAAACAAGTCCTCACCACCATCGTCTGGTGTTACGAACCCGAAACCTTTTGCGTCGTTAAACCACTTAACCGTTCCGGTGACCTTAGGGCCAGTACTCGTCGAATCTGACATGCCGACTGCCTCTTCTTAAGTTTATACAAATCAAATCGCACGCTCGAGATTATGATGATGCCCTAAGCCCTAGCATTTGATACCCAATGACCCAAAATTTCTTGAGTGTGATGCGATATTGGGCAGGTTTGATGAATTCGTCAAGTATCGGTTTGCCTAACATGAACCTACATTTGTGGCTTTATTACTAAGTCTGTTAAAAAAAACCTTATTTTCTCTCAATAGAATTGTCACCCCTTATGGTCACCCGCACGTCCTTGCCGCCCGATCTCGTAGTGGAAAAACAAACCGCTAAAACGGCTCCGCCTCCTATGTACAAAGTGCTTTTGCTCAATGATGATTACACCCCGATGGAGTTCGTTGTGCAGGTCCTGCAAAAGTTCTTCGGCAAGGGCCAAGAAGAGGCGATGCGCATCATGTTGCAAGTACACCACGAAGGAAAGGGCATCTGTGGGGTTTACCCGCACGATATTGCGGCCAGCCGCATCGCTCAGGTGGCGCAGTTTGCCCGTGCCCGCCAACACCCCTTGCAGTGTGTCATGGAGCCCGCCGGCGATGCCTAACAAAATGAAGGTTCTTGAACAAGTGATTCCGCTCAAGGAAAAAGGTTTTTACGTGTCATGCAATTATTCTTTTCTGAAAAGCATAGAATGCAGATTAACGGTGTTTCAAATTGAAAGCATGTCGGAGGAAATGTGATTTCCCAAGAGCTTGAAGTAAGTCTGCATATGGCATTTGTCGAGGCGCGTTCCGCGCGTCATGAATTCATCACCGTTGAGCATTTGTTGCTCTCGCTACTCGATAACGCTGCGGCAATTGAAGTGTTGCGCGCCTGTGCGGCGAACATCGACGAGTTGCGTAGCAATCTACGTAAATTCATCACGGACAACACGCCCGTTATCCCGGCCGGTGCCGAAGTCGATACGCAGCCCACGCTAGGCTTTCAGCGTGTGATTCAGCGCGCAATCATGCATGTTTCGGCAGGGGGCGCATCCAAAAAACCCGTGACGGGCGCGAATGTGCTGGTTGCGATTTTTGGCGAGAAAGAATCGCACGCGGTCTACTACTTGCAACAGCAGGGCATATCGCGTTTGGATGTCGTGAACTTTTTGTCGCATGGCATCAGCAAGCAAACCTCGAGTGAGGCGCCTGCAACGAATAAGGAACAGCAAGGAGGTGCTGAAGAGCAGCAAGGCGAGCCAAAGCAGTCTCCTTTGGATTTGTATACGCAAGATTTAAACGCCGCGGCAACCGCTGGGCGCATTGATCCCTTGATTGGGCGCGAGTACGAAGTCGAGCGAGTCATTCAAACGCTCTGCCGTCGGCGCAAGAATAATCCTCTGTTGGTTGGCGAAGCCGGTGTTGGCAAAACGGCGATTGCTGAAGGTCTGGCGTATCGCATTACCCAGGGAGAGGTGCCTGAGGTGTTGCAAGACGCACAGGTGTTCTCGTTGGATATGGGGGCCTTGCTCGCAGGAACAAAATATCGCGGAGACTTTGAGCAAAGGCTCAAGGGTGTGCTTAAACAGCTACGCAATAATCCTCAGGCTATTTTATTTATTGATGAGATTCACACCTTGATCGGTGCGGGTTCGGCTTCGGGCGGTACGCTCGATGCGTCTAACTTACTCAAGCCTGCGCTTTCTTCTGGCCAGTTACGCTGCATTGGCGCGACGACCTACACAGAGTTTCGTGGCGTGTTTGAAAAAGACGCTGCGTTGTCGCGTCGCTTCCAAAAGGTCGATGTGGTTGAGCCAACGGTCGCGCAAACCATTCAGATTTTGCGAGGTCTCAAGGGACGCTTTGAAGAGCATCATGGCGTGAAGTATTCGAGTGCTGCATTGACTGCGGCTGCAGAGCTTTCGGCGCGACACATTAATGACCGCCACTTGCCTGATAAGGCGATCGATGTGATTGATGAGGCGGGTGCTGCGCAGCGCTTATTGCCTCGGTCGAAACAAAAGAAAGTGATTGGTAAGACAGAGATTGAATCAATTGTCTCGAAGATCGCGCGTATTCCGCCGCAAACGGTCTCGAGCGATGATCGTAGCAAGTTAGCGACGCTTGAGCGCGACTTGAAAACGGTGGTTTACGGACAGGATAACGCCATTGAAGCGCTTGCTGCTGCGATCAAAATGGCGCGCTCCGGTCTCGGTCGCCCTGAAAAGCCAATTGGTGCATTTTTGTTCTCTGGCCCAACCGGTGTGGGTAAAACAGAGGTTGCTCGGCAATTAGCGTTCACGCTCGGTGTCGAGTTGCTGCGTTTCGATATGTCTGAGTACATGGAGCGTCATACGGTTTCGCGACTGATTGGCGCGCCACCTGGGTATGTTGGATTTGATCAGGGCGGACTGCTGACTGAGGCGGTGACTAAACAGCCACACTGCGTCTTGCTTTTGGATGAAATTGAAAAAGCACATCCGGATGTATTTAATATATTGCTGCAGGTAATGGACCACGGCACGCTGACTGATAACAACGGAAGGAAATCTGATTTCCGGAACGTGATTTTGGTTATGACGACAAACGCTGGGGCGGAAGCGCTCAATAAACCCAACATTGGTTTTTCCAATACCCGCGAGAGCGGCGATGAAATGGCCGACATTAAACGGATGTTTTCACCGGAGTTCCGCAACCGGTTGGATGCGATTGTGCCGTTCGCGTCGCTCAATGAGGATGTCATTCTGCGCGTGGTGGATAAGTTCTTGATGCAGCTCGAAGATCAACTCCATGAGAAGCGTGTGGACGCGTCCTTTACAGACGCCTTGCGTGCGCATTTGGGTAAGCATGGCTTTGATCCTCTGATGGGAGCGCGTCCGATGCAGCGTCTCATTCAAGATACCTTGCGCCGTGCACTGGCCGATGAGTTGCTGTTTGGCAAGTTGGTGGATGGCGGCTCGGTGCTTGTAGACATTGACGCGGACGGAAAGGTGGTACTGACTTTTGACACCAAGTCACCTGATAAGCCTAAGGGTTCTGATCAGGAAGCTGAACTCGTGCATTAATGACAATGCAGCCGCTGGTACTAGCGTGTCATCATTGCGGCGCGTCTTATCAGCGTCCTCAACTCGGCCCGGGCCAATGGGCGCAGTGCGTGCGTTGCGACAATGTTCTGGAGTCCTATGCAACGTTCACGCCCGGCGCATGGCTCGCTGTCGTGTGTGCAGCAATTCTGACCTTGGCTCTGGCCAATGCTTACCCGGTTGCAACGTTGGTGGTGCAGGGCGCTTCGCAGCCAGCGTCTTTTTTTGATGCGATCGTCATTACGTGGCGGACAGGTTACCCAGAGGTTGCGCTACTCACACTAGCGGCGGGGTTTGTACTACCAGCGCTCCACCTTGGTGTGCTTGCGTGGGTCCTGTGCTGGTTAGCGAGCGGTCGGCTTCCTATGTACTTTGATCGCTCGCTCGACTTGTTAGAGCGGATCAAGCCCTGGTGTATGGTCCCTGTGTTTTTGATGGGTGCTCTGGTTTCGGTTGTAAAGCTCGCCGGCTTAGCGACGCTTGTCCCTGGCGTAGGTTTGTTTGCGACAGCGGTCTCTGCTGTGCTGATTACCGCACTTTCTCGTCTGTCGGCCTTTAGATTGCGGACGATAGCGTTTGATGCGGCATTGCCCGTCGGGCCTGCACACGAGCAGGGTCCACCATCTCCGGCCCAATTCTCGAGGATTTGGGCGTTGTTGCTCGCAGCCTTGATCTTGTACATTCCGGCCAATTTGCTGCCCATTATGAGCATAGCGGCCTTCACAGGAGCATCCGCGCACACGATTATGGGTGGCGTCATTGAACTCGTAGGGATGGGTTCGTGGGACATTGCGTTGGTGGTTTTTGTCGCAAGCGTTGTTGTGCCTTCTTTCAAGTTGATATGCCTGGGTACTCTGGTCTGGTTGGCGCAACAGAAAAATGGGCAGGCCTTGCGCAGACGCACCCAGTTGTACGCTGTGGTGGAATTTATTGGTCAGTGGTCCATGTTGGACGTATTTGTGGTTATTCTTCTGTCCGCACTAGGGCGTTTTGGTGCGTTATTGAGTATTCAGCCGGGTGCAGGTGCGGTTGCCTTTGGCGCTGTTGTGGTCTTGACGATGCTCGCAGCGATCAGTTTCGATCCCCGCTTAGCCTGGCGACGGGCAGGCCACCGTAAGCATTTATCCGTTCAACCCTGAAGGAGTCCGGCATGCCGGAGCAGTCCATTTCTGTGTCAGCAAAGCCGTTGCCGCGCGTAGGTCATCGACCCAAGCGCAATCTGGCCTGGGTCTGGTTGATTCCGATCGTCGCTGCAGTGGTGGGCGCCTCCATTATCTGGAGCACGCTTTCCAAACAAGGTCCCCGAATCACGATCACGTTTCAAAGCGCTGAGGGTCTGGAGGAAGGTAAGACCCAAGTGCGTTATCGCAACGTTGTTATAGGGACTGTTAAAGATATTCGTCTTAGCGATAAGCTTGATAACGTGCTCGTCGATGTTGAGTTGACTGACGATGCCACAGTTTTTGCTCATGAGGGCGCAACGTTTTGGGTTGTGAGGCCACGTATTGGTTTGGGTGGAGTCTCAGGTTTGTCAACGCTTATCTCCGGCTCCTATATCGAAGCCGACACAGCGAAGTCCCGCAACGCAAAGCCAACCAAGAAAAATTTCGTAGGCCTGGAGCAGCCTCCACCGATAGCCAGTGATCGTCCTGGTAAACGTTTTGTTTTGCGCGCACCCGACCTTGGCTCTTTATCCGCAGGCTCACCGATCTTTTATCGACGCATACAAGTGGGACTAGTGACCGGTTATCGGCTCGCTGAGGAGAGCAAGGCAGTTGATTTAGATATTTTTATCGATGCTCCCTACGATAGCTATGTCAATGCAAGTACTCGTTTCTGGGACGAGAGTGGTTTTGATGTCACGTTATCAACGGACGGGATGCAGATTAATACGCAGTCGCTTGTGTCGATTATTGCGGGCGGCTTGTCTTTCTCCTCGTTCGGAAAAGCGCGCGCCCTTCAAGATGATAAGTATGTGTTCAAACTTTATGATTCGCGTCGTTCGGCTGAGATGGTACCGGAGGGAGTGGCCATCCCGATTTTGATGCGCTTTGATCAGCCTTCACGTGGATTAAAAGCTGGTGCGCCGGTTGATTTTCATGGTGTACACATCGGTGTCATCAATTCGGTCGTGTTGGATTTAGACATCATGACACGACAGTTTTTTACTTCAGTAGAGGCGACCTTGTATCCTGAGCGATTGGGTAAGGTTTATACCGATATGAGCTTGAAGGAAAGCACGCCTCAGGATCTCGCGGAGTCTTTAGCCACGCTGGTCAATAGAGGGTTGCGTGCGCAATTACGCACTTCAAACATTCTGACCGGGCAGCTGTATGTCACGTTAGCGAGTTTCCCGCAGGCGGCGCTCGGCGAAACACCTGTCGCCGAGGTCCCTTTTAGGATGCCGACCCTTGCCTCGGACGATTTAGATAAGTTGCAGCAGCAGGTCACGAGTATTGTTGCCAAGCTCGATAAGATTCCTTTTGAATCAATTGGCAATGAGTTGGATACGATGATTAAGCAAATTCGGGTGCTTAGCGTTAATTTGGATAAGAGTGTGACCCCTAAATTGGCCAGTACGCTCAATGAGATTGAGCGCGCCACCAAGAATCTTAATAGCCTCATTGCGCCGGGAAGCCCTGTCGTGACCAGCACCGAAACCATGCTTGAAGACCTCAAGCGCAGCCTGAAGTCTTTGACAAACTTAACCGAATCCTTGAGTGCCAATCCGGATTCGCTGATTAGGGGACGCAGTTCTCAGCCGTACTCAAGGGACACACTAGGAGCGCCAGCAAAATGATGCGAGCATGGATTGTGATGGGCTGTGTTGTCTTAGGGGGGTGTGCAAGTCCGCCGCCCCTTTACTACACGTTGAGCAGCCCTCAAGCGACGCACGCGCCATCCGATGCACCCGGCGTTGCGCCGTATGCTTTAAATGCGGTGAGCGTGCCCGCGCAGGTTGACCGCAATGCAATCGTGGTGCAACAAAAAGCAGGGCATTTGCTGCTTTTAAGTGACGATCTTTGGTCTGCACCGTTAGGGGCACAGATGCAGACCGCGCTATCACAGGGCCTGGAAGCGCGTTTGGGTAGGCCGCCTGTGCAGAATCTGGCGGTTGGTGCACGCGATAGTAAAGTGACGCAGATCTTTGTGGATGTGCAGCGGTTCGATATGGTGCCGGGGCAACAGGTAGCACTGAGTGCCGCCTGGCGCGTGCAGTTTCCGGGTGGTAAGCCTGCGCTCACGTGTTTTACGCGTTTGACGCAGCCTGTGGAGGTTGGTGTGACGGCACTCGTGCTCGGTCAGCAGCGCAATGTGCAAGAACTTTCTCAGCACATTGCACAGATGCTGATGCGCCGTGCGGCCCCCCAGGGCGCAAGCTGTCAGTAGGGCAACTTACACAGACTGCTTGTTGGTCGTTCAGGCTTTACCTGTACTGCCAAAGCCGCCCGTGCCGCGGTTAGATTGCTCGAACTCGTCCACTACATTGAATTGCACTTGCGCAATGGGTAGGACAACAAGCTGAGCCAGGCGTTCCATAGGTTGCAGTGTGTAGGCCACGTGGCTGCGGTTCCATGCGGACACCATCAAGGGACCTTGATAGTCTGAATCGATGAGCCCGACTAGATTGCCTAAGACGATACCGTGTTTGTGGCCGAGTCCGGAGCGCGGCAAGATGACGGCTGCGTAGCCTGGGTCAGCCACGTGTATGGCTAAGCCGGTGGGGACCAGATGTGTTGCGCCTGGCTCAATTGTCAGTGCTTCATCTAGGCAGGCTCTGAGGTCAAGGCCGGCCGAGCCCGCTGTCGCGTAGGTTGGGAGTTGATCGCGCATGCGCGGATCGAGAATTTTGACATCAATTGGTTTCATAGGAGCTCTAGCGCATTGGACGATAGGGTACTTTTCGACGAGCTTGGACCGCGCGCTTTTGTTTGATTGCGACCCAAATTACCACTGCAATAATACACAGGGCGACCGCAGAATAGATGGTCGAGTGTTGCGTGTGTTTTGCGGCATCCATACTGATCGCAGCAAGGTAGCCCGGGGCCAGTAGCGCAGGCATCCAAGCAGCCGCCGAGAGAATATTCGCTAATTGGAAGCGTGCCTGCGGCATCCCCATGGCGCCTGCGACTGTGGGAATGAGGCTGCGCACTGGACCAAGAAAGCGTCCGATTAGCACGGCCAAAAAACCATAGCGGTAGAAAAACAAGCGTGCGCGCGCGACGTGTTTACGGTGACTTTTCAAATAACGCCAACGAAGCACTCGGGGACCCACCCAACAGCCTAACCAATACGACAGCGCATCGCCGATCACCGCACCTAAAAAACCCCAACAGAGAACTTCCGCCCAGGGAAGAGAGCCGTTCCCGACGAGCCCACCCACGACAAACAGAAGGACGGTTGCTGGGAGCAAAATCCCAATCACAAATAGCGATTCACCCAGCGCCATCAGAAATACCACCAGCCCCGCCCATTCTTGGTGGCGTTCAATGAACTGGATACTTTGATCGATCAAACCTTGCATAGAGCCCTTGAAGTGTAGGGAGTGCTAGCGAATCACAGCAGGCATACGCGTTGCGATCGCCTCAATCAGCTGTCGTGCGACGTCTTGTTTCGAGCTTGTCGCAAGACGATGTTCGCCAGCGTCGTCAAAGATCGAAACGGTCGTGTGATCAGCATCCATGACATGTTGTGCTAAGTTGCCCACGAGCATCGCAATGCCTTTACGTTTGCGTTTTTCTTCCGCATATTGTGCAAGGTTTTCGGTTTCTGCAGCAAAGCCCACGCACCAAGGGCCGTTGGGCAGGGCGGCGACGGTCGCGAGAATGTCGGGGTTCGGCGCAAATTCAATCTTTGGCGCACCCGCAGCGTCTTTCTTTAGTTTTTCGCTCGAGGCATTCGCCACGCGCCAGTCCGCTACCGCTGCGACGGAAATAAACAAATCTTGTTGCGCGACATGCGCCATGACGGCATCGTACATTTGCTGTGCTGAATCGACAACGGTGCGAGCGACCCCATAAGGTTGGTCTAGCGCGGTGGGGCCCGAGATTAAAGTGACTTGCGCACCGGCTTCCCACGCGGCACGGGCAAGTGCGTAACCTGTTTTTCCCGACGAACGATTCGTAATCACACGCACAGGGTCGATGGCTTCAATGGTTGGGCCCGCAGTGATCAGTACACGCTTGCCTTTTAGTGGCTTTGGCTGAAAAAACGCAGTGAGTTCAGTCACGCATTCCATCGGCTCGAGCATGCGCCCATCGCCCGTTTCGCCGCAAGCTTGTTGGCCGTTGCCAGGCCCGAGAATGCTGACGCCGTCCGTGCGCAGCTGCGCGACGTTGCGTTGCGTAGGCGCCGCCAGCCACATCTCACGGTTCATGGCTGGGGCAACGAGCAAGGGGCAAGCGCGGGCGAGACACAATAAAGAGAGCAGATCGTCGGCCCGGCCATGCACCAGTTTGGCCATGAAGTCAGCCGAGGCGGGAGCGACCAGGATGGCATCCGCACCACGGCTGAGATCAATATGCGGCATATTGTTCGCGATGCGAGCATCCCATTGATCGGTATAGACCGGGTGTCCGCTGACTGCTTGCATCGTAACTGGGGTGATGAAACGCGTCGCGGCATCCGTCATCACGACATCGACATGCGCACCGCGTTCGACTAAGCGACGCACGAGGTCGGCCGACTTGTAGCAGGCGATTCCGCCGCTCATCCCTAAAACGATGCGCTTGTTATGTAGATCTTGCATGCTGACCCCGAAGGCGCAATAGTTCATCCAGAATCAAAAGGATAGCACCGAGCGTGATACAAGTGTCGGCGATATTGAAGGCGGGGTAGTACCAGTCCTTCCAATAAAAAAGCAAAAAATCAACCACATGGCCGTAGGCGATGCGATCGATGACGTTGCCTAAGGCTCCACCCAAAATCAAGGTTAAAGCAAGCATCAGTCGTTTATTTGAACGGTTCTTATGCATCATCCATACAATAAACACTGAAGCAACTAAGCCGAGAATCGTAAAGAACCAGCGCTGCCAGCCATCGGCTTGCGCTAAAAAACTGAACGCTGCACCTGGGTTGTAAAGCAGTGTGAAATCAAAAAATGGCAGTACGGCAATACGCTGGCCGTAGTGCAGTAAGCCATCAAAATAGAGTTTGGTGAGTTGATCCAAGATGATCAACACGCCGGCCAGCACCAGCCAGCGCCGCAAGGTAGGCGTGGGCTGAGATGATGGCGTCGAGGGTAGATATGCCGTCATTATGTTTAGACGGTGCCCTGCGCCGCTTCTTGCAGGCTCGCGACGCAACGCCCACAAATGTGTGGATGTGCGGCATCTTGACCAATATCGTCGCGCCAGTGCCAACAGCGTTCACATTTTTTGTGCGCTGAAGGTGCGATGGCGATGATGAGGTCGGCTTGCGCACCTGCGTGCACACCGACACGCGATACGATGAAAATATAAGACAGTTGCTCAGCGACGCTTTGCAGCAGAGCCAAGTCGGTGCCGCTTGCAGTCAGGTCGACTTCGCCTTGCAGCGACGAGCCGATATCGCCAGCGGTACGCAAATCTTCTAATTTGCGCATGACCAGTCCACGAATCTCGCGCAGTCGACTCCAGCGTGTCGCAAGTGATTCACTGTCGGTGATCGCGGGCAGTGCGTGATAGCACTCCGTGAAAATCGTCTCTGTCCCGATCGCTGGAACAGTCTTGAGTGCTGATTGCGTCAGCATGCCCCAGGCTTCCTCAGCGGTAAACGACAGCACCGGTGCCATCAGTTTGAGCAAGCTTTGCGTGATGTGTAAGAGGGCAGTTTGGGCCGAGCGTCGCGCAATGCTGCGCGGGGCGGACGTGTAGAGGCGGTCTTTCAGCACATCAAGATAAAAAGCGCCGAGGTCTTCCGAGCAAAAGTGCTGGAGTCTGGACATCGCAGGTTGAAACTCGTAGCGATCGAAGGCAGCAAGCACTTCGGCTTGCATGGTTGCCGTCATGGCGAGCGCATAGCGATCGATCTCAAGCATCCCATCGATTGCTACTGCATCTTTTCCAGCATCGAAGTCTGCGAGGTTGGCCAGCAAAAAGCGCAGCGTGTTGCGAATGCGGCGGTAGCCTTCGACCACGCGTTTGAGGATCTCGTCTGAGATCGATAGTTCGCCTGAGTAATCAGTGCTTGCGACCCAAAGACGCAAGATTTCTGCGCCGAGACTGTCAGAGACTTTCTGTGGCGCGATGACGTTGCCGACAGACTTACTCATTTTGCGGCCTTGCCCATCCACCACAAATCCGTGGGTGAGCAGGCTGTTGTAGGGCGCACGACCTGACAGCATGCAGCCTGTCAGCAACGACGAGTGAAACCAACCGCGGTGCTGATCCGAACCTTCCAGATACAGGTCTGCAGGCCAGGTGAGCTCGCCGTGCGAGCCTTTGTTTTGATTGTCTGGTCCGCCCAGCACCGTTGCGTGTGTCGTGCCTGAATCAAACCAGACATCTAGCGTGTCGCGATTTTTTTCATACAGCTTGGCATCTGCTTCACCGAGCAATTCGGCGGGCTCAAGTGTTTGCCATGCCTCGATCCCTTTTTGTTCAACGCGCTTAGCAATTTCTTCAAGCAAGGCCGGGGTGTTGGGATGCAGTGCACCGGTTTCTTTATGGATAAAAAACGCCATGGGCACGCCCCATTGGCGTTGCCGTGAGAGTGTCCAGTCGGGACGATTCGCAATCATGGCATGCAGTCGGCCGCGACCCCACGCCGGGTAGAACGCCGTGGCATCGATTGCTGCCAATGCACTCTCGCGCAGGGAGGGACCGCCGTCTTTGGGTGTGAGGTCCATGCCGGCAAACCACTGACTCGTTGCGCGATAAATAATCGGGGTCTTGTGACGCCAGCAATGCATGTAGCTGTGCTTGTGTGGTTCTTGTTTGATCAGCGTGCCTGCAGCCTTTAGCGCATCAACAATTTTAGGATTTGCTTCCCAAATAGTGAGTCCACCGAAGCCAGCCAGGCTCGAGGCATACTTACCATCCCCCATTACAGGGCTCAGGATGTCGGCATCTTTCATACCGTTGGCTTTGCATGACTGGAAGTCTTCAATACCGTAAGCGGGTGCGGAGTGCACCACACCGGTTCCGGTGTCGAGCGTGACATAGTCGCCCAAATAGATGGGCGACAAGCGCTTGTAGCTTGGATCGAAACTGGCTAAGGGGTGCTCGAACGCAATGTGATCGAGCGCACTGCCGGTGCAGCGCGCGATGATCTCGCCCTCCATGCCCCATTCTTTTAAGCAATGCTCAACCCGATCGGCTGCGATCAGAAGCAGTTCGCCTGTGGGCGGTGCAGGGGTGACGCGCACAAGCGCGTATTCAAACTCAGGGTGAATATTCAGAGCTTGGTTCGATGGGATAGTCCAAGGCGTTGTGGTCCAGATAACGATCGCACCCGCTTGGACGGTCGGTACACCAAACGCTCTGGCAAGGCCTGCATGATCCACAAAAGGAAACGCAATATGTACGGCGGGATCGCTACGGTCGGCGTATTCGACCTCGGCTTCTGCAAGCGCTGAGCCACAGTCGAAACACCAGTTCACGGGTTTGAGACCGCGAAACACATAGCCTTTGTCCAGAATACGGCCCAAGGCACGAATTTCGTCCGCCTCGTTACTGAAGTTCATGGTCATGTAGGGACGTTTCCAGTCCCCCAACACGCCAAGTCGTTCAAAGTCTTTCTTTTGTCGTTCGATTTGCTCGAGGGCATACGCGCGCGCTTTGGCTTGCACCTCAGGCACAGGCAAGTGTTTGCCGTATTTCTTTTCGATCTGAATTTCGATCGGCATGCCGTGGCAGTCCCAGCCGGGCACATAGGCTGCGTCAAAGCCGGCCATGTTGCGGCTCTTGACGACCATGTCCTTCAGGATTTTGTTGACGGCGTGACCGATGTGAATATCGCCGTTGGCGTAGGGCGGACCATCGTGTAGCAAGAAGGTCGGTCTGCCCTTGCTGGCTTTGCGAATGGCTTGATACACACCTTTCTCTTGCCATTGCGCAACCCAGAGGGGCTCGCGACGAGGCAAGTCACCACGCATCGGAAACGGTGTATCGGGCAAATTCAGAGTGTTTTTATAGTCCATGGCGCGCAAGGTAAGCTCGCGCATGCTGGGCATCGGCGTGCATGGCGGCGGTCAGAGTAGGCAAATCGGGAAACTTTTCTTCGTCCCGCAAGTGTTGCAGGAGTTCGACGCGCACGAGTTTACCGTAAGCGTCGATATTGGCATCGAATAGGTGGGTCTCAAGCAAAATCCTGCCGTTATCTTCGACAGTGGGGCGTACGCCTAAGCTGGCAACACCTGGAAGTGCTTGTGTGCCCAAGCCGTGCACCAGGACCGCGTAGATCCCAGAGCGCGCCGCGCAACGCGGGGTCACACGCATGTTCATGGTGGGCATGTTCAGGGTGCGCCCGAGTTTTTTGCCATGAATAACATGGCCAGTCATTGCATAGGGTCGGCCAAGGAGGTGAGCCGTCTGGACAAGATCTCCCGCAGCCAGTGCGGCGCGAACGGCTGAGCTCGATATCCGAGAGCCCTTCGCGTCTGTGATGTCCCCCAGCCCATCGACATGCATGCCGTTCTGGTGACCGAGGCGGCGCAACAGGTCAATGTCTCCGCCGCGTTGTCGACCGAAACGGAAATCCTCGCCGACCAAGAGCCAGCGGGTATTGAGTTCACGAACGAGGAGTTGTGTCACGAAATCTGGTGCAGACATTTCCGCCATGGCGCGGTTAAAACGCGCGATCATGATGCGTTCAATGCCTGCGGCGGCGAGCTCGGTGACTTTGTCGCGTAGCCCGGTGATTTGGGGAGGCGACAGTTCTGGCCGGTGGTTGATGCCTGCAAAATACTGACGCGGGTGCGGTGAAAAGGTGAGCACCGTGGGGCATAGCGCCTGTGCTTGGGCCGCCTGACAAACGAGGTCGAGCATCGCCCGATGGCCTCGGTGGACACCATCAAAGTTGCCAATTGATAAGGCGCTGGGCTGGGTGAGCGGCGGGACCGGCGCTTGCCGAAAAATGCATAAAGAGGTTTTCACAAGCGACAGTTTACAATTTCGCACCACATATAGAGTCTATTTCCATGCCAGACACCCCTAATTCGCGGGCGCGCTTCGTTATTTTGATCTCCGGACACGGATCAAACATGCAGGCGATCGTCCAGGCGTGCCAAGCTGGCCGCTGTTGCGCCGAGGTTGTGGCGGTCTTGGCGAGCCGCGCACAAGCGGCTGGAGTCGCGTGGGCCGAAGGCGCGGGCATCGCCACCGGGGTTGTGGCCCATACGGACTTTGCCTCGCGGGAAGCGTTTGACGAGGCCTTAGCCCAGAAAATCGACTCTTATTCGCCTGACTATGTCTTGCTTGCCGGGTTCATGCGTGTCCTCACCCCCGTTTTCGTTGCGCACTACGCTGGGCGTCTGATCAATATTCATCCATCGCTCTTACCGGCCTTCCCTGGAATGCACACACACGCGCAGGCGCTGGCAAAAGGCGTTCAGAGCCACGGTTGTACCGTACACTTCGTCACCCCGGTGTTGGACCACGGCCCGATCATCGCCCAAGGGGTTGTGCCAGTTTTAACTGGCGACACGCCCGAGTCACTCGCCGCCCGAGTGCTGACGGTCGAACATCAGGTTTACCCCGCGGTCGCGACATGGCTAGCAGAAGGCCGTGTGCATTTGCTTGCCGATCAACGTGTGGTGGTTGACGGCATCGAAAACAGATTATTTTCATCGGAACCTTAATGAGCAATCCTAAACCGCCCAGTCGTACTCAGGCGCGTGCCCCCAAGGCCTCCGGTCTCAGCAAAAAAGATCTGGCTCGCCAGGCCGCGCTTGGTAGCTCGACCCGTCCGGCGCGTCCAGGTTCGGCGACAGAGCGCCTCATGAAGGCTGAGCCTCACGGCACGCGCAGGCCCGGCGTTGCTGGTTTCGGTGGACACGCAGGTGAGGCCGGGCCCGCAGCTGAGAAGCCGGTCTCCACCTACGTTCCCAAGCCGCGTGCGCCGGTCATGACGACTCGCTTGGATCAGATTCGTCAGGTGTTAGACGAAGTGCTGACTTGGCGTTTCGCGGCTGATTCTGTGGTGTCGCACTGGTTTCGTGCCCATCCCAAGCTTGGGATTCGGGATCGCGCAGAAGTGGCTGAGGTGGTGTATGCCGTTTTGCGCCACTTACGCCGGTATCGGCAACTTGCTGAAAGTGGCGTAGGCAATGCCGTGCGTCGGTTAGCGATTCAAGGCGCAATCGTGACCATGGATCCGGAAAAAGTACGCGCTGTACTGGACCCAGGCGAGCTCGCTTGGTTAGACCGTATTGCGCAGATCGAAGAGCTGTCGATGCCTTTGGAAGTCCGTGGCAGCTTGCCTGACTGGTTGTATGAACGCATGAAAGACTTGCCGGAGCTCGAGAACTTGGTGGCTGCACTGAATCAAAGTGCACCGTTAGACATCCGCGTGAATCCGCTGAAGGCTGAGCGAGACGAGATGCTCGCCGACCTCACAAAAGGTAACGCCGTGCGGCATTCGCCGGTCGCGACGCCTTATTCACCCTGGGGTATCCGTCTGACGGGTCGTCCTACGATGAACAAGTGGCATCAGTTTGAACATGGTTTGATCGAGGTGCAGGACGAGGGCAGCCAATTGCTCGCCTTGCTGGTCGGTCCTAAGCGCGGTGAGATGGTGATCGATTTTTGCGCAGGCGCAGGCGGCAAGACGCTCTTGCTCGGTGCCTTGATGCGCTCGACAGGGCGTTTGTACGCCTTCGATGTGTCTGCGACTCGTCTGGCAAAGGCTAAGCCACGCTTCGCGCGCAGCGGGCTATCTAACGTGGTGCCTGTGGCGATCGACCACGAAAACGACCAGAGAGTGCGGCGTTTGGCAGGCAAGGCGCAGCGCGTGTTGGTGGATGCACCCTGCAGCGGTGTCGGTACGTTACGTCGTAATCCGGATCTGAAATGGCGTCAGTCGACACAAAGCTTGGCGGAATTAACCGATTTGCAAGCCCGTATTTTGAAGAGCGCTGCACGTTGTGTGGCACCAGGTGGGCGGCTTGTGTATGCCACGTGCAGCCTTCTGGCAGAAGAAAACCAGGATCAAGTGGTGCGCTTTCTAGCCGACCATCCAGACTTTGAGCTGATCGACGCCGCACCTTTATTGGCGGCCCGTACGCCGCTTCAGATCGAGGGGCCTTATTTAAGCCTGCGTCCCGACGTACACCAGACCGATGGTTTTTTTGCGGCTGTCATGGAAAGAAAGAAAAACTTAGCCGAGATAGAGCCTGTCAAAAAGCAGGCGAAAGTGGAAAATCCTATAGATTGTTGATTTTGCGCAAAAACTTTAAGGTCACTGCGCGGGCGCTGGGGACGGGTAGGCTAAAATCTACCTGACTATTTTGTCGTTTTTTGATACTGATACATGAAAGAATTCATTTCGTTTGGCGCAGGCGGTTTGCTGCAGGCATCCTGGTGGCAGGTTGTGATCTACACCTTGGTGGTGACGCACATCACCATTGTGGCCGTCACAATATTTCTGCATCGTTGTCAGGCACATCGTGGCCTGGATCTGCATCCGGCTGTGATGCATTTCTTCCGTTTTTGGCTTTGGATGACCACTGGAATGGTCACCAAGGAATGGGTGGCTATTCATCGTAAGCACCACGCTCGTTGCGAGCGTG
The DNA here is from genome assembly GCA_945865935.1 of Bordetella parapertussis. Lineage (GTDB taxonomy): Bacteria > Pseudomonadota > Gammaproteobacteria > Burkholderiales > Burkholderiaceae_B > Zwartia > Zwartia parapertussis_E. The sequence continues at coordinate 16,379 of CAMBFI010000007.1, read as the reverse complement.
AAGGGGATCCGCACTCGCCGATGATGTATGGCATTAATAAGGTTTTATTTAGTGGTGCTGAACTTTATCGCCATGAATCAAAAAATGCTGAAACGCTCAGCAAATTCGGGCATGGCACACCTGATGATTGGCTTGAGCGCAACGTGTACACCAAATTTAGTGCACGCGGCATTCTGTTGATGTTGATTATCGATGTCAGTTTGTTTGGCGCACTTGGCTTGACCGTTTGGGCGATCCAAATGGCCTGGATTCCGTTCTGGGCCGCTGGTGTGGTCAACGGCGTTGGTCACTACTGGGGCTATCGTAACTTCGCAAGTCCTGATACCAGCACCAACGTCTTCCCTTGGGGAATTTTGATTGGTGGCGAAGAGCTGCACAATAATCACCACGCGTTTGGTAGCTCAGCCAAGTTTTCCAGCAAGTGGTACGAGCTCGATATCGGTTGGGTCTACATTCTTGGTTTGAAAGCGCTCGGTCTGGTGCAGATTAAAAAGGTGGCGCCTAAGTTGCGACTGGAAGCCACGGGTAAAACTGGGATTGACCAGCGCACCTTGCAAGGCGTGATTGCGCATCGCTATGAAATCTTGGCACGCTACACCGGCTTGATGAAAACCGCGTGTCGCGATGAACTTGCGCGTTTGCAGGCCGCGCGCAATGAAGACAAAGCGCAAGCGTTGGCTGCGGCAACTCACTGGCTCGGCCGTGGTGAAGAAAACCTCGCTCCAGCTGAGCGCGCGCGCATTGATCAGGCGATTTCGTTGAATGAATCTCTGTCGACCATGGTGCAAATGCGTCATGAGCTCGTCAAGCTTTGGGATAGCTCTACGTCGTCGAGCGAGCAGCTGCTTCACGACTTGCAAGCTTGGTGCCAGCGCGCACAACAAAGTGGAATCGCCAGCCTTGAGGAGTTCGCCTTGCGTCTACGCCGCTATGCGGCATGATCGACAAGCTTAACGCGCCTCAACGCGAGGCGGTCACACTCCCTGCACAGCATGCCCTCGTGTTGGCAGGGGCAGGAAGCGGAAAGACCCGAGTGCTCACCACGCGCATGGCGTGGCTGATCCAGACGGGTCAGGTCAGCCCGCTGGGAATTCTTGCCGTTACGTTTACCAATAAAGCCGCGCGCGAGATGGTCGCGCGCGTGTCCGCGATTCTGCCGATTGATACGCGCGGGTTGTGGATTGGCACTTTTCATGGTTTGTGCAACCGTATGCTGCGGGCGCATCATCGTGATGCGGGCTTGCCGCAGGCGTTTCAAATCCTCGATACGGCCGACCAGTTCGCGGCGATTAAGCGGTTACTCAAAGCGAATGGTATTGACGATGAAAAATTCCCCCCTCGTGATGTGCAGCGATTTATCAATGGGGCAAAGGAAGATGGCTTGCGCCCAGGCGATGTCGAAGCAAGCGATAGTTTTCGGCGACGCTTAATAGAAATCTATACCCTCTATGAAACCCAGTGTCAGCGCGAAGGGGTCGTAGACTTCCCTGAGCTTTTGCTGCGCGCCTATGAGTTGCTCGCGCGTAATGAGCCGATCCGTAGTCATTATCAACGTCGCTTCAAGCATGTGCTGGTTGATGAGTTTCAGGATACCAACACCCTACAGTACAAATGGTTGACGCTTTTGGCTGGCGGTGGCGCGAGCTTGTTTGCTGTGGGTGATGACGATCAATCGATCTACGCGTTTCGCGGCGCAAATGTCGGCAACATGGCTGACTTTGAGCGGGACTACGCACGTGGCATTGTGATCCGGCTCGAACAGAACTATCGCTCCTTCGGGCATATTCTGGATTCTGCGAACGCGCTGATTAGCCATAACAATGGCCGCCTGGGCAAGAACTTGTGGACCGAACAAGGCGAGGGTGAGCAAATCCGCGTCGTAGAGCAACCGACAGATTTGCTCGAAGCACAGTGGTTGGTCGACGAGGTACGTGGACTGATTTCTGACGGGCGAGATCGCAGTCAGATCGCCGTGCTTTATCGTAGCAATGCCCAATCGCGCGTGATTGAACATGCGTTGTTCTCCTCTGGGATTGCCTATAAGGTCTATGGGGGCTTGCGATTCTTTGAGCGTCAAGAAGTCAAGCACGCCTTGGCCTATTTGCGCTTGATGGCGAATGCGGATGACGATACATCGTGGATGCGTGTGGTGAATTTTCCGCCGCGCGGAATCGGTGCACGCACGCTTGAACTACTGGGTGATCAGGCGCGCGCCTATGACACGAGCTTGGCGTCTGCGGTGGCGCGTGTGGCTGGCAAAGGCGGATCGAATCTTGCGCAGTTCGCCACGATGATCCAGCGCTTGGCAGCAGAGACGCGCGATTTGCCTCTAACAGAAATGGTTGAGCACGTGATCGATCAAAGCGGATTGATCGCGCACTATCAGCTTGACCGTGAGGGCGCGGATCGCATTGAAAACTTAAGAGAACTTGTGACAGCGGCGGCTGCCTTTGTATCAGAGGCTAACCTAGATGGCCTGCCTGCTGGCGTTGCGCTGCAAGCGCCCGCGTCGGAGGATGCGGGCGACGCAGAAGGCCTGGATAACGACGCGGCATCGCAAGTAGCGAGCGACGCGTTGCGGGTAGGTTTTGATGGCTTGTCACCACTGATGGCATTCTTATCGCATGCGGCACTTGAGGCGGGTGATAACCAGGCGCAAGCCGGTCAAGATGCGGTGCAGTTAATGACGGTGCATGCCGCCAAAGGGCTTGAGTTTGACGCGGTCTTTATTACTGGGATTGAAGAGGGCTTGTTTCCCCACGAAAACAGTATTCTTGAGCAAGCAGGGTTGGAAGAAGAGCGTCGCTTAATGTATGTGGCGATTACGCGCGCACGAGAGCGGTTGTACTTCAGCCTGGCGCAGAGCCGGATGTTGCATGGGCAAACGCGGTACGCGATGCGCTCAAGGTTTTTATCCGAGGTCCCCGACGAGCACTTGAAGTGGTTAACACCCAAGCAGGGTTTGAGCGATGCAGAGCCGCGCTGGAAAAGCAGCGGGGGCGGCTTCGATCCCTACGCTCGGCACACCAAGTCTAGTGTTGCAGCGGTCGCGCCGCGTAGCGTCGCCAGTGGCGTGACGGTTGGGTCACAACAGTTTCGAGTGGGACAAGGCGTGAGACACGCCCGCTTTGGCGACGGCACGATCATCGGTTTAGCGGGCAGTGGGATCGATGCTCAAGCGCAGATTCAGTTTAGGGATGTAGGCACCAAGACCTTAGCGCTCGGTGTCGCCAAGCTCGATATTACTCAGAGCTGAGCTCAAGCTGTTCAAGCTCTTCTTGCAAGCTTAACCAGCGCTCTTCAAGTTCTGACGCGCGTTTGGTGAGTTCGCCGTGTTTGGCGAGCGTCTCCATACGTTCATGTCGCCGTGTGTCGTCATACAAATCCGGATCGGCAATGCGTTCGTCGAGCGCACGCACTTGTACTTGGGTGGTTTCTAAGTCTTTTTCAACTGTTTTGAGTTTGTTTTCAATCGGCTTGCGTAATTGCGCGAGTCGTTGACGCTCTTGTGCTTGCTCGCGTTTCTGATTCTTGCGATCGCCGACACTGGCTTGCGCATCTTGGCTGGGTACAGCCCCAGGAGCGGTGGGCTTGGTTGCGCCGCGTACCAGTGCATCTTGTTTGCGTGCGTTGGCTTGATGTTGAGCAAGCCAATCGCGGTAGTCTTCTAAGTCGCCATCAAACTCTTGCACACCACCATCGGCAACAATCCAAAAACTATCAACGGTGGTTCGCAGCAAATGCCTGTCGTGCGAGACTAACAACATGCTGCCACCGAACTCCGCAAGTGCAGTTGTGAGTGCTTCGCGCGTCTCAACATCCAAGTGGTTGCTTGGCTCATCTAGCAACAAGAGATTCGGCTTTTGCCAAACGATCAGGGAGAGCGCGAGTCGGGCTTTTTCGCCACCCGACATGGGCTCGACCTTGTCCATGACTCGATCCCCACCAAAACCGAAACCGCCTAAATAATTGCGTAGCTCCTGCTCTCGGGTTTGCGGAGCGAGTCGTGCGAGATGTTGGAGTGGGCTGCTATCGAGATCCAACATATCAAGTTGGTGCTGCGCAAAATAACCAACCTCTAGCCCGCGTGAAGCTTTGCGGCTGCCTGCTTGCACGTCGAGTTCACCGGCAAGCGTTTTAACAAGGGTGCTCTTGCCCGCGCCGTTGACACCGAGAATGCCAATACGATCTCCGCCTCGTACCATCAGCTTGACGCCGCGGAGAATCGGGATGTGCGCACCGCTCTCGTCGGTGTAGCCGGCCTGCATGTCGTCGAGCACGAGCAAGGGGTCTGGCATTTCATCTGGAGAGGGGATGCGGATGTCGATTCCGGACTCCGCGTGGATGGGTGCGAGCAACTCCATCCGCGCAAGGGCTTTGACTCGGCTTTGCGCTTGTTTGGCTTTTGATGCCTTGGCTTTAAAGCGATCGATAAAGCCTTGAAGCCGAGCCGCCTCGCGCGTTTGTCGTTCGTATGCGATCGAGGTTTGACGCAGACGCTCTGCACGTTGCAAGACAAAGTCTTGATAGCCGCCTTTGTAGCGATTGAGCTTGCCTTGATCGAAGTGCAGAATGGTTTGCGCGACGGCATCGAGAAATTCAGTGTCGTGTGAAATCAGTAGAACAGTGCCTTGGTAAGCACCCAGCCAGCGCTCAAGCCACAGCATGGCATCGAGGTCGAGGTGGTTGGTGGGCTCGTCCAATAGCAGGAGCTCCGACGGCGCCATCAACGCAGCCGCTAAGGCGAGTCGCATGCGCCAACCACCGGAGAAACTATCGACCGGTTGCTCCCATTGCGCTGGGGTAAAGCCCAGACCTGCGAGTAGTTGCTCGGCACGGGAGGCTGCCGTCCAGGCGTCCGCCTCGATTAAGTCGGATTCAAGCTCTGCGATCTTGGCGCCGTAGGCATCGATACGCGTAGGGTGTTGTTCGAGCTCGGCGTTGATTGCGGCCCGTGCGGCTTGGAGTGCGCGAAGATGCGTGTCGCCGTCGATGACAAACTCTCGTGCGGCGTCTGTTGTTGAGGCAATCTCTTGCCTCACGCTCGCGATGCGCCACCCAGAGGGCACATCTAGACTTCCTGCGTCAGCATCAAGCTCGTGCTGCAGCAACGCAAATAGGGTGGATTTGCCCGCACCGTTTTTTCCGACAAAGCCTACGCGCTCACCGGGGTGAACGACGAACTCGGTTTGATCCAAGAGCACTTTGGTGCCGCGTCGCACCGTCAAGCCAGACGCACGAATCACGACAGCAGTTGTCCGCGGCTAAGCAAGAGAATTTGGTCTGATGCTTCAGTGGTATCTAGCCAGATGGGTTCTAGCTCGGGAAACGCGGCCTCGAAGAACGCCCGTTCGTGTCCAATCTCGATCACAAGCCAGCCATCTTCACTGAGGTGGGCAGGCGCTTGTTCGATGATGGTGCGCACGATATCCATACCGTCATCGCCACCCGCTAAGGCTAGACGTGGTTCATGTCGGTACTCTGCGGGCAGCTTGCCCATAGAGGCGCTATTGACGTAGGGCGGGTTACTGATGATGAGGTCGTAGCGTGCCGCAACAGGTAAGGGATCGTAAAGACTACCTAGGTGCAGATTGAGCCGGTCATCCAAGCCATGTTGTGTGACATTGATTACTGCCACGTCTAGCGCATCACGTGAGAGTTCGGTTGCATCGACGAAGGCTTCAGGAAACTGATGGGCAGCAATAATGGCCAAACAGCCAGACCCTGTGCAGAGATCCAGAATCCCAGTTACCGCGTAGGGGTCGCCGATCCACGGGCTGAGGTGGTTCATTAACAATTCGGCAATGGGCGAGCGCGGAACAATAACACGTTGATCAACGTGGAATTTGTAGCCCTGCAGCCATGCTTCATGCGTGAGGTAAGGAGCGGGAAGCCGTTGCTCGCAACGCAGATCAATTAAGGAGAGTGCGCGCTCGCGCTCAGCAGGCAAGACCCGGGCGTCCATGAAGGGTTCTAGTTGATCCGGTGGTAAATGCAAGGCAAATAGCACCAGATAGACTGCTTCATCCCATGCGTTGTCCGAACCATGACCAAAGAAGAGCTTGGTTTCGTTAAAGCGTGAGACGCCGTAGCGAATGAGGTCGCGCACACTGCACAGGGCGTCCCGGGTTTGCGACATTAGGCTCTCAGGAGATCGTTGATGCTTGTCTTCGCACGGGTTTGCGCATCGACACGCTTGACGATGATCGCGCAGTTCAGGCTGTGAGAGCCATCGGCTGCAGGCAAGGAGCCGGGCACCACCACCGAACCCGAGGGCACGCGACCGTAATGAATCTCTTTGGTTTCACGGTCGTAAATGCGCGTGCTTTGCGACAGGAATACGCCCATCGCTAAAACGGAGTTTTCTTCGACGATGACACCTTCCACCACTTCAGAGCGCGCACCAATAAAGCAGTTGTCTTCGATGATGGTGGGGTTGGCTTGCAAAGGCTCGAGCACGCCACCAATGCCAACACCACCGGACAAGTGCACGTTCTTGCCGATCTGGGCGCAGGAGCCGACTGTGGCCCACGTGTCGACCATCGTGCCCTCGTCGACATAAGCGCCGATGTTCACATAAGACGGCATCAAAACGACGTTGCGCGCGATGTAGGCGCCGCGTCGTGCAACCGCGGGTGGCACGACGCGATAGCCGCCGGCTTTGAAGTCCGCTTCGCTGAAGTCACCGAACTTGAGGGGAACTTTGTCATAAAACTGCACGGGCTTTTGTCCCATGACGCCATTGTCATAGAGACGGAAGGATAAGAGCACAGCTTTTTTGATCCACTGGTGCACGACCCAGTTGCCATTCAACTTCTCGGCCACGCGCAGAGTGCCGGCGTCTAGGGCGAGAATGGTGTGTTCGACCGCCTCACGCACCTTGGCATCGGCGGCGGAGGGTGAAAGGTTCGCACGGTTTTCCCAACCCTGCTCGATTGTGTTTTGCAAATCTGTCGTCATGACAATCCTGAATAAAAAAGAAAGAGAAATGAAAGCAAAAAAATATTGGGGTGCGCGTCGCTTAGCGTCGTGCACCTTTACTGAAGTTTTTTTGTACGAAGTCTGCGATACGATGCGCCGCTTCGACGCAATCAGCCAGCGGTGCAACCAAGGCAATGCGGATACGATTCTGACCAGGATTAACGTCATCGACCGTACGTCCCACGTAACTGCCAGGGAGGACTGTCACAGCCGTTTGCGCCAGGAGATCGCGCACGAACTCAGGATCCGGGCCAGGTGTGCCGGCCCAAAGATAAAACGAGGCGTCGGGCCGTTTGACGTCGAGCACAGGCTCTAAGATCGGCAGCACGGCGTCAAATTTGGCGCGGTACTGCTGACGGTTATCGATCACATGGGCCTCATCGTTCCACGCCGCGATGCTTGCCGTGGAGACGACAGGCGACAGGGCGCTGCCGTGGTAGGTGCGATACAACAGAAATTTGGCGATCAGATGCGCATCCCCTGCGACAAAGCCAGAACGCATGCCCGGCACATTTGAGCGCTTGGACAGGCTCGAGAAACACATCAGATTCTTATAGTCTGTGCGCCCGAGTTGGTGAGCGGCTTGCATGCCACCTAGCGGGGGAGAGGACTCGTTCAAGTAGATTTCCGAGTAGCACTCATCGGAGGCGATAACAAACCCGTACTGGTCGGACAGTTCAAACAGCCGCTTCCAGTCCGCCAGCGGCATCACGTCGCCGGCGGGGTTGCCCGGTGAGCACACAAACAAGAGCTGGGTGCGCTTCCAGACCTCGGCGGGTACGCTTGCCCAGTCGCAACGGAAGTTCTTGGCGGGGTCTGAGTTCACGTAAAAGGGCGTCGCGCCTCCGAGGAGCGCCGCACCCTCGTAAATTTGATAGAACGGGTTGGGACAGACCACCAGTCCGTCTTGCGTTGAGTCCAGGACAACCTGCCCAAAGGCAAATAAAGCCTCCCGGGAGCCTAAGGCTGGAAGAATTTGCGTTTCAGGATCCGGTGCGGGGATGCCGTAGCGGCGTGCCAGCCAGGTGGAAATCGCCTGACGCAGCGCTGGATCACCTTTCGTGGGGGGGTAGGCAGATAGGCCGGCTAACCCTCCAATAATGGCTTGTTTCACGCACTCTGGTGCCGCGTGCTTGGGCTCACCAATCGAGAGATTGATAGGGCGGACCCCCTCGGGCAACGGGCCTGCCTGGGCGAGCAGCGCACGTAGTTTTTCGAAGGGATAGGGCTGTAATTTGTCAAGGCGTGGATTCATCCGCGTATTTTAACCAGTTGCCCGCCCATTGGGGACGGAAAACACGTCTGGTGTGCGCTACAATGCTCGGTTACTGCGAAGGTGGCGAAATTGGTAGACGCACCAGGTTTAGGTCCTGACGCCGTAACAGGTGTGCGGGTTCGAGTCCCGCCCTTCGCACCACTCCGTATTTTTATCCGGCGCGGGCTGTTTTGCGCTATCCGTCCTCTTTGTTTGGTAGATTTTCATGCAACCTGTGGTTGAAACCCTCTCCGGCCTCGAGCGCCGCATAGAACTCTCGGTCTTGTTGGCCGATGTCGAAACAGCTGTTCAAGCTGAACTCAAGCGCGCCGCGCGCACTGCGAAGGCGCCAGGCTTTCGTCCTGGCAAGGTGCCCATGTCGATGCTCGAGCGCACCCATGCTCCTGGCATCCGCTACGACGCGATTAACGACAAAGTGGGTCAAGCGTTTGACAAAGCAATCGAAACCGCTGGTTTGCGTATTGCAGGTGCTCCCAAGCTTGAGCCCAAAACAGAAGGAACCCCTGAGGGCACCCTGGCATTCTTTGCAACGTTCGAGGTCTATCCCGCTGTGACGGTTCCAGATCTGACGGGTCTGAAGATCAAACGTGCTGTCACCACGGTCGGCGAGGCCGAAGTACAACGCACCGTAGACATCCTTCGTAAACAGCGTGTTGAATACGCTGCGCGTGACGGTCGTGCTTCACAAGACGAAGACCGCGTCACTCTGGATTTTGCTGGTACCATTGACGGTGTGCCTTTCGAAGGTGGTCAAGCGGAGGCATTCCCGTTTGTCTTGGGTCAGGGCCGGATGTTGCCTGAGTTCGAAACTGCCGCGCGCGGCATGAAAGCCGGCGAGACGAAAGTATTTCCTTTGCCATTCCCTGCTGATTACGCCGGTAAAGACGTCGCAGGTAAGACTGCTGAGTTCACCATCACTGTTAAAGAAGTGGCCGAGCCCGTCTTACCTGTGATTGATGCAGAGTTCGCCAAGTCACTCGGCCAGCCAGAGGGCGACGTCGAAAAACTACTTGCGGATATCCGCGGCAATGTCGAACGTGAAGTCAAAGCGCGTACCTTGGCTCGTACCAAGACCAACGTGATGGACGCACTGATTGGTGCCGTGAGCTTTGATGTACCGAAATCCTTGGTCGACAGCGAGTGCCAAGCCCGTGTGCAAGCTGCACGTGCCGAACTCACGCAGCGCGGCGTGCCTAACGCAGACAAAATGCCTATCCCCGCCGATGCGTTCACCACAGAAGCCGAGCGCCGCGTTCGCCTCGGTTTGTTGGTTTCTGAGCTTGTTCAACAAGCGCAACTGCAGGCCAAGCCTGAGCAAGTGCGTGCGCGCATCGAAGAGTTCGCGGGCAACTACGAGAAACCTGCTGAAGTCGTGAGCTATTATCTTTCAGACCGCGCCCGTCGCGCAGAAGTAGAGGGCATTGTGTTGGAAGACAACGTAGTGCAACATGCTCTGGCAAAAGCGCAGGTCGAAGACGAGCAAGTACCTTTTGATCAAATCATGGGAACGGCCTAAATGGAACGTTTTACCGACTTTTATGCATCCATGCACGGTGGGTCCTCTGTGACCCCGACCGGTCTTGGTTATATTCCAATGGTGATTGAGCAGTCGGGGCGTGGCGAACGCGCCTTTGATATTTATTCTCGACTGCTTAAAGAACGTGTGATTTTTTTGGTCGGACCGGTCAATGACCAATCCGCGAACTTAGTTGTGGCTCAATTGTTATTCCTTGAGTCTGAAAACCCGGACAAAGACGTTGCGCTCTACATCAACTCGCCTGGTGGGTCGGTTTATGCCGGGATGGCTATTTACGACACCATGCGCTTTATTAAGCCAGAGGTTTCCACGCTTTGCACCGGTCTGGCTGCAAGCATGGGCGCCTTCCTATTGGCAGCCGGCAACAAAGGCAAGCGTTTCTCCTTGCCCAACTCGCGCATCATGATTCATCAGCCCTCGGGCGGTGCACAAGGCCAGGCGTCGGATATTCAAATCCAGGCACGTGAGATTCTTGATTTGCGTGAGCGTTTAAACCAGATGCTTTCTGAAAACACGGGGCAAACGGTTGAGCGCATCGGTATCGACACCGAGCGCGATAACTTTATGTCGGCAGCGGATGCGGTAACCTATGGACTGATTGATAAGGTCCTGACTTCGCGCGCAGACCCGGTCTAACGGCCTCGTGCGGTTAAAACCTGTAATGGATCGCTATGACAGATAAGAAAGGATCAGCCCCAACAAAGACTTTGTATTGCTCATTTTGTAACAAGAGCCAACACGAAGTCCGCAAGCTGATCGCTGGCCCGTCGGTGTTCGTATGTGATGAGTGCATTGACTTATGCAACGACATCATCCGCGAAGAAGCGCAGGCCCAAGCGCGTGAATCGATCCGTACAGATCTGCCTACTCCTGCTGAAATCAAAGCATTTCTCGATCAATATGTGATTGGACAGACAACACCCAAGCGCGTGCTTGCAGTGGCGGTCTATAACCACTACAAGCGGTTGCGTCACGGCGAAGTAAAGGGTGACGACGTTGAGCTTTCAAAAAGCAATATTTTGCTGATTGGGCCAACCGGTTCCGGTAAGACCTTGCTGGCACAGACACTGGCGCGTCAGTTGAATGTGCCGTTTGTCATGGCTGACGCAACGACACTCACTGAAGCGGGCTATGTCGGCGAAGACGTCGAGAACATCATTCAAAAACTACTTCAGAATTGCAATTACGAAGTAGAAAAAGCGCAGCGTGCAATTGTCTATATTGACGAAATCGATAAGATTTCACGCAAGGCAGACAATCCATCCATCACCCGCGATGTGTCGGGCGAGGGTGTGCAGCAAGCGCTACTTAAGCTGATCGAAGGGACGGTTGCCTCGGTTCCGCCTCAAGGTGGCCGCAAGCATCCAAATCAGGATTTTGTTCAGGTTGATACGACCAACATCCTCTTTATTGTGGGCGGCGCGTTCGACGGGCTTGAGAAAGTCATCCGCAACCGCACTGAGCGTTCCGGTATCGGTTTTGGCGCGTCGATTGACTCCAAAGTCGATCAGTCTACTGGCGATACATTCCTGGATGTCGAGCCTGAAGACCTTGTGAAGTTTGGCTTGATTCCTGAGCTTGTCGGACGTTTGCCTGTGGTGGCAACGCTCCAAGAGCTTGATGAAGAAACGCTCATACAAATTTTGACTGAACCAAAGAATGCCTTGGTCAAGCAGTTTCAAAAGCTGTTCGCGATGGAAGGCGCCGAACTTGAAATCAGCCCAGGCGCTTTGCACGCGATCGCACGTAAAGCAATCAAGCGCAAGACGGGTGCTCGCGGTTTGCGCTCCATTCTTGAGTCCGCTTTACTTGACACCATGTACGAGCTACCCACCCAGGGCAATATCAAGCGTGTGGTGCTCGACGAAGCGGCGATCGACGGTCGGGGCAAACCTTTGTTGGTCTACGCAGACGAAGCGGATCAACAGCCCCCAGCCCCGTCAGTAAGTGTCCGAGACGCCGCAGCCTGAACAAAACTAGACCCTAGTGATAACTCTGGTTTTCAGCCCCTTTTTAGGGGCTTTTGTTCATTCTGAGGGCTGAATCTTGAAATTTCGGCTATTGTCCACATAACAAGTCTATTCGTGAAATTGCAATATGTTGTGTCGATAAATCAGTCCGGATTTATCGAGTTTTTCTTAGGATGTCTTCATGTCTGGAAATCAGATCCTGCCTTCTGAAGCAATTAATTTGCCTTTATTGCCTTTGCGCGATGTGGTGGTGTTTCCCCACATGGTGATCCCACTATTTGTGGGACGTCCGCGTTCGATTAGGGCGCTAGAGGCTGCGATGGAAGCCGGCAAGAGCATTATGCTCGCTGCACAGAAATCGGCTGGTAAGGACGATCCCACCCCTGAGGACGTATACGAGATTGGCTGTGTGGCCACTATTCTTCAGATGCTGAAGTTGCCCGACGGTACCGTTAAAGTCTTGGTCGAGGGCGCACAGCGTGCTCGCGTGACAGAAATACAAGACGTGGAGACACATTTCACGTCTGAGTTAGTGCCTATCGCACCAGATGTCACGATGGGTGCTGAAATCGAAGCCTTACGTCGTGCGATCGTCAGTCAGTTCGAGCAGTACGTCAAACTGAACAAGAAGATCCCCCCAGAAATTCTGACCTCACTCGCTGGAATCGATGACGCTGGCCGTCTGGCCGATACCATTGCTGCGCACTTGCCGTTGAAGCTCGAGCAGAAGCAAAAAATGTTGGAGATCATCTCGACATCTGAGCGCCTAGAGGCACTGCTGAGCCAGCTCGAAACCGAGATTGATATCTTGCAGGTCGAGAAGCGTATCCGCGGTCGCGTGAAAAAACAGATGGAGAAGAGTCAGCGTGACTACTATCTGAACGAGCAGGTCAAAGCGATCCAGAAAGAGTTGGGCGAGGGCGAAGAGGGCGCTGACATCGAAGAGCTTGAGAAGAAAATACAAGCTGCGCACTTGCCTAAAGATGCACGCAAGAAAGTCGATGGTGAGCTCAAGAAGTTAAAGCTTATGTCGCCCATGTCCGCTGAAGCGACCGTGGTGCGTAACTACATCGACACCGTGATTGGTTTGCCCTGGCGTAAAAAGAGCAAGGTCAATAACTCCATTCCGAACGCAGAAAGCGTCTTGGATGCTGACCACTATGGTCTGGACAAAGTCAAAGAACGTATCCTGGAATATCTCGCGGTCCAGCAACGCGTGGACAAGGTGAAAGCGCCGATCCTCTGTCTGGTCGGACCTCCAGGCGTGGGTAAAACCTCGCTGGGACAGTCGATTGCGAAAGCAACGAATCGCAAGTTCATCCGTATGGCCTTGGGTGGCGTGCGTGATGAAGCTGAGATTCGTGGACACCGCCGCACCTACATTGGTTCGATGCCAGGCAAGATCTTGCAAAACATGTCCAAGGTGGCTGTGCGCAATCCGTTGTTCTTGCTTGATGAGATCGATAAGCTTGGAATGGATTTTCGTGGCGATCCTGCGTCGGCGTTGCTAGAGGTTTTAGACCCAGAACAAAACCACACGTTCCAGGATCACTACGTTGAAGTGGATTTTGATTTATCAGATGTCATGTTTGTGGCAACCAGCAATACCTTGAATATTCCTGCGGCCTTGCTGGATCGTATGGAAGTGATTCGTTTGTCTGGCTATACCGAGGACGAGAAAATTCATATCGCCAAAGAGCACTTGCTGCCGAAGGTGATGAAGAACAATGGCGTCAAGTCTGAGGAGTTAATGGTCGACGAATCGGCCATGCGCGACATTGTGCGTTATTACACACGTGAGGCAGGTGTGCGTTCGCTCGAACGTGACGTCGGCAAAATCTGTAGGAAGGTTGTTAAAAAACTCCTCGCTGAATCCGAAGCAAATAAAGCTGCCAAGTCCAATGCGGTGATTCCACAAGTCGTCGTCAACTCTGAAAACCTGAGTGACTACCTCGGCGTGCGTCGCTATAACTTTGGCATGGCCGAGAAAGAAAATCAGATCGGTCAAGTGACTGGCTTGGCATGGACGGAAGTTGGTGGCGATTTGCTGACGATCGAAGTCGCAGACATGCCTGGTAAGGGCGTGATTCAGCGGACGGGATCGATTGGCGATGTGATGAAGGAATCGGTCGAAGCCGCGCGTAGTGTTGTGCGTGCGCGCGCCGCGCGTTTGGGTATTGCTGACTCGATCTTTGAGAAACGCGATATCCACGTGCACTTCCCAGAAGGTGCGACGCCTAAGGACGGTCCGTCTGCGGGTATTGCCATCACGACGGCCATTGTCTCGGCACTCACGCACATTCCAGTGCGTGCCGATGTGGCAATGACGGGTGAGATCACGCTTCGCGGCGAAGTGCTCGCGATTGGTGGCTTGAAAGAGAAGCTGCTGGCAGCTCACCGTGGTGGCATCAAGACCGTGTTGATTCCTGAAGAGAACGTCAAGGATCTCGCAGAGATTCCGGATAACGTGAAGAATCATCTCGAGATCGTGCCAGTGCGTTGGATCGACAAAGTGTTGGAAGTTGCTTTGTCGAGCCCCACAAAACCCTTACCTGAGGAAGCACCGGTTGCGCAGGACGTTGTGGCTAAACCCACAGGGACTGCGACGGATCCGGTGATCAAACACTGAGTGCAAGTCTTTGTAGACAGTGTGCGGCTCGATAAGTGGTTATGGGCCGCACGTTTTTATAAGTCCCGCACGATTGCTGCGACGGCAATCGAGGCGGGACGTGTGCATGTCGGGGAAGAGCGCGCCAAGCCGGCCCGTTTAATCAAGGTCGGAGACAAGCTCATGATTCATCGCGAGCAAGAGCGTGTTGAACTCGTTGTACGTGGCATCACAGAAACAAGGCGGTCAGCGACACTGGCACGCTTGTTGTATGAGGAAACAGCCGAGAGTGTCTTGGCGCGTCAGACTGCCGCAGAGCGACGTAAGTATTACGTCGAGCCCTCACAGAACATTGAAGGCAGACCCACTAAGCGCGATCGACGCGCGCTTGAGCGTTACCGAGACACTTAGCGCACGCGTGATGACTGCTTATTGCAGCGGTGTGCTGCGAATGAGCCCGAGTGCGATTCCCTCGATAGAGAACTCTTGATCAGCGGTGACGACGATTGGATCGAAGTCAGCGTTCTCGGGTAGCAGCTCAATGTGTGAACCTTGTTGATTCAAACGCTTGACGGTGACTTCGTCATCAATCCGCGCCACGACGATTTGGCCATTGCGCGCGACGTTCGTTTTTTTGACGGCGAGTAAGTCGCCATCCAGAATGCCGATGTCACGCATACTCAGTCCCTTGACCTTCAATAGATAGTCTGGAGTTTGGGTAAACATGTTTGCATCAATATGCATTTCTTTTTCGATGTTTTCTGTGGCAAGAATCGGAAAGCCCGCCGCGACACGACCGACAAGTGGCAGAAGGATCTGGCCCATACCCGGCAGCGGCGCGGGAGTGCTGTGGTCAGGTGAGTGCGAACGGACGCGTTCGGGATCAATATTGGTCTCGCCATAGAAGTCTGCGGCAGCTTCGGTTAAGCGTATGCCGCGCGAGGCGCCGGCCGTGAGCTCAATCACGCCTTTGCGGGCGAGGGCGCGCAAGTGATCTTCGGCCGCATTCGCCGACTTGAAGCCCAACGTCTGGGCAATTTCAGCTCTGGTTGGGGGAAAACCGGTGTTGATGACGGCTTCGCGGATCAGATCCAGAATTTGCTGCTGTCGGTCGGTCAGTTTGATTGACATGATTGAGCCTGTTTTGTGCCGTTGTGCTGTCAATGCGCTGTCGATCTATACAGCGCTGTTTGTATATACAGCGGTATTTTGCCCTAAAAATACTGATGTGGCAAATAAATCTGTATAAAAAAACAGCCTCTTGGTCAAAGAGGCTGTTTTTGAAGGGCTCAGGACTGCCGACGGTCAGTCTTTCATGACTTCGGCCATGGCTTTGGCAACGGTGTCGATGTTGTGGCTATTGAGGGCCGCCACGCAGATGCGTCCTGTGCTGACGGCGTAAATGCCGTGCTCTGCACGCAGACGCTCTACCTGGGGCGCGGTCATCCCCGAGAACGAGAACATGCCACGCTGTTTCATCACGTAGCTGCAATCGCCTTTCACGCCGTATTGCGTCAGTTTTGCAACGAGCTGCTGGCGCATCAAACGAATGCGGTCTCGCATGCCGGCGAGTTCTTTATCCCACATTGCGAAGAGCTCAGGGCTATTGAGCACAGCAGAGACGATCGTTCCACCGTGTGTCGGTGGGTTTGAGTAGTTGGTGCGAATCACGCGCTTGACCTGGCTGAGCACGCGATTGGATTCATCTTTGCTGCCGGTGACGATGGTGAGCGCACCGACGCGCTCACCGTAGAGCGAAAACGACTTCGAAAAAGACGAGCTGATGAACATCGTCATGTCGAGGTCAGCAAATAGACGTACGGCGGCTGCATCAGACTCAAGCCCATCGCCGAAGCCTTGGTAGGCAATGTCCAAGAAAGGAATCAGGTTCGATGCCTTCACGACTTGCGCCACTTCGCGCCATTGATCAACCGTTAGGTCCACACCGGTCGGGTTATGGCAGCATGCGTGCAGAACGACAACACTCTTTTGTGGCAGGTTGCGCAG
>CAMBFI010000006.1 GCA_945865935.1 Bordetella parapertussis | reverse complement strand
CTCTACGAAAGAACCAGTGTCATCATTACGACTAATTTAAGTTTTACCGAATGGGCGTCTGTGTTCGGCGATGCCAAGATGACAACTGCGCTGCTTGATCGGCTAACCCATCACTGCCACATCGTGGAGACAGGAAATGAAAGCTATCGATTTAAGAACAGTTCAACTCAAGCTAAAAAGGAGAGAAAAAAACCCGTAACAGTGACAAATTGACCTAGAATTTGAAAAATTGGGTGGGTCAAAATTAGATGCAAATCCTGGGTCAGGATTCAGCGCAAATTAACACACTGCCTTTTTAGTACGTATCAAAATAAGACTGCACCACCTCGGGATCTTGCGTCACCGTTAACGCCAGCATCAATAAAATTCGACACTTCTGCGCATTTAGATTGTCTGACGCAACAATTTTTTTATCGCGCAGATAGTTCCGCCGAGCAACGCGACCTGCGCCGCCGCGGTTTGCCTGAACCACCACTACGCCTTTTTTGCACATGCGCTCAAAGGCAGCATTTTGCAAGGGCGGCGCGATTCCAGGTGGCAGGCCCGCAGAGACCAGCCCTTGCGCACCTGCAGCCACAAACGCTTCAATGGCAACGTCGTCGGCCCCTCCATAGGCGTACACGATATCGACGCGCGGCAAACTCTTCAGCGCCTGCACATCAAACACGGTATCAACCGTATGCTTGCGAACCGGGTGTCGATAAATCTCTACACGATCGCCATCCACCTGACCCAGCACACCAAAATCAGGTGTTCTAAATGTATTCAACCGATAGGTTGAGACCTTGGTCACCTCACGCGCCGCCTGGATTTCATCGTTTAATACCACCAGCACACCCAAGCCACGCGTCAGCGGGTCGATGGCCGTACGCACGGCTGCGATTAAATTCATGGGACCATCGGTGCTGATCGCACTTGCTGGACGCTGTGCACCGACGAGGACCACCGTCGACTTTATTTTTAAGGTCAGGTTCAAGAAATATGCAGTTTCTTCGAGCGTCGCAGTGCCATGCAAAATCACGTAGCCGTCAAAGCCACCATGTTGAGCTTCACTTTGATGGATTAATTGAACAAGTTCTAGCCAATCTGCGGGGCCAATCGCAGTGCTTCCTACGTCGCGAAAATTAATCGGCACCACATCAGCAAAACGAGCCAGCTCCGGCGTGCGGGCAATGATTTCAGCGGGTTGGGCCTTACGGCTGGCATCTGGATAATTCAGTACGTCCAGGCTGTCGGTTGCGATCGAAGAAATCGTTCCGCCCGTACCGATCAAGGCGACGCGAGGTTTAGCGTTGGTTGCATTCATAAGAAATAGGCTCCGTGTGTGTGTTCAAACAATAGACTTAGTCTAACGCTTGTCGCATTCGAACAAAAAATATTTTTGAATAACTGCGAGATTGCAACTTCAGTAGGGTCGCGCGCTGAATTCAGCGACCTCGGCCTCGATCGCCTCGAGTAAACGCCGTGCCCAAGCTTGCGACAAGTTATGTCCAATGAGCACAATACGCGTACTTTGTTCGCTGGTCGGCCAGCGCTCCAACCACGTTGGCTGATAAAACACGTGCTGCACGCCATGAATCACCATCGGCCGCTCGGGCATCTCTGCAATATGGACAAGACCTTTAAGCCTCAACAGACGCTTACCTTCATGCGTGGCCAACGCCTCAAGAAATAACGGGATCACATTCGCCGCGAGCGGCCGTTTTTGCATAAGCTCAATCGAGGTATAAATTTGATCGGCACTGAGTCCCGCCCCGTGGGCGTGACCAACATGTTCGCGTGTCTTAAGACCGAGTCTTCGATAACGGCCAACCGCCTGCGCAAAAATCTCGGGTGCGACTTGCGTCAACGCCTGTTCAAGGTCCGGGCCACTTACGCGGCTCGCAGTTTGGTTTAATTGATCAATGGCAGACGCAGTGCGTATGCGGTCTTCTGCATTCGCCAAATCTTGCTTGCTTAATACAATCACATCAGCCATCGCTATTTGACGACGCGCCTCGGCATATTGCTCGGCCGCTTGGGCGCCACACAACTCATCTACCACAGTGACTACACGATCAATGGTGAATTCGCTACCAATCGATAGATCGCTCGTTAATGCCTGAATAATTGGGATAGGATCCGCTAGACCTGAAGTCTCGATGATCACACGATTAAACGACACTTGACCTTGCGCTCTGCGCTGACTGAGTTGGGCGAGCGTCTTAGCCAGATCCGTTTGCACTCGACAGCACAAGCAACCATTTGTCAGCACGACCATGGTTTCATCACCGGTCTCTAACAACTCGTGATCAAGACCAACGGCCCCAAACTCATTCATGATAACGGCAGTGTGCGCGAAGGCTGGACGACGCAACAAACTTGCTAATAACGTTGTCTTGCCACTGCCCAAAAAGCCCGTTAAGAGAATCAGTGGTGTCATACAGCTAACGAGGCTACGCCCATTCTGAAACGATCGCCGGGCCTGAACGTCGGCACCAATAATTGCCGTACAGTGCGAAGAACATGCAACACCGAGGCACAATAGTGTTCGGTTCGCAGCGTAACGGGATCAGGCTGCGACGCAATGATGCGCCAGCGCATTAGACCAGGCTCGGTGAGCGCCTTTACCGTGAGCCCAGCCAACAGGTCTCCAGCCGTTAGGTCATACAAATAAATACTTGGCATCTCCGCGGGTTGAACCGCATTGGTTGCCGGCACCTCAACCCGCCAATTTAGACCCCAATAATGCACACTTTCGTGTAGAAGCGCGCCAAGCGCAGCGGTTGAGCTGCTAGCCTGCGCTACAGACATTACAGCTTGGCTCCAGCAAGAATCTCAGGCGCGATCTTGCGCTTCAAATACTGGCCATCGCTCAGCTTGCCAAAGAACTGGCCGTCTTCAACCATGATTTTCCCACGAAGCATTGTCAAACATGGCCATACGCCAACCTCGTGTCCCTCCCAAGGGGTGTAGT
The DNA here is from genome assembly GCA_945865935.1 of Bordetella parapertussis. Classification (GTDB taxonomy): domain Bacteria; phylum Pseudomonadota; class Gammaproteobacteria; order Burkholderiales; family Burkholderiaceae_B; genus Zwartia; species Zwartia parapertussis_E. The sequence continues at coordinate 152,577 of CAMBFI010000006.1, read as the reverse complement.
CTGATTCATGCAAATCTTTATTCTGAATCGTACGCGCAAGGCCAGGATCCAAGATGACCAAATCAGCATCACTGCCCGCGGCGATGGCGCCTTTGCGCGGATACATTCCTAAAATACGCGCTGCGTTTGAAGACACTAAATCAACAAATTGCGTCAGCGAGTAGCCCCGCTTTTCAACCATCTCTGTGTACATGAGCGAAACGCGTGGCTCAACACCTGTGTTGCCGCCCGTAGTGTCGTCGATGCGCTTACCTTGCGTTTTAACCGCCAAGGAACAGCACAACTCGTCGGTTGCAATCGAATGAATCACATCCTCACTAACACCTTTCCACAAGGCCTCGGTATCCTCTTTGCCCTTCAGTGAAGGATAGGTATGAAACATCTGCCCATTTGGAAGCTTGTAGTCTTCAGCCGTATGCAAAATATACTGATGTAGCGTTTCACCATAAACAGGCTTGCCGCGCGAACGTGCCTCACGGATTGCTTGCACACCCGTGCCCGCACTCACATGCATCATGTAGATGGCGGTGTTCATTTCTTCTGCCAACCGAATGACGCGTCTAAATGACAAGTCTTCAGATAAGGTGTTGTGCACCTCGGCCATGTTTTCGAATCCCGTGCGACCCTCGCGAAACAGCTTGTCATACATATGCATCACGATGTCATTGTCTTCGGCATGAATCACGCCCAAGCCACCATTTTTAGAGAGCACCTTGAACATTTCCCAGATGTCGCCGTAACCAACCATCCGGCCTTTGCGACTTGGCGTGATGTCAGTCGTGAAGATCTTGACGGTCGCGTAGCCCGCCTGAATGGCTTCAGCCACCTGATCGGTTAAACCGACTGGAAACAAACCTTCAACCATCAGGTGATACGCGAAGTCGGTAAAACAACGTCCAATCCAATCTTTATCACGCGCCTCAATCGTGCCCTGTACGGTGTTGCCATGCATCCAGCGCGCGAAGTCAAGCATGGTGGTCGTGCCGCCAAACAAGGCCGCACGGCTCACAACTTCAGGTGGTGCAGTCATGCCTAATATACCGTCCGGGCCTGGTAGGTGCCAAGCACAGTGCACGTGCGGATCGATGCCACCCGGAATGACGAGCTTGCCAGTGGCATCAATGAGACGTGTTTGTGGGCCAACGGGTAGCGCTCCGACAGCGGCCACAGCCGCGATCGTTTGGCCTGAGATCGCAATATCGTATGCACCAACCCCCTGAGGCGTCACAACTCGGTCACTGCGAATAATGATATCGATCATTTTAAGTCTCCGACTTGAAAAACAAACCAACGAAAGGCTTGAGGCACTGAGTACTTTGTATTCCTTTATATTCTAAAGTCGATAACAGCGCAACGCGTCAATAAACTCTATTCAGCCTTCGGACCTGTAATTTTGACAATATGCGTATACTGTGGGATCTTGCGAGCGATTACGGCTGCAAACTCGGTAGGCGTATTGGCGATTTTTTCAAGCCCGTCTTTTTCAAACAATTGCTCTCGCACGTCTGGCATATTGACCGCGACCATGAGGTCTTGATAAAGGCGATCGACAATCGGTTGGGGCGTCTTCGCAGGCACCACCACTCCGTATGAGGACACAATTTCAAACCCTGTCAAACCGGTCTCGGCCACAGTGGGGAGTTTTGAGGCTGATTGCACGCGCTTCGGTGTGGCAACAGCGAGTGCCTTGAGCTTACCGCCCCAACCCTTGACGAAGATGGGTTAAAGCTAAAAAGCTTATTCTTGTAGAAGTAAATTTGTGCTTATCGATCAAGGTGATATGACTATAAAAATAAGAAAATCTTTACCGCTTCCGATTGGGGTACTTCTTCGCAAAATAGAATGGCCTTACACACTGACCGTTATTACTTTTCATCTTCTCGCACTGTTAGCCCTATCACCCTGGTTTTTTAGCTGGTCTGGGGTGTGGTTGATGGTTGCTGGCCTGTTTGTGTTCGGCACGCTTGGCATCAATCTCTGTTATCACCGGATGCTGACGCATCGAGGGTTTGTGTGCCCGAAGTGGCTTGAATATAGTTTTGCCGTGTTGGGTGTCTGCTGTATGCAAGACACGCCGGCAAGGTGGGTGGCGGTGCATCGCTTGCATCACGTGCATTCTGATGAGCGTGACGATCCACACAGTCCCTTGGCTGGATTTTTCTGGGGTCACATGGGTTGGATGTTTTTAAAAAATGAGAATCTCAATCGCTTAGAAATCTATTCGCGTTTCGCGAAAGATCTGCTACGCGAACCTTTCTACAAGAAGTTAGAGACCACCTTGCTCTATCCTCTGATCCTCTTTGGTTCGTGGGGTTTGTTTTTTTCGGCTGGCTTGCTCGTGCAGCTCTTGGCAGGTAAGCCGCTTGCTGAGGCCGCTCAGTTTGGTGCCAGCTTAGTGGTTTGGGGTGTTTTTGTTCGAACGGTTGTCGTCTGGCATATTACGTGGTCGGTCAATTCGCTGGCGCATGTGTTTGGCTACCGGAACTACGACACGTCTGACGATAGTCGTAATAATTGGTTTGTGGCATTGGTTGCAGTGGGTGAGGGGTGGCATAACAATCACCATGCCGACGCGCGTTCAGCTCGGCATGGCCACCGTTGGTTTGAGATCGATCTAACCTTTAGCGTCGTCCAACTATTAGAGCGGGTTGGCTTGGCGACTGAAGTGGTTCGGCCGGGCGCTCGTAAGTCGGACGTTTAAAGCGACTGAACTCCTGTTCGCCTGGGCAAAGTATGTTCTTGCAGATGCCAGGCGACTACACCGTGCACACCTATTCCGGCAGCTCAATTCCGCAATAGGCATAACCGCCATCTACCCGCAGGACAGTTCCCGTCATGTAGCTCGATGCCGTCGAAGCTAGCAAGAGCAGGGGGCCTGCCAATTCAGAGGGCTCTGCGGCACGGCCCATGGGAATGGCGGCACGCCATTTCTTGCCATTTGGCCCATTTAGGATTCCCTCAACCATAGGGGTATTCATCCAACCGGGCGCTAGACAATTGACGCGGATTTGATATTGGACCAACTCCATCGCCATGTTACGTGTCAAGTGCTCCACCGCAGCTTTAGAGCTTGCGTAAGGCACCCGCTTGAGTTGAGACCGCAATCCAAGCGAAGATGAAATATTAATGATTCTGCCCTTAATATGCTGTGCAACCATATATTGAGAGATGTGGGTGGCGGCCATCCAGCTCCCTTTTAAGTTCACATCAAAGACGCGATTCCAGTCCTCGGCCGTCTGATCGAATAACGCTGCATCTGCACCCAACACGCCCGCACAGTTAACTAAAACATCAATTCTTTTGAAGTGATTGCTTGTTTCCTGAATCAGAGCAAGAATGTCCTGCTCATTGGTCACGTCGCATCGCTGAATGCGTACCCTTTTTCCCAACGGATCGATTCCCTGTAAGAGGACATGCAGACTCGCTTCATCCGTATCCGCTAGCACCAGATGCGCGCCAGCATCGTATAAGATTTTGACGAGTTCTCGTCCCAAACCTCCTGCGGCACCCGTCACGACGGCGACCTGATTTTCCAGGGAGAATTGTTTTATCCAGTTCATCGAATCTGACCTGTTAGCGTTGTTTAATTTGATTATTCAATGATTGCCGATATACAGGCACACTGCAAGTGGCCTTGCAGTGTAGAATTTTAGGAACTTTTACCGTCACAGCGCCGATTTTTATGATGAAACGTCATTCTTTACGTATGGATGCGGTGGACGCGCCCATTATCCCCACCATTGCAGCCTTGGTGCGTGACAATCCAGGGACCATCTCCCTGGGTCAAGGTGTCGTGAATTATGGTCCGCCTCCCGAGGCCATTGCAGCCTTGCCTGAGTTGATGTCCGACATCAATCTCAACAAGTATCAGGCGGTGTTTGGAATGCCGAGTCTGATTGACGCATTACAACGAAAACTCGTAACAGAAAATGGCATTGATGTCGCGTCCGAATCCATTGTGATGGCGACAGCTGGCAGCAATATGGCGTTCTTAAATAGTGTCATGGCCGTCGGCGACCCGGGCGACGAGTTTATCTTGCCCATGCCGTTTTATTTCAACCAAGAAATGGCGATCAGGATGGTAGGTTGTGTGCCCGTTCCTGTGCCGACGAATGCAGACTGGAGCTTGAATGTGGACGCGCTGGCCGCTGCCATCACGCCTAGAACGCGTGCGATTGTGACGGTATCGCCTAATAACCCGACAGGGGCGGTGTACTCGAAAGAATCGCTGACGGCTGTGAATGCGCTGTGCGCCTCAAAAGGAATCTATCACTTTAGTGATGAGGCCTACGAATACTTTACGTATGAAGGCGTCAAGCATTTTTCACCCGCCTCGTTGCCGGGTGCACAGAAGCATACGCTGTCGTTTTTTTCAATGTCTAAGAACTACGGCATGGCGAGTTGGCGCATAGGTTACATGGTCTTTCCTGCTGACTTGTTCGATGCAATGAATAAGGTGCAGGATACAAACTTGATCTGCGCACCGATTCCCTCACAAATATTGGCAGCCGAGGTATTAAAGTTTGGTCGCGCCTGGGTGCAACCTAAGGTGGATGCGCTCGCACACGTGCGCAAAGATGTGCATGAAATTTTGAGTAGCCTTGGCGATCTGGCGCAGTTTCCTCAAACGCAAGGCGCGTTTTATGTGCTGATGAAACTGCCTGGTCTTCCGAAGGGACAAGATCCGCTTGCGTTCAATCGTGCGATGGCAGAAAAACATAAGGTTGTGTCCATCCCGGGCTTCGCCTTCGGTTTAACGGATACAAGTTCGGCGAACTACCAACGCTTGTCCTATGGCGCCTTGCAACCCGCGACCGTCACGCAGGGTGTTGAACGCTATGTTCAAGCCGTGAAAGATTGGTACAAACATTAATCTCACCATAAAGGTCTTGCCTTCATGACTCCTTTAAGCGCTGCGGTTCTTCCGTCGGGCGTGCGTTCGCGTTTTATCCCCAATGTGAATGGCATTACCTTTCATGTCCTTGAAGCAGGGTTTGAGACGCCAGGGCGTCCTTTGGTGCTGTTACTTCACGGGTTTCCAGAGCTTGCCTATAGTTGGCGCAAAGTCATGCAGCCGCTGGCGCAAGCGGGTTATCACGTGATTGCACCGGATGTACGCGGCTATGGTCGCAGTGGTGGGACCGAGATTAAGTATGGCGACGATATGCGTCCTTTCGGTACGCTCAATAAGATCAACGACATGCTCGCCTTGGTGGCGGCACTTGGTTACAAGACTGTTGCTGGCGTGTTTGGTCATGATCAAGGCTCACCTCTTGCCGGGTGGTGCGCACTCACAAGACCTGATGTCTTTCGTTCGGTCATTTTGATGAGCTCACCATTCCGTGGGGCGCCGGACCCTTGGCCGTTCAATACAGACAATCAGCCGGTCGTGCCCGCCGCCCCGAATCCGATCAATGAGGATTTAGCCAAGCTTTCACCGCCACGTAAGTACTACCAGGTGTATTACGCGACGGAGCCCGCCAATGAAAACATGTGGCATGCCAAACAAGGACTGCATAGTTTTCTGCGTGCCTACTATCACGTCAAGAGTGCGGACTGGCTTGAGAACAAACCGTTCCCGTTGAAGGCGCTGATCGCAAGCGAATGGGAAAAGCTTCCGCGCTATTACGTGATGGATTTAGAGCTGGGGATGGCTGAGTCCGTGGCGCCGGACATGCCCTCAGAGGCTGCGGTTGCCGCATGCAAGTGGTTGCCTGATGCTGAACTGAAGGTCTACAGTGAAGAGTACGGTCGCAATGGCTTTCAAGGGGGTTTGCAAGGCTATCGGATCGGTCGGCTCGATCGCGAGCTGAGAATCTTTGCCGGTCGCACAATTGATGTGCCGTGTATTTTTATCGGAGGCAAGAGCGACTGGGGTGTGTATCAGACACCTGGCGGTCTTGAGTCGGTACAAAAAACCTTGACCACCCAAATGCAAGGCACCCATCTGATCGAGGGTGCCGGGCATTGGGTGCAGCAAGAACAGCCCGAGAAAGTCAGCGCGCTGTTTATTGATTTTCTCAGGCGCAACGTGTCTACATCTGGTTAGGTAGCCAGGTGACGATTTCTGGGAAGATCATCAGGAAGATGGTGAACAGGATGATGATAATCGCGTAGGGCAAAGCACCCCACATGACGTCCTCAATCCCACCTTTGTCTGGTCGAATGCCGTGCACCACGAAAAGATTCATCCCGACAGGTGGTGTGATGAGACCGAGTTCACACATTAGGATCACGAAGATACCAAACCAAATTGGATCGACGCCAAGCGCCATGGCGATGGGGTAGGTAATCGGTATCGTCGCAACCATCATGGATAAAACGTCCATGAACATACCTAGCAACAGATAAAACAAAATCAAACCAAGAATCAAGGCGGTCTTCGAAAGCCCGAGGCCTGTGACCCATTTGGTCATGATCTCGGCAACACCCGTTAGGCTAATCGTTAGATTCAGGATAAACGCAGCGGCGATGATCAATAAGATCATGCCCGAGACGCGGGCTGTGGAAATAAAACAGCCACGTAAAAGCGCCCAATTCAAACGACCAGACTTCAATACGAACAGGACGACGGTCGTGACCCCTAAGGCGGCACTCTCGGTCGCGGTTGCGATGCCAAAATACAGGCTGCCCATGACCACGCCAAAGACGATCATGGGAGGAATGAGGTGCACCGACACTTTGAGCTTGTCGCTGAACGACACTTTCTCTTCGCGCATGGCATTACCACTCAGCAAACTAGTGATGGCGATATACAGCATGAAGGAGCCTGTGAGCAATAGTCCGGGAATAATCCCTGCGATAAACAGTTTGCCAATCGAGTTGCTGGTAAGCGACCCGTAGATAATCATGTTGACGCTGGGCGGGATCAAAATCCCGAGGGTTCCACCTGCTGCGATTGTGCCGAGCGAAGGTCTGATCGGATAGCCACGCTTCATTAAGGACGGCAGGGCCACGGTTGAAATCGTGGCTGCTGTGGCGACGGAGGATCCCGAGGTCGCAGCAAACAACGCACAGCTGCCAATATTTGTGTGCAACAAGCCGCCAGGTAATCGACCAAACCAAGCAGAAAGCGCAAGGTACATTCGATCCGCAATACCAGATCTCAGTAAGAGCTCACCGAGCAAAATAAATAACGGGATCGATGTGAGAAGATTTTCATTTTGAACGCCCCATAACACTGGGGCGATGGAGTTAATAAATGGCATCCCGTAGACCGAGACCCCGCCCACAATACCCACTAACGCCATCGATACAGCGATCGGGACACCCGCGATCATCATGAGGACCATGATCAGGAATGCAATAATGATGATGGTTGGATTCATGATTTATTTGTGATCTCAGATATGTTGGATCGTTGTGCGAGGTCATCAAGCTCTTCTTTGATTTCCTCTTTCGCGCTCTTGGGTTCAAACTCTTTATTAAGAGTTTCGATGCGGCCTTTCGCTAACAAATAGGTCGCACGAATAGCCCAGATTGACGTCACGCACGCAAAAATAACGAGTCCGGCATACCAAATGGATTGAGGATATATCAGGGGCGTCGCCCAAGGTGTTTGGGCAGTGCTGCTGTAACTGATGGTATCGGTCAGGACATTCACCGTGACAAAGCATAGGAAAATCGCAAATACCGCCATGCTTGTCGCCGCGAACCAATTCATCCACCCTTGTAACCACCGCGGTAACTTTTCGTGTAACACATCGACGCGAATGTGATTCCTACCAAACACGGCTAGGCTGAAGGCAAGCGTTGACCCAATCGCCAACGCATAGCCCCCTAATTCATCTGCTCCTTGTAGCGAAAAATTAAAAAGTTTTCTGGCGATCGTCTCAACGGTGACGACGATAACCAGAATGCTGAAAATTCCGCCAAACAGGATGCTTAATAAACTCTCTAGCCGTGTTTTCATACTAGTACCTTATTTCACGCCAAGGATTGGACCAACGGCCTTCTTCCAATCAGCAGAGCAAGTTGGATTGGTTTTGTCACAAACAGGTGCCCATGCAGGGAAGGACAGCTTATCGACGGCACTACCGACTAACTTGATGTCTGCCTCAGAAACCTTTGCTGTAGTGACCTTAAACTTTTTGCCGGTCGTGCAAGGATCTGAGCCTTCATTACAACGTAAAGCGTCTTGATACAGCTCTTCTGAATATTTCCAGATGTCGTTGGTTAATTCAGTAAACGCTGCCTGCAGTTTGACTTGTTGGTCTGGCTTCAGACGGTTCCACGTTTTCAGCGAAATTGCATAGCCGTTAAAGCCCATTTGGAAGCCGAGTGGCAACTGGTGGGTGACAATTTCAGTCCACGATGCCGAGTTTGCCGAGCTTGGACCGGTGACCGCACAGTCAACTACGCCTAACGACAATGCCTGATGGACATCGCTAAAGCCCATCGGTACAGGTGTGGCGCCCAGTGACTCTAGGAATTTGGCCATGATTTGGTCTGTCACTCGAACCTTGAGGCCTTTGACGTCGGCGAGCTGAGCGATCGGCTTTTTACAGAAAAGCATTTGGGGGCCGAAGGGCCAGTGGCCAAGTAGTTTGATACCGAATTGCTTTTGAAGGCGTGCGTCCAGTACGGGCGACCAAGCGTCGGCCGCTTTACGACTGATCGCATAATTTGGACTGCCACCGATCAAGTCTAGGCCAATTAGGGACGGCTCATCGCGCGAGTTCTGTGAAAAGCGCAGCGAGACCAGGTCAAACAAACCAGTCTTCATCACACGCAATTGCTCGGTGTCTTTAATGCCAAGCGTATCCATGGGCTTGTATTCGACAGTAATTGGCAAACCGGTTTTGGCAGCAAGCTGCTCAAAGAAAGGTTGTTCACGATTTTTCTGGATGTTGCCAGTAGCCAATGGCTGACCAATCACCTTGATCGTGATATTTTGTGCCTGCGTTGTCGGCATCGCTAAAAAGAGGCTACTTAATGCAAGTGGTGCGATATAGCGTTTAATCAAAGACATAGTGAACTCCGGTGAGAGAAGGAAATATTGTCAATAACCCATCGCACGAGGCAGGGTCGTCACAACTGCTGGGAAAAACAGGCAAAGCAAAAGAACGGCATACATTAATGCAACAAAGGGCCAAATATTTGTGACGAGCTCGCGCATACGTACGCCAGTCACGCCACACACAACAAAGAGCACAACGCCAACGGGTGGCGTAAGCATTCCAATTACCAAGTTAAGAACGAAGAGGAATCCAAAGTGCAGGGGATCAATGCCGTACTGGATCGCAATGGGATGCAGTAGTGGAACCAGCATAATGTAGGCGGAATTCGATTCTAAAAACATGCCAACAATGAACAATATGGCTGTTACCAATAGTAGGTAAATAATAGGGTCTTTGGTAATAGAAAAAAGTAGCGCAGACAACTTTTGTGGCATTAGATCGACCGTCATCAAGTAAGTGATGACAGAGGCGAACGCGATTAACGCGCATACGACGGCTGTTGTGATCGCGGCACGCAAAATGATGCCAGGTAAGTCGGAAAGTTTTAACGTTCGGGTGATACCAAAGCCTAAAATCAGTGCGTAAATCACCGAGACGGCAGAACCCTCCGTTGCAGTGAAAGCACCGCCAATGATCCCTCCGATAATGAGCAAAGGCATAAACAACACAATAGCGGAGCGCTTGAGTTCGCTGAAAAGCCGTCCCCATTTAAATGCTTCGCCCGTCGTGGTCCAGCCCCGACGCGTCGCAATCCACGAACATAATCCCATGAACCCTATGGTAATTAACACGCCTGGCACGACACCAGCCATGAACATCCCGCCAACGGACACAGAGGGTCCCGCCATAAACGCATACACGATCATTGCAGCGGAGGGGGGGATGATTGGTCCCAGATTGGCTGCGGCAGCAACGATGGCCGTGGCGAAACCCTTATCGTAGATTTTTGATAATGAGGGGACAAGGATTGCAGACAACGCGCTGGCATCAGAGACGGCAGTGCCCGATACGGTCGCCAGTCCAGCGCCTGATAACATCGTGACGTGCGCAAGTCCACCGCGTACTCTGCCCACGAGAGCGTTAGCAAACGAGATCAAGCGCTCAATGATGCCCGCTTTAATCATCAACTCACCGGACAGCATGAAAAACGGTATAGCCATCAGCGGAAAAGAGTTGACCGAGTACATCATCCGTTGCGGGATAATCGATAAATCAATACCGGCTAACCAGATGGCGATAACGGCACTCAATCCCATCGCGAAAGCGATCGGAACGCCAAGCAGTGCAATGGCCATAAAGCCAACAACGACGAAAGTACTCATTCAGCATCCCCCAGTTTCTTTAACGGAGGGGCTGTCAACGTAATGCGCGTGAGATGCAAGGCCGTCAATAACATGCCCACACCGACCGGCACAAAGAAATAGGCGACGCTTATATCGAGAGTTGCCATTTTTTCATCCCACTGATCTTTGCAGAGTTCGATGCACGACCAAGCGATGGCATAGCAAAGAGCCGCACACAGACCGCAGGATAGTTTCCTGATGATTGCCTGGTGAGTCGCTGAAAACTTATCAACAAATAAATCTATCCCAATATGTGCCCCGTGAGAGGCGGCTACTGGTATGGCAAGAAAAACGACCCAAACGAACGCGAGTCGTCCAGATTCGTCAGCCCAGTCGATGGACATGTTAAGTCCGTAGCGCAATGCGACTTGAGCTGAGACGATGCCAACCATAAAGCAAAAAATTGTGACAATTGCAGCGATGAGTACGAAGTCAATGCTCTTGAAACACTTGCCAAGGAACGTCGTCGTGTCATAGGGCATCGAAATCGTATTCATTTTCTAATCTGCTTATGCTGTATTTATTTCGATGTCTCGGACAAAACTTGGTTTACCAGATCTGTGCCCGCTCTCTTCTTGACACTCTCAACAACAGGGGCAGTTAACTCGCGCATTTTTGCGAAAGTTTCTGGCGGGATTTCTGTGTAGGTCATTTTTGTTTTGAGGTTAGCTAACGCTTTTTGTTCGTCTTCCGCGGCTAGGCTACGTTGATACGCAACTGTTTTTGCCATTGCCTGTCGTACCGCAGTTTGATTTGCGGGACTCATTTTGTCGAACACGCGCTTGCTTGCGACCACAACAATGAAATCAAAAAAGTGGGAAGAGTTCGATAGGTGTCTTTGCACTTCGGCAAAACGATTGGCATTAATCACTGTGTACGGGTTCTCTTGTCCATCCACTACTTTTTGCTCGAGCGCGGAATACAGCTCCTTCACATCCATCGCAACGGGGTTCGCGCCCAGTGCTCTAAATGAAGCAAGGTGCGTCTCGTTTGGTTGCATACGAATCTTCATGCCTTTTAAGTCATCGACTGATTTAATGGGACCTTTGCTATTGGTGATGTGACGCATGCCAAGTTCCATCCAGCCGAGCACGACAAAGCCTTTCTCTAGCAGCTTTTGATCGATCGCTTTGCCAACAGGACCATCAATCACACGGTAAGCGGATTCGCGATTTTTAAACACAAAGGGTAGGCTGACTGCTTCGATCTCTGGTGCGATACGCGACATGAAAGCGGCACCAACCCAAGTCAGTCCGAGTGTGCCTGCGCGCACGCCGTCGACGTTCTCTTTCGCGCCACCCAACTGCATCGCGGGGAAGACGTCTACCTGTAGGGTGTTGTTAGTTAGGCGTGCGACTTCAGCTTTAAATATTTTTTCTACAGCAACGCTACTCGGATGTGAGGTCGCAAAGTTACCAGCGATCTGCAGTTTGTCCTGTGCGCTCGCCTGTAGACAGGTCGCTGACAGCACGAGTGCCCCGATTGCGCTAGCGAGACGATGAATGACGATTTTTTTGCTGTTCATGATGCGTCCTTTGAGTGAGAGTGAAGTCGTTGATGCCCATGGCTGAGCAGAGTTTCGATTGAGGCTGGAAGGCCTGCATTCGGTTTTTCGGGCGGAGGCGAGAAGCTACCGGTTGTCGTTTGTCCTGCGTTCAAGCGAGTGAGGGTTTCGGCATGGCGAACTGCGCTCGATACGCCGTCTACGACGGGGACAGGGAGTTTCCCAGACAAACTGCGCGCGAGTCCAGCCAGCGGGGCACCTGCGAGGATAATGACATCTGCACCGTCTTCACTGACGCATAGGTTCGCCGTCGCAATCAGGCTTGCCGCCTTGTCTTGCTGAACCGATCCAATGTTAGGAAGGGGTTCATCCAGGCTACGAATGCTCACCAGCCGGCTACCCAAGCCGTAGGAATCAACCGTTTCTTGATACCAGGCGCATATGCGACGCGAAATCGCGACAATGGAGATACGGTTACCCAGAAGGCAGGCACTTGCGAGAGCGGCTTGTGTCAAACCCACGACTGGGCAGGGCAACACTTCTTTCAGACCCGGAAGGCCTGGGTCGCCAAAGGCCGCCACCACCACCGCGTCATAGTGGCCGGCGTGTTCACCAGCAAGCTGGGCTGCGGCGTAGGCACCGATTAGAGCCTCGAAACGCGTTTCGATATACGCCACCCCGAATGAGGCGGTGACGGTTTGAATGCGGGTGCCTGCACTTGCGGAGCGTTTTGCTTCCGCATCGATCAGTTCCGAAACGCTTGCGGAAATGTTTGGATTGATCAGCAAGATACGCATCACGTCGTCCTAGCGAGCAGAGGTCATGAGGGTTGGCTTACCGCAGGTCAGGAATTTCCCCTTACCTAAGCGCGGCAGGAAATTTTTACCATCCCATACGACTTCACCGTTACTGAGTGTTAAGCCCGGCCACGCCTTTAACTGGATGCCCTCATAAGGGGTGTAGTCCACGGCATGATGCAGCGCGCTGTTATGGATCGTGACGTCTTTCTCGTCCCAGATGACAAGGTCTGCATCGGCACCGGGCGCGATGGTTCCTTTGCGTGGGTGTAGTCCGTAGGCTTTGGCAGGATTAGTCGAGGTCAGTTCGACAAACTTATTCAAAGAGAGTCGACCGGTCAGTACGCCTTCGGAATACAGCAAAGGCATGCGGGTTTCGAGTCCGGGTATGCCGTTGGGTATGTGGCGAAATGGTTGCTCTTTTCCGTCAAGTTTTTTACCTTCTGGGCTGTCGTAATTGAAGGGCGCGTGATCCGACGAGAAAACCGAAAACAGGCCATCTCTCAAAGCATTCCAAATGACTTCTTGATTACTACGATCTCTGGGAGGTGGGCTGCAGATACACCGTGCACCCACATAACTATCATCGATGCCTAAGTCTTCAGCGGTGAGGAACAAGTACTGGGGACAGGTTTCAGCAAAGATCTGTAGGCCATGGCCGCGAGCCCATCGGATTTGCTCGACGGCTTCTTTGCCCGAAACGTGGACAATCAGGATGGGCACATCGACCAACTCAGACAAAGCGATTGCGCGGTGTGTGGCTTCACGTTCGACAAGCATGGGCCGTGAGTGTGCGTGAAAACGAGGCGCAGTTTGCCCGGCGGCCTCCAGTCTACGAGTCAGCCATTCGATGCAGTCTGCGTTCTCGGCATGGATCATTGCCATCGCGCCGTGTTGTCTGGCCACAGACAACACATCTAGAATTTGACCATCGTTGAGCTTGAGGTCGTCATAGGTCATGTAGATCTTGAATGACGTATAACCTTCGGCAATCAATGCAGGCAGTTCTTCGTTCAGCACTGTGGGTGTTGGGTCACTGACGATGAGGTGGAAGGTGTAATCAACGTGCGCGCGCCCATCGGAGCGGCGGTGGTAGTCTTTGACGGCGTCGCGAAGTGACTGGCCTCTTTCTTGCGCAGCAAAGGGAATCACCGTCGTGGTGCCGCCGCAGGCTGCTGAGCGTGTGCCCGTCTCAAAGTCATCGGCCATTTTCATCGGAGCGGGCATTGGCTGGTCAAGGTGGCAGTGCGCATCGACGCCGCCTGGCGTGACCACTCGGCCCGCCGCATCGATCGTCTTTTTGGCCGGTGGCAAATAGCTACCCACCACGATAATTTTCCCATCTTTAATACCGATGTTGGCGTCAAACGTGTCGGCGGCGGTGGCGACGCGGGCGTTCGTAATGACGAGGTCAAGTGTGTCAGACATGCGAGAAGCTTCCGTTAAGAGCAGGTACTAATGCTAAATTCCCCATGTTGGGGCGGTCTATTGTCAACAACAGTGCATACATATTAATGTGTTGATCCATGTTTGCAGGTGTGACGTGTTGATTACGGCTATTGTGGGGGTGGCACAGCATTTGCTTGTTGAGTCCTAAGCAATTGTCGTGCCAGATTCTAGTCTGACGAATAGTAATTAAGTAATATATTGTCAACAATAGTATTTACACTAATGTCGACATATTTGGAGTCATTGTGGATAAGCCAATTCGAATTGGGGTGCTGACCCCTTCGTCCAATACAGCACTTGAGCCTTTGACGAGTTCAATCGTTTCTGTCATGCCTGGCGTGACGGCACATTTCAGTCGATTCCGTGTAACACAAATAGCTCTTTCAGATCAAGCACTTGGGCAGTTTGATGATAGTAAAATATTAAGTGCGGCAGAGCTGTTAGCCGATGCAAATCCGGACGTGATTACCTGGAGTGGGACGTCCGCTGGTTGGATGGGCTTTGATAAAGATGTCCTGCTTTGTCAACGGATTACCGAGCGTACGGGGATTCGCGCCTCGACGGCTATCCTCGCCTTAAATGAATTGTTGGCGATTAAACAGGTGAAACGTTTGGGTTTGGTGACACCGTACACCAGTGATGTCCAGGAAAAGATTATTGCGAATTACGCGAAGATTGGAATCGAAGTGGTCGCCGAGACGCATCGACAGATCTCTGTGAACTTTGACTTTGCGTTGGTTGAGCCCGCAGAGATTGAATCTGATTTACTGCAAGTCAGTCGTGCGCAGCCGCAAGCAATCGTCACGTATTGCACGAACTTGCGGGCCGCGCACCTCGCTGATCGGTTTGAGTCGCAAACCCAGATTCCATTGCTCGACACCGTGAGCACGACGGTTTGGGGTGCACTGCGCGCAGTGGGCGCGAACCCAGCTGGGATAAAAGGCTGGGGACAATTGTTTGAATGGAAGTGATGCTGTGATCAAAATGAGCAACGCTCGAGGCGGCTATGCAATCTAAGGTAACGGCGCGATTACAGCGAGAGAATACGCAAGACGAGATCTACGAAAAGATTTACGGTGCGATTCTCGAACATCGTTTGCACCCAGGGACCAAGCTCGTTGAGGAACGGTTGGCGGAGATATTTAAGGTTAGTCGAGCCCGAATACGTGAGGTGCTTGCGCGCTTGGCACATGAGCAAGTTGTGGATATGTATCCGCAGCGTGGCGCGTATGTCGCACGTCCGACGATCGAGCAAGCCGTTCATGTATTTGAGGCACGCCGCCTGATCGAGCCTGAATTGGTCCGGCGTCTCATAGAGAATCTCACGCCTGAACGTATTGAGCGGTTGCGGCAGCACTGCTCGCTTGAGCAAGACGCTCGACGTCGTGAAGACAAGCGCATGATTGTTCGTCTGTCTGGCGAGTTTCATATGCTGATCTCTGAGTTGGCAGGCAATCAGGCATTGACGCGAACTATGCGGGAGCTCTCTTCTCTAACCTGCCTGATCATTATCTTGTACGACGCACCGACTGCTTCAAGTTGTCGCGCAGATGAACACAGTCTAATCACGGATGCGATTGCTAAGCGTGACATTGAGGGCGCACAAAAAATGATGCTTGAACACCTTGCGCATATTGAAGGTAGCTTAAATCTTGAGCCAGCTGATTCTGAAGTAGACCTCGCGACGATCTTTGCAGAGTGATGATGAAAATTCTTCTGATTAATCCAAACACAAGCGCACATGTGACTGAGCGGATGCGAGCCAACGCCCAGCAGGCTGTGGGGGATGGCGCGACGATTCATGCCTTTACTGCGCAATCGGGACCTGCGATTATTAGCAGTCGCTCTGAGAACGCCATTGCCTTGGCAGAGATGCTTCGCTTGGCGGCTTGTCATCAAGAGGGGCACGATGTCCTGATGCTTGGCGTATCGATTGATACAGGCTTGCAAGCACTGCGAGAGATGCTCGATATTCCTGTGGTCGGTATGGCGGAAGCTGCATTGCTGACGGCAAGTATGTTGGGTGGAAAAATTGGCTGCCTAACGCTCGGGGCAGCGATGGTGCCTGTGTACGAGGAACTCACCGCAAGCTATGGACTGGCGTCACGGGTTTCTAAATGGCGCGCGGTGGAGGTTCCGAGTGCGTTTAAGGCGACAGACGCAGACCCAGAGGTGGAGCGGGCGTTGATTCTGGCCTCTGAGCAATTAGTGCATCAAGATGGCTCAGATGTGATCGTGCTGTGTGGTGCGGTACTTGCTGGTTATGCCCAACAGGTTGCAAAAGCGGTTGGTGTTCCTGTCGTAGATCCCGCGCAAGCGGCTGCACTACAAGCACTTACGCTCGCGAAGATGCGACCGTCGAAGCAGCATGGCGGAAGTTTTGCTCGACCAAAAGGTCGCATGTTCTCGGGGATCGATTCTGCGATTGCTGGGTTGTACAAATCATAAACGGCTGGGCAAAAAATTAGTCTTTAGGAGTAGGGATGGATCGCAGAGATTTATACGGGTACCGCGACCAACGCCCCCATGCGGCTTGGCCCCAGGGTGCGAGTGTCGCGCTCAATTTTGTGCTGAATGTTGAGGAAGGTGCCGAGCTAAGCCTTGCTGATGGTGATGCCGCGAACGAACCCATGCATGAAGTCACGAGTAAGGTCACCACTGAGCCAGATTTGTGCCGAGAGTCTCATTTTGAATTTGGGCTGCGAACCGCCTACTGGCGAGTGCTGCGAGAGTTTGACGAGGCGGGTGTGCCGTGCACGTTGAACGTGTGTGGGCGCGTTGCAGAGCGCACACCAGACTTACTGAAAGATGCCGTGGGTCGTGGACATGACGTGTGTGCGCACGGCTGGTTGTGGCAATCTCCGGCTGGACTGGACCGGACGCAAGAGCGTGCCATGATGCTCAAAACACTGGATACGATTGAGGCTGCTTGCGGAGTAAGGCCTACGGGATGGCATTGCAAATCGACTCCCACTGTTCATACACGTGCCTTAGCCAATGAGCTTGGTTTGCTGTACGACAGCGATGCGTATAACGATGAATTACCGTATTGGGCCGAGTTCGGTGACAGAAAGAGTCTTGTTTTGCCGTATCAGTTTGACACCAACGATATGCGATTCTTCGGTGAGTCGCCCGCCTTTGTACAGGGACGCGATTTTTCAGACTATGTAATCGAGACCCTCAACCGCTTGCTGTATGAAGCAGACAAATGGCAGTCTCAGTCTATGCTCACCGTGGGTCTTCACTTGCGCATTATCGGCAGGCCTGGGCGTGTGCAGGCCTTGCATGATCTTCTTAACTTTGTTCGGAATGATCCGCGCATTTGGACGACGACGCGCACTTCGATTGCTCGGCATTGGTTGTCAACACATCCCGCACGCTAAGGTTTTACGCGCGGGAAGCGTTCTGTCAGTCTCGCTCTCCAGGCAGCATTTGGCTTCAATACATTGCGCAGCGCGGTGGTGTCATCCTCGGCACCTTTTGCCATTTGATTGATTTGCCAGCCCATACAAAAATTTGAAGATATCGCGGGCATCCCTAAGTCAGACAAGGTCATGATTGGACCAAGTGTGGGCATCCCTGCACCGGCCAGTAAGATCAAATCTGGCTTGTGCACAAGCAAGCGCTTGGCTGCACTTAAGACGGCATCGTTGCGCATTGTGTAGATATTGTGAAAGCCTCCGGGCGTGTCAGGACCCTCGATGGCACAGATTTCTACGCCACAGCGGCGCCAATAGGCAGCACTTTTTTCAGTCAGCCATGCTGGATAGGGACTAACCAAGCCGATGCGTTGTGTCCCTAGGCAAGCAAACGCTCTGCGGATGGATTGCGCAGCAGAGACGATAGGGTAGCCGTAGCGTGTGCTTAGCGCACTGAAGTGGGCGTCTTCTTCGGCGGGTGTGAAATGATAGGTCGCCCCTGTGATTAAAAACCCCATCCCGCTAAGTGGTGCATTCGAAAAAGTTGAAATAAAGGTGTCAATTCCACTTAAAAAATCCTCGAGCCGCTCCTTCATTTCGGGCTGCGGGCTTGTCAGACGCCCCGTCAGTAGTGCAATATCGGGGTCAAGTAGCGCCTGCACCTCGGGTTCAGCCGTGGTGTTGGCTTGAGGGACGAGTAACCCAAGTGTTCCGCGGGCACCGTATTCGACTTCATCGGTTAAAGTAGGCATTCAGGAGACTCTCAATAATGAATAATTTGATTCGCGGTTTAGTGGTAGTGGTGAGCACCTTATTGCTCAGCAGTGCATTTGCTCAAACTTGGCCTTCCAAGCCGATCCGGTTCATTAATCCGTACGCGCCTGGAGGCTTTGGCGATACGGTGGCCCGACCGATGTTTGATCAGTTAGCACAAGCGCTTGGTCAGCCCATCATAGTGGAAAGCCAAGCGGGCGCCAACGGTACACTCGCTTCAAACGCTGTGGCGAAGGCAGCACCGGACGGCTACACCATGTTGATCGCTAATATGGGGCCGATCGCGATGAATCCCGCGTTATATCCAGCAACGACAGCAGATCCCTTGAAAGTATTTGTGCCCGTTACTCAGTTAGTGTCTGGGCCTCTGATCATCCTGACGCATCCTGATTTTCCCGCTAAAACATTGCAGGAGCTGATCGAATACGCGCGGGCCAATCCCGGTAAGCTCAGCTATGGCTCGGTTGGTCCAGGCAGCACCACGCATTTGGCAGGCGAATTGTTAGCACTGAAAGGTAAGTTGGACTTATTGCATGTTCCGTTCAAAGGTGCGGCGCCTGTGATCACCAACCTTCTGGGTAAACAGGTAGATGTGGGTATCGTGAACATATCGCTTGCGAAACCGCACATCGATGCGGGTCGTCTGCGCCCCATTGCGGTGACGACATTGAAACGCTCAAGTATCTTGCCTGACGTGCCCTCAGTCGCGGAAGCGCTTCCTGGTTTTGACGTCAATCCTTGGTGGGGGTTGATGGCACCAGCCGGGACGCCGGCGCAAGTGATCTCGCGTGTCGAGCAAGAGATGATTCGAATTCTGAAGCAGCCGGCTATCGCTGCAAGACTGCGTGAGAGTGGACTGGAGCCCGAAGGTACGACGGCCACAGCCTTCGGAAAGTTGATTGCTTCGGATATTGATCAGTGGCGTGAGGTCGTGAAAGTAAACAAAATCACGCTTCAGTAAATATGACCAAACCTATCGGTAGGGCGGGCGCTGTGTTTATGGTTTCTTAAACCATGCGCCCGTTGCGACGGCATACAGAATAATTGAGCCGTATAAAAACATCGCGGTCGCAGAGACAACAAAAAACCAAAATAACGATCCGCCCAAATGCAGCACAAGCCAACCGCCAAGAATGGCGAGAGCTAAGCGTAGCGTGCCAGCACCTAGCGGCCAAACAAGCTTGCGTGCGCCTTGTGAGGCAAAGTACAGCGTAAAGCCCATCCCAAAAAATCCAAACAAGGGACCGACTGTTTGCAGGTACACGACGCCTGTTTCAACCATGTCGGGCTCTGAGCCAAATAGATGCATCCAGTGATAAGGCCAGATCGCCGCACACAAGCCGATGATCTCCGCAATGATGAAGGCCATGGCGCCGCCCGTGAGTGCCACGCGCAGCGCGCGTTCTGGCTGCCCCGCGCCTAGGTTGGAAGCCACCATCGCAACAAGTGGTGCACCGATGCCGAAGGCTACAGGAAAAAGTAGATACTCTAATCTTGCGGCAGTGCCATAACCGGCCAGTGCGATCGTGCCCGCATATGCGCCCACCAGCGCAGTCGTGGATGCGATCAATCCGTTGGTCAACAAGGGGTTGATCATCGCAAAGCCGCCAACACCTAGAATATTGCGCATGGGTGCCCAACTTAATTGACCCCACTCTAGGCGCGCAAGCGTCTGGCCGCTCAGGCAGTACCAAAGCAGAATGGCGCCGCCGATGCCGTAATACAGCACAAGCGCCCAGCCGGCGCCCGCGATACCGAGTGCGGGGATAAGTCCCCAACCAAAAATCAAACAAGCCGAAACAGGGATCAATGCAATCGCACCGCCAGAAATGACAGCGCCTGGCACGAGCATGTTGCCTGTGCCACGGATGGCACTGGCCAGCGCATTCATGATCCACATCAGCGTTAATGCGCCGTAGGCGATACCGGAGTAGGTCATTGCAGCCTCTAGCGCAGGGCCGCTTGCGCCCATCAACGTAAAGACTGGAATACGAACTAACCAGAGCGTAATCGAGCAAAATAGACCAAGTCCTGCCGTGAGCGCCACGGCGTGAAGCACCAAGCGGTTGGCGAGTGCTTGGTCGCCTGCGCCCAGTGCTCGCGCAATGGCGGCAGAAATTCCGCCTCCCATGGCTCCTTGCGACATGCTTTGCATCAGCATTAAGATGGGTAGCACCAACGCCGCACCGGCGAGTGCATCTACGCCTAGGTGCGAGAGGAACCATGTTTCAAGTAAGACGGTACTTGATTGCGCCAACATCATTAAAAGATTGGGCCAGGCGAGCCCGAGCAACGTGAAAAAAATAGGCCCGCTGAGCATGGCCTGCATGCGCGCATCGCGTTTGTTCATTTGCCGGATTGCACACGACGTTGACGTTGCATCAAGCTACACCAATCCGCGTTGGCGAGCCCCATCGCGGAGACGTCTGATAACAGTTGACCCACCAGGGCCGTGACAGGTAGTGAAACATCGGCGCGATTTGCCTCTTCCATCACAAGCCCCAAGTCTTTACGCATCAGAGTTGTTGAAAAGCCAAAATCAAATTTCCCGTCAATCATTGTCTGGGCACGGTTCTCCATCATCCAGGAGGTGGAGGAACCTTTGAGCATGACGTCCAACACTTTTTTCGGATCGAGGCCGTTATGCTCCGCGAACGCAAGACCTTCGGCGAGCGCCTGACCAATCCCCGCGACACAGATCTGGTTCGACATTTTTGTTAACTGGCCTGCGCCCGCAGGACCCATCAACGAGGCCCGTTGCGCATAGGCAGACATCACGGGTTCGACCACGGACCACGCCGCTTCATCGGCGCCCGCCATGATGGCAAGCGTGCCTTTTTCCGCTCCGACGGTGCCGCCAGAGACCGGGGCATCGATAAAGTGGCGGCCTTGTGACCTGGCCGCTTTGGCTAAGCGTCTTGCGATTTCTGCCGAGGTGGTCGAATGGTCGACCCAGATCGCCCCGGCTGAAAGTGTTGGTTGAGCAAGGTCCCATACGGTTTGGAGTGCGGCGTCGGCGGGCAGGGATGTCAGGACAAGCTCCGTGCCCGTCACTGTATCGGCGACTGAACGGCCCGTACGCCCGCCAAAGGCCTTCACCCAGTCGTCTGGCAAGTTGCTAGCGGCATCGTAGACCGACAAACTGTGTCTGGCGCGCGCCAGGTGAGCGGCAATGTGCCAACCCATGCGTCCTAAACCGATAAAGGCAATATTCATTTGTTTCTCGCTAAGGTATTTTCTATGACCGCATCATAGGATGGAGACACTTGAAAGTGTAGAAATGACATCGTTTTCGACCCTATATATTGTTTGGTTATAACGAGATAAGGAAAAAGTCCTTTTAGTAAGTTAGTTTCCTAGGCACAATCCCGCTATCGATTCTCAACTTTCTCTAGGTAGTACCAAAAAATGAATAGATTCGCTGTCGCGCTCGCTGCATTTTTTTTATCGTTCTCCGCCGGGGCGGCCGAGCCTTTGTTAACCCCCCAGGGTGTGAAGTCTGCTCAAGCGGACGCCAGCACCCGTGTGCTTGATATCCGCGATCCGAAATCGTACGCTGCCAATCACATTCCTGGCGCCTTAAACGCACCGTATGGCTCTTGGCGCGGCCCCGAAACCAATCCAGGCGAGTTAGCGAGCTTGGAGAAGCTGACGGCTAACGTGCAGCGTTTGGGTATCACGGCGGACACGCCAGTGATCGTTGTGTCGAGCGGTGCAAATGACACGGATTTTGGTGCGGCGGCACGGGTGTACTGGACGCTGAAGGTTCTTGGCGTCAAGCACTTGTCAGTATTGAACGGTGGCCTGAAGGCTTGGCAGGCGGCGGGATTCAGTTTGGACAGCCAGTCTGTCACGGTCGCTGCAAGTACCTTCGCTCCGAAGATTAATCAAAGCATGATCGCGACGCGTGAAGACGTCATCAATAGCACGAAGACAGGAAAGACGCTTTTAGTTGATGCGCGTCCAAGTGCCTTTTATTCTGGCGAGACACGTCACCAAGTTGCGAAGACCCCCGGTACGTTAAAAGGGGCTGTCAACATTGAGCACTCAACCTGGTTCGAGCCAAAGAGTTCGCTGGTTGTGTCTGCGAGCGAAGCGAAGAAGCTTGCCGCGTCGACACCTTTAAAAGATGACACGGAAACGATTTCATTTTGCAACACCGGGCATTGGGCAGCGACTAACTGGTTTGTGATGTCCGAGCTCGTAGGGCAAAAGAACGTAAAGTTATACGCCGGTTCGATGGTGGACTGGACCCGGGCAGAAATCCCCTTGCCCATGGACAACGTTCCTAATCGTGTTAAACAGTTACTGATTGATTTTCAGCTTTACACCTCAAAGTAATTTTCTATGAAACGCCTGCCTTTAAGTGGTGCACTCTCCGCATTTTTTGTTTATCTAGCACTGAGTGTTTCAATTCGGCAGGCGGTATTGTTTTTGGTAGGTATTGGAATGGGCGCTGCGCTTGCGGGCGCCCGTTTTGGCTTTACGACGGGATGGCGCCAGTTAATCGAGCAGCGCGATCCGCGTGGAGTCGCTGGGCAGCTAGTATTGTTGGCGCTCGCCTCTGTGTTGTGCCTGACATTGCTTGGCCAGTTTTCTGAGCTGACCGCAGCGCTGGGTCCGCCAAGTATCAGTTTGTTGATCGGCGCATTTGTCTTTGGTTTAACGATGCAAATTGCAGACGGCTGCGGGTCTGGGACGCTGTATAAGGCAGGGCTTGGCATTCCACTCAATATGGGAATCCTGCCCTTGTTTGCCTTTGGAAGCTTCCTTGGTTCGGTGCATGTCGCAGACTGGTTAACGCTCGGGCAGCTCGAACCGATCGGTTTGGTGACCTTGTTTGGTGGTGCGCAAGCGCTGCTCATCACGCTTGCTGGTTTACTTGTGGCCGGCTTACTGGTGCGTGCGTGGGTGGGGCCTGGCCGCACTTGGTGGGATCGTAAGTGGCTTGTCGGGGCCGTGGCGCTGGCAGTTCTTGCCACGTTGAATTTGGTGATTGCAGGACAGCCTTGGGGCGTGGTCTACGGCTTCGGTTTGTGGGCCGCTAAAGTCGTGAATGCTGCGGGTCTGTTTGATCCGACTGCGAATGCCTTTTGGAGTCAAGCCGGCAACGCGCAGCGCTTGACTGAGTCAGTGTTGTTGGATATCACCTCGATTACCAATATCGGTATCTTAGGTGGCGCGCTGTGGATTTCTGCTAAGGCAACAACTTCCGCGCAAGCCTTGACGACCCAGCAGTGGATCGTCGGGCTTGCTGCGGGATTTTTAATGGGTTACAGCTCGAGACTCGCGTTTGGATGCAACATCGGTGCCATGCTCAGCGGTATCTCAACAGGAAGTGTGCACGGATGGATTTGGGTTCCGCTTGCCTTGATGGGCACAGCGCTTGGCATAAAAGTTCGCCGTCACTATCAATTTTAAAATGAGGTGACGAGTATGACGAAAGTTTCCAATATAAAACTGAGCGTTGCCTTTTGGACCGTCTTGCTGCTGTTTCTCGTTTGGGATACGGTTGTATCGGCCCCAATCGATTTGCGCAATGAACCGCCGCTGATCGCGGCTGGTTCAGGCAAGGCTTCTGTCGGTGGTCACTGCGCCATCGCAAAATAAAGCGTGGGGCTTTTACTGTGCTTGAAAACCGCTTGCCTCAATAATGCGCGCCCAGTTTTTGGAATAAGCGCTCTCTCGTTGGGCGAGCGCTTGGCTTGACATGTACTCAACCGTCAGGCCCATCGCAACGAGACGTTGTTTGACGTCAGGCATGTCGAGCACCTTCGCAACCGCATTGCCGAGCCGTTCAAGGGTGGCAGTGGGTGTGCCTTTCGGAGCAAAAATGCCATAGTAGGGCAGATCCTCAAACCCTTTTATGCCAAGTTCTGCAAAGGTGGGGGTATCAGGAATCACATTCTGGCGTGTTGTGCCCATCACCGCGACCATGCGCACTTTCCCCGCCTTTTGAAGTTCGATGAAGTCCGGAACGGAGGCAACCCCTGCAGGGATCTGGTTGCCCAGCATATCCGCCAACATCGGAGCGCTGCCACGATAAGGGACGGAAACAAGATCAAGTTTGTACTGAGTGGCTAATACTTTGACAAGAAACTCTGGAACAGAGTTTGGCGCAGGTACACCAATAGATGCCTTACCTTGCCGCTGTTCACGCGTGGACTTGATAAATTGCGCGAGTGATTGATCCGCCACGCCACCTGACAGCGCGATACCGTTGGCAAACGTGGCGAAGCCCGCAACCGGTACAAAGTCGGTGTCGGGTTTGAAGCCAGGTGCCTTCGTAATCAAGGGTAGGATGGAGATCGTGTGATCGTGCGACAAAAACAGCACTGAGCCATCGGCCGGCGCAGCTTTTAGTGCCTGCGCTGCAATTTGACCGCCGGCCCCCGCCCGATTATCGACCACCACGGGGGTGCCAAGCACCTGACTGAGCTGTTCGCCCAACACGCGGGCGATGACGTCGGTGCCGCCGCCGGCTGGAAAGCCAACCATCAGCTTGATCGAGCCCGCTTGCGCATGGCTAGCAGAGCCAAGTATCACCAGACTGGCGGCCAATGCTTTGATCGTGTTCCGTTTGAACGTGTTCATGAGGTCACCCCTATTGTGGTTTCACACCAGCATTACGGAGCATCTCGCCCCAGTGCTTAAGTTGAAAGTCGACGTATTTTGCGAACTCTTCAGGTGTTTTGGTCGGATCGAGCTCAAAACCTGTGGCAGCAATCCTTGCTTGGAAATCCTTGTCTGCAAAGACGGCTTGCATCTCAGCGTTGATTTTGTCGACGATGGGGCGTGGCAGATTAGCTGGGCCAAAAATTCCATTCCATGAGACTAAGTCAAACCCTTTGACGACGCTGGCAATCGCAGGCGTACCGGGAAAGCTTTGTGAGCCTTTTGCTGTGGTCACGGCAAGTAAGCGAACCCGATCGGACTTGAGTGATGCCATACCCGAGCCTAGATCGACAACGTACACGTGTACTTCACCCGCGATCAGGTCAGTCATGGCTTGAGGGCTTGCTTTATAGGGAACGCCGACAATATCTAAGCCAGCAATTTTTTTGATTGTTTCCATTGCCACCAGCGATGTGCTGTTGGGCGTGGCATAGGCCAGCTTGCCGGGAGTCTTCTTTGCATAGTCGATAAACTCTTGCAAGGTTTTAGCTGGGATTTTTGGATTGATCGCAAGCGCAAAGGGAAGCTCGCCTACGCGCACGATGGGCGTGAAATCCTTGATGGGATCGTAGTTCAGCGTTTTGAACATCCACGGGTTCGCGGAGTGCGATGTATTGGTGGTCATGAACAACGTATAACCATCTGGTGCAGCCTTGGCGACAAACTGTGCGGCGATTTGCGCGCTTGCACCCGCCTTGTTGTCTACCACCACAGGCTGCTTTAAGCGCTCAGAAAGCTTTTGCGCCACGTTGCGTGCCACGAAGTCAGTACCGCTGCCTGCAGCGAAAGGAATGACCAGTGTGATGGGCTTGTTAGGGTAGGTCTGTGCCATGCCACTCGTTGTGCACATCAGCGCAACGACTCCGACCCATTTTGTTATGAAATTCATGTATGTCTCCAAGTTTGAACAGCTATTTGCAAATGTTAACGCACTCTTAGCGCAGTCAGGCTTAAAATCAGGGTATGAATTTACACAATTTCTTGACAGTTGCCTTTTATAAATTTGTCGAGCTGTCAGATATTGAGGCGCGTCGGGCGCCGCTCTTGGCATTGTGTGAGCAGCAAGGTGTCAAAGGCCTTATCCTGCTCGCGAAAGAGGGGATTAACAGCACGATTGCAGGCCCTGAAGACGCTATTCGAGCTGTACTCGCGTATCTGCGAGCAGACCCAAAGTTTGCAGACTTGCAACCCAAGGAGTCTTGGTCAGAGTTACCCCCATTCCGACGCATGCGCGTTCGCCTAAAGAAAGAAATTGTGACCTCCGGCGTACCTGAGGTCAGTCCAATTACCATGGCTGGGACCTACGTTAAGCCAGAGGATTGGAATGCGTTGATTAGCGATCCGGCTGTGGTGTTAATTGACACACGCAACGATTATGAGGTCGAGCTTGGTACGTTCGAACGGGCGATCGATCCTAAAGTACGGACCTTCTCTCAATTACCAGCCTGGGTGAATGAAGCGGACGAATTGAAGGCGGTCGACGGCAAACGACCGAAAGTTGCCATGTTTTGTACCGGTGGGATACGGTGTGAAAAATCAACCGCAATGATGCGTGCCAAGGGGTATGACGAGGTCTATCATCTAGAGGGCGGGATTTTGAAATACCTTGAGACTGTCTCGCCAGAGGAAAGTCTTTGGCGGGGAGAGTGTTTCGTCTTTGACGAGCGTGTGGCCGTGACACACGGCCTGCAGCGGGGTGAAAGCCGTCTGTGCCGGTGTTGTCGTCAGCCCTTTCCCCTGAGCGCTGTTGAGTCAGATAAATTTGAGCTTGGCGTCAGTTGTCCAAGATGTTTTGATCGGACAACCTCTGAGCAAAAAAAAACGGCACGGGAACGACAGCGGCAGTGCGAACTTGCAGAGACTAGAAATAAATCTCATATTGGCGTTAAGATGCCAGAGATTCAATAGCGATACATTTGAACTGGGACAAAACATGAAAAAAACTTTTTTGACCGTGCTAACAGCGACGGCCGTTTCACTAGGTTGCATGGCAACGCAAGTTGTTGCGCAGGAGTTTCCGCCCTCGAAAGGCGTGACGCTCTATGTAGGATTCCCTCCAGGCGGTGCGAATGACATCGCCGCGCGCGTGATCGGTAAGAAGTTGTCAGAGAACCTTGGGATTAAAGTCGTTGTGGACAATAAGCCCGGGGCGGGGGGCAATATCGCAACGAACACCGTTGTGACCGGCCCCGCTGATGGCTCGGTGATTATGCTTGGTTCGATCGGTCCGCTGTCGATTGCTTCGCACTTGATGAAAATTCCTTACGACCCCGTCAAGGATATCGCACCGCTTGCAATGGGCGGTAGTTTTCCGAATGTCCTGTTGGTATCACCTGAATCCGGAATCAAGAGCCTAAAGGACTTGGTGGATCTTGCCAAAAAAGAACCGGGCAAATTGACGTTCGCCTCGACGGGTTCTGGTTCGGCCTCGCACCTCCAGGGTGAGTTATTTAACCAGCGTGCCGGTGTTGATATCGTCCACGTACCATACAAAGGGGGTGGGGCTGCAACCGTCGATGTGATGGGTAATCGTGTCACGGTCTACTATGCAGCTCTACCATCTGCTGCACCTCACATCCGTTCGGGCAAGCTAGTTGCCTTGGCGCAGACGAGCAGCAAACGCGTCGATATTTTTCCAGAGATCCCGACTATCGCCGAGTCGGGCTACCCAGGTTTTGACGCTGACAACTGGTACGCGTTTGTCGCCTCGGCAAAAACACCACCAACAATACTGGATCGCTGGAACAAAGAGTTGATCAAGGTCATCACGGATCCCGTCACCTCAAAAGAACTGCGGGACAAAGGCCTGACGCTTACTCCAGGCACGCGTGACGACTTAGCAAAATATATTGCTAAGGAGTCAGACACTTGGGGCAAAATCATTCGTGATCGTAAGATCACCGTTCAGCAATAAGACACAGAACTCAGTCTTCGAAACGTCCAAAACGTACTGTGGTTGCTCCCACACGTACGTTGGACGTGGATGGCATCACGAGCACGGTGTTGTCGTAGGGGGCGACGATACGTTGATCCCCATCCGTGGCGATTAAATCGCCTTTCTTCGTGATCACTTCCAAACCAGTGTAGGGCTTGTTAAAGCTGAAACCCGTAGATTTAGCGACAACGGCCTCTGTTACACGGATGATGCGTTGTCTAGCGGGTAGCGGTTGCCGCAAGTGGGCTTGCGCGAAGGCCGCATCGATCACACTGAAGTGTTTGAGAAACAGTAACAGTGAGTCGTTGGCCACATCAACCGATGACTTCTCCCAATGCTGACCGCACTCAATGAGCAGACCCGTGCGCGGATCATTCGGTTTGCCGAAACCGCCGCGTTCGATCATGCGTAGACCGGCAGGGTGTCCGGTGTCGATGAGTAGGTTCTCTGGTAGGCCAAGCAGCTTAGAAAGCGCGGCGCTTTTCTCGCCTCCTTGTCCGGTTGCACCACAAACCATGATGGGGGCGCAGGGCTCTGACATCGAGTGAATATCCAGCAGGTAATCGCAGCTATCCACAAAAGGGCGCAGAGTGCGAGCACGCCGTAGCTCTGCGGAATCACGACTACCCAGAAGGACGTCATCACCCCAGACGCGGTTGTAATCTTCGTCTACAAAACGACTTTTGCTGGGGTTTAACGGATCCCAATTTGCGTAGGCCAGCATGTTGGCGAAAGCAATTGTTAAACGTCCTGCCTTGGGTCGTACCTTTTGCTGCATCAGCCAATCAACCACGATCGCGCCACAAATCTCGTTACCGTGCGTGAGGGCTTGGACCATCACATGCGGACCGGGTTTGCCGGAGTCGAAGCTCCAAACAAAGGGCACATCCGTATTGGAGTTTTCCCACGCGCTTAAGTCTGGGGCTTGTAATTCAACAGAATGGCTTCGTTTCATGTGTCAGGTGGCAGGATCGTTAAGGTGACAGGCGGAGAGTCGCCCGGGGCTAATTTCGCGA
Organism: Bordetella parapertussis; assembly: GCA_945865935.1. Lineage (GTDB taxonomy): Bacteria > Pseudomonadota > Gammaproteobacteria > Burkholderiales > Burkholderiaceae_B > Zwartia > Zwartia parapertussis_E. Next base: position 123,705 of record CAMBFI010000006.1, on the reverse strand, counting down.
AGGGTCGGTGCTTCCTGGGCGCAGCGCGGCATCGCGTGCGGGCAGCGCGGGTGGAAATGACAGCCAGAGGGTGGTGCAAGCGGCGAGGGGATTTCGCCGCGGATCGGCACAAAGGTACGATGCGTGCGATCAATACGAGGGATCTCTTGCAGCAAGGCTTGTGTGTAGGGATGGTTTGGCTCGGCAAACAGCTCTTCGGTTGGAGCGATTTCTGCTACGCGACCAAGATACATCACCACCACACGATTCGAGAGGTGTCTGACCACGCCCAAATCGTGGCTGATGAACATGTAGGTTAAGCCCAAGTCATCACGCAAATCCATAAAGAGATTCAGTACTTGTGCCTGGATCGATACATCAAGCGCTGCGACAGCTTCGTCGCACACCAAGAACTCAGGCTTCACCGCTAGGGCGCGAGCGATACCGATGCGCGCGCGCTGTCCGCCAGAAAACTGATGCGGATAGCGTTGCATATACGTGGGATCTAAACCGACTTGTTTAAGTAAATTCGCCACGTAATCACTGACCTCTGCTCGGTCAATCAAACCGTGTACGCGCGGTGCTTCTCCAACAATATCAAGCACACGCATGCGCGGGTTAAGCGAGGCAAAGGGATCTTGAAAAATAAGTTGAATGGGTCGACGAATCCCGCTATGTGTTTCGAGTGGCAATCCGCGGTAGCGCACCGTGCCCTCGGTTGGAGTGTGCAAGCCGCAACCTAATCTGCCCAGCGTTGACTTGCCGCAGCCAGACTCTCCCACAAGACCAACGACTTCCCCATCATGAATACTGAATGACACGTGATCGACGGCGTGCACGGTGTGGGCTTGAATATCTGCGCCAATTGTTCGTGCAATTTTTTCAAAAATATCCAGCTTTCGACCAAAGCGCTTTGACACCTTTTCAAACGTTAATAACTCAGTCATCGCGAAACCTCGCTGTGCTTAGTCACATGCCCAGGCATCAAAGGGTGCCAACAGCGCACCTGATGTGCACCAAGCGATGACATGTCTGGCATCTGAGTGCAAGCAGCTTGAACATAGTTACAGCGTGCAGCAAAGGCGCACGAGGCACCCAGCTCGGTGATGGAAGGTGTCGCACCAGGAATTTGTCTTAAGCGCATGCCAGGTGTGGTCGTGGTGGGTACGGAGTCAAGAAGTCCACGCGTATAGGGATGGCGCGGATCATTTAATACGGCTTCAGCCGTGCCGTATTCGACAATTCGACCCGCGTACATCACGGCAATATGGTCGGCCAAGCCAGCCACCACAGCGAGATCGTGTGTAATCCAAATCAGGGCTGTGCCGGAGTTGCTAACCAGTTGTTGCATCTCGTACAGAATTTGGCCTTGCACCGTGACATCCAACGCTGTCGTTGGCTCGTCGGCGATGATGAGGTCTGGGCGATGGAGCATTGCAATTGCGATCGCAACGCGTTGCCGCATCCCGCCCGAAAACTGATGAGGATATTGTCCAATTCGCTCGGAGGGCGAGGCAATGCCCACTTTACCCAAGACTTCAACCGCACGGCTGCGGGCAACCGCCTTACTGACAGCTTCGTGCGCGAGCACGGTTTCGACCATCTGCGTCTCGACGGTCAGAACAGGATTGAGTGTCATCATCGGATCTTGAAAAATCATGGCGATACGCTTGCCACGCAACTTCCTCAGAGACTCTTGATCACACCCTACAAGTTCTTGTCCGTCAAAGATAACGCTGCCTGAGGCGATACGTCCAGGCAGATCCACTAGTCCGAGAATAGAAAAGCCTGTTACCGATTTGCCTGAGCCTGATTCGCCCACCAGTCCAAGTACTTGACCACGCGCGAGCTCGATCGAGACATCCGCGACCGCAGGGAGTAAGCCGTTGCGGGTATCAAATTCCGTTCGCAGATTTTTAATGGAGAGTAAGTTTGTCATCGTGAGAGCCTCGGATTCAGGATGTCACGTAACTGATCACCAACGAGATTGATCGCAAGGATTGTTATCAACAAGGCGATCCCAGGATAAACGCTGATCCAGTATTTTCCGGATAACAAATATTCATAGCCGTTCGAAATCAATAAACCTAAAGAGGGTTCCGTTGCGGGCAATCCAAGGCCCAGGAAGGAAAGGGTGGCCTCTAGAGCGATGGCATGCGCGACTTGGACTGTGCCAACAACGATCAGAGGAGCCATGGCGTTGGGAAGCAAGTGCCGCAACACAATGCGCGAACCTTTGAGACCCAGTGAACGTGCGGCCTCGACATACTCTTTGCCTCGTTCGACCAGAGCGGCTGAGCGAGCGGTTCGCGCGTAGTAGGCCCATTGCACGCTTACCAAAGCGATGATGATCTTATCTACACCTTTGCCCAGCACTGCAAGTAATACAAGGGCGACGAGTATGGCTGGGAAACCAAGTTGAATATCGACTATTCGCATGATGATTTGCTCAAACCGCCCACCGAGATGAGCAGCCAGTACCCCCAGCACACTGCCAATCACGAGCGCAATGATGCCGCTCGTTAAACCGACATATAGCGACACGCGGAGCCCGTAAAAAATAGCGGACACCATATCGCGTCCTTGACCATCGGTTCCGAGCAAATAGTGTTGCCCTCCTAAACCGATTTCACCAGGAGCCAAGCGAGCATCCATGAGATCTAGTTTGGATAGATCATAGGGATTCTGTGGAGAGATGAGCGGCGCAAACACCGCAACAAAGATCACCGCAAGCAGAACGACTAGGCCAACTAACGCGACGGGGCTTTCGGCAAACTGACTGCAAAGGCGTTTGAAAGGCGTTTGAACCTTTGCTATTTTTTGTACTGATTCGGTCATCCGTGTTGCTCCGATATGCGAACGCGCGGATCGAGCAAGGAGTAGAGGATGTCGACGACAAGGTTAATGATGATGTACATGCAAACGACCACTAAAAGGTAAGCCACCACAATCGGTCGGTCGAGCTGAAAGATAGAGTCGATGACGAGTTTGCCCATTCCGGGCCACGCAAAAATCGTCTCTGTCACAATCGCGTAAGCAATCACGGAGCCAAGCTCTAGTCCAATGACGGTGACTAAAGGAATCAGAATATTTTTCAGGAGATGGACCCCGATCACACGAGAGGTTCTCAAGCCTTTCGCTCGAGCAAACTTAATGTAATCAAGCAGGCTTTGTTCGCGTGTCTGTGCGCGTGTGAGTCGAATAATCAGCGCGAGTTTCAAGAGGGCTAAATTCAAAGCAGGGAGTAACGCGTATTTCAAACCCTCGAGACTAAAAATAGAAAGCTGAAGGCCGAAAATATCTTCGGTGGGACCTCGTCCTGTTGAGGGTAGCCAACCGAGCGTTACCGCAAATAACAAGATCAGCAATAAACCCACCCAAAAAGTGGGTAACGAGAAACAAACAATGGACCCCGTCATGATACCGCGGGATATGAACGAGTTTGGCCTAAGCCCCGCATAGAGTCCAAGAGGAATGCCCAGCACGATCGATATCAGCATTGCCAATACGGCAAGCTCCATCGTGGCTGGCATACGTTCGAAAATAACATCGAGTGCAGGACGCGCGTAGACAAAGGATTTGCCTAGGTTGCCCGTTACCGCCCCTTTGAGAAACGTCAGGTATTGCTCAACCAGAGGTTTGTCTAGTCCCAGGGCGACACGTGCACGGTCTCTTTCAATTTGATCTGCTTCGGGGTGGACGAGTATCTCGATGGGGTCTCCAACGAGATACAAGCCTCCAAATACCAAAATTGATGTGATAAACAGAACAAATACGGCTTGAGCCAAACGACGAATGACGAAAGCTGTCACGGATCAATGCCTTTTCTTGATAATAGTTACAAGCTCAAACGACTGGTTGATTACTTGCCGGCGAGCTTGGCATCTTGGGCTAACGTATATTGATCGGCGCGTCCCGTGTAGTTGATCCCTTTGCGCGTTGCCCAGGTGCTGACCTCGTAATGCAATGGAATGAGTCCCATGAGCTCGATGGCTTTTTCACTTGCAAGCGCCAGTGCAGCGTCGCGTTGCTTATCATCAATAATCACAACAGCTTTGGCGATGAGCGCATCAAGTTCTGGGCTAGAAAAACGGCCCCGGTTGGCGGCGCCCATCCCCGCTTTCGCGTTATACGTAGCTAAAAGTGATCGCAAGGGTGATGAGGTGTCGCCAGAGGCGGCTCCCCAGCCAGCTAAAATGAACGAGAACTCTAGTTTACTTGCCCGTGTAAAAAATATATTGGAAGGCATGGTGTCTACTTTCGTTGGGACGCCATTGCGAGAGAGAAACTGGGCAACCGCTTGTGCAGTCGCACCGTCGTTAATGTAGCGATTGTTGGGTGAGTGCAAGGTTACGCCGAATCCATTGGGGTAGCCTGCTTCCGCCATCAGCTTTTTTGCACCTGCCGGGTCGTAGGCGTCGGGCTTGAGCTTTTTACTCGTTCCAAAAAACGACTCGTCGAGCAACTGGCCCGCCGCAATCGCTTGCCCTTCCATGACGCGCGACACAATGGCATTGCGATCGATCATCTTGCTGATCGCACGACGTACACGCGCATCACGAAGGGGATTGGCTTCGAGTGGCTTGCCATCGGCCATGGTTACAAAAGGCGAGTTCTTCTCGCGATTGCTGTCTAGATGCAGGTAGATCATGCGGTTTGATACGGCATTGGAAACAGTGACCCGAGCATCCTTGCTGAGTTTTGCTGCGTCAGCGGTCGGTACACCTTCAATCATTTGCACATCGCCTGAAAGTAGCGCCGCAACACGTGCAGGCGCGCTGGTAATGATGCGGAAAGTGACCTTGTCCCAGCTCTGTTGGGCGCCGTAATAATCTTTATTGCGTACCAAAATGATTCGATCACCGGAGACATATTCTTGAAAGCGGAATGGACCGGTTCCAATCATTGCTTTGCCAGAATTAAATTCCTCTGTTTTTGCAGTCTCGGCCACTGACTTAGGAACGATCGCGACGGAAACCATGTCCGTGGGCAACAATGGATAGGTGGTGGCAGTTGTGAAACGAATGGTGTGCGGGTCTATTATTTTGACCTCTTTAATCGCTCGAACAAACACCGCAAACGAGGCGGGGCTGTTTGGCACGTTAGGAATACGCTTAATGGTGGCTGCTACGTCTTCTGCAGTGAAGGGCTCGCCGTTGTGCCACTTGACGCCTTTACGCAGTTTAAATTCCCATTCGGTATCCGATAAGGCTTTCCATGACTCTGCGAGTCCGGGATAGGTTTTTAGGCTTGCGTCGGCTTTGACCAGCGTTTCAAACACGTGCGCGGCCATTGCGTTATTGGGTGACAGATTATGAAAATGGGGATCAACCGTCGTAACCGGGGTCGACAAGGCAATGGTCAGGTCTTTGGTCTGAGCCAACGTCGTTACGCTCCAACCGGCGAGGGTGAGCGATCCCAGCAGCGCTAAACTGAGCAGACCGCGGCGTAAGCCGTTAAATCCGTTTGTATGTGACTTGACTGTCGTCATGGCGATTTCCTGAATAGATTAAATAACAACATGAACTATAGCGGCTGCAATGCGCTGTTACAAGCGATATGACCAATGGTTTGCCCGAGGGTAGAATCAAATTATTGTATTTAGTTGTTCTAAGTGGCAAGACTCAAATAGGGTTCACATGAAGCTGTTATCCCCCGTTTCGCTCGGTGCACTCGCACTCAAAAATAGAGTAGTGATGGCACCCTTGACCCGCATGCGTGCAGGGGCAGAGGACGTTCCCGGCGACCTCGCGGCGCAATATTATGCGCAGCGCGCGAGTGCTGGTCTGATCATTTCCGAGGCAGCGCAAATCTCTGCGCAAGGCAAGGGATATCCAGCCACACCGGGTATTTATTCTGACGCTCAGGTTGCCGGATGGCAGAAAGTGACCAAGGCTGTGCATGTCGAGGGTGGGCAAATCGTTTGTCAGTTGTGGCATGTTGGTCGAATTTCGCATTCTTCGCTGCATCCGACAGAGGGTTTACCCGTAGCGCCTTCTGCGGTCGCGCCCCAAGGCAAGGTCTACACGGCAAGCTGGGAGCTCGCACCGTATGAGACCCCGCGTGCGCTGACACTTGCAGAGCTCCCCACGTTGATCGCTAGCTACGTCCATGCAGCCAAGCAAGCCAAGGCCGCTGGATTCGATGGGGTCGAAGTGCATGGCGCAAATGGCTATCTACTCGACCAGTTTTTGCACGAAGGATCCAACAAACGCACGGATCAATATGGTGGTTCCATTGAGAACAGAGCGCGTTTATTGTTAGAAGTGATGCAAGCGGTTGCAGGCGTGTGGCCGGCAGATCGCATTGGCGTGCGCTTGTCGCCTTACGGCACGTTCAACGATATGTCTGATCAAGACACAATCGGACTGTTCACCTACGTCACTCAGGCGTTGGATAAATTGAATCTAGCCTATTTGCATTTGATCGAACCCCGCTCGACGATGGCGGGCGGATCGGACAAGATTAAAGCGGATCAACCAAGTGCTTCGGTGCTGTTTCGTCCCCATTTTTCGGGGAAAATTCTTGCGGCCGGTGGGTATGACCAGGCGGGGGCTGAGACTGCGTTGGTAGGGGGCCAGGCAGATGCGGTTGCTTTCGGTAGGTTCTTTATTTCTAACCCTGATTTGCCAAAGCGTTTGGAGACCGGCGTTGCACTTACACCGTATGATCGTGCCACGTTCTATGGCGGTGGCGCAAAAGGGTATGTGGATTACCCGTCCTTAGACTGATAATTTTGCTAATGTATTGTTCAAACTAACCACGGAAAAATGACATGTCGGAAATCTTATTGCAATCTCGTGAAGGTGACATCGTTACGCTGACGATCAATCGCCCAGAAAAATTAAACGCGATGACCAAACCCCTTTGGGGAGAGTTGGGCGATGCCATGGTTGCGTTGTCCGCTCAAGATGATGTGCGTTGCATTATTTTGCGTGGGGCAGGCGAGAAGGCCTTTTCACCAGGTAACGACATTAGCGAGTTTGAGACGCAGCGCTCCAACAAGGCGCAAGCAACAGAGTACGGTCATTTTATGCATCAGACCGTTAAAAAAATAAAGAGTTGTCGTCATCCCGTTGTGGCGCAGATACATGGAATTTGTGTGGGGGGTGGCATGGAGATTGCTGCCTTGGCCGATATGCGTATTTGTGGTGCATCGAGCCGCTTTGGTGCACCTATTAAAAATCTTGGTCTCGTGATGGCCTACGACGAAATGGAGCCGATTGCCTCCTTGATCGGCTCGTCTAAAGCCTTAGAGCTCTTGCTGGAAGGTCGCATCATTGATGCGCAGGAAGCGTTGCGAATTGGTCTCGTGTCGCGCGTGGTGCCCGATGAGCAGGTTGCGGCTGAAGCATTCGCCACAGCGCAGCGGATTGCTGCCGGTGCGCCGTTGGTGGCTCGTTGGCACAAGCAGTTTGCGCAGCGCCTCAAGGACGCCGCGCCGCTGACCGACAAAGAGAGAGAAGAATGTTTTGATTGTTTTGATACCGAAGATTTTCGTATTGGCTACAAATCGTTTCTCGCCAAGCAGACTCCAAAATTTGTAGGTCGATAACCTCATGCCTAAGACCGATGTGAACAGCACGACACCCACTGGCCCGCTTGCAGGCGTTCGCGTACTCGAGCTTGCACAAATCATGGCGGGCCCGACCTGCGGTTTGATGTTGGCTGATATGGGTGCCGATGTCATCAAAATCGAGAAACTCCCGAAGGGTGATGATTCGCGTGGTTATCAAGATCCACAGATCAACGGCGTATCGGCTCCCTTTTTGATTTTGAATCGCAACAAACGTGGCATGGGATTGGATCTAAAGAATCCAAAGGGTGCTGACGTCCTAAAGCGCATGGTCGCCAAAACGGACGTACTCACCGAGAACTATCGACGCGGCACCATGGAAAAGCTCGGTGTGGGGTACGACGTTCTCAAGACGGTGAATCCAGGATTGATTTATGCGGTTGTCTCGGGTTACGGACGCACAGGGCCACTGGCTGACAAAGGTGGGTTTGACTTAATCGCTCAAGGATTCGGTGGCTTGATGAGTATCACGGGCCACCCAGGTGGTCCGCCCGCTAAGACGGGCAATCCGGTCTCGGACATCAATGCAGGCATTTTGTCTTGCGTCGGCGTGCTCGCTGCGCTGATCGAGCGAGGAAAATCAGGAAGAGGGCAGATTGTTGATACCTCGCTGATGGAAGCGGCGATGCAGCAGACCTATTGGCAGGCTGCGATGTTTTTTGCAACGGGGGTATCGGCAGGTCCTGGTGGGTCTGCGCATCCCTTGACCGCACCGTATCAGGCCTTCAAAACAGCGAACGGTTATCTCAATATTGGCGGCGCGAATCAAGCCAACTGGGAACGGGTCGCAGAGACGCTTGGGCATCCCGAGTGGAAGACGGACCCGCGCTTCGAAAACAATACGATCAGGCTCGCTAACCGAGAAGTGCTTGAGCGCTTGATCGAAGCGGAACTGGTTCACAAAACAACCGCGGAGTGGATTGCGACATTCGATAAGACGGGTGTACCGGCGGGGCCTGTGCACACTATTGAAGAAGCGCTCACGCACCCGCAAGCGTTAGCGCGTGAAATGGTTGTTGAATCGGTTCATCCACAAGCAGGGTTGGTCAAGGGTGTCGGTTTCCCCGTGAAGTTTTCTGAGCAGCCTCGCACCGCAGCGACTCCAGCGCCTGGGCTCGGACAGCACACGGTACAAGTGTTACGCGAATTTGGCTTTCGTGATGACGAAATCACAGATCTCGTGAGCGATAAGGTCGTACTGGACGCCTCGTAGAGCTAACGTTGTGGAATCCCGACCGTTCGGTTAAAGCGTCTTGTATTACTTGAGCGTTTTAACGAACTGACGACAGTTTCCGAGGATTGTGTCGCTCGCTTTGGCGAGCAATCCTTGGTCTGAGCCTAGGCCCACCATTTTGTAGCCCCACTCAAGGTAGCGCTGTACATCCGCCTCGTTTGCCGCGAGGATCCCGATCGACTTGCCATGTTTTGCAGCAATGCCAGGCAAAGTCTGTATTGCACGCTGAACGTCTGGGTGATGTTGTTGGCCCAAGAATCCCATGCTTGCAGCCATGTCATTGGGGCCAATAAATGCGCCATCTACACCGTCGACGGCGATGATGCTGTCAAAAAATTTCACGCCCTCAGCGGATTCAATTTGGACCAAGACGCAGATTTGTTCAGACGCTGTTTGCGCATAGTCTGCGATACGACCCCAGCGGTTGGCCCGATGTTGACCAGCCACACCTCGGATGCCTTGTTGCGGGTAGCGGGTTGCGAGCACAATTTCTTTGGCCAGTTCGGGGGAATCGACATTGGGCAGGATGAGTGTGCGCACGCCCATGTCCAGATATTGTTTGACCAGATCCTTGTCAAACTTAACAAGTCTGACAGCAGGTTCAAGTGAGTACGCACCGAGCATTTGCAGCTGCGTCAGCACGCTATTCAAGTCGTTGGGCGAGTGCTCCATGTCTAGCGTGAGCCAGTCGTAGCCGGATCCCGCCACGATCTCTGTCGAATAGGAGTTAGATAACGCGCACCACAAGCCAAGTTGGATTTGCTTGTGATGGAGGGCGAGTTTGAGGGTGTTGGGCTTGAGCATAGCGGAGGGGCTCTTGGTCGATTAGGTGAAGGGGTATGTCGAATATGGTAGTCCAGAACGGAGCTTTTGAGTACCGCCCTTTTGCGCGGGATTTCTAGGCATAGGTGTCTAAAGGTGCTAAGGTTTACACACTTATCACGGAGAACCAACATGCTTTTTCCCACGACAATCGTTGGCAGTTATCCCCAACCTGATTGGCTGATTGACCGCGAGAAGCTCGCCGGACGATTTCCTCCCCGCGTTAGAGCCAAAGAATTGTGGCGTGTGCAAGAGCCGTATTTGCAGCAAGCCATGGAAGATGCGACGATCTTAGCGATTCGTGCGCAAGAACAAGCGGGCCTAGACATCATCACCGACGGAGAGATTCGCCGTGAGAGTTATTCCAACCGCATTGCAACGGCACTCGCCGGTGTGGATATTGATAATCCAGGAACAGCGTTAGATCGCTCCGGTCACCCAAATCCTGTGCCACGTATTGTTGGGAAAATTAAACGTATCAAGCCGATTGAAGTCGAGGATCTTCTTTTTTTAAAAGCGCATACGGATCGCAAGGTGAAGATCACTGTGCCTGGCCCCTATACGATGTTGCAGCAGGCGCAAAATGATTTTTATGCTTCTGAAGAAGAGGCGGCGATGGATTATGCCATTGCGCTGAACGAAGAGATTCAAGATTTATTCGCCAATGGTGCAGATGTTGTGCAGATTGATGAGCCCTACATGCAGGCACGGCCTGAGAAAGCACGTCAGTACGGCATTAACGCCTTGAATCGTGCGTTGGAGGGGGTCAAGGGCCAAACAGCTGTGCATATATGTTTTGGCTACGCAGCCGTCATACACGCGCGTCCCTCTGGCTATGATTTCTTACCCGAGCTTGCACAGTGCTCCTGCAATCAGGTGTCTATCGAAACAGCACAATCGAATCTGGATTGCAAAATTCTTGAAACCCTTGGTGATAAGCAAGTAATGGTTGGTTGCCTCGATTTGAGTGACATGAAAGTGGAATCGGCTGAACTCGTCGCCATGCGTATCCGTCGTGCGCTCAAGCACATTAAGCCCGAGCAGGTGATCCTGGCGCCAGATTGTGGGATGAAGTATTTGCCGCGCGAGGTTGCAGACGGCAAGCTGAAGTCTATGGTGCAAGCGGCCCACATGCTGCGCAAGGAATATGCCAAGTGATTGATTATGGCTCTCGTTTACGGCTCGGTGTGATCGTACCGTCAGGCAATGTGATTGCTGAGCCACAAATCCATGCGATGTTGCCAGAGGGGGTCGTGGCGTACATGACCCGCCTCGAACTTAGAGGCAGCTCGGAGCCGGAGCTGCTTGAAATGAGCCGGCATGTAGAGTCAGGCGCTAAGTTATTGGCCGATGCACAAGTCGATGCGGTGGTGTTTCATTGCACGGCTGTCAGCACCTTTAGTCCGAGCATGGGTGAAGATATTGAAGGGCGCATTGCCAGGGCCAGTGGCTTGCCAGCCATATCAACTTCTGAAGCGATTTTGACTGCGTTGCGCGCGCTAAACGCAAAGAAAATTGTGTTGCTCACACCCTATATCGACTCTGTGAATGCGCGAGAAGTCGCCTTCCTTGAACATCATGGTTTTGAAGTGCTTGAGGAGGTCGGTCTTGGCGTGAACACCAACGCAGAGATGGCAAAACTTTCTCCGCAGGTCTGGGTCGATCTTGCGCGCAAGCATCAATGCGCAGATGCGGACGCTTACTTTATAAGCTGCACCGCAGTGCGTTCCGCCGAGGTGATTGAGGAGATTGAGGCACTGGTTGGTTGTCCGGTGATCACCAGCAACCAGGCCATGGTTTGGTATGCATTAAGAAAGAATGCGATTGAAAACAATCAGCCAGGCTTTGGCTCGCTATTTTCGATTACTGCAATTTAGCGAGCGTGCGTCGTGATTACTTGTGCCAGGTTGTGAAAGCATCAACATCCATACGCGTGCTCTTGTAACTATTGAGTGGTGCCTGCATGTCTGGGTAGCCGAGTGACATGCTGACAATGAGCCGTTTAGTCGAAGGGACACCCAAGAAGTTTCGAATGGCGTTTGGGTAGCCAGACACCGACGCTTGCATACAGGTGCCAAGACCTGCTCCGTGTGCCGCGAGGGTGAAGGTTTGTAAAAATAAACCCATGTCTAGTGTGGACCAAGGCGTTAGTGAATCATCCATAAAAAAGAAAATGGCAACTGGGGCATCAAAGAATTCAAAGTTTCTCAGGCGCAATTGGTTGCGCAATGCCGCATCATCCCGACCAATCCCCAAGGCATTGAATCGCCGTGTTCCGTGATCTTTGGCACGAAAATCTAAGGCTTCAGGCCAAGTGGGTGGGTCTGGGATATCGTAATCTGGGCGCGTATTGGTGCTGGCAAGTTCATAAAGAACTTTACTGAGTGCGTCGCGCTTAGCGCCTGACACAATCGCGATTTCCCAGGGTTGGGTGTTTTTGTAAGAGGGGCTGCGGCCCGCCGCACTGAGAACTTCTCGCAGCAACGCCTCAGGAACGGGTGTTGATTGAAAACCTCTGATGCTCTGTCGAGTGTTGATGCCGTGCAGCAATTCCATGGTTATCGTTCCTTGCCTTCGGTGTGTAGTTGACGCAATGGTTTAAAGTAGCACCAATCAAATAATTTTTCATAGAGACACGCGATGTTGCATAAAACGCTAAAAACAATTTTGGGAGCTGTAGGGTTCTGTGCCGTCACAGCGGTCCATGCTGCGTATCCAGAGCGGCCCATCACGTTAGTGGTGACATATCCCCCCGGTGGGACAGCTGATCGCGTGGCGCGGCTCGTAGCACCCGAGCTGGCTAAAGAACTTGGACAGAATGTGGTGGTGGATAATCGGGGCGGTGCTGGCGGCATGATTGGCGCAGCCTATGTGGCCAAGGCGCCAGCCGATGGTTACACGATCATGCTTGACGCCGCGAACCATGTGCAAAATCCAGCCCTACGTGCGTCCATGCAGTTCGATACGCTGAAAGACTTTGCCTCCGTGATGTTGTTGCAGCGCGTGCCAAACGTCTTGGTCGCTAATCCTGGTTTTGCACCCAAGACCGTTGCAGAGTTGATTACTCTCACAAAGCCCAAAACGTCGGTTGTGCACTATGGGACGTCGGGGGCAGGCAGTGCGCAGCACTTAGCGGGCGCCTTATTTAACGCCTTGGCCGGCACACATTTAGAAGCAGTGAACTACAAGGGCGGAGCGCTTGCGATTACGGATGTGCTGTCAGGACAAGTGCCATTGGCCTTTGCGACGGTAGGCACGATTCTGCCGCATGTGAAGTCCGGCAAGCTGCGCGTGCTTGCTTCGGGCGGAGAGAAACGTTCAGCTGTTCTGCCTGACGTACCAACAATGATCGAAAGCGGAGTTGCGGGCTATTCGAGTTATGAGTGGAATGCAATCTTCGCGCCAGCAGCGACACCGGCAGCTGTCATCACACGTTTGAATCAAGCATTAGCAAATGTGATGAAACAGCCTTCAGTGATCACTGGCATTGCAGCGTTCAGCGGTGAAATCATTGCTTCATCGCCACAAGAGCTGGAGTCCTTCCGACGCGCTGAAATCAGCAAATGGCAGCGCGTCGCAAAGGAATACAACATCAAGCTGGATCAATAGTTATTCAGGCTTTAAGCCGGCTTCGGCAAACGCCTGCGCCCAAGCTTTGAGCTGTTCTTGAACAAAGCTTCCCAGAGCTTTGGGCGTTGATCCACCTAGATCGAAACCCTGCTTGGCGATGCGGTCACGCACGTCCGGCCTAGCCATCGCTGCATTGATCGCTTCGCTCATTTTGTTTGCGAGTTCGGCTGGCATGTTTGCGGGGCCAAACAGTGCGGCCCACGTACCCGCCTCAAGTGTTGGGATACCGGCTTCGGCAGCTGTAGGGACGTCAGGAAGCAGTGCGGAGCGCTTGGGGAGCAGCACTGCCATCGCACGAAGCTTTTCCGCGCTGATGTGAGAGAGCGTGCTGGTCGGCGTGGCGAAGGTGAACTGTACATGTCCGCCAAGCATATCGTTGATGGTTGGACCCTCTCCTTTATAGGGGATCAGGTTAGTATCAATCTTGGCTTCTTTCGTCAGTTTAGTGTGCATCAGTTGCGTCACGCCGCTGTAGCTTCCGTAATTGAGTTTGCCAGGATTCTTACTCGCGAACTCAAGCAGCTCCTTGGCATTTTTTGCCGGGACGTTCGGGTTAGCGACCAACACATACACATAGCGCCCCACCATGGAAATAGGGGTAAAGTTTTTAACTGGGTCGTAGGGCGGTTTTTTACGCAGGAGCGGAACCTGCATCATCGGCGTATTTGATGCAAGAAAGAAGGTGTAGCCGTCTGGGTCGGAACGCATGACGTATTCGGCGGCAATCGCGCCATCTGCACCCGGCTTGTTTTCTACGACGACGGGCTGTCCCAGCGCTGTAGTCATGGATTGCGCCAGAATGCGCGCAACGACATCAGTTGAGCCTCCGGGCGGGAACTGTAAAACGATGCGAACAGGCTTGTTCGGCCATGTCTGTGCGTTTGCGAAGCCACAAAGTACCGACAGAAAAGAAATGGCAACGATATTGCGTAAGAGGCTAAGTTTCATTTTTATGCATTCGTAAAGTGTTAGTTTGTCTCAAATTGTTGGCAATCGCTGCGACAAGATCGCATCACCAACTTCCATTGTTTTACTATAGCTGGACGCTGACGGATCTAGTGGTATGCCCTAGCGTTCCCAGGCAGACGACAGATTACGCTTTATAGTCACACAAGAATCAGGAGAGACGTATGAAATCTTTGGGAGTTCAGCTTGACTAAGCCTATCGCGCGTTATCCAGTTCCGGAGCTGAAGGACTTGCCTGAGGACATCCGACAATGCATCCTCGAGGTCCAGGAAAAATCTGGCTTTGTTCCAAACGTATTTCTAGTCTTGTCGCGCCGGCCCGCAGAGTTTCGGGCATTTTTTGCCTATCACGATGCGTTGATGATCAAAGAGACGGGTAGCCTAACCAAGGCCGATCGTGAAATGATCGTCACCACCACGAGTGCCAAGAATGACTGCCTCTATTGCGTGGTCGCGCACGGTGCGATTCTTAGGATCTATGCAAAGGATCCCTATGTTGCAGATCAAGTGGCGACCAATTATTTAAAAGCGGACATTACACCTCGTCAACACGCCATGCTGGACTTCGCGGTGAAGGTTTGCCTTGACGCGCAGGCGGTCGGCGACGCTGATTATGTGGCGTTGCATGCGCATGGATTTGACGACGAAGACATCTGGGATATCGTAGCGATTACCGGATTCTTTGGTATGTCCAACCGAATGGCAAACGCGTTCTCGATGCGGCCCAATGATGAGTTTTATTTATTAGGCCGTATTCCTAAGGTAAAAAAACCGTCTTAGGGCTCGCTTAGTCTCCGACAAACGGCGGCCTCCTGAGTATTCGTCCCTCTACAATATTGCTTTTGCACGCTATTTGGAATCACAACATGTCTGGACCGCTTTCCCATATCAAGGTGCTTGATCTTTCGCGCGTGTTGGCTGCCCCTTGGGCCGCTCAAAACTTGGCCGATTTGGGCGCTGATGTCATCAAAGTCGAGCGTCCAGTCAAGGGCGATGACTCCCGCGCGTTTGCCCCGCCGTTTTTAAAGGATACGGAAGGCAACGTCACCCGCGAGTCGGCCTATTACTGCGC
This sequence comes from Bordetella parapertussis, assembly GCA_945865935.1. Lineage (GTDB taxonomy): Bacteria > Pseudomonadota > Gammaproteobacteria > Burkholderiales > Burkholderiaceae_B > Zwartia > Zwartia parapertussis_E. Next base: position 108,426 of record CAMBFI010000006.1, on the reverse strand, counting down.
AGCCAATCGTGGCAAGCGGTCGATTACAGTGGATCTCTCCAAGCCTGAAGGGCAACAATTGGTAAGAGACTTGGCACGAGATGTCGATGTGATCCTAGAAAACTACAAAGTAGGGGATCTCGCGCGCTACGGCTTAGGCTACGAGGACATCAAAGCGATCAACCCGGCGATTATTTATTGTTCAGTGACAGGCTTTGGGCAAACAGGTCCTGAAAAAGATCGTCCCGGCTACGACTTCATGGCGCAGGGAATGGGCGGACTCATGAGCGTGACGGGTGAGCGTGATGATCTGCCCGGTGGTGGCCCTCAGCGCGTTGGGGTACCTATCATTGATCTGACTGCAGGTATGTATGCCAGTATTGCAATCTGTGCTGCGATTGCGAACCGTGCGGTGACTGGAAAAGGGCAATGGATTGACGTATCGCTGTTGGATTCATGCGTGGCATTCCTATCAAATCAGGCGATGAACTATTTCGCCACGGGCGAATCGCCTAAGGCCATTGGCAACGCGCATCCCAATATCGTGCCGTATCAAACATTCAAGACGTCTGATGGTGCTTTGATTTTGGCGTGTGGCAATGACAATTTATTTAATAAGTTTTGTGAAGTCGCTGACTGTATGCACTTAGCCAAGGATCCGCTGTATTCGACAAATGGTGCTCGGGTGAAAAATCGTGAAGCGATCACAGCTTTGTTAAATGAAATATTTTTAACGCACACCACCCGCGATTGGGTCAAACTGCTTGATCAAGCCGGCGTGGCGAACGGGCCGATCAATACCGTTGCCCAAGTCTTTGAAGAGCCGCAGGTGTTAGCGCGTGGCATGAAGATCGAGTTGCCCCACGCCGTGGCAGGTAAGGTTTCGTTAGTGGGTAGCCCGATGAAGTTTTCTGAGACGCCTCTTGTGCACGAGGTTCCGCCGCCGGCTTTAGGGCAGCACACAGATGAAATTTTGACTAAGGTCTTGAATAAGACAAGCGAACAGGTTGCCGCCCTTAAAGCGCAAGGCATCGTATAAAAACAAGGTTGAGGAGATAACAATGTACGACTTGATTATTCGTCAGGCACAAGTATTTGATGGCTTAGGCAATGCAGGGCGCATCGCAGACGTTGCCGTCAAAGATGGAGTGGTCACTAAGATCGGAAGCGTTGACGGATCAGCCACTAAGGTTGTTGATGCAAAGGGACTAGCGTTGATGCCTGGCATCGTAGACCTGCACACCCATTTCGATGCGCAGGTTACGTGGGATCCCACGTTGTCTCCCTCGCCAGGACTGGGTGTGACGACGGTCGTCATGGGTAACTGCGGTTTTGGTATTACGCCCTGTCCGGCAGAGCATCGTGAAACCATGATGAAGAATCTTTCTGTCGTCGAAGGGATGGACCTCAACGCCTTAATGAGCGGCATTAACTGGAACTTCGAATCCTTCAAAGAATATATGGATCAGTTAAGGGCGACTAAACCTTATCTGAATACAGCTCTGTTTGTGGGGCATTCCGTCGTGCGTACGGCGGTGATGGGTGAAGCCGGCTCTGAGAATGCCACGCCGACTACGGAGCAGCTCGAAGCGATGTGCCAGTTGGTGCGTGAGGCGATGCGAGACGGTGCGATTGGCTTTGCCTCCTCGTTCTCGCCGAACCACAGCGGCTACGGTGGTCGCCCTATGCCGTCGACGATTGCCTCTGAAGAAGAGCTGCTGGCGTTAACCGGGGTCATGCGGGAGTTTGATCGCGGTGTTTTCATGATGGCGACGGGTGCGCGCGCGACGCCTGAGGTCATGGAGAAGGTTGCCTCAAATAGCGGCAGGCCGGCTTTCATCTCAACGGTGTTGTCAATGTATAACCCTGCGACACCTGATCTCGCCTTAACCTACTACGAAAAAACCGCACAGGCGCGTTCGCGCGGCAATGAGGTCTACATCCTCACAAGTTGTCAGCCTCTGTCCTTTGACTTCACACTCGAAGAACCCTATCCACTTTTTAGTCACTCAGCATTCGATGCGGTCAAGAACAAACCCCGTGATGAGATCTTACGTGCCTATCGCGATGCAGCGTTTCGCGATACCTTTCGCAATGATCTAAAGAATCTCAAGCCTGGAATTTTATTTCTGGGTGACTGGCAATACCTCGAAGTCGGGGAGGTGTTCAAGCCAGAGCACAAAGAACTTGAGGGCCTCAGCTTCAAAGAGCTCGGGTGCCGCTGGGGCGTCGATCCACTCGATGCCTTCTTTGATCTCGCGATTAAAGAAGATTTGCAAAATCATGTGATCGGAAAGTTCTTTAATCATATTGATGAGGGCGTGGCACCTCTGCTCAAGCATTCATCCTCAGTAGTTACCTTATCTGATGCCGGTGCGCACTTGATTTATATGTGTGATGCAGCCTTTGGATTGCACTTTTTGGCACACTGGGTCCGGGAGACTGGACACTTTACGCTGGAGGAGGGCGTTCGGCGCTTGACGAGTCAACCGGCTGATCGTTTTAAGATCCCAAACCGTGGGCGCTTGCTTGAGGGCTCGCCTGCCGATCTCTTGCTGTTTGATCCCGCGACGGTTGGGATGTCCAAGCTAGAGACTGCGAATGATCTGCCAGGCGGAGGTGCGCGCAAGCTCCGTTCGGCGCACGGGATACATGGCGTTTGGGTCAACGGCTGTCTGGTGCATGACGGTAAAAATTACGTTGAGCTGGCAGAAGGGCCTGGCCACGTGATTGACTCGTTTGCAGCCTGAGCAAGTAGCCTTAAACGATTGACAGTACTTCCTTGACGGGAAGTCGAGGTTTTTGTGACCAGTTGCCTGGTGCGCTGTAGCCCACGGCGACGAGCATTGCCGGAATATCATCGGCTGACAGATTAAATTCTTTCGCTACGCCAGCGGGATCAAAGCCAATCATCGGACCAGTGACCAGTCCCATTCCCTGTGCTGCAAGCATAAGTGTCATCGCAGCCATCGAGGCGGAGCGTATTGCTTCGTCACGTTGGCGCTCAGGATTGTTGTCTAAGCTACCGTGCGCCATCGCCACCCATGAGTCAGCCATCGTTTGATCAATAATTCCAGCCGCAACGGTAGGTGCGATCGAATGAGCCAAGCCCTTGTGCGCTTGTAGTTTGCCACAGACGATAAATGTCACGGCTGCATCGACGATCTTTTGCTGTCGGTAAGAGACTGCTTTGAGGCGCTCTTTAGCTTCTTTCGATTGAACCGCGATGAACTTCCAGTTTTGATAGTTGAACGCAGTGGGGGCAAGTGTCGCGAGGCGTACAAGCTCTTCGATCTGTTGTTGGCTCAGACTGCGTGCTGCGTCGAACCAGTTTGCCGAAACGCGTTCTTCTAAAAGTGATTTGATGGTGCTGTGCATAAGTGACTCGATAAAAATAGTTTGAAATGATCGGCAAGCGATTTGGAAATCAAATGCGGGGGGTTAAAGCCTGAGCCAGCAGTCGAGCCGTATGAATGGCGTCTGCTTGGGCGCCGTCCTTTATCTGATGACGGCAACTCGTACCATCTGCGACCACGACCGTATTGGGTTGACGCTTGCGCACGGCGGGCAGAAGGGAAATCTCAGCCATCGCCAGTGACGCTTCATGATGTTCTGCTTCGTACCCAAAGCTTCCGGCCATGCCACAGCACGATGACTCGACGGTTGAGACCTTTAGGCCCGGAATCCAACTCAACACCGTTTGCACGGGGGTCAACGCATCAAATGCTTTTTGATGACAATGCCCATGCAACAGCACCGTGTCTGTTTGTATGGCTGACAAGGGTAGATTGAGTCGATTCGCTTTTTGCTCGCGCACGAGGAACTCTTCGAACAACAACGCGCTGTCGTTTAAGGCCTGGGCCTCTTGGCCCCAGCCATATTGTAAGAATTCGTCCCGCATGGTGAGCAGACACGACGGCTCAAGCCCAACAATTGGCACGCCACGCTTTACAAAAGGCGTTAGCGCATCCAGTGCACGGCGCGCTTCCTGCTTGGCTTGTTCGACAAGCCCTGCTGACAGAAATGTTCGTCCACAACACAGAGGCCTTTGTCCCGCGACCGTATTAAAGTGAACGGTATAACCAGCCGCTTCAAGCACTTGTTGAGCCGCCCGGGCGTTCTCGACATCAATACTGTTGTTGAAGGTGTCGACAAATAATAAAACTTCTTTGCCGATCGACGAAGGGCTCGATGCAACGACTGGGTTAGCTTGCGCCGGTACCGATTTCAGAAAACTTTTTCGAAACACGGGAAGCGACCGCTCAGCGGAAAAACCGAGTAATTTTTTGACAGCTGCCCCAAGCACGGGTGTGTGTTCAAGGGTGTGTAATACGCCACCGATATGTCCCGCAAACCCTGCATAACGTGGCATATAGGCAACCAAGCGTTCGCGCAGGCTGATGCCGTATCGTGCTCCCCACGCGGCTCGGGCTTCGATTTTCATCTTGGCCATATCGACGCCCGTGGGGCAGTCGCGTTTGCAGCCCTTACAGGATACGCACAGATCTAAGGCTTCTTTCACTTCAACACTAGCTAAGCCATCAGACCCGAGTTGTCCTGATAGAGCTAGACGCAAGGTGTTGGCGCGTCCTCTGGTGACGTGCTGCTCATCTTTGGTGATTCGGTAACTTGGACACATTGTGCCGGCATCGAATTTGCGGCAATGCCCGTTGTTATTACACATCTCAATTGCAGAGGCCAGGCCATTGCTTGGATCGACTCCGGTGCCAGGTGCAGTCTCGACGCCAGTCAGTGGGTCGCGCAATACGTTCCAGTTAGACCAGTCGAGTGCGGTTGAGATGTTTGCGACCCCATAGCCCGGCGCAAAACGGAAATTAGAACGATCATCCATTCTGGGTGGATGAATCATTTTGTTTGGGCTGAAGCGATTATCCGGATCAAAAAGAGTTTTGATTTCAGCAAACGCCTGGTGGATCCGTGGACCATATTGCCACGACACCCATTCGCCTCGGCACAAGCCGTCGCCATGCTCGCCCGACAGCGCACCTTTGTATTCCCGCACTAAGGCGGCGGTTTCTTCTGCGATGGCACGCATCTTCTGTGCGCCATCGCGTCGCATATCTAAAATAGGTCTCACGTGCAGGGTGCCAACGCTCGCGTGGGCATACCAAGTGCCTTCAGTGCCGTAACGATGAAACACCTCTGTGAGCCTGTTCGTGTACTCGGCCAGATTTTCGAGAGGGACCGCACAGTCTTCGACGAAAGAAACGGGTTTTCCGTCTCCTTTCATACTCATCATGATGTTCAGACCAGCCTTGCGCACATCCCACAAGGCTTTTTGTGCGTTGGCCTCGGGCATCTTGACGACACAATTAGGTAAACCATGATCGGACAGCAGCGTGTCGAGCTCATCAAGTTTCTTAATCAAACCAGACTGTTCTTCCCCCGCAAATTCGACGAGCAAGATGGCTGCAGGTTTTCCAATCAGTGCTTTCTCGATCACCGGTCGGAATGCTGGGTTCTCAAGAGCGAGCTCAATCATCGTGCGGTCAACGAGCTCGACCGCCGTTGGCTTGAGTTTCACGATGTGCTGTGCTGAATCCATTGCCTGATAAAAGCTTTGGAAGTTCACGACGCCCAAGGTTTTATGCACAGGCAGAGGGCTTAGCTTGAGCGTAATTTGACGGCTATAGGCGAGCGTGCCTTCGGAACCAACCAAGAGATGAGACAGGTTGGCAATGCCATCGTCGGTGTACGCACGCGGATTTTGGCAATCAAATAAGTCGAGGTTGTAACCCGCAACGCGGCGCAACACTTTTGGAATGCGCTCGGCGAGCTCACCACGCTCCCTTGTTGCGATCTGTTTGAGTTGCTCTAGGATGCCCTGCATCCGAGAGCCCGACACAGGCGACTTCAAGGACCCAAAGTACGCTTGCGTGCCATCGGGCAGAATGGCATCAATGCCCAACACGTTATGAACCATGTTGCCATATTCGATGGATCGCGAGCCGCAGGAATTATTCCCCGTCATACCGCCGATCGTGCACTGGGCACTTGTCGAGACATCAACCGGGAACCACAGACCATGTGGCTTTAGCCATGCGTTCAGATGGTCAAGAACGACCCCAGGTTCTACCGTGACAGTGCGTGCTTCAAGGTCAAAATCGATCACGTTACAAAGCCATCGACTGTTGTCGATGATCAGCGCTTCGCCTACCGTCTGACCGCATTGGCTCGTGCCAGCTCCACGCGCCAAAACGGCTGCGCCGAGATCACGCGCGATATCTAGGGCACACAACACATCGGCTTGATCGCGCGGCACGACCACCCCAGTGGGTGTGATCTGATAGATCGAGGCATCGGTCGAGTAGCGCCCTCGGCTCGCCGCATCAAACAATACGTCACCACGAATTTCCTTGGCGAGGCGCGTCGCAAGCGCTGAGGTGCTAGCCGTTTGCTTTCGATGAAAGACGATCGGCTTTGGGGGCTGCGGTGCGAGAACTGCGCTCATACGTTCTTTGCAAAATAGTCCATGCCAGCGTTCACGCCACGTCCAGCAAGTTTGACTCCCGCCAACTTCATCCCCATCTCTACACCAGCGAGAGTGGCTAACAGGGTGAGGTCGTTGCTGTCACCCAAGTGACCGATACGGAACATCCGACCTTTTAGCTTGCCCAGGCCCGTGCCTAACGACAGATCAAAACGCTGTTGAATAAGTTTGCGAATCGCATCTGCATCAACACCGACAGGGGTGATCACACCCGTCAAAATAGGTGAATACACAGCAGGGTCAGCACACTGAATCGGCAAGCCCCACGCAGTGACCGCTGCGCGAACACCAGCTGCCCAGCGTTGATGGCGCGCGAAAACCTTTTCCATTCCTTCTTCGGCCAGCATGTCCTGCGCCTCTGATAAACCATAGAGCAGATTAGTGCTCGAGGTGTAAGGCCAGTAACCATCTTTATTCATTTCGATGATCTCGTCCCAAGCCCAAAAAGCGCGGGGAAGTGTTGCTGTCTTCGAGGCCTCAATCGCACGAGGTGATACAGCGTTAAAGCTAATGCCAGGAGGCAACATCAGGCCTTTCTGCGAGCCACTGATGGAGACGTCGATGCCCCATTGATCATGCTGGAAGTCTGCACTTGCAAGCCCCGAGATCGTGTCGACCATCAACAGAGCAGGGTGCTTAGCATCATCCATCGCTTTGCGAACAGCCGCGATGTTGGAAGTCACGCCCGTGGAGGTCTCGTTGTGTACGACACAGACGGCTTTGATCTCATGGTTCTTGTCTTGCAGCAGGCGTGCATGAATCAAGTCCGCTTGCACGCCACGTCTCCAGCCTGGTGCGTTGGGCAGATGCTCATCGGTGCCTTGCCATGACAAAATCTCGGTCTTGAGGCCGAGACGTGTGGCGAGCTTATTCCACAACGAGGCGAATTGACCTGTCTCAAACATCAAAATGTGGTCGCCGGGGCTCAGCGTATTGGTTAGCGCCGCTTCCCACGCGCCCGTACCTGAAGCGGGGTAGATCACGACCGGATGCTTGGTCTTAAAAATATCCTGCATGCCTTGCAACACCTTCAGACCAAGGGCACCAAATTCTGGCCCGCGATGGTCGATGGTCGGCAAGCTGATGGCGCGCAAGATACGATCCGGCACAGGGCTGGGACCCGGGATCTGCAGAAAGTGGCGGCCAGTCGGATGAAAGTTAAGCTTAAGCATGTTTGCTCCTACGAGAATAGGGGGAAAATTACCACAATGTGACGCTGCGAGGGGCTAAAACACTAAGGTAATTGGAGGTTTATACCGGTTTGCTGTCGGAGGTTTTCAATGTCCGACAGGGTGTCCATATCAGCCAGAAAATGGCCGTTTTGGCTAGGATATTGATGAACGAGCGCTCGGTGGCCCTCGATGTACGCTCGGCATGTCTCACCCGAGGCAAGCACGGCCTGCACCGCCGCATGACCCAAGGCAACAGGGTTGCCGCGCTTGCCGTCGACTCTTGGATAGGCGATTGAGGTGCCAAGAGGTCGACCGGCGTAGGCATCGATACACTCTTGATAATCATGTGCGGTCATGAGTGGTTGATCAACCAACACCACTAAGGTGAGGTCGTAAGGCGCAGCCAACGCAGTGAGACCGTGCAGAACAGAGGACTGCTGGCCGTTTTCAGGTGCCGGATTTCGAACAATTTTTACGGTCTGCGTCCACGCTGCGTTGGCGGCTGAAGCCCTGAGTAAGGTTTCGACCTCTGCATGATAGAAGCCCGTGACGACGACAATCTGTTGGATGCCGGTCGCATGCAGCGCCTCAAGTTGGCGCAGGACCAGAGGCTTGCCATTGACCTGCACGAGGCTTTTTGCGCAGCCACCAAGCCGCGAACCTTGCCCGCCCGTTAATAAAACGGCTGCGACGTGCGGGGGTTGCGGAGTGGTCATCATGGTTCAGGTGATCGGTGCTGGGTTAAACAAGACCAGTGCATTGTGGATCTTCCATTGCTCAGCCCAGGTTTTGCGTCCGCTTGCGACCTCAAGCATGAGTTTGAATATCTCCATGCCCAGCGCTTCGATCGATAGTTCGCCATCGGCCACGCGACCTGCATTTACATCCATCAAGTCGTGCCAACGCCGTGCGAGATCGCTTCGGGTCGCAACCTTAATCACAGGGCACTCAGCCAGCCCATAGGGGGTGCCACGCCCCGTTGTAAAGATGTGGAGGTTCATGCCTGCCGCGAGTTGTAGCGTGCCACAAATGAAATCACTCGCTGGAGTGGCCGCGTAGACAAGGCCGCGTTGCCCAGGGGCAAGTTTTTCACCGGGTGCCAAGACGCTTGAGATCTGCGCGGACCCACTTTTGATAATGGAACCCATTGCTTTTTCAACAATATTGGATAGACCGCCCGCCTTGTTCCCTGGAGTGGTGTTCGCACTACGGTCGACTTTTCCTCGTGCCAAATAGTGGTCATACCACTCGAGCTGGTCGATGATTGCCTGCGCAACGTCAGGATTTGCCGCGCGAGCAGTCAGTTGATCGACGCCATCGCGCACTTCGGTGTTTTCACTAAACATGACCGTCGCACCAGCGCGCACTAATAAATCTGCCGCAATGCCGAGGGCAGGGTTTGCCGTCACGCCACTCAAAGCGTCGCTTCCGCCGCATTGCATGCCCACGACAAGCGCACTGGCCGGTACGGTCTCTCGCGTGCGTTGATTCAGTCGCTTTAAATGAATCTCTGCCTCGCGCATGATGGCTTCGATCATCGACATAAACCCAACGTGCTCGGCGTCTTGTAAGCACACCGTGTTGACGCTCGTGCCTCGATCGTCTTTGATCGGGAAGCTTCCGGGAGGCAGCAGACGGTCTGGCTGCAGTTTCTCGCACCCAAGACTCACCACCATGACTTCACCACCAAAGTTTGGATTCAAGCTAATGTTTCTTACGGTGCGAATCGGGATGATTGCTTCAGCGGCGTCAATCGCTACGCCACAGCCGTAGCTATGCTCCAGTCCCACCACATCGTCCACATTTTTGTATCGTGGTAACAACTCGTTGCGGATGCGCTGCACGGCAAACTCGACCACGCCGGCGACGCACTGCACGGTGGTTGTGATGCCCAATAGGTTGCGAGTGCCAACCGAACCGTCGTCGTTGCGATAGCCCTCGAAGGTAAAGCCCATCAGGGGTTCGGTTTGATGGGGTTTGATCGTGGCAATCGGCAGATTCTCAAAATTTCTGGCCGGCGGCATCTGTAATAGTTTTTCATGCACCCAGCTTCCTACTGGGATATCCTTGAGCGCATAGCCGATCGTCACCCCATAGCGGATAACGGGCTGACCGGCGGCCAGGTCTATTAAGGCGACTTTGTGCGCTTGCGGCACCTTGTCTTTAAGCGTGGGGCCATCAGGTATCGTTGTGCCTGCAGCGAGCCCACCGTCGTTGCCAACAATGGCTACGTTGTCCTGGGGATGCATGCGGATAAGGTGAGGCTTACTTGGCGGCTTTGGGGCTGTCATGTTCAAAGATGTCAAAACGGCTTGTTTTGCGGGCCGTTGTTTGGTTGAATGGGAGGCTTGGTTAGCTGTGAGCTTAACCTTTTGGGGACAAATATGGGTCAAACCATGACCGAAAAGCTTTATGCAGCGCACACGGAGTCGGGTGCTGCGAAGGCAGGGGACATCGTGATGGTGTCTCCGGATGTTGTATTAATTAATGATGTGAGTGGCACCATTACGATTGAGCAGCTTGCGCGCATGCAAGTGACTGGCCCGCGGTATCCCGAGCGGGTCGTGCTTGTTGCCGATCATTTTTCGCCTGCAAAGGACATCATTAGCGCCCAGTCCATTCGCTTGCTCAGGCAGTTTGGACGCCAATTTGGGATTGAGCACTACTACGACGCGGGTAACGGGGGGATTGAACACACCTTGTTGCCAGAGATTGGCATGATCGGGCCAGGGGGAATAGTCTTTGGCGCCGATTCCCACACCTGCACCGCGGGCGCGTTCAATGCATCAGGAATGGGCTTTGGTTCGACCGACTTGGCTGCTGCCATGGCGCTCGGTGAGTTATGGGTCAAGGTGCCAGAATCAATGCGCATCGATATCGTTGGTTCGCCTCGGCCGTACGTGACGGGCAAGGACATCATCCTGTCGTTGATTGCTGCCATTGGCTCGGATGGTGCGGCCAATTTGTCGATTGAGTTTGGTGGGCCAGGGCTGTGTCATTTAAACGTCGATGAACGGATGGCTGTCGCGAACATGGCCGTGGAAGCCGGTGCCGAGACCTGTGTTTTTGAGGCCGATGAGCAAGTGCATGCCTTTGCAGCTGCGCATGGCTGGCGAGCACGCGCAGCGGTAGCGCCGGATGCTGATGCACGCTATCAGTCGACCCGGGTGATTGACTTGGATACGCTGGAACCGCTGGTGGCCGTGCCGCCATCCCCCGCAAATGGAACGGTGCTGTCTAAATTGGTCGGTACGAAAGTCGATCAGGTGTACATCGGGAATTGTTCCAACGGAACCCTGACCGATTTACGACAGGCAGCTTCGATTTTGCGAGGCCGCAAGGTGAGTCGTGACGTCAGGGTCATTATTGTGCCAGCCACCAATGCGATTTACCGCGAAGCGGCAGCAGAGGGGTTGCTCGAGGTGTTTGCCGCGGCAGGTGCTGCAGTGTCTTTGCCTACATGCGGCGCCTGCTTTGGCGGCCATATGGGGGTGCTTGCGGAAGGTGAAACGGCAATTGCTACGACAAACCGAAATTTCAAAGGCAGAATGGGACATCCTAATTCGCGTGTCTATCTCTCCAATGCTTGGGTTGCTGCAGCGGCAGCCATCAACGGCGAGATCGTTGATCCAAGTATGCTTGCGGTTATCTAAATAGGTCACAGTTCATGATTTCATCCGTTTGTGTGCATCGTTATGGTGACAATGTCGATACCGATACGATTATTCCTGGCCGCTACCTCACGTTAAGGCGCCCTGAAGAGCTTGCTGGACACTGCATGGAGGGACTGGATCCGGACTTTGTGCAGCGTGTCAAGGCGGGTGACATTATTGTGGCGGGTCGAAACTTTGGTTCCGGGTCGTCCCGAGAGCACGCGCCCATCGCGATTCGGGCAGCCGGAATCTCTTGCGTGGTGGCAACGAGTTTCGCGCGCATTTTTTATCGCAATGCGATCAACATTGGACTGCCGGTGTTTGAGTGTCCTGAGCTTGTCGCCTCGGTGAGTACAGGGGATCGTATTGATGTGGACCTCGCTGCGGGTGCATTTGTCTTAGGTGGCAAGCGCTTTGACACGCCGCCATTGCCGCCTGTCATTCAGGCGATTGTCGATGCGCAAGGACTCGTCCCTTACATTGTGAACAAGAGCAAGCATGGTTGATGTCTCGAAAGATACTCTGACGCATGCAATGACGGGTAGCAAGGCGCATCGGCGTGCCGTCGCGGATGCGTTGAATGTCTTTGCTCCTCGCAGAGTGTTGGACATATGTTGTGGTGACGGATGGTTGCTCAATGCGCTGGCACATCCCGTCGTTATAGATGGAATCGATTTTTACTCACCGGCTCCCCAGGGGTATGGCTTATTCGTTCATGCAGATTTCAACGCTGGCGTCCCTAACGAACTTGGACGTTACGATGCGATTGTTTGCTGCGAGGCAATGGGGTATCTGCAGAATCCAGGCAGTTTTGTCCAAAGCGTACGGCAACATTTAAATCCTCGTGGACGTTTCGTGCTGTCCGTACCTAATCCGAACTATGTCGGTGCACGGGTCAATCATATGATCCAAGGCTATCCCAGGTCTTACTCTTGGTTTGCGCAAAACGATACGCCCGAACCCCATATGCCTTGGCTGAGTCTCGGGCTTTTCCAGCTCTGGTTGTTGTTGGGTCTAAATGGTTTCGAAGAAATTTCTGTACATGAGGTGGATGAACCAAAGCCGCGTCGAGTCTGGGAACGTGGCTTGGGTTGGATTGTGAAAAACTATGCCCGACGTCAGTTTCGCAAGGCGGATTCCGAGAGCATACGTACGTTGTGGTCGCAGGCCTTGTCGGATCAGGTTGTCTATGGACGACAGCTTGTGATCTCTGCTGTCGCGAAGTCATGACGCCTTGGCTCTAGTTTGAATGCACGCTGTGGTCTAAAAGTTTGAATAACGAAGAAAAGAAGAATGCTGATGAGTCCCGCATCTAAGGTGGTTCCAGATGTCTCGCGCCAACTAGCGAAATTCACCGCTGAGTTTGAATGGAATGACGTTCCCGAACAGGTACGACATGAAGCGAAGCGTTCGTTATTGAACTACTTTGCAACCGCGCTTTCGGCCTGTTATGACCCCACGATTGAGAAAGCGCTGCGTGTGTATGGCGCGTTTTCCAATTCGCCACAAGCAACGATTATTGGGCGTGTCGAGCGGATGGATGTGCTTACTGCCGCAGCGATGAATACGATCGCTGCAAACGTTTTTGATTTTGACGATACACATATCCCCACGATTATTCATCCAACGGCCCCGGTGGCGTCCCCAGTGTTTGCTTGGGCACAAGCGCACACGGTCACGGGTGCTGAGGCACTCTTGAGCTTCATCGTTGGGGCAGAAGTAGAGTGTCGGATTGGGAACGGAGTCTCGCCTGGCCACTACGCGCGCGGCTGGCACATTACCTCGACCTGCGGAGTATTTGGTGCGGCATGTGCATCCGCCCGCTTGCTAGGCCTGACAGAGCAACAGTCTCTTTGGGCGCTTGGGTCCGCCTCTGTACAAGCCGGGGGCTTGGTTGAGTCGCTTGGAACGATGGCTAAAAGCGTGAGTATGGGTAACGCAGCGCGAAACGGAATGATTGCAGCACTGCTTGCCCAGCAGAATTTTGATGGACCTAAGGCCCCGATTGAAGGGGTGCGTGGATTCATGCCGGTGACTTGCGATGTGCCGGATTTTGATGCGGTGGTGTCAGACTTAGGAAGTCGATGGGAGCTATTACAGAACACCTACAAACCTTATCCTTGTGGGGTTGTGCTTAACCCTGTGATCGATGCCTGTTTGGACATCGCCAGCGATGCACAGTTTGTTCAGCGTTCGGTGCAGAACATTTCCCGCATTGAATTAGTGGGTCGCCCCTTACTGAAGCAGCGTACCGATCGCCTTGGTATCCGAACGGGTCGAGAGTCGCAAGTGAGTGCGCAGCATGCGGTGCCGGTTTCGCTCGTTCGAGGGCGGGCAGGGCTGGCTGAGTTTAGTGATGAGGCTGTTGCCGATCCCGCTCTCCAGGCGCTGGGTCAAAAGGTTTGCTTTATCGAAGATAGCGCGTATGGTGTCGAAGCAGCGACAGTGAGAGTCCACTGGGCAGACGGTTTTGTCTTGAGCCGTACCGTGGAGGTGCCGCAAGGCTCGACCGGTAAGCCGCTAACGGATAAACAGATTGAAGAAAAATTGCGCACACTCTGTGCGTATGGGAAATCAGGCGTTCAGGTTGAACCTTTGATTGATGCGGTATGGTCGCTGGATCGTGCACGTGATGCCGGCGCGTTGATGACGTTTGTTTCTGGAAAAGCTTAAGGAGTTGGTCATGTCAATTGTTCGCTCAGGTTTTATTTGGTCCGTGTTACGTCGTCGGTGTTTGCTTGGTTCGGCGCTGACTGTTTGCGCCGCGGTGCTGGCGCCTGCTGTCACAGCCCAGGCACAGACGGCCCCGGCGAAAGCTTGGCCCACTCAGCCGATCCGCATGATTGTTCCGTTCCCGGGTGGCGCGAGCACCCTCGATGCGGTGGTGCGACTGTTGTCTGTTGAAGTTGGGCGCGATCTCGCCAATCCAGTGATCGTAGAGAATAAGCCTGGCGCTGGAACAGTCATCGGCGTCGATGCGGTGGCCAAGGCTACTGATCAGCACACCTTTGGTGGCGTGGCCAATAGCTTCACCGTTAACCAGACGCTCGTCAAGGCGTTGCCTTACAAGACGCTGGATGATTTAGCGCCAGTGATTTTGCTGGCAAAGACAGCCAACGTGCTCGCAATCAAGCCTAGCTTGGGCATTAATAATCTGCAAGAGTTGATCGCGTATGCCAAGAAGAATCCTGGCAAACTTTCCTACGGATCTTTCGGTAATGGCACGACTCCGCACTTTGCGGGCGAGATGCTCAAAACGATGGCTGGAATCGATATGGTGCATGTGCCTTACAAGGCACAGGGTCCTGCGCTGACTGACTTGTTGGCGGGCAACATCGATTTGATGTTCGGGAATCTGCCGGATTTCATCGCACACATTCGCAGCGGCAAACTAAAGGCGCTTGGAACCACCTATTTGACTCGAGCACCCCTCGCGCCAGAAATCCCAACGATTGCTGAGCAAGGTCTCCCGAAGTTTGAGACGGACTCTTGGTACGGGATCATCGCACCGGTGGGGACCGCGCCGCTTGCAATTTCCACCATGAATACGGCACTGAATAAAGTGTTGCAGGATCCTGCTATCAAGAAAAATCTAGCCGAGCGCGGCATTGAGATTATCGGAGGCACTCCCGCTGCATTTGGTGAGCACATCCGTGCAGAGGTGGCAAAATATGCGCAGATTGTGAAGTCTTCAAATATGAAGATTGATTAGATTGTTTGGATAAAAATTTCATGTCTCATTTTTTCTTTAGGTTGTAAAACTATGTCTCAAACACAAGCCTCGAAGCCATTGCGTGTTGCCATCGCAGGTCTGGGCGCCATCGGTAAGTCGATCGCACAAAGTCTAGCTGCCGGCAAAGTGCCGGGGGTGGTCTTGACTGCGGTCTCGGCAAAGGATCATGTCAAGGCGGCGAGTTTTGTTTCCTCGCTTGCGCATCCCGTCAAGGTATTGACCATTGCCCAGCTAGAGCCTGAGGCTGATTTGGTGATCGAGTGTGCACCCGCGGCGTTGTTGTCTGAGATCGTCACGCCATTTCTCAAGGCCAAGAAGCAGGTGGTGGTGTTGTCTGTGGGTGCGCTGCTGTTTCATCCAGAGCTCATCGAGGCCGCCAAGACGCAGGGCGGTGTGATTCATGTTCCTACCGGCGCCTTGATCGGCTTAGACGCCATGATCGCTGCAGCCGAGGGCACGATTCACACCGTACGCATGGTCACGCGCAAGCCCCCGAACGGCCTGGCGGGCGCACCTCACTTGATTGAGAACAAGATCAGCATCGAGGGCTTAACCGAAGCCAAGAAGGTCTTCGAGGGCAATGCACGGGATGCGGCCAAGGGCTTCCCTGCAAACCTGAATGTGGTGGTGGCGCTGGCGTTAGCCGGAGTGGGCCCAGAAAAGACCTTGCTCGAAATCTGGGCTGACCCGGGTGTGGTACGCAATACGCATACGATCGTCGTGGATTCCGATTCAGCGAAATTCACCATGACGATGGAGAACATTCCCTCTGAGAACCCAAAGACTGGTCGAATTGTTGCGCAGAGCGTGATTGCTCTGCTGCGCAAGATGCAGTCTGGCTTTAAGGTTGGGACATAGCAAGAGGTAGATCAAGCGTGGTGACTCGTGTGAGCTCACGCTTGTAAGCCTTGTCATCGAAGGGTCGAGCCCGATGCATAGTGGTCCGGTTGTCCCAGATAACCAGATCACCGAGCGCCCACTCGTGGCTATACAGAAACTCTCTGCGCGTCGCGTGCTCGATTAGGTCCTTGAGCAGTAAGCGCCCCTCTGGGACGGGCCATTCCGTGATGTGTGCGGCATGTGAGGCGAGGTACAGAGACTTTCTGTGTGAGTCAGCAAACTTTCTGACGAGTGGATGTGTTGCGCCAGGCAGCTTTGCACTCTCTTCGGGCGAAAAATCAAAACCCATGGTGTGGCGGGAGTACACGATCGAATGATAGGCGTGAAGATCTTCGATTGTCGCCTTCGTCCCCGCATCGAGCGCGTCGTAGGCTGCACGCATATCGGCAAACTCTGTGTCGGCACGCACCGGTGGAATGTTTCGGGCATAGAGCATTGAGTAACGACCTGCCGGTTCTTCAAACGAGGCATCGGTGTGCCAGATGCGGTTGCTAATGCCATTCATCCTTCTGCGGTCTGCCGCCTCAAGGATGTTGCCATCCTGCCCAACGTTCGAAATGTCAGTCAAGGCTTCGTTACCAAAGCGGTTCTTACTTAGAACGGAAGAGGATGTTTTGCTGTGCAGCACGCCGTCGAGGCGTTGCGCGAACTCAATTTGATCGTCGTAGCTAAAGTGCTGGTCATGGAAAACTAAGACGCCAAACTCTGTCATGGCTGCTCTGATAGACGCAAGCGTCCCTTGGTCCGTCAAGGTTCTTAAATCCACTGGGCTGACTTCAGCCATGAAGCTTGGATGCAGTTTCTTGAAGTGCAAGGTCATATGGTTATCTCCAGCGCTCGTGTTTTAAACGCGTGTGTCATTTATTTTTGTCAGTGCAATTTTATTCTTTGGCTTGCTGGTAAATATACTCCGCAGAGGCACTGAATGCCTCGAAGTCGCCCTGCGGCGATTAATTCCGCAAACAATAAGCCCCACTCGTGTGATAACCACTCGGACAACTCCCCGACTTAATGACGGCTGGCTTGGCGGAGGCGCGACTCGCCAAGCAATAGTTTCCGCTCGTGTGGTAGCCAGAAGGGCATGCCCCCACTTTGGTGATGGCTGGTTTTGTGCTGGCCGAGGAGGGGGTGCAGTAGTTCCCACTGGTGTGATAGCCGCTTGGACAGGATCCGACTTTGTTCAAAGGTTGCTGTGCCTGACCCTGCAGCGGGAGGAGCGTGAGTGCCATCGTTGTCAGCGACAGTGCAACGATTGTGCGAGCAGAGATTCGTAGCATGTAGTTTCTCCTAAAAAGACTTATTTAGCTCTTGATGAAAGAGGGCTATCCTGCCGCAAGTTCTGTCATATTGTAGCTAAAACGCTCTTAACGTGCCTCGATCGTAACAAATGATGTTGCGGCGCGGAAATGCACACATTAAGGCAGGGAATGGGCTCGTGATGGTCCTCTACGGTGCTACCATTGCAGGTTATCGAGTTTTAATCCTGTCACCATTTTGAAACACTGACATGAATCCTTCATTGAATGCTCCTGAATACGTCCGTCATCAAGGCTTAAAAGATTGGGTTGCGGCAATTGCCGCCAAAGTTAAGCCCGCCAACGTAGTGTGGTGTGACGGATCCCAAGAGGAATATGACCGCTTATGTGCGGAGATGGTACAGACTGGGATGCTTCTCAAGCTCAACCCCGCCAAGCGCCCCAATTCGTTTTTGGCACGCTCGTCGCCAGACGACGTTGCTCGCGTCGAAGATCGCACTTTCATTTGCAGCCAGGACAAAAACGCCGCCGGACCAACCAATAACTGGATCGCGCCTGCTGAAATGCGCACCAAGCTTGATGAGTTGTTCGAAGGGGCCATGCAGGGACGCACCTTGTATGTCATTCCGTTCTCGATGGGGCCATTGGGCTCTCCGATTGCGCAGATTGGCATTGAACTGTCCGACTCCCCTTATGTTGTTGTGAACATGCGCATGATGACGCGCATGGGCAAGAAGGTGTATGACGTTCTCGGTACAGACGGGGAGTTCGTCCCATGTGTGCATACCGTTGGCGCACCCCTGTCGGCGGGGCAGAAAGACGTGGTTTGGCCCTGTAACGAAACGAAATACATCGTGCACTTCCCTGAAACACGCGAAATCTGGTCGTATGGCTCAGGCTATGGTGGAAACGCCTTACTGGGCAAGAAGTGTTTCGCGTTGCGCATTGCGTCCACAATGGGACGTAGTGAGGCCAACGAAAAATCAGTAGGCTGGCTGGCTGAGCACATGTTGATCTTGGGCGTGCAAGCGCCGTGGGGTAAAAAATACCATGTTGCCGCGGCTTTCCCGTCCGCGTGTGGAAAAACAAACTTTGCCATGCTGATCCCACCTGCCGGGCTTGCTCAGCAGGGTTGGAGGATTACGACGATTGGTGATGACATTGCTTGGATTAAGCCTGACGCACAGGGCAACCTCAGGGCAATTAATCCCGAGGCCGGCTACTTCGGTGTGGCGCCTGGCACCAACGAGCAGTCGAACTTCAACTGCATGGCCACGCTTAAGAAAGACACAATTTTTACGAACGTCGCGCTGACTGACGACGGCGATGTCTGGTGGGAAGGCATGACCAAGGTGCCTCCTGCTCACTGCATTGATTGGCAGGGTCGCGACTGGACCCCTGAGTCTGCTAAAGAGAAAGGCGTCAAGGCAGCGCATCCGAATGCTCGCTTTACGGTCTCTGCGACACAGAACCCGGTTCTAGATTCCGAGTGGGATAACCCCGCGGGTGTTGTGATCGATGCGTTTATCTTTGGTGGTCGTCGCTCGACGACTGTGCCGCTTGTCACTGAAGCGCGTGACTGGGCCGAAGGCGTGTACATGGCCGCCACCATGGGTTCAGAAACCACAGCGGCGGCGGTTGGGCAACAGGGTATTGTGCGTCGTGATCCGTTTGCGATGCTACCGTTCTGTGGTTACAACATGGCTGAGTATTTTGAACATTGGTTGTCCTTGGGTAACCGACTGCAAAGCACTGGTACAAAGTTGCCGAAGATTTTCTGTGTGAACTGGTTCCGCACCGATGAGAACGGTAAATTTGTGTGGCCTGGGTTTAGCGACAACACACGCGTCCTGAAATGGATGTTGGGTCGCATCGAAGGCGACGCGCAAGGCAGCGAGCACGTGTTCGGCATCACCCCTCGCTACGAAGACATCGACTGGTCCGGGATGGATTTTTCAGCAGATAAGTTCAAGAAGATCACGTCGATCGACGTCGGAGCCTGGAAGCAAGAGTTCAAGCTGCACGACGAGCTGTTCGAAAAATTAGCCCATGGTCTTCCAGCGCATCTCTTGAAAATCAGAGCTGCGTTCGAATCACGACTGAGCTAGGCTTTCAGCGGCGGGCGCGATCAAGCATCGCATGCAACAGAACGTTGCAGCCCGCCTCGAGATGCTCGGGGCGAGCATCTTCGATTTCATTGTGACTGATACCGTCTTTGCACGGAACAAAGATCATTGCTGTGGGCGCGACACGCGCCATATATACCGCATCGTGTCCCGCACCACTCACCACGTCCATTTCGCTTAAGCCGATAGTTCGTGCCCCACTGCGCACGGCATTGACAAGTTCTGCTGCGAACGCTTGCGGAGGGAAATACACCACTTGCTTAATGTCGATGCTGACTTTCCCTTGTGTCGCGATGCTCTTGGCTTGAGCCTGAAGGCTGTCAACCATTTTTGTGAGTGTTGCATCCGTATCTGCGCGGAAATCCACGGAAAACTTAACCGTACCTGGAATCACGTTACGTGAGTTTGGATAGTTATCTAACATCCCAACCGTACCTCGTGCATTGGGAGCGTAGTCTAGCGCGATCTGGTTCACCGCTTGGATGACACGCGAGGCCGCGAGCAATGCGTCTTGTCTCAAGGCCATTGGGGTCGGGCCTGCGTGAGCTTCTGAGCCGGTCACGACGACGTCAAACCAACGCTGGCCGAGCGCACCCGTGACCACGCCAATTGTGATGTCATTGGCCTCCAAAACAGGGCCTTGCTCGATATGCGCTTCGAAATACGCTCCAAAAGTTTTTGGATCAAGGACATCCTTTCCCGCGTAACCGATGGCGGCGAGCGCTTCGCCAACGGTCGTGCCTTCCTTGTCTTTTTGCGCCAGAATGTCAGCGGTTTTAAATTCGCCGATAAAGGCACCCGAGCCCATCATGACCGGGACAAAGCGCGATCCTTCCTCATTCGTCCAGACGATTACCTCGAGGGGTGCTTCCGTCTCGATACCCGCATCATTGAGTGTTTGTATGACTTCTATGCCCGCCAAGACGCCATAGTTTCCGTCGAATCTCCCACCGGTTGGCTGCGTGTCGATGTGACTGCCGGTTGAAATCGCGGGCAGGGCGTTATTACGGCCTGCTCGTCGAGCAAAGATATTGCCAACCGCATCGATACGGATCGTGCAGCCCGCGGCTTTAGCCTGTGCCACAAAAAAGTCTCGCCCCTGCCGATCCAGATCCGTCAGCGCAAGACGGCACACCCCACCTTTGGGCGTGGCACCAATCTTGGCGAGTTCCATTAAAGAGTCCCAGAGGCGGGTGCCGTTTACACGCAAGGTGGCCGATGAGTTCTGGGTGGCGACAGACATAGTAAGACTCCAATAGTGTTTATCTTTGGGGGCAGGTATTATGGTGGCAATAGTATGCCTGAAATCACATCCCTGACCGAATGAATTCAGCAAAATAAACCGATTCGTTAAAGGCCCTAATACATGAAACTCGATGCGATCTCGCACCGCGACCGTAACACCAAAATTGTAGCCACTCTTGGGCCTGCCAGTAGCGAACCAGCCATGATCCGACACCTGTTCGACGCAGGCGTCGACGTGTTTCGGCTGAACTTCAGCCACGGTACCCACGCGGATCATCAGGCACGCTACAACGCGATTCGTCAGATTGAGGCCGATGTGGGTCGCCCCGTCGGAATTTTGATGGACCTACAAGGACCAAAACTGCGTCTAGGTAAGATTGTCGACGGAAAGCTATCACTCGCCATCGGCCAGAAACTCCGCCTAGATTTGGACCCCACACCTGGCACGTTAAGCCGTGTGCCTTTGCTGCACCCCGAAATTTTTGCGGCCATCAAGCCGGGCGATGACTTGTTGATCGATGATGGGAAGGTGCGTTTGCGTGTGCTGGCGTCTGGTCCTACCTTTGCAGACGTTGAGGCCTTGAACGCGGGTGTGATCTCTGATCGGAAGGGCGTTAATGTGCCCGGTGCCATTCTGCCCTTGTCCGCATTGACCACAAAGGATAGAGAAGATCTTGATTTCGGTTTGAGTATTGGGGTGGATTGGATTGCCTTGTCCTTTGTCCAGCGCCCCGAAGATATTTCGGAGCTTAAAGCGATTGTTGGTAATCGTGCCTGGGTGATGGCCAAACTCGAGAAACCCTCGGCGATCGATTCGCTCGAGGCCATCGTTGCTGCGGCAGATGGTGTGATGGTGGCAAGAGGCGATCTGGGGGTTGAGTTACCGCCAGAGGACGTCCCAGTGATTCAGAAGCGGATTGTGCGGGCCTGCCGGCAGGCCGGAAAACCAGTCATCGTCGCAACGCAAATGCTGGAGTCGATGATCACTTCACCGGTGCCGACGCGCGCAGAGGTTAGCGATGTTGCGACGGCTGTCTATGATGGCGTGGATGCCGTGATGTTGTCTGCGGAGTCCGCCTCGGGGTCATATCCGATCGAGGCCGTCACGATGATGGATCGCATCCTTAAAAGTACTGAATCTGATCCCCTGCAGCGGATCATGATGGATGCCGTGCATTCGCACAGAAAGAACGACGCGCGTGATGCAATATCGGCCGCTATTCGAACGGTTGCCGAAACCTTGCCGGTTGCTGCCACGGTTGCCTATACCTCCTCAGGTGCGACGACGTTGCGTGTTGCCCACGAGCGTCCACGCGCGCCAATTTTGAGTATGACGCCAGTGGCGGCTGCGGCGCGCAGACTTTCCTTGGTGTGGGGAGTTCATTCCATACAAGCGGCCGATGTAGACAGCACAGAAGAAATCGTGATGCGTGCGACGCAGGCCGCAGAAAAACACGGATTTGGTCGCCCTGGGCAAGCGTTGTTGATCATCGCCGGAACGCCGTTTGGCGTGCCGGGCTCGACCAACTTGTTGCGCATTGCGTGGATTGGCGATGAGCCGGACGCATCCTAAGAGATAGAGGGGATTGCATAAGTAACCCCGTGCTATAAAAGCGGGAAATAAGACGAAGACAGGTGACATTGATGGCGCACGCAGGGTTGAGGTTCGGAATCTTTTTGGCTCCGTTTCATCGCTTAGGGGACAATCCGACACTCGCGCTTGCCCGCGATTTAGAACTCATCGAATGGCTGGATCATCTCGGCTACGACGAGGCTTGGATCGGTGAGCATCATTCAGCCGGGTGGGAGACGATCGCATCGCCAGAGATATTTATTGGCGTGGCCGCCGACAGAACACGTCGGATTATGTTGGGTTCTGGCGTGACAAGTCTGCCTTATCACCATCCGTTTCTGGTGGCGCAAAGATTTGTACAGCTCGATCACATGACGCGTGGGCGTGTCATGTTGGGCTGCGGTCCCGGAGCTTTGGTATCGGATGCCTACATGATGGGAATTCAGGCCGAGCGGCAGCGCCCCATGATGGACGAGTCGCTGGGTGCGATCATGCGTTTGCTCTCCTGCGAGGAACCGGTCAACTTAAAGACAGACTGGTTCGAACTCAATGATGCGCGCTTACATCTTGCGCCGTATACCAAAGGTGGCTTTCCGGTTGCGGTGGCAAGTTCGACCACCCCTTCCGGGGTACTGACGGCTGCGAAGCATGGCGTGGGCTTGATTTCCTTGGGGGCGGGCTTACCGGGTGGGCCACAAAAGTTGGCTGAACAATGGAAGCTAGGTGAGGCCGAGGCCGCCAAGTTCGGGAAGACAATGCGGCGTGATGACTGGCGCTTGGTCGTCAATATCCATGTGGCCGAAGACGATGAGCAGGCTGTCGCTGAAGTGCGCAAAGGCGAGCGGCTCGAGACCTTGAGCTACTTTAGTGAAACCTTGGGGCGCCCGCCGATGCGCAGCGAGAATCCGTTGGCCGAAGGGTTGAAGGCGGGGACAACCATTGTTGGTTCGCCCGAGACCGTTGCGGCAGGAATAGAGCGTCTGTTATCTTTTACCGATGGCGGTGCAGGCGCCGTATTGTTCCGCTCGCACGAGTGGGCCACACGCGAGCAGACCTTAAGGAGCTATGAGCTTTTCGCGCGCTGGGTGATGCCGCGTTTTCAAGGGAGTCTGACGACACTCCAGACCTCGAGACAGTGGGCAAGCGACAATCGCAGCGGCATTTTTGGTCCTCAAATGGGGGCCTTGCGCAAGGCTTTTACAGACGCTGGACAGGATGTGCCCGACCATATGCGGCTGAGGCTCCACACCGGCAAATCGCCTCTCGATGAGTAATTTTCAAGCCATCGTCAAGTCCGTACGAGAATTAGCTGTTTTTTTTGCCGCCAAATGCTAAATTTTGCGCTCTGATTTTGTAATTACACTGCAGTCATACTTTCCACACGGATCAGCGAGGTCAACCATGAATATTCGTTTAGTGCTATCCACAACGGCTCTTGCCCTTGGATTAACCGTCACGCAGGCTTATGCGCAGATTGCGTATGGCACGACCTTGGGTGACGACAAGTATCAGCCCTCCGTCGGGCAAAGCGGCAAAGATGTGATCTGGGTACCGACTAACGATGCCGTGGCAGATGCCATGCTCAAGGCTGCGAATGTTGGACCGAATGATCTTGTGTTTGATCTGGGGGCGGGTGATGGGAAGATCGCGATTGCCGCAGCAAAAAATTATGGTGCCCGATCAGTCGGTATTGAATACAACAAAGATATGGCAGCGCTTGCAACCCGCAATGCGGAACGCGCTGGTGTCTCAGACAAAGTCAAGATTATCCACGGTGACATTTTTGTGGAGGACTTCTCCAAGGCCAATGTGCTGACGATGTATTTGTTGCCTGATCTCAATTTGAAGTTACGTCCTACGATTCTTAAGATGGCCCCTGGCACCCGTGTCGCGACCAACTCCTTCAATATGGGTGACTGGGAACCTGATCAAGTGATTGGGACGGGCTACACCCAGGGTTACTTTTGGGTCGTTCCCGGCAATGCAGCGGGCAAATGGACAATCAAAGGCATCGATGGTGGTCAGGGCGACGTTCTTGAATTAACTCAGCGTTACCAAAAAGTGGGCGGTACGCTCACGATGAAGGGTAAGTCACAGCCCATTCTTGGTGGAGTCCTAACGGGCAATCGTTTGAAGTTCAGCTTCGTTGACCAGAACGGTCAATCACGTATTTTTGATGTCGAAATCAAGGGCAACGCCTTGACAGGCAATGTGCTCGAGAATTCGCCCTTGTACGAAGTTTCGGGTACCCGTAGTTAACAACAAAAGTTTGATCCTCTATGAACGCGCCTGCAAACAATAACGAACCTTCAAAAAGACTATCACCTTTCAGTGCGATCGCAATTATTGTTGGCATTGTTATTGGTGCAGGTATCTTCAAAACCCCCTCGATGGTGGCGGGGGTAACGGGAGACGCGGGGTGGCTGCTCATAGCGTGGTTGGCAGGTGGGCTTATTTCGCTCGCGGGGGCGCTGTGCTATGCAGAACTCGCGACGACCTACCCGCATGCAGGGGGCGATTATCATTTTCTAGCGCGCGCCTTCGGTAAGCCGATTTCGTTTCTTTACGCGTGGGCCAAGGCAATGGTCATCAATACGGGATCCATTGCCTTGCTAGCCTTCGTGTTTGGCGACTATATGAGTAAGGCGCTAAACCTCGGGCCGTACTCGACCGCGATTTGGGCGATTGGTGTTGTACTTGTTTTGACAATCGTGAACTTGATCGGCATTTATGCTTCGTCTTGGGTGCAGACGCTGCTGACGCTAACCGAGGTGTTTGGGTTGATTCTAGTGGCAGTGGCTGGGTTTTATGTTGCAAGTGATGCGCCTGCATCGCCTGCTTATTTTTCATCAACACCAAGTCTCGGGATGTTTGGTTTGGCGATGGTGTTCGTGCTGCTGACGTACGGTGGCTGGAATGAAGCGGCATATATTTCTGCTGAGGTGCACGGCGGACGCAGAGCGATCGTCCCGGTCATCGTCATTAGTATTTTTGTTTTGACCATTATTTATGTGGTTGTGAATTTCGCCTTACTTTCAGGCTTGGGTTTGAAGGGGTTGGCGAGCAGTAACGCGGCAGCCGCTGACTTGATGGGACAGGCGTTTGGCCCGGCGGGTGAACGTGTACTCGGTGTGTTTGTGGCAATGGCAGCGCTGACAAGCATCAATGCAACCATGATTGTGGGCGCACGTACCAATTATGCGTTGGGAAAAGATTGGCCCGCCTTGTCATTTATGGGGCATTGGGAGGGTGGTCGAGGATCCCCGACGCGAGCGTTATGGGTGCAGTCCGCTATTAGTCTCGTGCTGGTCATTTTTGGTTTGTGGCAGACTGATGGTTTTGGTGCAATGGTGGAATTCACGGCACCTGTGTTTTGGTTTTTCTTGTTTTTGGTGGGCGTATCCTTGTTCGTGATGCGAGTGAAAGATCCGTCGGCAGATCGTCCCTTCAAGGTTCCTCTCTATCCGTTTACACCCATTTTGTTTTGCCTGACTTGCGCCTATTTAACCTACTCGAGCATTACCTATGCTGTGAGTAAAAATGCGGTGGATGTGTCCTTATGGGTCATGGGGCTTGGTATTGTGGCACTGCTGCTCATGCAGTTGCGAAAAAAAATCTGAAGCCTTTAGTGCTTGAGACCTAGTACGGCGAGGGCTTCGCCGTACGTGACAGCGTCTTCGCATAAAAAAGCGACGACATCACCGTTGTCCATGTTTTCAAGAATCTGCACGATTTCTTCGGTGACATCCGTTCCTTTCGCGATTCCAGCAACGTGGATTTGCGCATTGCTTTCAAAGATTGTTTGCGGAATGATTTTTTCCACGACATAGATGTCAATTTTTGAGATGACGATGTAGGCCTGCACGTGGAGGTCTTCGATCGTAATGCCGAGCACGAGCCCGCCCTCAATTGTTTCTTGAACACTACTTTGGATCATGAGGTCCATATCACTTCACCTTTTGGATCGTTGTTTTTTCTTCTAGAGCATTCAGGAGGGCGCTGAGTAATTGATTGAGCTCCGCGCACATTAAGGTCATGTCGCTATCGAAATTTTCGGCCTCATGATCGATGGCGGACTGTTCGGTCTCATCGAGGACATCCTGCGGCGCCACTCTTTTGATATCTAAATTTTCGGTCAGTACGAACGACACGCGATCATTCCAGGTGAGCGCTAAGCGTGTGCATTGCTTACCGTTCTTGATATGTTTGTCGATGTCTTCGGAGTCGAGCACATGCTTGACATATCGGATAGCCGCCGCTTTATCCCCACCCGCGCGAAACTCGGCGTCTTGATCAATGGTGAAATGACTGGGAGGCGCGCCTGCCGAGATCCAGGTGGTCATGGCAACCGCCGGGCTAATCGTCACTTGTATTGGCTCGACGGGGAATGGGTAAATGGCCTTGCCTAACGCGGAGATGACCTCTTCTGCTTTCGATGTGGAAGCGGTGTCGATGGCAAGCCAGTGGTTGATCGGGTCAATCCATACCCGTGTGTCACGGATCAGGCTAAAGGCGCGCGGCAGAAGGCTGCTTGTGACTTCCTCTTTGAGATCGCGGCGCTGTTTACGGCCAGCCTTAAACCCCTGTTGTTCCTCCAGATCTTGAGCGCGCGCTTTAACAAACTGGTTGATGACTGACGCTGGGAGTAGTTTTTTTTCTGAGCGAAAAGCACAAATGATTTGTTTACCGATAGGGTAAGCCAGACGTTGGTCTTGCTCACGCACAGCGACCCAACCGACAGAGCTAGCTGCGCTGGCGTCAGCCTGGGCAAATCGTTCTTTATTTAAAAAGTCTTCGATCTGATCGAAGGTCCAAGCCCACTCAGGTGAGAGGCGAAAAAGCTTAAGATTTTTGAACCACATAGCAGATCCGACAAAAGAGATCGATTCTAGCTGAGGTAGCAGGTCTTCACAGGTAAGCAGGTCTGATTTATCCCATCATTCCTTGGAAGGTTGTCCTGACAATCATCTCTGTAATTTCTTGATCCGTGAAGGCACCGCCTTGTTTTAAAAAATCGGCGACCGGATCGCATGAGCGGGCAAAAATTGTGTAGAGCATGACTTCACCGGGCAAATCTGCTGACAACTCACCGCTCGACTGTGCCTGCTGGATCCACGCACCCAGTTGCTCGATCAAACGCCCTAAACAGTCCATATACGGCGCGTGGTTCTGCAGGGCCGTCTGAATCGTGGAGCGCGTTGAGGGGAGTAGGGGCATCACGCCTTGCAGATGGGTGCTCACGGACCATCTGACGACCGCTTTGAGTTTGTCGACCGATGAGTCCGCCTCTGGCAGGTTGGCTATCACCTCAAGTGCGTGTTCAAGTAGACGCGCCATCGACGCCGCGGCCAACGCCTCTTTCGAGGCGAAGTGTTTATACAGACTTGCCTTAGCAATGCCTACATTTGCGGCGACCTCATCCATCGTCATAAGATCAAACCCCTTTTGCGACAGCAATTGGTTGACCGTATCGAGGATGGCCGCTTCTCTAAACAACAGCTGCTGCTGTTTAAACGAGTGTTTTTTTGGGGCAGCGGAGTTGGACGCGAGACTTGTTTGAACCATGGGATTTCACCTCTTAGGTGCACGTGCATGAACCTAAGTTTATACTAATTAGTCATAAAATAGACTAATATGTATAAATAAACGAACGTATAGTTATTACTTAAAAGTCTTACGAACACAAATATGACCACTCCCATCAATCCGAAACTAGCGGCGGCAACGCAGGCGTACCAGACGGCACTCCCCGAGTGCGTCGTCCAGACGCATGGAAATGCCTGGCAATTATGCGGCAGAGGCATCTTCGTCTGGACGGTCTTCCGGTGTTATTGGGCGAGTCTATATACGCAGTCCGGAAGGTTTGAAGAGGAACTACCCGCGATTCTTGATTTGAGTTACTTACGAACGCTTTCAAAAGAGCAGACTATTTTGATTTCGATCGATGAGATGCTGCGACTGCATCCCGAACACTCTGACCGCGGCCAAGCGTGGCGTGACGCGCTCGCGCAGATCATCCCGGATGTGAAAGCGGGCGATCGGTTAGTCGGGTATTTTGATCCAACGCGTGGTGCAAACTTTTATTCAGACCATGCACCACTAGGGGCAATTCAAGAGCCAGCGTTCGCCTCGGCATTTCTTTCTATTTGGCTTGACCCAGCCACGCGCGCGAGCGCATTGCGCGAGGCTCTGTTAGGACAACCACAGACCTCTCCGCTTAGAGAGGTGCTGTCGTGAGCCAGCCTAGCGTTCCCCCGCGTGGCGCCCGAATTGCCGTGGTGGGTTCTGGTATCTCCGGACTTGCTGCGGCCTGGTTGCTCAAGGATAGCTATCAGGTGAGCCTGATCGAGGCGGGGAGTTATTTTGGCGGTCATTCCAATACGGTGGATGTCACGTTAAACGGCATGACACATCCGGTGGATACAGGGTTTCTCGTGCATAACGACTTAACCTATCCCAACCTCATCGAGCTCTTCAGGTACTTGAAGGTCGACGTGCATGCGAGCGATATGTCTTTTGGCGTGTCGATTGCAGAGCCGGATATTGAATGGGCAGGTACCGATTTATCGACAGTATTTGCTCAGCGCCGCAACCTCATTCGGCCTGCGTTTCTCGCAATGTTGCGGGATATTTTGCGTTTCAATAAGAACGCACAACGCTACCTGACCGAGACACACTCAAATCCGATTTCGCTTGCGCAGCTCTTGGATCGAGAGCGCTTTGGTCAAACGATGCGCGATTGGTATTTGTTACCGATGGCTGCCGCCATCTGGTCTGCGCCGGTCAAAGACATCCTAGGATTCCCGGCAGCTCACTTTCTAACGTTTTGCTTGAATCATCGCTTGCTGCAGATTCAAGAGCGCCCTCAATGGAAGACAGTTGTGGGTGGTTCGCGGTGCTATGTTCAGAAATTGGTCGAGCAGTTGTCTGACGTGCGACTCAATGCCCCGGTGCACCGCATTCAGCGGCTCCCGGATTCTGTGGCGGTCCATAACGCGAGCGGTGTAGAGAATTTTGATGCGGTGGTCCTGGCCTGTCATGCACCGACAAGCTTGGCCCTGCTCGATGCAGCTCCAAAAGAAAGAGAGGTACTCCAAGCCTTCCGTTATCAAGAGAATAGGGCGGTATTGCATACAGATATTCGGCTGTTACCCCGGCGAAAGAAAGTATGGTCAGCTTGGAACTATCTTTCTCTCGGTGGTGCGAGCCAAGAGCAACCCGTCGCAGTCAGTTATCTGCTGAATCAGTTGCAGGCCTTGCCTTTTACTCAGCCCGTCATCGTGACACTCAATCCACATATCGAACCGTTACCTGACTTGGTGGTGAAGGAACTGACCTACGAGCATCCGATTCTCGATGCTGCGGCTGCTCAAGCACAAACGAGACTTCCCTCTATCCAAGGCTTAGATCGTGTTTGGTTTTGTGGTGCTTGGGCCGGCTATGGTTTCCACGAAGACGGTTTGAAGTCAGCACTGCGAGTCGTGCGTGACTTTGGGGTAGAGATACCCTGGGGGGCGGTTTATGACTAATGCTGGAATTGAATTATGCGCTGGCCGAGTGATGCACGCTCGCTTAAGACCTTTCGTGCATCGTTTTGTGTATCGGGTCTTCTGCTTGAGATTACGCATTGATCGCTTGCCCGAGCTGGCTAGCTTTAATAGCTGGCTCTTTGGCGTTGAGAAACGTCGACCTGTCAGTTTTTTCTCTGCAGACCATGGCGCGCGCGATGGGGGTAATTTACAGCATTGGCTCAGTGAGCTACTGACAAACAGTCAAATAGATATTCGGACAGGCGCTGTCTGGCTACAGTGTTTTCCGCGTGTTTTTGGTTATGTTTTTAACCCAGTGAGCTTCTGGTTTGTCCATGATGAAGCCGGCTCACTCCGTGTGTTGGTGGCTGAAGTGAACAATACCTTTGGTCAACGCCATCAGTACGTTCTGGTCGCGCCTGGGATGGCTGAAATTACTGATACCACCGAACTCAGTTGTGCGAAGGAGTTTCATGTGTCACCGTTTTGTGCCGTGCGCGGCGGTTATCGATTTAGGACGACGAGTATGGCGGGGTTGCATCGGCTAGCGATTGACTATCACGATCCGTTAGACACGGAAGAACCATTACTGCGAACGGCGATTGTGACGAGACACGGTCAGTTTTCCACTCGTGCATTGTTTCGCTTTCTGCTGGGTATGCCGATGATGACAGTGGGAGTCATCATGCGTATTCACCTACAAGCGTTTAAACTTTGGCGGCAAGGCGCTCGCTATCATTCCGTTCCACCTTTACCTGAACGCGAAACCACGACAAATGATGCAGGAGGCCGAGGATGAGGCTGAATGATCATCCCGTTGGAGTATCGCGTCGCGCGGTGCCCTTAGCTGGTCGAATTTTGATTCGAATGCTTGAGCGAATCTCGGTCGGATGTTTGCGCTTGGTGCAGCCTGATGGACTCGTGCGCAGTTTTGGTCAGCGTACAGAAGATACGCAAAGAGACGTGCATGAAGCGCAGTTAGATGTGCACGATTGGCGAGCGGCGACACTTATTTTGCGACAAGGGGATGTGGGCTTTGCCGAGAGCTTGCGTCGCGGGTGGATCGGGTGCGACGATTTAGTCGCACTGTTTTCTATCGCATTGTTGAATCAACAAGTGGCACAGGCTGTTGACGGACAGTGGTGGGCGTTGCTATTGAAACGCCTGTCCCATTGGGTGTTTAAGGACAACAGTCGGTCTGGCAGTCGTCGTAACATTTTGAGTCACTATGATGTGGGGAACAGTTTCTATCAGCTGTGGCTCGATCCGAGTATGTCTTATTCCTCGGCATACTTTGCCGGTGATCTGTCGCTTGACCTCGAAGTTGCGCAGAACCAAAAGTACGACCACATTCTGGATCAACTCGATGCGCAGCCTGGCCAGACCATTCTGGAAATCGGTTGTGGCTGGGGTGGTTTCGCCGAGCGTGCCGCACGCCGGGGCCTGAAAGTTGTCGGCGTCACTATCTCAGACGCTCAACTCGAGTACGGTCTGGCGCGGATGGCGCAAGCGGGGCTGAGTTCGATGGTGGAGCTTAGGCTGCAAGACTATCGTGACATCCCTGAACAGTTCGATCACATTGTCTCGATTGAAATGTTCGAAGCAGTCGGCTTGCTGCACTGGCCAAGCTATTTCAAAGTCCTTGCCCGATGTTTGAAGCCAAATGGTAGGGCGGTGATTCAAGCAATCGATATTTCTGAAGCTAAGTTTGATGCCTACCGGCATGGAACAGACTTTATCCAACAGTACATTTTTCCTGGTGGAATGTTGCCCTCTGCCAGTCGTTTCGCAAAAGAGAGCTCGGCTGCCGCTTTAGCAGTGCGCGCATCGTTTTCCTTTGGATTGGACTACGCCGAGACGCTGAGGCGGTGGGGGATCGCGTTTGATCGCAACACCGCTGCGATCTCTGAGCAAGGATTTGACACTGCGTTCATACGCATCTGGAAAATGTATCTCGCTTACTGCGAAGTAGGCTTTCGTTATGGACGTACGGACGTAAAACAATGGGTCTTATCACACGCTTAGCACTATCTTTTGCTTGCTCGTTCTTGTTGTGGCCAAGTGCGAGTGCAGCCGAGCCTCCTGCAGGAATTCCTGAGGTCGGGGAGGTCGGTCGCGGCCAGTTCTCTCGCTTTGGTTTTCGCGTGTATGAGGCACGCCTTTGGGCGCCTAGCGGACGTTACGTGCCGCATCTGCCGTTTGCGTTGTCCCTGACCTATCAGCGGTCGATTGACGGTGCTCGGATTGTTCAGGCATCGCTGGACGAAATGGCAAAGCTCGGTGTGCCGATTGGTGCGCATCCACAATGGCGAGATCAGTTGGCCCGTGTATTGCCCGATGTCGCCCCGGGCGACACGCTCACAGGGGTGTATCAGCCCGCAGAGGGAGCGACCTTTTACCATCAAGGTAAATTAACGGGGCGCATTGATGACAATCTAGCGCGTGCATTCTTTGCAATTTGGTTGGATCCCCGCACAAGCGAGCCATCACTGAGGCAGGCGTTGTTAGGTGTTAAGCCGTGAGCCCTTATCGTCTAGCCGCGTATGGGGCTCTCGGGTTACCGCTCGCGATGGCCTTGATGCCAATTTATATGATTTCGCCCAAGTACTACGGTGAAAACCTCGGCTTGAATTTAGCCGCCTTGGGAGCGATATTATTCTGCACTCGGTTGTTGGATACCGCGCAGGATCCATTTTTAGGGCGGGTCGTTGATGCGTTCCAAGCGTCGCGGTTTGGTTGGTCTGTACTGTCGGTATTTGGGAGCATCCTGCTAGCTGTAAGCTTTGTCATGCTGTTCTCACCCCCCGACTGGTCACATCTCGGCTTGATGGTGTGGCTGACCTGCTGCCTAGTTCTACTTTATGCGGCCCATAGTCTCTTGAGTATTTGCTATGTCACGTGGGGTACGCGGCTAAGTGATGAACCGCTGATTCGCTCGCGTGTTGTCGCCTGGCGCGAAGGGCTTGGATTGCTCGGTGTGATTTTAGCTTCCGTGGTCCCTGTCGTATTGGTCGAGGAATACGGGGCAGGGCCAGGCTATCGGTTGTTTGCCTACCTGTTTGCAGCGTCGTTGTTCATCGGCTTAGCGACGACCCTATTATGGTCACCACGACCTAAAGAGAAACTGACAGCCCTCACAGCGGGATGGCGAGCTGCGCTTGCGCATCGGCCTGTTAGGCAGGTGTATGGTTTTTATCTATTGAACGCCGTCGCTGTTGCAGTGCCTGCCACATTGGTGCTGTTTTTTATTAGTGACGTTGTGCAGCGACCGAAAGATGCGGGTTTATTTTTGGGCACTTATTTTATCGCCGGTCTTCTTGCACTGCCGCTTTGGGTGGCGCTGGCCGATCGTTACGGGAAGCGTTTGGCGTGGTTGAGTGGCAGTGTGCTCGCCGCGCTTGCGTTATTCGGTGCGAGTGCGGTGGGTGAAGGCGATGTCTGGCTGTATAGTTTTGTGTGTTTGATGGCCGGCGCTGCGCTGGGTGCCGATATAGCTTTACCAGGTGCGATGTTGGCAGACGCGATTCCTAGCGACCAGCGGCATAACACGGGTCTATACATAGGCGTTTGGGTGTTACTTGGCAAGCTCGCCTTGGCTATCGCGGCGGGTGTGACATTGCCCTTGCTGAGCTGGTTTGATTACCAGCCTGGTACCCCAGCGACAGCGACACCTCTGATTGTCTTGTATGTTGGCCTTCCCATTTTTTTAAAAGCCATTGCAGCGCTAGTGCTGCTTCGCTTCCCGCCACCGGCGTCTGTCGGTGACGAACTCTCGAGCAAGGAACAATCGTCATGAAACTTAAAGTTCTCATCGCTTCAATGAGTGCGGCCCTCTTGACCGCGTGTGGCAGTGTAGAAGTTAATCACTATGCGTCTGAAAAACCAGAGTTGGAGTTATCAACATATTTTAATGGCACGCTTGACGCTTGGGGAATCTTTCAGAAACGTGGCGGCACGGTTGCTCGCCGTTTTCATGTGGTGATCGAGGGTACGTGGAAGAGTCCATCTGAGGGCGTACTCGATGAGCGTTTCACCTACTCTGACGGCGAGACCCAGCGTAGAGTCTGGACGCTCAAGCGTCAGCCCGACGGCACCTGGCAAGGAACGGCTGATGATGTGGTGGGAGTCGCGATCGGTAAAGTGGCGGGTAATGCCTTGCATTGGAAATATGTTCTACGTTTGCCCGTTGACGGGAAAGAATATTTAGTTAATTTCGACGACTGGATGTGGCTACTCGATGAGCAGTCCATGATGAATCGATCGGTGATGTCAAAGTTTGGCGTCGACCTCGGTGAGGTGACGCTGTTTTTCAAGAAGCGGACCTGAGGCGGTTAACAATGAGAAATTTATGGTCGCCGTTGAATCAACCTATTCATGATTGGCGCGAAAAAAGAGTGTGGATCGTCGGTGCATCGAGTGGGATTGGTTTGGCACTTGCGAAAGCGCTTTTAGATGCGGGTGCCTACGTCACGCTATCCGCTAGGCGTGAGGCAGAACTTCGCGAGTTTGCTGTGCAGTATCCCAAGGCATCGGTTGTTGCATTCGATTGTATAGATCCAAAAATTTGGCCGTCTGTGCTGGATGCTACCGTGGCCGCGATGGGTCATATCGATCTCGTGATCTTAGGTGCCGCGCGTTACGATCCCACCAATAGCTGGGAGCTCAACATTGAGCAGGTTGAAAAAAGTTTCGAACTAAACGTCGTAAGTGTGTACCGAGCGCTAGCTTGTCTAGTGCCTTACTTTTTAGCGCGCCAGTCCGGTGGTATTGCATGCATTGCTAGCATTTCCGCATACACCGGGTTACCACGGGCGTTGATTTATGGTGCGACGAAGGCCGCCTTAAATAATTTGGTGGAGACGCTCTATTTTGAGCTCGCCCCCAAGGGCTTGAACGTTTACTTGATTAATCCGGGCTTCGTTGAAACGCCCATGACGGCTGCAAATGATTTCCGCATGCCAAGTTTGATCTCTGCGCAGCGTGCGGCAGCACATATTGTGTCTGGACTTGAGCGTGGACAGTTTGAGATAAACTTTCCGAAGGGCTTTGCGTGCGCCTTGCGTTTAGTGAGTCGACTCCCTTATCGTTTGCGGTTTCCTTTACTACACAAAATGACGGGGTTGTGATGTCTGATTCTATGCCTGATCAAACTGAGCGGTTTCAATTGATTGCTCGATGGTTCGAGCAGTTAACGTCTGAGTCACTCAACGAAATCGAATCCTTGTATGCAAGTCGTACCAGATTTGTCGATCCATTTAATGATCTGCAAGGGGTTGCGTTAGTCAGACAAGTATTCGAACACATGTTTAAGACGCTCGATCAGCCAAGGTTTGTTGTGACACGGATGGCTTCAACAGGCCCGATCGGCTTTATGACATGGACATTTTCTTTTACTTGCCGAGGCCGTGGTCAGATCATTGAGGGCTGTACACAATTCGAACTCGACACCGATGGGTTGATTGTGTTGCATCAAGATTACTGGGATGCCGCCGCGCAAGTATATGAACAGATCCCACTCTTAGGCAGTGTGCTGAGAGTGCTGCGTCGCAAGTTGTCTCTCCCCGGGACTCAGTAAGCACTGCAATAGCAATCCAAGCCTTCCCCTTTTTTATAGACAAAAAAAATGCCCCCGAAGGGGCAGTAAAGCCGTTTGAGCGCAGCAGTCTCACACGGCGGGGGAAATATTTGTCTGCGTATTAGGCGCGCAGTGTTGGGTAACGCACGTGGTCCACAAGGTCTTGGATGTCCTTGCGCGGAGCGGGTGTGAGCAAGCTCACACCAATAATCAGCGCAAAGCCAAGTGGCACACCGAACACGCCTGCAGAAATCGGCAAGATGCCATACCAGAGCTCGATTGGCGAAGTCACACCGAACACGCCACGCAGCCAAGGTTGAGTCGTCACCATGTAATAGAAGGTGATGCCCAGGCCACCGATCATTCCGGCAACCGCGCCCCACTGGTTCGCCCGCTTCCAGAAAATACCTAGTGTCAAGGCGGGGAAGAACGCAGCGGCTGCAAAAGAGAACGCCGCCGAGACCAAGAACAAGATGTCAGCAGGTTTTTGCGAAGCAACGTATGCCGCAGCCAGTGCAACCACCAGCAGCAAGACCTTGGAGATCATGACACGACGCGCGGTGGGCGCGTTAGGATTGATCATTTTGTAGTACAGGTCATGTGAGAGTGCGTTGGCAATGGTCAGAAGCAGACCATCTGCAGTTGACAGTGCTGCAGCCAAACCGCCAGCCGCAACCATGCCTGAAATCACGTACGGCAGACCACCGATCTCAGGTGTTGCCAACACGATGATGTCGCCACCAATCCGCATCTCAGCAAGCTGCAAGATGCCGTCTTTGTTGATATCAACTACAGACAGCAAACCAGGATCTACGGTACTCCACTGCGCAATCCAGGCGGGTAGTTTGTCAAATGGCGTGCCCACGAGAACGTGGAACACTTCGTACTTGACAAGAACTGCCAGTGCTGGCGCCGTGAAGTACAGCAAGAAGATGAAGAACAGCGACCAAGTCACCGACTCACGCGCTTGTTTGACTGACGGTGTCGTGTAATAACGCATCAGAATATGCGGTAAGGCAGCGGTACCGACCATCAAACAAAAAATCAACGCTAGGAAGTTGCGACGTGAGGTGTCAAAGGCAGCTTGTGCTTTTGCATCTCCATTGGGGTCTCCTGCGAACTGCGTCGCATGCCGGGGCATACCCGCGAGCGGAGCTGTTCGGGCGTTGTTGGCATTGCGATCTGCAGTGTACTTAGCACGTGCAGCAGCTTCTGTTGCGGGTAGGGCAGAGACGGCGCGTGTTGCAGCGTCAATCGCAGCCTTAGAACCATTTGCTGCCTTCAGGTCAGCCAAAGTTTTTTCCGCAGCAGCTTTGTCAGCAGCCATGGCAGCCGGCACATTCTTGAGCTTTGCATCGGCTTCATCGGCGCGTTGTTTAAAGATCGCTCGGACTTCAAGCTCTTTGGGATCTTTGATCAACAGTGCTTCTTTTGCCGTGACTTTCTCAAGCTGGTAGCCATAGATTGCTTGTGGGATCGGCACGCCAGTTTGCTTAACTGACAGCCAAACCACAGGAATCATGTAGGCAATGATCAGAATGATGTATTGCGCGACTTGGGTCCATGTCACGGCACGCATGCCGCCTAAAAATGAGCAAACCAAGATACCACCGAGGCCCAGGAAGATGCCAAGCTCAAACGGCACGCCTGACAGGCGCGTTGTGATCAGTCCGACGCCGTAGATCTGCGCGACCACGTACGTGAAGGAGCAAAGAATGGCAGCAATGATACCCAGCAGGCGGGGTAAGTTGCCGTCATAGCGTGCGCCCAGAAAGTCAGGGATGGTGAACTGACCGAACTTGCGAAGATATGGAGCAAGGAACAGCGCAACCAAACAGTAGCCGCCTGTCCAACCCATGATAAACGCGAGGCCAGAATAGCCCGTAAGGTACAGCGTACCGGCCATACCAATAAACGAAGCGGCCGACATCCAGTCAGCGCCAGTGGCCATGCCGTTATAGAGCGCAGGCACACGACGCCCTGCGACATAATATTCCGCAGCATCGCTTGTGCGACTCATCACGCCAATTCCAGCGTAAAGCAGGACAGTCGCACCTAAGAAGATGTAACCGATCCATGCGCGGGTTAAGCCCATCTGTTCAGCAATCGCTAAGACGATCACGAAAGCAATAAAGCCGCCGGTATACCAGGTGTATACCTTGTTTAAAGATTGTTTGAACGCAGCATTCGTCGTATTCGACGAAAACACGCCACCTTCATTAGGTGTCATTCCGGCCATGTTATTCCTCCTCGTCTTCGCTGACGCCATGTTCGACGTCGAGCTTGTTCATGTATCTAGCGTAGTACCCAATGATCACGCAATAGATAATCAGGGAACCTTGAGCGCCCATCCAGAAACTGAACGGCCAGCCAAAGAAGTTGAAGCTAAGGTCGCGCGCGAAATAGCTCACGACAAAAGTCACAACAAACCAGATCGCCAGCAAAATCGCTGTGACATTTAGGTTTTTTTTCCAGTAAATCTGGTGTTTTTCGGTTAGTTGCACAATAATGCCTCCTCATCGTTTCGGGCCAGGTCCCCCTGGGTCCATTGGTAACACACTCGGTCATATAAAAAGAACGTTACTTAAAAAGATACTGCGTAACTGCATAGAACGGAACTGCATATGTACTCAAAAACTTGTAAGTCGATTCTGCATCTAAGTACAGCCTCTAAGGCGAGACGTTAAACGGCCAAACCGGTCTCGCGCGCGAGTTGTGCGGCAAACTTGGGTTCAAAACCTTTCAAATGTTTGATAATTTTTGTGGTTTCATCTGGTGCCTGTCGGTCCATATGAACACGACCGAGTTGGTACCACGCATAAGGACTCATGGGTTGCAATTGGGTGTTTCGCTCTAAAGCCGCAACGGCTTCGTCAAGCCGTCCCTGTTGAATAAGAGCCAACCCAAGCCCGTACCATGCTTGATCAAGTTGCTCATTGAGCGCTAAGGCACGACGAAACGCAGTCTCCGCCTCGAGGGGATGTTCTAATTCTTGATGCAAGAACCCCAAGTTAAACCATGCGTAGGCCGGAGCCTCAGGCTGCTTGACGAGCACTTCGTAGACTTCAATGGCGCCTTGCTTATCGCCAAGCTCGGCTTTGAGATGCGCCAAGCTGCCTAACGCGTAACTGTCATGGGGATAGACTTGCAACATGTCTTGAAAGACCGTGATCGCACGCGCGCGCTGTCCTACAACGATCCAGAGAATCGCCTGCCACTTGCGCAACATCCAATCGAAATTAAATTTCATTTGCAACTCGCCATGCCTACGGATACGCAGTGTTCAATTTTTGCGACGGTCACCGCTAGATACAGTACGGCCACCACACAGAACGCAACAAAAGGGTGATGTCTCGTTGCGATTTGCTTTGGCGCGATCAGCGCTGCGATGTAGGTCCACGGTTTGTTCACGACGGTGAACAGTTGATAGAACAAATTCGTGTCGCGCTTCGCACCAGCCAGAATAAATAGCAAACCCTGCCCAAGCAGTGCCAGAATGCCGATGTATAACAACAATTGCGCGGCGTTTAAAAAAAGCAGCAAACCAAGTCTCCGTTCATAAAATTTTCCACCAATGTGTGGCGAGGCATTTTATGTTGTTTGTTTAATGCCCGTACTTTAAAAGCGGGAACTGACAGGTATCTGACAAAGCTCAAACGCTCGGGAAACCTCTAATTCCGTTACCGATGAGTGTGCGGCGCACCATTTTTTTGCAATGCAGCAAAGGCATGACCATTGACACTGGTTCGCCTAGAAGCGGTTCGCCTAGGATAGGGATAGAAAGTGAATTTCAATTCTCGCACCGCGATCGTAAGGCGGCTTTTGCTGCGAGTCCGTAATTAAAATCCTGGCGTGATGCCGAATCGCAATTTCACGCACTATCGCTAAGCCCAAGCCGCTGCCTTCGGCTTGGGAGCCGAGTACGCGATAGAAGCGATCAAACACACGCTCGCGCTCCTCAACGGGGATCCCCGGCCCAGAGTCTTCCACAGCCAGTATGAGCTGACGGCGTTGAGCGGTAATGCTCACAGTAATGCGCCCAGGCGCAGGCGTATACCGAATCGCATTGTCGATCAGATTGTTGATCGCCTCGCCAAGAAGCAGGCGTTGACCGCGCAGCATGATCGCAGCGTCCGTTCCTTCAAAGCCGAGGTCTATGCCCTTCTGTATGGCGATGTCGACCCAGCCGAGTGTTTGCTCCCGGGCGAGCTCAGCGATATTGATCGGGGGCATGGCGATCGAGTTGGGATTCTCTGCATTGGCCATTAGCAATAGTTGATTCACGAGGCGAGTGGCGCGAGAGGTGCCCGCAATAATTTGTTCAAGACTGGCTTGTGTTTCACCGGAAGGCGTGTTGCGCATCGCGAGTTCGGCTTGCGTGCGTAGGCCAGCCAACGGCGTCTTTAATTGATGGGCGGCGTCTGCAACGAAGCGACGTTGTGCGAGCATGGTTGAATCTAGGCGAGTCAATAGTTCGTTCATGGCAACGATGAGTGGGCCGATTTCGCTTGGCGCGACTCGCACGTCGATAGGCGAAAAATCATCAGGTCGGCGCGCTCTAAGACGCCGTTGTAGTGCACTTAACGGCGCAATGCCGCGCGACAAGCCAAACCAGATTAGCAACACGGCAATCGGCAGTACCACGAACTGCGGAATGATCACGCCTTTGATAATGTTGTTGGCAAGCTCGATGCGGCGATCCATCGATTCGGCGGCAACCAGCAATATGGGCGTCGCGCTTCGAGTACTGAGGTCCGTCCACAGGTAAGCGAGGCGTATTTCAAAGTCCTGCAGCGTTTGCGTCACGTAATACACAGTATTCGTGCGCGTCATTGCTGTACGTTCGGGAGTTGGTAGTTCACCATCCCCGCCAATTAACTCGCCGTTGGGGTTCAGTGCTTTCCAAAAAATCCCGTCTTTTTCGCGCGTGCGCAAAGCGAGTCGTGCGGAGGTCGACATCCTCAGTGACACGAGCCCGTTATCTGCTTCTATCTGTTGTTCAAGCACCTGTAGCGCATTGGCTAACGTATGGTCGTAAGGTGTATTCGCAAGATTTTGTGCCACAACGTACGTGATCGCAATGCTCATGGGCCAGAGCAAAAACAATGGCGCCAGCATCCAATCTAGTATTTCGCTCAGGAGCGACCGACGGGCCGGTCCACCACTCGTTGTATCCGCTTTAGCGCGAAGCACCTCCAGCGCTTCAGGATTGCCGCTGGCGTGCTGGGCTGTCACGCAGAAGCCGAGTCGCGCTCGAGGCAGTAGCCGAGCCCTCGGACTGTGGTGATCTTCACGCCGCTGGGCTCGAGTTTCTTTCGCAGACGGTGCACGTAGACCTCAATGGCATTTGAGCTCACCTCGTCGCCCCATTCACAGAGGTGGTCAACGATCTGAGATTTACTAACCATTCGACCGGTGCGCGTTAATAAGATTTCGAGCAAACTCACCTCGCGCGCGGAGAGCTCGAGCGCGTGTTGATCGACTGAGGCCACGCGACCCGTTTGATCGAACTCCAAGCGACCATGCTTGAGTATGGTCCCACCGCCGCCGGCGCCGCGTCGGGTCAACGCACGCACCCTCGCTTCTAATTCGGACAAAGAAAAGGGTTTGGCCATGTAGTCGTCGGCCCCACGATCGAGGCCTCGGACCCGTTCTTCGACACTGTCAGCCGCCGTCAGAATTAAAACCGGGAGATGCGAGTTCCGTGCGCGTAATCTGGTCAACACTTCGATACCGGGCATGCGAGGCAGGCCTAAATCCAGGATCAATAAGTCGAACTCTTGAGACGACAGTGCCGAGTCTGCTGCGACCCCGTCGCTCACGGCATCCACGGCATAACCGCTTTGGCGCAAAGAACGCGTCAAACCATCGGTCAAGATGCTGTCATCCTCGGCAATTAAGATTCTCATTCGTTTTTTTAGTGATGAAACCTAATTTTGTGTGAATATTCTTGCATGGCGGCTGATTCAAACGCTTATAGATCGAGTCGAATAAGGGTAAACACTTAGTTTTAATTTGCCAGGACATCTGTTGACACTGTTTTTATATACAGTACAATCCAATGTAATAATTTTACTCAAGCAACAGTAAAGCATCTAACACTTTGTTGCTTGTCAAACGTGTAATCACCACCACCAAGGATCCAGACATGGACGAAAAATCACTGAAGCCCGGCTCTGCAGAGAAAGGTAAGGCTCTTGCTGCCGCATTGTCTCAAATTGAAAAGCAGTTCGGCAAAGGCTCGATCATGCGCTACGGTGACAATCAGGTTGAGCACGACATACAGGTTGTGTCGACTGGCTCGCTGGGTCTGGATATCGCCTTAGGGGTAGGCGGTTTGCCAAGGGGCAGGGTAATTGAGATTTACGGGCCGGAATCTTCCGGTACAACCACGCTCACCCTCCAAGTGATTGCTGAGATGCAAAAAGTCGGGGGAACTTGCGCCTTTATCGATGCTGAGCATGCCTTGGATGTGCAGTACGCCTCCAAGCTAGGTGTCAATCTGACGGATCTGCTGATTTCTCAGCCTGACACGGGCGAACAGGCACTTGAGATTACAGACGCCTTAGTGCGCTCGAGTTCTGTTGATCTGATCGTGATCGACTCGGTCGCCGCCCTGGTCCCTAGGGCCGAGATCGAAGGGGAAATGGGTGACTCCCTGCCTGGGCTGCAAGCCCGCCTGATGAGCCAAGCGTTGCGCAAACTCACCGCTAGTATCAAGCGAACAAACTGCATGGTTATTTTTATTAACCAGATTCGTATGAAAATTGGCGTGATGTTCGGCAACCCAGAGACGACGACGGGTGGAAATGCCCTGAAGTTTTACGCCTCAGTTCGCTTGGACATCCGACGCATTGGCGCAATTAAAAAGGGCGATGAAGTCGTAGGTAACGAAACACGCGTCAAAGTCGTGAAGAATAAAATTGCGCCGCCCTTCAAACAGGCTGAATTTGACATTATGTATGGCGCGGGTATCTCACGTGAAGGTGAAATCATTGATCTTGGCGTGACTGCCGGTATCGTCGACAAAGCGGGTGCCTGGTTTAGCTACAGTGGTGAGCGTATTGGTCAGGGCAAGGATAATGTGCGCGAGTATTTGCGAGAGCATCCCGCCATGGCCATCGACATTGAAAATCGGGTACGGGAGAAACTTGGCGTTGTACCCCGCGCTCCGGCGGTTGGTTCTGCGCCTGCTGCCTCTGCAAAAGCAAGCGCGAGTAAGGCAACAAAATTAGCGGCGGCCGAGCCCGATAGTGAGGATGACATCTAAGCCAGGCCCGGGTCTTTCCCTCAAGGCCCGGGCTGTTGGGTTGCTGTCTAGACGCGAGCATAGTCGGTTCGAGCTAGAGAGAAAATTAGCTCCATTTGCTGAGTCGGCAGAAGAACTCTCTGTAGTCTTAGACGAACTGTCAAAAAACGGCTGGCAATCCGATGCGCGTTATACCCAAGGTTGGGTGCATCGGAAGGCTAGTTTGCACGGTGCTGCGAGGATTGGCCAAGACCTTCGTCAACGCGGTGTATCGGCGCCAGAGGTGGCCAAGGTGCAAGAACAACT
Source organism: Bordetella parapertussis (assembly GCA_945865935.1). Lineage (GTDB taxonomy): Bacteria > Pseudomonadota > Gammaproteobacteria > Burkholderiales > Burkholderiaceae_B > Zwartia > Zwartia parapertussis_E. Next base: position 65,619 of record CAMBFI010000006.1, on the reverse strand, counting down.
TAAGTTAACTGAGCTCGAGCGTGCTAGAGATGTCTGGCAAAAAAAGTTTGCCAATCTCCCGCAGTCCGGTAATGTGGCGGAATATGCCCGTCAGGGCCGATTTTTACTTTCGCGTGGGTTTTCTAGCGATGTGATCCGCACGGTCTTAGGTGGTTGGGAGCCGTCGGATCTGTAGCTCGTAGCCCATCCTCTGCGCTATACTCCGTGGCTTTGCTGCATTGTGTCAAAAGATACACTGAGTTCGTATGCCCCTGCCAAAGCCAGACTATCCTCGCAAGCCGATGCACAATCGCTCGATTCAAGTGCATTCGTTTGAACGCGACGATGGCTTATGGGACCTTGAAGCTGAGCTTATCGACGATAAGTCTTACTCATACGTCAAGCGTAACGGGACCGAACAGCCAGCCCGCAAACCGTTCCACCACATGCATATCCGTATTACGATTGATACGAGCTATGAAATCAAGCAAGCCTTTGCCATGTACGATGCGTCGCCCTTCGGCGAGCCGTGTACCTCCGTGACCACGGCGTATCAGGATTTGGTTGGTATGAATTTGCTCAAGAGCTTTCGACAGCAGGTCAAGGAGCGCTTTGGCCGAACGGCGGGCTGCACGCATATGACAGAGCTGGCGACGGTATTACCCACTGCTGCGGTACAAAGTATGTCAGGGATGAAACGCTCAGAAGCCGAGAACGCAGGGCGAAAGCCATTCCAGTTGGGTGGCTGCCATGCATGGCGACTTGATGGCGTTGTCACAAAAGAGCATTATCCCCAATGGTATGTAGCAGAACAAACACAGACTTCAACTTAGGCCCTGGTGCATAGTTTTTAGATGGTCAGGAGTCGTATTTAGTTTATTTGGACGGAAAGCAATCCCATGAAAATCCACGAGTATCAAGGCAAAGAGTTGCTAAGACAGTTTGGCGTTATTGTCCCCAAAGGCATACCTGTATTTAGCGTCGACGAAGCCGTGAGCGCTGCGCAAAAGCTAGGGGGGCCTGTGTGGGTCGTCAAAGCCCAGATTCATGCGGGTGGTCGTGGAAAAGGGGGAGGGGTCAAACTCGCTCGCTCTATCGACGAAGTCCGCAAGATCTCTTCCGAGATTCTCGGCATGCAGCTGATTACGCACCAAACGAGTCCTCAAGGGCAAAAAGTGCGTCGCTTGCTAATCGAAGAGGGTGCAGATATCAAGAAAGAGTATTACGTGGGTATCGTCACAGATCGGGGCACACAACGGGTCTGCGTGATGGCCTCCAGCGAAGGCGGCATGGATGTCGAAGAAGTTGCTGAGCATCATCCAGAAAAGATTTTGAAGGTATTTGTGAACCCAGGTGTTGGCTTGACAGATGCTGAGGCAAGCACACTCGCGCGTGGCATTGGCGTACCTGAGGCGTCTGTCGGCAAGGCTGCGGCTGAGTTTCAGAAACTCTACAAAGCTTATTGGGACACCGATGCTTCCTTGGCAGAGATCAATCCGCTTATTTTGACGGGCTCGGGCGACATCATTGCCTTGGATGCAAAATTCAACTTTGATAGCAACGCATTATTCCGTCATCCAGAGATCGTTGCTTATCGCGACTTAGATGAAGAGGATCCCGCTGAAATCGAGGCAAGCAAACATGAGCTCGCTTACATTCAGCTTGATGGCAACATTGGCTGCTTAGTCAATGGTGCTGGCTTAGCGATGGCCACGATGGACGCCATCAAGCTGTTTGGCGGCGAGCCCGCAAACTTTCTCGATGTCGGTGGCAGCGCCACGGCAGAGCGTGTGACCGAAGCGTTCAAAATCATGTTGGCAAACAAGGAAACCAAAGCTATTTTGGTTAACATTTTTGGTGGCATCATGCGTTGCGATGTGATCGCTCAGGGTGTGATCACTGCGTGCAAGGCGGTCAATCTGAGTGTGCCTTTGGTTGTACGTATGAAGGGCACCAATGAAGAGCTGGGCAAGAAAATGTTGGTCGAATCAGGCCTCCCTATCATCAGCGCAGATACGATGGCGGATGCCGCCACTCGCGTTGTCGCAGCCGCCAAATAATTTGTTACGGATTCCAACATGTCTATCTTAATTAATAAAGATACAAAAGTTATCACCCAGGGTATTACTGGTAAAACAGGGCAGTTTCATACACGTACTTCGCGCGCGTATGCGAACGGCCAGGCAGCATTTGTTGCGGGTGTGCATCCTACAAAAGCCGGCGAGAACTTCGAAGGCATACCGATTTTTGCCTCGGTGAAAGATGCTAAGGCGCAAACAGGCGCAAACGTTTCGGTGATTTATGTGCCGCCAGCCGGGGCTGCTGCAGCGATTTGGGAAGGTATCGAAGCAGAGTTAGATCTCGTGATTTGCATTACCGAAGGCATCCCTGTTCGGGATCTGCTTGAAATCAAACACCGTATGGCCGAGCGTAAGAGCAAGACCTTGTTGCTTGGACCAAATTGCCCCGGCTTGATCACGCCCGACGAAATTAAGATTGGCATCATGCCGGGTCACATTCATCGCAAAGGTCGTGTGGGGATTGTGAGCCGTTCCGGCACGTTGACATACGAAGCTGTGGCGCAAGTCACCGAGCTTGGTCTGGGTCAATCGAGCGCTGTCGGTATCGGTGGCGACCCGATCAACGGACTCAAGCATATCGATGTGCTTAAGCTCTTTAACGACGATCCGGAAACGGATGCGGTGATCATGATTGGCGAGATCGGTGGCCCGGATGAGGTCAATGCTGCGCTGTGGGCGAAGGACAACATGAAGAAGCCAATGGTCGGCTTCATCGCAGGTGTCACCGCTCCGGCAGGCAAGCGCATGGGCCACGCAGGTGCGTTGATTTCTGGCGGCGCAGACACTGCAGACGCCAAGCTCGAAATCATGGAAGCCTGCGGAATTCGTACGACTAAAAATCCATCAGAAATGGGTAAGCTTCTTAAACAAGTATTGAAGTAAGCGCAAACGCGATGGCGCGTGTGCGATCAACATAGCAAGCGGGGTAGTCTTGCCGTTTGCGATGTTGTTTAGCTCATTTGACTGTTACAACCTATTGGACGCAACATGAACACGCCAAAACCCGCTCAAGGTAGTCGTACTCTTCTGCAAGGCTTGATGTTGTTGGCCTTGATCGGCATCATTTTGACGATCGGTCTGAACTACTTGCGCTAAGAGCAACGAACTTGGTAGCCCGTAAACTCGTTATTGCGACGCGTGCCAGTCGGCTTGCACTCTGGCAAGCGGAGCATGTTCAAGCCCGTTTGCTCGCGTTGTATCCAGATGCTCAGGTTGAGTTGCTCAAGCTCAGTACGCGTGGCGACGAGATCTTAGATCGCAGCCTGGCAAAAGTTGGCGGCAAAGGGCTTTTTATTAAAGAGCTCGAGAATGCTTTGCTTGATGGGCGAGCCGATTTAGCTGTCCATTCCCTTAAAGATGTGCCCGTGGATATTGCAGCCTCGTTCGAGTTGTCGACGGTGTTGGCGCGCGCCGATTGTCGCGATGCGTTTGTGTCCAATGCGTACGCATCGCTCGCAGAGCTGCCAGCCGGTTCAGTGGTCGGCACATCGAGTTTGCGTCGCGAAGCACAGTTGCGTGCCCGATTCCCAACGCTTGTGATTGAGCCCTTGCGTGGCAATCTCGACACGCGTCTGGGTAAGCTCGATTCAGGTCAGTACGCGGCGATTATTCTCGCTGCGGCTGGACTTGAGCGCCTCGAGCTTGGGCATCGCATTCGCGAGCGAATGTCAGTGTCTGATTCGCTTCCTGCCGCAGGGCAAGGCGCGCTCGGCATTGAGATCTTGCGCACGCGTTCGGATCTGCTGGAGCTTCTCGCACCACTAGCCTGTCCCCAGACGACGGTCTGTGCAATGGCTGAACGTGCGGTCTCTCGTGCGCTGGGTGGTTCGTGTCAGGTGCCGTTAGCCGCCTACGCTGAGGTGCAAGGCCAGACGGTATCCATTCGTGCGCTTGTGGCGATGCCCGATGGGCAAACTATTTATCGCGCGCAGGCAACGGGACCGAGCGCGCAGGCCGAACGCATTGGGCAGCGTGTGGCCCAAGAACTTCTGGATCAGGGCGCTGGGGTCATATTAGATAGCTTGGCGGTCTCGCCTTGAGGTCGCTTCACCAATGACCGGGGCAGCACAGCTTGCTGTATTGACGCGTCCTGCGGGACGTAACGTCGATGTGATGCATGCACTGATCCGTCGAGGATGGGCCGTTCACGAGTGCCCAGCTCTTGAGATTCACTCTTGCCCCGTGCTCAGTGCGCAGGCACTCCCTGATCCGGCATCCTATGATTTGGTGGTGTTTGTCAGTAGAGCGGCCGTCAATGCTTACTTCGCTCAGCTCGGACCAGCGTTCATTTGGCCCGCGCGTGTCCGTGTGGGTTGTATGGGACCAGCTACCGCGCAGGCCATCAAGCGTGCATGCGCCACGGTCTCCAATATTCTGTATCCGGATGCTGAGAGTGCCAGAGATTCCGAAGCGCTTTGGCCGTTGTTACAAGCGTTGAAGACGTCTGTGCGCAAAGTCTTGATCGTTCGTGGACAAGATGGCCGAGACTGGCTCTCAGAAAAGCTCAATCAAGCAGGTGTTGAGGTATTGACGCATCAGGCCTATGAGCGGGTTTACGCCGAATGGTCCGAGGAAACTGTGGCGAAGTTCAGGCAGTGGGCTGACGCGTCAGTGCAGGTAACCTGGTTACTCACTAGCGCGCATGGGATAACGGCCGTCACGCAGCAGCTTCAAAGGATTGGACTGGTGGATTGGTTTCGTTCGGGACAGTTTGTGCTGACCCATGAGCGCCTGGTTCAGGTGCTTGTGTCAGCCCTCGAGGTGGAGCCTGGCACCTGTCGGACCCTCCTTTGCCAGCCAGAGGATATCGACATTGTGTTGTGTTTTGATCAGATTCGCGGTTCGGACACGTAGCGATAGCCGTGCGTAAATGACTGTTTTATACGGCTTGCGACTACAATATTCGTATGACTGACATCTCGCCTACTGTATCTTCCGCAACGCCGTCCGGCGCTACGACCGCTATGAACCAACCGGCCTCTTCTGCGGTACACGCCCGTCGTCAGTCGACCGGGTTGTCGTTAGCATCCACCTTGGCGATCATTTTCTTGTTGCTAGCGGTTGTGGCGGCAGCAGGTGCATGGTTCGCTCAGCGGCGCTTTGAGACGGCGACTAAGCAAATTGGTGCGCAAGTCTTAGCGTTAAAAAATCAGGCTGACGATGCCCGTCGCGATGTGAAACAGGCGCTTGTCGTACTCGACGCGCAACAACTACGTATTCAACAGGCGGAAGCTGCACTGCGTGATGCGCAGAGTCAGTTCGCCGCGTTGGAACAACTTTGGCAAAACTTTAATCGGGGCATGGAAGACTCGATGCTCGCGAATGATGTAGATCGCCTATTGACCGTAGCGGGTCAGCAGCTGCGCGTCTCCGGAAACGTCAATAATGCAATCTTGGCACTTGAACACGGGTTGTCGATGTTGGTGCGTGCGGATCGCCCGCGCTTTGCGTCACTGCAACGTGCAATCAGTGCGGACTTGGATCGCTTGCGCGGGGTCACCACCGTCGATATCCCCGGTGTGTCTGCCAAGCTCGAGCAATTGACACACCTCTTGGGACGCGCACCGTTGCTTGTTCCGGATGCCACGGTGCCAGGGCTGATGTCCGCCAGAGATCGGAACGGGGTATCGCAGTCCGCTGTCGCTTCGGCCCCGGTCAAACCTAGTCCAGCGGAGTCTACTCACGCCGGGCAAGCGTGGTGGGAGTCCGCATGGCGACACATTCAAGTTTCTCTCAAACATTCCGCGGTGTTTTTGGTGCGTGAATTGTCTGATGTGATCAGTGTGCAACGTGTCACGGACAAGGATGCGCTGTTAATGAGTCCTGAGCAAGGCACACTATTAAGAGCAAATTTACGCGCCCGCATCCTGACTGCACAAATGGCATTGTTGATGCATCAGTCGACAATTTGGCGCCTTGAACTTTCCACGATTGAGAGCGCGGTTGTGTCTCGCTACGATGCTAAATCACCCGAAACCTTGAATGCCTTGCGTCTCTTACGGGAGCTTGCTGCAACGAATGTAGCGATCTTAATGCCTGATATCACGGAAAGCTTTTCGGCACTCGAGGCTGTTCGTCAAAGCGACGTGGCTCCCAAGGGCGGGCAATAAGCATGCGGCTCTTGCTGTGGACGCTGGTATTGGCAACCGTTGCCGTCGTGCTGGCTGTGATCTTGCGCGAGAACACCGGACATGTGCTCATTTTGGTCAATGCCTGGCGAATTCAGGTTTCTTTACCATTTGCCGTGCTCGCGACAGTAGCGAGCTTTCTGTTGATGTATCTCACACTTCGTTTGGTGGCACTCGCACTAGACGTCCCTTTCCGTGTAAAAGCTTGGGGTCGTCGACGCGCCTTGCGTAGAGATCATGAACTGCTTGAGCAAGGCTGGACGGAGCTATTAGAGGGTCGGTACGCCCATGCAGAAAAGGATTTGACGAAACTGCTTGGACGCAGCAAGAGCGTCAATCAAAGCGTCCTTGCAGCGTTATCCGCAGCCCGAGCAGCACATGCGCTCGATGAATATGATCGACGTGACGGACTGATTGCGTCAGCGAAGGATAAGGCAAAAGAGGACGTCTCCTTAAGCGAGGCCGTCTCCACAGTGGCTGCCGAACTTTATCTGGATCAGGGTCTGTCGGATAAAGCGCTAGCGGAACTCAATACCCTACAGAAATCAGGCGCCAAGCAGGTCCATGCGCTCAGACTGTTCTTGCGCGTCTATCGGCAATTGAATCGGCATGAGCAGGTGTTTGCCCTCGCTCGAACATTAAATCGTCGCGGTGCGCTGCATGACACCGAGGCGCGGCAAGTGATTGAGTTCGCGGCCGCCGCCCGGATCCGCGAGACGCTGCATGCGGGGACCTGGAAAAAAATATGGTCCGACCTAAAATCTTCAGAACGTGTCTTGCCCGAGGTAGCACTCGCTGGCGCACAAGGCTTTGAAGTGATCGGTCAGCTCGATGAATCTTCGCGTGTGCTCGAGCAAGCCATTGCTGTTTCATTTGACCCTAGGCTGCTTGCTGCTTATGCGCGGGCCGAGTCTTCACAAGTTACGCGACGTTTAGAGAAAGCTGAGGCCTGGCTCCAGAAAAGCCCGAGCGACCCTGATTTGTTAGCGATGGTGGGCAATCTGTGTCTTTCCGGTCAGATTTGGGGCCAAGCGGAAAGCTATCTGGTGCGTAGTCTGGCTCGCCGCAGTGATGCGCGTGTGCATGTAGCACTAGCCTCTCTGTATGACAAAATTAATCGACCACAGGATGCGGCCATGCAGTGGCGTGCAGCAACGACGCTAGGAGTTGCGATCCCTGTTCTGGCCCAAGAGCTTTTACTACCCGCAGCCGACACGCAGTCAGACCCGGGTCTCTTACATGCGGAAGGCCTGACCTATCTTGCCGATACAGGATTTCCTGCGGATTGGAGTGAGGACCGCACGACCTTGCCTGGTGCGTCCGTGTCATTAGCCGCTACGGGAAAAGCTGTGCCCCCGCAAGACGATATGTACGACTATTTTGATAGCGCACCCGTCCCGCATTTAGGCGAGTCTGCCCCAGTGAGTACCTCGCCGGATCCTAAACGGACCAAAACTCAAGATAAGTAGTGGGTGCACCTTCACAAACAAATATCTAGGAAGCGTTCTCATGTCTGACTATGTTTTTTCTCCCGAGCCTACGCAGGGCTTGCCCGTTGTGGGCAGTAAGTCTTTGTTTCCAGTACGTCGCGTGTATTGCGTCGGACGCAACTATGCTGAGCACGCCAAGGAGATGGGATTTACCGGACGGGAAGATCCTTTCTTTTTCTGTAAGCCTGCAGATGCGCTGGTGTCTATCGCAGCGGGGCAGGCGGGCAAGATGCCTTACCCGAGTAAAACATCGAATCTCCACTATGAGATGGAATTAGTTGTTGCGCTAGGGAGTGGTGGGCGTGATATTGCTGTTGATCAAGCGAACAAATGTATTTTTGGTTATGCCTTGGGTTTAGACATGACACGTCGCGATCTGCAGAACGAGGCAAAAAAGCAAGGCCGTCCTTGGGAAGTCGGTAAAGGATTTGATCAGTCAGGCCCTATTGGTCCAATTCATCCTGTTGCGGCGACGGGCGTGCTGTCCAAAGGCAGTATTTCCTTGCATGTGAATGGCGTGCAGAAGCAGTCTAGCGATCTCACACAGTTGATCTGGAGCATTCCAGAAAGCATCTCTTACTTATCTGGTCTGTTTGAGCTTAAAGCGGGTGACTTGATTTTCACCGGCACACCAGAGGGCGTGGGTGCTGTGGTCAAGGGCGACAAGATGATTGGTCGTGTCGAGGGGTTGGGCGAATTTGAAGTGCACGTCGTCTAGTCTGTTCAATCATACGAAAAGCCGCTCATGAGAGCGGCTTTTTTATGTCAAGCACGATCAAGCTCCGTAATTTACCTACTTTGTTTCTTACGTGATGCCGCGTGACTTCCAATCGGCCTGTTTGGTCGCGTCGATGCCTAAAGAATCTAGAATCTCGCCCGTATGCTGACCCAGTGTCGGTGCTTCACGATTAATTTGTCCTGGTGTAGCGCTTAGCTTTGGAACAATACCTGGAACATGCACAGTCGAACCGTCAGGAAGTTTCGCTTCCAGAATCATGTCTCGTGCTTGGTAGTGTGGATCGTTCGCGATATCGGCCGCGTCGTAACTTTTCCCGGCGGGCACTCCCGCCTGATTCATGAGGTCTAGCACTGACTCAAGATCATGTTGAGCCGTAAAGTCAGAGATTGCACGATCGATACGCTCGCCATTTGCAGCACGCCCCACATTATTTGCGAGTGCAGGATCGTTCGCGAGATCGGGCCGTCCGACGGACTCCATGAGTCGCTTGTAAATGCTGTCTCCGTTGCCCGCGATGAGGGCGTAGCGCCCATCTTTGCACAGGTACGCATTAGTCGGGACGATGCCTGGCATGCTCGCTCCAGAGGGCTGTCTCACCGCTCCAAATTTCGAGTACTCCGGCAACAGACTTTCCATCATGTTGAATACGGATTCGTATAGCGCCACATCGACTTCCTGACCGAGGCCGCCCTGTTGTTCGCGGTGGCGCAATGCCATCATGACACCAATGACGCCGTGCAGGCCAGATAAGGTGTCACCGATTGATACACCTACGCGCACGGGCGGACGCCCAGGTTCACCGCTCAGGTAACGCAGCCCGCCCATTGCCTCGCCGATCACGCCAAAGCCTGGGCGATCACGATAGGGGCCTGACTGTCCGTAACCTGAGACACGTAGCATGATGAGTTTTGGATTCAGTGCATGAAGATCTTTGAACCCCAGGCCCCATTTCTCCATCGTCCCAGGTCGAAAGTTCTCGATAAGAATGTCAGTATCTTGCGCCAATTGTCGGATGACGTCCTGGCCTTCAGGCGTTCGCAAGTCCAGCGTAATAGAACGTTTGTTGCGCGCATGTGCTGCCCACCACACCGAGGTGCCTTCATGAATCAGTCGCCATCCACGTAAGGGGTCTCCACCCGCTGGTGGCTCAACTTTAATGACATCCGCACCAAATTCAGCGAGAATCTTTGATGCGAAGGGGCCAGCGATGAGTTGCCCGAGTTCAATGACCCGCAGGCCGGTAAGAGGGAGTGACATGGCGTTATTTGTGTGAGTGTGTTAACCAGGGTGAATCGGCAAGATGTGCGTTCTCGAACGCGTCGATCGACGATTGATAGCTCAGTGTCAAGTCAAGTTCATCTAAACCTTTCATTAGACATTCTTGCCAAAAAGAGTCGATGCTGAAGCGGATAGTGTCGTGGTTAAGATCGGACTGAAGCGTACAAGCTTCTAGATCGATCTTAATGGAAAGAGGATGGAATGAATCGATAATTTTACCAAGGCGATCCGTCCCTGATCCTGAGAGCAAGTCGATGTCGACTTGTTGTAGTCGAATTGGCAGCAAGCCATTTTTCAAGCAATTATTAAAAAAGATATCGCCGAAGCTTGGTGCGATGATGGCTCGAATGCCGAACGCTTCTAGCGCATAAACTGCCGCTTCGCGCGATGACCCACATCCAAAATTTTCGTCCGCGATAAGAATACTCGCGTCGCGCAATGCAGATTGATTCAGGACAAACGCAGGGTCTGCCTCATCGCGGTCGTTAAAGCGTAAGTCATGAAAGAGATAGTCCGCGTACTGCGGGTCAGTGCGGCTACGCTTTAGATAACGCGCGGGAATGATTTGATCGGTATCAACATTCTTACCAGCGATTGTGGCCGCGATACCTTGCATTTGCGTGAATGCTCGCATTCGTTTACTCCCTGGACAGATTACGCACGTCAGTTAAGTAGCCTGTCACGGCAGCAGCCGCCGCCATAGCAGGGCTCATCAAGTGCGTACGAACTCCGGGCCCCTGACGTCCGACGAAGTTCCGGTTTGAGGTGGAGGCCACACGTTCGCCCGGATTGGCGAGGTCTCCATTAATCCCCACGCACATGGAGCAGCCCGCCTCGCGCCACTCCAAGCCCGCATCGAGAAACACTTTGTGTAGCCCCAGCGCCTCAGCATCGCGCTTTACTGCCATGGAACCGGGAACAACCATCCCAGGCACCCGGGACTTACGTCCTCGTAGAATCTTAGCTGCATTTTGTAAATCACTTAAACGTGCATTGGTGCAGGAGCCAATGAATACCCGATCGATCTTGAGCTTGCTCAGCGGCTGTCCCGGTGTGACGCCCATGTATACCATCGCGGCGTCTGCGCTAGAGTCTCCCGAACTGATGGCTGGAACACATGATGAAATGGAGAGCGCTTGCTCGGGGCTTGTGCCCCAAGTCACCATGGGTGATAAAGCACTGACGTCAATGGAAAGCGTTCGCGCGTACTGCGCGTCCTCATCGGAAAAGAGTGTGCGCCAGTTGCTGAGCGCGGCCTCCCACTGAGCCTGCTGCGGGGCAAATGGGCGTCCGTATAAATAGTCGAAGACCGTGTCATCGGGTGCCATGATTCCAAAGCGTGCGCCCGCCTCGATCGTCATATTGCACATGGTGAGTCGATCATCGATGGTAAGTGCTTGTAGCGCCGATCCGCAATACTCAATGGCTTGTCCGGTGGCACCGGACGCGCCCAGCATTGCGATGATCGCCAAAATAATATCTTTACCGGTCACACCCGGCCCAGGCGTGCCCTGCAATTCAATTCTTGTGCAAGGAGGTTTGGTTTGCCAAAGTGACTGGGTCGTCAAGATATGACAACTCTCAGATTGCCCCACTCCGAAAGCAATTGCGCCAAACGCGCCGTGGGTGGACGTATGACTATCGCTGCAGGTGATGGTCAAGCCAGGCATTGAGATGCCTTGCTCGGGCCCGATGACATGCACGATCCCTTGGCGAGGATCACTGATAGAGAAGTAATTGGCACGACTCCAACGCATATTGTCGTCAAAGCGCAGAATCATTTCTGTCACTTCCCGCGTGACAGCCTCATTCGGGTCTCGACTATTGGTCGGAACGTAGTGGTCGGCAACCCCGAAAATCTGTTTTGGGTTCTTGACGCTGAGGCCCCTCTCTTTCATTTGAGCAAACGCGTGAAAGGAGCCTTCGTGAATGATGTGGCGATCGATATAAAGGAGTGAGGGACCAGGCGCGCGTTCGACGATGACGTGGCGCGCCCAGATTTTTTCAAACAGGGATCTAGGCTGCGTGTTTAAATTCTTTGCCATGGTTGCTCAAGCCCTTGCTTTTCCTGTGGTGGAGGTAAGGTGCAGATCTGTTTTTGAAGGAACCGGATCGATGTGCGTCATGAGATTCAATACGCGATGTCTTTGCATCACCGCCTGACGTGCGGCCAGACCGATGTCGTGTCCGACTTCAACGGTTAGATAAGCATCCACCTCAATATGCGCATCAACAAGAATCATATCCCCCATTTTTCGCGTGCGCACATCGTGAACGCCGAGCACACCAGGTGTTTGCATCAGGGTTGCAGTGATGGCGATGACTTCCTGCTCGTCTGCCGAGCGATCCATCAGATCATGAAACGCGCTCGAGCCGAACTTCCAGCCCATTTTTCCGATCATTAAGCCGACGAACAAGGCCGCGATAGGGTCGAGGATCGGGTAACCAAGAAGGTTGCCGATAATTCCGATTGCTACAACGAGTGACGATGCGGCATCTGAACGCGCATGCCAAGCATTGGCAACCAACATACTGGATTTGACTTGTTTGGCTACGCGTAACATGTAGCGAAATAAAAGTTCTTTTAAGATGAGCGCTGCGACAACGACCCAAAGAGCCGAGGCATGCACGGTTTGGATAGAGTCGGGATCCTTGAGTTTGTCGAATGAGGCCCACAGCATGCCTAGCGCAACGGATATCAGTAGGGCGCCGAGAAACACGGAGGCTGCGGTTTCGAAGCGCTGGTGCCCATAGGGATGCTCTGGGTCTGCATCCTTCTGGCCATGGTGACTCGCAAAGAGCACAACAAAATCACCAATTAAGTCAGACAAAGAGTGGATGCCGTCGGCGATCAATCCTTGTGACTTGGCCGAGATGCCGACCAGGATCTGGGTAATTGACATGACGGTATTGACCGCAACGCTTACCCAAGTGCTTTTGTCTGCTGCCCGCTTGCGTTGCTCCGGTGTGAAACTGGAGTCTTCACTATCATCTTGCAGATCAGCCGGGTTCATTTTTGGGGAGCTTCAAAAACGTTGAATGCGAGGTTACTATCGTAGCATTTGACCGGGTTTTCTTAGTAAAAACTTATATTTGCCTCCTCAGTGTCCGGTATGATTGATCTATTGCGCGACTTGCTTGAATGTCGCCTGTTTCTGGTCTAAGGAGTGATCGAATGAAAGCCGTGTTTATTGACGCAAACCCTTCTTTGGCAGACGTTGCGCAACGGCTACACCAACCCGATGACATTCCCTATGTGATTAACCGGCAGGCGGACATTTTGCCCGAGCAAATCCCAGCGGTCATGGGTGATGCGCAGATCCTGATTGTCGACCACACCTCAGTTCCCACAGCAATCGCACGTCAATGCAAAAACCTTAAACATGTTGTTTTTCTCGGCACCGGTGCGCGTTCGTATATGAATCCCGAGGAACTCGCCGAGGTTGGCATTGAGGTCCACATCATCAAGGGTTATGGCGACACGGCGGTGGCTGAATGCGCATTTGCCCTGATGTGGGCGAGCGCAAAAGGTTTCGCGTTGATGGACCGTGGCATGCGCGCGGGTAAATGGCTACGAACCGATGCCGTGCAGCTAACCGGTAAAACCTTGGGCTTGATTGGTTTTGGAGGCATTGCGGCTGAGATGGCTCGTCTCGCGCGGGGCGCGGGCATGGAGGTGTTGGCTTGGAACCGTTCGCCTAAAAAACACCCTGGCGTTGAATTCGTGGACCTAGATGAGTTACTGCGCCGCAGTCGCGTGATTTCATTGCATCTGCTCTTGAACGATGAAACCCGTGGCATTGTTTCTCGTGAGCGGATCGCGAAGATGCAGGATGGCGTCATCTTGATCAATACTGCACGCGGAGCGGTGATCGACGAAGCTGCCTTGCTTGAGGGGCTTGCGTCCGGAAAGGTCGGACATGCTGGGTTAGATGTATTTGATATTGAGCCTCTCCCCAAGGATCACGCTTTTACCAAGGTTGAGAATGTCACGCTGTCCGCTCATTCGGCATTTCGCACGCCCGAGGCGAGTGACAACTTGATCGAAGCTTCTTTAAATCACTGCCGCCGGATTTCCGGTCAGGGCATCATTCGTTAATTGGAGATTTGTATGAATAATATCGTTCACAAGTTTAAGTTTGCAGCTGCGGTGGTATTGACGGCGTTTTCGGCCACTACCTTTGCGCAGTCTGATGCGTGGCCTAGCCGCGCGATCACGATCATTGGTGGCTTTCCAGGCGGTGCGGGGACCGATATTTACGCCCGCAAGCTCGGTGATTTGCTCACGAAGTCATTGAACGTGCCAATTGTTGTTGATAGTAAGACGGGGGCAGGCGGCAATATTGCCTCCGATCTCGTGGCGCGCTCGACGCCCGACGGCTATACCTATTTGCTCGGTACAGCGGGGACACACGCGATTAACGCAGCGCTTTATAACAAGCTGAGTTTCGATGTTGTGCGGGACTTTACCCACATTGCCTTATTGGGCGACGTACCCAATGTCTTGCTGATTAACCCCAAAAAACATCCGGATATAAAAACTTGTGCTGATCTGTTGGCGGCGGTTCGCGCCAAACCCGGATCCTTCAATTACTCCTCTACCGGTAATGGTGCCTCCACGCATCTGTCCGCTGCACAGTTCGCGAATGCGGCGAAAATTGATATTGTGCACGTGCCTTACCGTGGGCAAGGGCCAGCCATGTCTGCTTTGTTAGGCGGCGACGTTGATTTGTTCTTCAATCAAAGTGCACCAGCGATTGCGTCGGTAAAAGGCGGACGCACGATGGCGTTGGCCGTCACGAGTTCGCAACGCTTGGCCGCTCTGCCAGATGTGCCAACCGCCGCTGAAGCCTGCAAGTTGCCTGGGTTTGAAAGCAGCACGTGGTATGGCCTGTTTGGCCCTGCAAAATTGCCAGCAGAGGTCACAAAAAAAATGAGCGACGCTGTGTTGAAGATCGTCACCGCGCCTGAATTTAAGACTTGGTTGATCGATACCCAGGGCATTACGCCTGCGTCCGACTCTAGCCCTGCCGCGTTTATGCGCGTGCATCAGGCAGACATAAAAAAATGGGCTGAGATTGTGAAGGCCTCTGGCGCTAAGGTAGATTGAGCGCATATTGCAGAGAAATATATTAAACCAACTTATAAGATATAGTATTTATATGATTGATAATAAAGGTAAAGTTTCATTACCATTTTTATTGGTCAGCATTGGAGTCTTATCTGGATGCATGGTGGGACCGGACTTTTCACGTCCCGACTCTAAAGTGCAGACTCAGTTCAGTCAGCCCAGCAAATCTGAGTTTACCGAAGCGATTCCGACACATCCCGGTACATTATTGAACCCGGTTCAGTGGTGGCTGGCCTTTAAGGACCCGACCTTATCGACCTTGCTCGCACGCGCAGCAAAGGATAACTTATCCCTGCAAAATGCTGCCTTGCGGATTTATCAGGCACGTGCTTCGCTTGGGGTTGCGGATGCGACCTTGTTGCCGACGGTGGGCTTAGGGGGCAGTGCGGCACGGACTAACCAGCCATCTGCATTGACGCAGGCGATCGGCGCCTCTCCGTACTCGAACTCGCAAAGTTTGATCGTGCAAGCGAATTGGGAAATCGACTTTTGGGGCAAGTACCGGCGTGGAATAGAAAGCGCTAGTTCGTCACTGATTGCCACGGCCGCCGCGTTTTATGCTGCGGACACGTCCCTTGCGTCAGAGGTCGCGAATACCTACATCAGCATACGCAATTACGAATCACTCTACGTGGTGGCCACAACAAACTTGGCACTCCAAGCCGAAAGTTTGCGGATCGCCCAATCTCGTTACAAAAATGGTGCGACATCGCTCCTGGATCTTAGTCAGGCGCAGTCACAGTACGAACAAACAAAGGCCGATATTCCTGCCATCATCGCTTCAATAAAAAAATCCCAATATGCCATGAGCTTGCTTTTAGGCGAGTTACCGAGCTATTACGAAGAGAATTTTGGCAAGTCCAAAGGCACGCTCACACCGCCACGCAGCTTAGAAGTAGGAATCCCCAAAGACCTATTGCGGCGACGTCCCGATGTCTTACAAGCTGAATATGCAGCGGCCGCTCAGTCTGCTTTGATTGGAGTCAATGTTGCCGCGCTTTACCCAAGCTTTTCATTGAGTGGTTATTTTGGATTTCAAAATGCGACCTTTAATAACTCAACGCAAGGCAGCTTGTTTTCTTGGGATAACCGCAACACGTCGATCTCTGGCAGTTTCATGTTTCCGCTCTTTTATCGTGGCGCGATCGTTGATCAAATCCGGGTACAGGATGCCGTGTTTCAACAGAGTGTGCTGACGTATCAAAATCAAGTGCTGTTAGCCCAAAAAGAAGTAGAGGACGCGTTAATTTCGATATCCACTACACGCAGCTCTGCTGAAGATTTAAAAAAATCAGTGATTGCAGCTCAACAAGCCGCTTCGCTTGCACTTGATCGATATAAGGCTGGGCAGAATGACTACAACACGGTGATCATCGCGCAGCAGCAGTTACTGGCGGTTCAGAACAGCTTGGTGCAGACGACCACGAGTAATTTGCTTGGGTATGTTGCCGCGTTCAAGGCGTTGGGCGGCGGATGGTCGGGGGATATGGCGATGCCGCAACTGCCCACACAATTGGTACAGACCATGCAAGCACGAACAGATTGGGGCAGTGCACTTAACGACCCTTCTGATTTGAGATTAGTGAAGTCCAGCGAGACGATCAAATGAAGATGATGATGACCCAGCCACCACATACTGCACTAAGGGCATGCGGCGTCATGCTCGCTTGCCTTTTCTTGGTTGGTTGTAAACCAGCCGTACAAGCCCCCGTGGCAGCGCCGGCTAAAGTAACGGTTGCAAAGCCCATACAGCAAAGTGTTCGGAGTTATGAATTATTCGATGGAAACGTTTCGGCTTTGCTGTCTGTCGATTTAGTCGCTCGCGTGCCGGGTTATTTAACCAAGATTGAATTTGCTGACGGCGCCTTTGTCAAAAAAGATCAACTACTTTTTGTGATTGAACAGGATCAGTATGTTCAGCAGGTCAATTTAACGAACGCAGTGTTTGCCGAGGCTAAGATTGAGATCAATCGTCAAAAGGCCTTATTGAAGGATAACGCGACGTCTCAGGCTTCAGTAGATAAAGCGAATTCAGCCTATCTGCAAGCAGAGGCGAACGTTAAACTTGCTCAGTTAAACCTCGGTTATACAGAGGTGCGTGCCCCCTTTGATGGGTTAATGGGGCGGCATTTGATCGATATCGGAAATTATCTTGGCTCGAGTCCCCAGGGCGTCAAGCTTGCGACGATCCAGAAGATCAATCCGATCTATGTCTATTTCTCAATCAACGAGCGTGACTTACTGAAGTTTAAGAGCACCGTTAGCAGCGCTGATCAGCGTAAGTCCATGGTCAATAAACTTCTTGTGGCGGTGGCACTACAAGGTGAAGAGGGATACCCGCATGCGGGGGTCTTAGACTTTGCCGCCAATTTGTTGAACACTTCTACGGGTTCGTTGCAGTTGCGTGCGGAGCTTCCTAACGATCGGGTGAATTTGCTACCGGGGTTGTATGCCAAGGTAAAAGTTGAGTATGGCGAGCCGCGTGAAGTCATCCTTGTTCCCAATGCGACGATTCAGTCAGATCAACAGGGCGACTACGTTTATCTTATTGATGATGGGAATAAAGCGGAGCGACGCAACGTCAAGCGTGGCCAACGTTTTAGCCATTTGATTGAAATCACGAGTGGTATTAAATCAAGTGACACAATCATTGTGAATGGGTTTATCAACGTCAAGCCCGGGCAGGTCGTTTCTGCTGAGACCACCACCTTAAAGCCACATTCCCGCTAGTGCGCGCAGACCGGATTCCTCATGCTTTCTAAATTTTTCATCGAGCGACCGGTTCTCGGTAACGTGATCGCACTGATCACGATGCTGATCGGCGCGGTATCGATTTTTTCATTGCCGATCGCGCAATACCCACCCATGACGCCGCCGACCGTGCAGGTCACCACCATGTGGCCGGGCGCGAGTGCATCTTTGGTGCAGCGCTTGGTGGCTAGCAATATTGAGAATCAGGTTAATGGTGTAGAGAACATGCTCTACATGCAGTCCGATTCAACGAATGACGGGCGCTATGCGCTGACGGTAACATTTCAAGTGGGCACGGACCCCAATATGGCTCAGGTAACGGTGCAGAACCGTGTGGCCATCGCTTTGGCGGCATTGCCTGCGGCGGTGCAGAAGCAGGGCGTCACCACTAAAGTACAGTCCACAGCGATCTTGCAGTTTGTCACGTTGACCTCCAGTAATCCCGACCATGATGCGTTGTTCCTGAGTAACTTTGCAAACTTGCAATTACAAAACCGTTTGGCACGTATTCCAGGTGTTGCCGCCGCCAACGTGTTTGGCGTGGGTAATTACAGTATGCGAATCTGGTTGGACCCGGCCCAGCTTGAGATGCGTGGGCTATCACCCACCGATGTGTCGACCGCCATTAGCCGTCAAAATGTCATGCTTGCAGCCGGCCAGGTCGGTGCGCCACCTGTTCCGATGGGGCAGGATTTTCAACTTACGTTGAATGTCACGAGTGCGCTCGATACGCCCGAGCAGTTTGAGCAGATTCTGCTTAAAGTTAACGAGCAAGGTGAGACGACGCGCCTGAAGGACGTCGCACGCGTCGAAATGGGGAGCCAGAACTATAGTCAGTTTTTTCGGCTAGACGAAAAGCCTGCTGGCGGGATTGCGATATATCAGCAGCCTTCGGCCAACGCGATCGATGTCGCCAAGGCAGTCAAGGCAGAGCTTGAGACGATATCTAAAACATTTCCAAAAGAAATAAAATGGGAAATACCTTTTGATACCACCATGTTCGTTTCAGCATCCATCAAAGAGGTTTATCACACGCTCTTTGAGGCGGGCATTCTAGTTCTGCTAGTGATCATGCTGTTTTTGCAAGACTGGCGTGCGACGCTTGTGCCCGCCACAACGGTTCCCGTCACGATCATTGGTGCGTTTGCCTGCATGGCAGGCATGGGCTTCTCTATTAATTTGCTGACACTTTTTGCAATCGTCCTCTGTATTGGCATTGTGGTGGATGACGCGATTGTGGTGGTGGAGGGCGTCGCGAAAAAAGTCGAGCATGGAGAAACGCCACGGCAGGCTGCTATCAATGCGATGAACGAACTTTTAGGGCCGATTATCGGTATCACCTTGGTTCTGATGGCGGTGTTCTTGCCCGCATCCTTTATTGCCGGGATTACGGGTCAAATGTATCGACAGTTTGCGCTGGTCATTGCTGCGACAGCGCTTATCAGTGGTATTAACGCTGTGACGCTTAAGCCCACGCAAGCCGCGCAGTTCATTACTCCTAAAGCACCAAATGCAAAGAAGAATTGGTTTTTCGCCAAATTTGATTTTTACTTTGAGAAAATTTCAAACTGGTACGCCGGTTTAATGCATGTGTTGATGGCCCATCGCAAGACCACTTCACTCGTGGGTGGGTTGCTCATCGTGGCAGCGATCGTGGGACTGATTCGTTTGCCGACAGGCTTCATTCCCAACGAAGACCAAGGGTATCTGGTGGTAGCGGTGCAGTTGCCGGATGCCTCAGCGCTCGAACGTACGCAGACGGGGATGGCTTTGGTCGTCAAGGAGCTTGAAAAAGTTCCCGGTGTAGATCGCGTTGTATCGATTGGAGGCGTGAATGCGCTGAGCAATAACAGTTCGCAATCGAACACCGGTGTGATGTATGTGATCTTGAAGTCGTGGGAGGACCGCGGGAAGGCGAAAGGGCAAGATTTGAAGTCGATTTACATCGGTATGACTAAAGCGTTAAAGAACGTTCAGGAAGTTACGGCTCAAGTACTGCTTCCGCCCGCAATTCCGGGCTTAGGATTGTCTGGCGGCTTTCAAATGCAGTTGCTCTTGACCGACGGCAGCAATAATTTCAAAACACTTGAGGTAGCCACCGAACAGTTTCTCGATGCCGCGCGCAAGTTACCCGAAATACAGGGCATCTTTACTCCGTTCCGCAATAACGTCCCTCAGTTGAAATTAACCTTCAACGCGACAAGAGCAGAGACGCTCGGTGTTTCCCTGGGCGATGCCTACGATGCGCTGCAGGCATCCGTCGGATCGACCTATGTGAATCAATTTTTTAAGTTTGGACAGACGTATCAGGTTTTCTTGCAAGCCGATGGAAAAAGTCGGATGTCTGCGGATCAGATTAGTCGCATCTACGTAAAGAACAAATCCGGCAATATGGTGCCCTTGGGATCCTTTATTGAGATTATTGAGACCACAGGCCCGGCGATTGCCTCTCAATACAATATTTACCCCACCGCAGCGATCCTCGGTGCTGCAAATGCTGGCTATAGTTCGGGGCAGGTGATTACCGTACTTGAGAAACTCGCTGCAACGAATCTTCCTGAGTCCGTGACCTATCGCTGGACCGCAATGTCATACCAAGAGAAGTTGGTTGGTAACACTGTGGCACTCGTCTTTGCATTGTCGATCTTGCTTGTCTATCTTGTGCTAGCGGGTCAGTACGAGTCCTGGTCAGCGCCGATTTCGGTCATTTTGGCGGTGCCACTTGCGTTAGTCGGTACGGTGATTGCCTTGTTTATGACCGGTTTGCCTAATAATATTTACGTCCAAATTGGATTGGTGTTGATGATCGCGCTTGCCTCGAAGAACGCAATTTTGATTGTTGAAGTGGCGCTCGAGGAGTGTAAGAAAGGTTTGTCACCGGTCGAGGCCGCACTCAAGGCCTCGCATGAGCGATTCCGACCTATCGTCATGACTTCGATTGCGTTCATTTTGGGCGTTGTGCCGTTGTTAACTTCGTCTGGCGCTGGTGCTGCCTCTAGAGTGTCGATTGGCATCACGGTGTTCAGTGGGATGATTGCGTCAACGTGTTTGGCGGTGGCGCTCGTTCCCGTCTTTTTTGTTGAGATTAAGAATATGACCTTGAAGCGTCAAGCGAAGCGCGAGCAGAAAGCGCTTGTCGGGACAAAGACTGATCAGGTAAAGGAATAGAAATGGCTCAGACAATTAAAGCGGGTGATGCGGTAGGGTTAATCGGGCTGGGTGTCATGGGACGTGGTGTGGCCCTGAATTTGATCAAGGCTGGCTTCAAAACGTACGGGCGCGATGTCAATCCCGAATCGCTTGCGTGGCTTGAATCTGCGGGCGGTATTGCGGCCAAGGATGCTCAAGAATTAGCGACACACTGCCAAGTTGTGGTGAGCTTCGTCGTCAATGATAAGCAGACCGAGGATGTTTTGTTCGGTCAAAACGGCTTGGCGTCGCTACTGAAACCAGATTCGGTCTTTATCGCTTGCAGCACAATGCCACCAAAGTATGTACACGCTCTTGCTGCGCGTCTAGCAGCGAAGAATATTCATTTGGTCGATGCGCCCGTGAGCGGCGGACAGGCCGGTGCGCTCAAGGGTTCGCTGACTGTGATGTTGGCAGGTGATCCTGTTATCTGCGAGCGCGTGCATCCTGTCCTGTCTAGTTTCGGTGGAAAGATTTTCCCACTCGGCGCTGAGCATGGCAAAGGTAGTCAGATGAAAGTCATCAATCAGCTTCTGTGTGGTGTGCACATCGCTGCAGCCGCGGAAGCCCTGTCTATGGCGCAGCAGAGTGGTCTTCCCTTAGATACCTCTCTTGAAATCCTGAAGAGTGGAGCCGCATCGAGTTGGATGCTGGGTGATCGTGGCCCGCGTATGGTGACGCAAGAGTTCGATACGGTCACCTCAGCAGTCGATATTTTTGTGAAAGATATGAGTTTAGTGCTCGATAGTGCGCGTGAAGGAAAGTTTCCCGCATCGATGGCCCATGCAGCGTATTTGCAATTCATCAAAGCGAGTGCAGACGGACTGGGCAAATTAGACGATGCTGCAGTGATGCGTAATTACGATAAAAAATAACCATTGTTTTCAGGATAGGGCAATCATGGCAAGAATAGCGTACGCCGATTTAAACAACCCAGAAGCTAAACCACTTGTTGAGCGTATCGTTGCAGAACGGGGCGGTGTCTTGCATCTCTATCAGATGCTGCTGCATAGCCCTCCGGTGGCGAGTGGCTGGTTGAATTATCTAACGGCGATTCGTCAGCAAAGCACACTAAGTGGTGCCTTGCGTGAATTAGTCATTATGCGTATCGCCATATTGAATGGTGCGCCGTACGAGGCGGAACAGCATGCGCCTATCGCACTCAAAGAAGGTGTGACGCAAGCGCAACTCAATGAACTCGCGACTTGGACAGACTCGACACTGTTTGATGCCACACAGCGCGCGGTGCTTGCCTATACAGATGCCATGACCCGAGACATACATGTTTCGCCGGAGATCTTTGCAACGGTTAAAGCTGTCCTGACTGATCGATTACTCGTTGAGCTGACTGCGACGGTAGGCGCCTACAATATGGTGTCGCGCTTTCTAGAAGCGTTGCAGATTCACTCGCACGATCCGCGCTAGCGCTTGGCGTAGAGCCAGTCCGCTCTGTTGATGGCTGGTTTGAACTGTCTCTCGGCAGCTGACTGCACGCAAAGGGCAACGAGGTGTTGTAGGCCAATTTGCTCTTGCCAGAACGTCCATTTTTTTTGACTTAGCACGGGATCATCGACGCGAAGTAGCCTCGGCGCTTGTTGTAGCACACCCGGCTGAAATGCGAAGGACTCTAAGGGGCAAGACAGTCCCATCCCGATGGCTTTGATATACGATTCTTTTAGCGTCCAGTACTCAAGAAATCTGACTGGTTGCTTGTCTTGTGGTTGGCTGATGAGTTCGCTCACTTCTTCTGGTGCAAAGAATCGTTCAGCGATATCTGTGTTGCTCTCTTGGCGATCGAGATTCTCGACATCAATTCCCACCTCCCGATTTATCGCTAGTGCGAGCACGGCCAAACCATGGGTATGCGACAGGTTGAACTGGATATCAAGATTTGGGTCAGGGTTCGCAAGATGTGGTTTACCGTATGCATTGAGACCAAAGAG
Organism: Bordetella parapertussis; assembly: GCA_945865935.1. Taxonomy (GTDB): domain Bacteria; phylum Pseudomonadota; class Gammaproteobacteria; order Burkholderiales; family Burkholderiaceae_B; genus Zwartia; species Zwartia parapertussis_E. The sequence continues at coordinate 42,911 of CAMBFI010000006.1, read as the reverse complement.
CCATTGTTCCGGCGAGCGGTCGACTAGTCGGCTTAATGCACCTCGGAGCAAGGCATGACTCACTAAGTAGGTATGACGATGTCTGTCAAACCTAAACCGATCATGGGTGGCGCGCTCCTCGGGCGACAGCCAAGAAAGAAACTCTGCACAACGCACCGCGTCGGTAAGAGATTCAGGCTCAATATGCCAGATCAAGACGCCTTCAAAGGCAATGGGCAGAGATGAGTGCTGCAATCGCTTAGTCAGCCTTGATATTCGCTTTACGCACGAGATCTTGATACGCGGTGATTTGTGCTTGGATGTACTGTCCAAATGCCGCGGGTGTAGGACTGGGTGCGATCTCGATCCCGAGTGCAATGAAGCGTTTTTGAATATCCTGAGAGGTCAAGATTTTACTGAGCTCGGTGTGTAGTTTGTTAATGATTGCTTGTGGGGTTCCGGCTGGCGCGAAGATCCCGTTAAAGGTTGAGTCATTAAATCCTTTTAGACCTGATTCGTCCAAGGTGGGTACGTCGGGCAAAATAGCTGAGCGAGTTTTACTTGTTACGCCTAAGGCAATGAGCTTGCCCTCCTTAACATACTTGGCCGAAGTGCTGACTTGGTCAAACATAAAAGGGATTTGACCCCCTAATAGATCGATCATTGATTGCGCGTTACCTTTGTAAGGGACATGCAGGTATGACACTTTTGCTGCATCGCTAAAGAGTTCAGCGGCGATATGACCAGTCGAACCATTACCGGACGAGGCATAGGCCATGCTGTTGGGTTGCGCCTTGGCAAGCGCAATGAATTCTTTCAGTGTGCGTACCTTAACTTTGTCTGGATTGACGACTAACACCATCGGAATCTGACAGGTTAAGGTAATAGGGATGAAGTCTTTGAGCGGATCGTATCCTGCATTTTTGACAAGAATCGAAGCCGTTACAAAGGTTGTGGAGTGCGCGAGTAGTGTGTAGCCATCCGCAGGAGACTTCGCGACGAGATTGGTGCCGAGCAAACTACTCGCACCAGGACGGTTTTCAACAATAACTTGTTGTCCAAGCGCCTTAGACAGTGGCTCTGCGATGCTGCGTGCGACGATGTCTACATTGCCTCCGGCGGCAACGGGGACGATTAATCTAATCGGGCGATTCGGGTAGTTAGCGGCCTCCTGCGCAACACTGCAGAGCGTGACGAGGCAAAGCGAAAGGCCAGCAAGGAGTCGTTTCATGAATCTTCCTTCAACAAGAGTTAAAAGTCGTATAAGCGAGCAGGGTTATCCACCAGAATTTTTCTTGCGATGTCTTGCGTGCCAGCCCAGCGAACGACTCGTCGGATTGCGGCGATGTTATCTTCTGGGTGTGCCTTTTCAATGACGTCTGGGCTGCGAACAGTGCCTTTGGGTGGAAACGGATGAGGCCAATCCGTTCCCCAAAGCATGCGGTCTGGGTTGGCCGCGATCAGGGCTTGCGCGAAAGGGTCGAGATCCGTGTAATCGTGCTCTTCGGATACGCGATACCCAGCGGAGAGCTTGACATAAACTTTTCCAGACCGAACCAAGGACAACAGAGCATCAAAGCCGGGTTGGTTAAGGCCCGCCTTGGCATCGAGTCGTCCAAAATGGTCAATCACAACGGTTGCCGCCGATTGCATAATCGTATCGTGCAGTCCGGTGATGACACCTAGATTGGTATACATCTGAATGTGCCAGCCGAGCGGGGCCACCTGTTTGGCGGTGCGCAAAAGCTGCTCTTGTGCAACGCGAGGATCGTTCTGCCCGACGGTCTCTAGATTGAGGCGCGTGCCACGAACGCCTCCTTGATGCAAGGTATTGAGCATTTCCGTGTTCGTTGTGTCACTAATGACTGCGACGCCGCGTGCGTTCTTGCCTATGGTGCGCATGGCCCAGAGCAACGAAGAATTGTCGTCACCATAAGGACTTGGATGAACGATCACAACCCGTTCGACCCCAATACGACGATGCATGGATAACAGGCTCTCGACCGTCGCTGTATCGGGCGTGTAGTGTCTATTGCCTGCGAAGGGAAACTGAGAGGAGGGCGGGAACACATGCGTGTGACAATCGCAGATGCCCGCAAGGCCGTGAGGAGGGATCGCCAAGGCATCCTGTGTAGACGGCTGAATCATGAAAAAATCCTCAGGAGGCGTAATGGGGGTAGCCGCCAGGTTCGGCATCGAGCAGGCGCAACATGGCATGCCATTCGAGCTCACCGTAAGGGCGACGCACGTTGGGCTGATACAAATGAGCCGACTTCTCCAAGACTTCGTTGGAGGGAAGGGCTAGTTGAGTTCCTGCCGCCATCGCATCGACTTGGGCACGGCATGACATCTCCAACTGGTACATCAGGTTAAACGCCTGCGGAACCGACGCACCGCTTGTGAGGAGTCCATGGTTGCGCAAAATCATTGCGTTGTGTGCGCCCAAGTCCTTGACGAGCGCTTCACGTTCTGCAAGATCGACCGCAGGGCCTTCGAATTCGTGATAACCAATGTGATTGTTGAAGCGGCTGGCCGTTTGTGTCATGGCTAGCAGGCCGCAGGACATTGAAGACACCGCCATCCCTGCACGGGTGTGCGTATGGATCACGCACTGCACGTCGGGGCGCGCTGTATGGATACAGCCATGGATCACATAACCAGATTTATTAATCCCGTAATCTGTATCGGGCTTGCGCACGATTTCACCTTCGACGGTAATCCGTACCAAGCTCGACGCGGTGATCTCTTTGTACAGTAAACCGTAGAGATTGATGAGCAGATCTTCCGTACCAGGGATACGTGCCGTGATGTGGTTATAAATCATGTCGGTCATGCCGTACTTATCCATGAGTCGATAGCAGGCCGCGAGCGTGACGCGTGCCTCCCACTCCTCGGCGCTGACCTTGCCCTTTAGGGGCTCGAACTGGGTGGAAAACTTACCTGCCATGATGATCTCCGAATGAGCATTTTGGCCAATAGTAAACCTTTGACCCGTGGTGCACTAGTTGTTCGCTTGAGCGTCGTTTAAACAGGCGGCGCAACAATAATGTCCGCGGCGTCAAGCGGTTGTGACTGGTGAAATTGCTTAATGTTACGAAACATATGTCCGACAATATGCGGCACATTGTCAAATACGCCACCTGCGGAGTGTGGCGTGGCAACCACCTGATCCATATGAAACAAGGGATTGCTGGCGCTTGGCGGCTCGCCGCTAAAGGTATCAAGGCCAGCGCCAGATAACTGTCCCGTGCGTAAGGCGTCGATCAGGTCTGCTTCGTCAATCAGTTCGCCCCGTGCAGTGTTGATCAGAATCGCCCCGCGTTTCATTTTGTTGAATGTCACGCGGTTAAAGAGTTGTCGTGTTTCTGTTGCGAGGGGTGCATGCAGACTGAGCAAGTCACTTTGTGCGAGCAAGGTATCAAAATCAACGTACTCCGCACGGAACTGACTTTCTATTTCCGGGGCAACGCGCCTGCGACTGTGATACAGAATCTTGACATCAAAACCGCTCAAGCGCTTCGCGACGAAACGTGCGATATTGCCAAAGCCAAACAGGCCTATTGTTTTTCCATCGAGCATCGAACATACCGTGCGCAGCTCTGTGGCAATCCATTTGCCTTCCTGCAGGCTGCGATGTGCAAGCGGCAAACGTCTTGAGCTCGCTAGCATCAACATCAGAGTGTGCTCAGACACAGGGATGGATGTTGCCCCTGCAGTAATGGCGACCGTCACGCCCGCTCGACGCGCAGCCTCTAAGTCGATCTTGTCTACACCAATCCCCCATTTTTGAATCAGTTTGAGCTTTGGTGCGCGAGCAATCAGATCGGCGGTGACATAGGTGCCTACGGCCATGATGACGCAGGCCTCTGGCACCAACTTGCGATGCTCTGCTTCTTCATTGGTTTGGGCAAAGGCGATGGTGAATCCATCCGGTAGCAACGCACGCACCACGTCACGCGTGGGCTCGGCCATGGGTGTTAAAAAAGCGATGTGCTGCGTCATAGTCGAAGGCATTCTTAACGTCTATTGAAGTTGCTCAGGCAGCTTGAATTCACCGCGTTCTACGAGCAAGCTCTTTATATCTTTCTTAACAATTTTTCCGTAGCCCGATTTGGGCATGACATCCCAGAAAAAGAACTCACGTGGCCAGCGATACTTGGCGCAGCGCCCGTCGAGGTGTCCGAGTAACTCGGCTTCGCTCACCGCAGGCATGCCATCGCGACGTACGATCACCGCGACGCCCACTTCACCCCACTTGGGATCGGGCATGCCTACGATTGCCACTTCTGCCACCGCAGGATGCGTGAGTAAGACCTCTTCGACTTCCTTCGGATACACATTAGACCCACCAGAAATGTACATATCTGATTCACGGCCGGTGATGTAGAGCAGCCCTCTATCATCCATTTTTCCGAGATCGCCCGTGTGAAACCATCCTCCGCGCAACGCTTTCTGTGTTGCTTCTTCGTTGCCATAGTATCCCGCGAATACGGCGGGCCCACGCACACAGATTTCACCTATTTCACCACGCGAAAGCTCTTGCATCTTATCGTTCAAAATCGCGATTTCCATCCCCACGCGCGGACGTCCGCACGAACCAATGTTCGCATTCGGATCCGTATCGTCAGCGCTATGCATATCGGGGGGCAAGACAGTGATGTTTCCGGTCACTTCCCCAAGTCCAAAGTACTGCACGAGGACCTTGCCGAGCTTTTCTAATGCGCGCTTTTGATCGGCCCGATACATCGGCGCTCCGGCGTAGATGACGTAGCGCAACGAGCTGTGGTCGTATTCGTCAACTGCGGGGTGTTCCACCAACATTTTGATGATGGTTGGGACGGTAAAAAGGTTAGTGACCTGGTAGCGTTCCACACACGCCCAAAACATCGCGGGATCAAATTTCTCGCTTGGCATCAGTATGGTGGCGGCACCGCGTGCAACGTTTAGTAATGCGTGGATGCCCGCACCATGTGAGAGCGGCGCCACTGCGATTGAGCAATCGCGTTCCGTTGTGCCTGGAATCAGATCGGCCAAGTGATTATTCACGACAAAGGCCATCTGGCCGTGCGTCAAAATTCCCGCTTTAGGTTTTCCGGTCGTGCCTGAGGTGTAGAAAAACCATAAAGGATCGTCATACGCAACTGTTTCTGTCCATTCCGATGCGGTGGCGTGCGTTGTGATGAGCGTCTCATAGGACAGTTCTCCTGGACGTGGAGTGCCGATCACAATGACATGTTTCAACGTTGTGGAAGCCTCTTTTACTGCATCGGTGTGGGCGTGAAAGAGGTCTTCTACAACCATCGCGACTGCGCCACTTGAGGCACCGAGATAGGCAACCTCTGGGGGAGTTAGCCTAAAGTTTGTGGGTACCCATACGCAACCGAGCTTAAAGGCAGTCCAACAATTTTCGAACGTCTGAAGGCTATTACGCGACTGCAAAAGTAGGCGATCGCCCTTTTTAATCCCAAGGCCACGTAGTGCAGCAACCATCGCGTTGACACGTTGATTGAGTTGCTCCCACGTCCATGAAGCATCACCTTGGATGAGCGCTCGATGGTTGGGGTAAAGTTGGGCCGTATGCGTGAGCAAACGACCCAAGTTCATCGACTGCGCGTCGTTCACACGGACTCCAGCACGCTCAAGTAGTTTGCAACAGACGCGCCACCCATATTGAATACGGCACCGGTATGCGCATTCTTGATCTGCATATCGCCCGCTAAACCTGAGAGCTGCATCGCTGCCATGACATGTTGCGAGACGCCCGTGGCACCGATGGGATGGCCACGTGACTTCAAGCCGCCAGAGGGATTGACGGGAAGCTTTCCTTGTTTGGTTGTGACGCCGTCTAGTATGACGCGTGCGCCCTGGCCTTGGGGCGCTAAGCCCATTGCTTCGTACTCAAGCATTTCAGCAATCGTGAAGCAATCATGAGTTTCAACAAAACCAAGACCGTCGAGCGTCATTGCTGCATCACTGAGTCCTTTCTTCCAGGCAAGGGCTGCGCCTTCAAAGCGTGTCGGATCACGACGCGACAAGGGCAGAAACTCGTTGACATGCGTGCGTGAGCGCCAACGCACGGCGGGTACTTTTGCGCCAGGAAGCGGTTCGTTCGACAACACCAAGGCGGCTGCACCATCGGACACCAAGGAGCAGTCAGAGCGTTTGAGGGGACCTGCCACGAAAGGATTCTTCTCTGACGGGTTCCGACAGAAGTCAAAGCCTAAGTCTCGACGCATGTGGGCGTAGGGGTTGTGAACGCCATTGGCATGGTTCTTGGCAGAGATCGCGGCCAATGCATCGGACTGATCTCCGTAGCGTTTGAAGTATTCAGTGGCGATCTGCCCGAAGACCCCTGCAAACCCGCCTTCTGTATGACCTTCTTCCTTCACGTACGAGGCCTTGAGCAGAATCTCGCCAATTTCCTTATTCGGAAGGGTGTTCATCTTTTCCATGCCCACCACGAGGGCGCGCTTGATACGGCCGCTCGCCAGCGCATCTAACGCCGACCAGATCGCAGCGGAGCCTGTGGCGCAGGCGTTCTCCATGCGCACGGACGGCGTATGTCTAAACTCAGGAATGGCGACGCCCATCAGTGCGCCGCTGAAGTCCTGTTGCACAAAACCAGCGTTGAAGTGACCGACAAAGATTGCGTCGATATCCGACGGTGTCAAACCGGCGCTTTCGATCGCCGGTAAGGCAGCATCGCGGATCAACTGATCGAAGTCCATGTTGTCCAATTTGCCAAACGGGGTATGGCCCCAGCCGACGATAAATTGTTGTTTCATTCTGTGCTCCGCTTGATAGATTAAGGCGTGTTGTGTGTGCGTATTGCGTGCACGCGTACGTTAGATCGAGTCGTTTTGCGACTTACGCAAGGTAGCAATGCCAACGCCCGAGGCATCGAAGCCACCATCGACCGCGAGGCACTGACCATTAATGAATGCAGCGGCTGGGCTGCAAAGAAAGCCAACCGCATTTGCAATTTCTTCTGGTGTGCCGTAGCGATTCATTGGAATCGTGTCGTAATAGTCGGAGCGGATTGCAACGCTGTGCACGAGCTTGGCCATCTCCGTGTCGACCGGGCCGGGCGCGACGGCGTTCGATCGAATGCCAACGGTGCCGAGCTCAACGGCTTGCTGTTTTGTCAGATGGAGCAGTGCGGCTTTGCTTGTGCCATACGCAACCCGCAAGGTGCTGGCACGCAAACCAGATATCGAGGCGATGTTGACGATGGCACCACCCCCGGATTTCTTCATGTAAGGCACGCATGCTTGCGAACAAAGAAAGGCGCCATCCAAGTTTGTTCCAAGCACGTGTCGAAACTCTTCGAAGCTCGTCTCGCCGATTGGCTTGAACACCGCAACCCCAGCATTGTTGATTAAGGCATCGATACGACCAAACTTCTTGGCGACGGCATCTACGCTTGCTTGCACTTGCTCCGGTTTGGAGACATCGCAACGCAAAGCCAGGACATTGTCTGGGTTGTTCAGATCGGTGTCGGTTTTATTCAGCGTTGCAGTCTCGATGTCGAACAGTGCAACACGGTAATCATGCGCTAAAAACCACTTAGCAATGGCTAAGCCTATCCCTCGAGCCGCACCCGTCACGACGGCGACGGAGCGTGTAGTTTGCGTTGTGCTCAAAATTGGACTCCTGTGTGGTGAGGGGATCTAGCTAAACAAACGAACAGGGTCCAACTTTACCAAAATACAAGGCTAAGTAAGGTTTATTTATTGTGTTTTCTTGCTCATGAAGGCAATCAGATCGGTAAAGGTCTTTCCGTAGGCGGTCATCTCAGCGTCCATTTGCTGAGGACCACCGACGTCCACAATCAGACCGTTTGCTGCGGAAAACTTGGCAAACTCTTCGCTTTTGCCAATTTTCAGCGCGGCGGCGACCAATTTATCGAGTACATCTTTGGGGAGGCCTTTCGGAGCAACGACGCCATAATCTGCGGGCAGGGTGACGTTATAGCCAGCCTTTACAACCGACTGCGCCTCAGGAAACATGAAGTACTTTTCTTTCGAAAATGCTGCCAAGACGCGTACCGTTCCAGCCTGCACGTGAGCCCGCACTGTTGGCGCATAACCGCTCGTGGCTTCTACTCGGCCGCCAAGCAGGGCAATCAGTGCTTCACCACCGCCGCCTGTGAAAGGCACGGTCGCGATGCGTATATTGGCTACTTTGTTCAGTTCTTGGATGACGAGGTCTGGAGCAGTGCGGAAGCCAGACACTGCTACCCGGATTTTGCCTGGATTCTGACGGGCTGCTTCGATAAAGTCTTCGAACGTCTTGTAGGGTGAGTCGGCCTTCACTGTGATGATCGCGGGGAGCTTCACTAGCGTCACGATTGACTGGTAGTCAGCGGGTGACTTCCAGGTGAGGGACTTGTTGACTAAAGGTTGGTAGGCAAGCGCGCTGTTTGAGGAGAGCCCAATGGTGTAGCCGTCTGGCTTGGATCGAATCACCTGACCCACCCCCACGGTGGCTGAGCCCCCGGGCTTGTTCTCGACATTCACTGACCCTTTGAGCTCTTTTTCGAGTTGACTCGCGATTTGGCGAGAGATCGGGTCGGTGGAGCCTCCTGGGCCGTACGGGACGATAAAGGTGATGTCACGTGAAGGATATTCTTGCGCAAGCGAGGCTACACTTGCAGAAATCATGAGGCCCGCTAGGGCAGCACGAAAAATAAAAAATTTGGCTTTCATGAGTTGGCTCCGTCATCTTTTTTCGTTGTAGGGTACTAGTATGCCTAAGAAAAGCCGCTCTTGCTAGCGCGGTGCATGTCGTTACTATGCAATTTGAACAGACGAAAGACGAAAAGGGAAGCTTCGGGCTATGACGACTGCTAGCGATCGGATTGCGACGTTTATTACTTCGTTTCAACATACGACACTCAAACCTTCCCATCTGCACTTTGCCGCACGTGCGTTGTTTGATACATTGGTGTGCGCGTTAGCTGGGGCGCGTGAGCCTGCTGCAGACATTGTATTGAAGTACGCAAGGGGGCAAACTGCGTTGGCGAGTGGGACGGTTTGGGCGACCGGCGAGCAGCTACCTATCGAACTCGCGGCCTTGGTCAATGGCACCATGGGACATGCGTTGGACTATGACGACGTGTCTTCCCCACTGCGTGGTCATCCAAGCGTAGCGATTTTCCCTGCTGTGCTTGCCCTCGGTGAGTCGGTTGATGCCACAGGGATCGAGGTTCTTGACGCCTATGCCGTCGGCTTTGAGGTCTGTCTGCGGATGGCGCGTGCGATGGTCGATGATCACTATGCCAAAGGTTGGCATTCGACGTCGTCGATTGCGAGCTTAGGATCGGTCGCCGCTTGCGCGCGTTTGCTGAAACTGCCGCACGCACAATGCGTTAATGCACTCGGCATTGCGGTGGCGCAGATCGCAGGTTCAAGACAGAATTTTGGGACGATGTCCAAGCCGTTTCAGGCGGGGCACGCCAACGCACTGGCGTTGCGTGCGATTGGTTTGGCAAGGCTAGGGTTCGACGCGTCTGCACATTCCCTTGATGGTGCGCAAGGTTATAGCGCTTTGTACGCGGATGGCGCTGATTTGTCCTCGCAATTGGATCAGCTGGGTTGCTTGCCGCTAGAACTCGACTCAAGTGGAATTGAAGTAAAAAAGTATCCACTTTGTTATGCCACGCACCGAACACTCGATGGGTTGATGGACTTGCTGATTGATTTCCCGAGCCTCAGTTTGCCTGATATTGAATCTGTAGAGGTGATCACAAATTTTCGTGCCACCGTGCCGTTGATCTACGACACACCGCAAACTGGTTTAGAAGGAAAGTTCAGCATGCAGTACGCGGTCACCGCGGCACTGTTGGATAAAAAGATTGGTCTGAATAGTTTTGATGATCATGCTGTACAACGTCCCGAGGTGCAGGCATTTATGTCACGGGTCAAAGTACGTGAGGGAGAGCCTCCCATGTTTCCGCGTTGGGCAGAGCTGCGTGTGGCGCTACGAGACGGCGCGGTGTTGACCAAACGCATCGATCACTTGCGAGGCAGCAAAGAGCGGCCACTTTCAGATGCTGAACTCGTGGCAAAGGGAGTGGATTGTTGCGCCTTTGGTCGATCACCGATTGACGCAACAAATCTTGCTAACGCATGTTTTAACCTACCCCAGAAAAAGCTATCGACAGTGCTGTCGGCTCTCGCCGGTGGTGTTTAGGATAACGGATAGGTCAGTACGTTTTTAGAAGCGGGTCTGGCATTTATTTTTGCGTACCAGGCTTCAATATGTTTGCGAGGCTTTCGCTCAACTGGAAGCCCGTACCAGCGATGAATTTCACAGGCCATGGGAATATCGGCCATTGTCAGCTTTGATCCTGCGACATACTCCTGCTTAGTTAAGTGTTGCTCGAACCGCTCAAGCAAGATGTCTGTCGTAGCAACCGAGGCTTCTATTTTCTTTTTGTCTTGCTCGGGTTCCGGTACCCGGATGAGTTGCCAGAACGCGTCCCGACCCGCTGGACTGAAGGTGGTTTGCTGCCAGTCCATCCAGCGTTCTGCATTGAAGCGCTCTTGAAGGTCCTCGGGATACAACTTTCCCATGGAATGCTTTGCGCAGAGGTAACGAACAACGACGTTTGATTCCCACAGCGAAAAATCACCTTCCACAAGGGTCGGGACCACAGAGTTCGGATTCATGGATAAGTACTCCGGTGTCTTCGTCAACCCAAAGGCACCGCCGGCATCGATACGCTCGTAGGTCAGTCCAAGCTCTTCAGCCGTCCAGACGGCCTTTCGGACGTTGATGGAGGTAATGCGACCCCAAATGGTAAACATTGATTCATTCTCCGTATTGTGTTTTGTATTGTTTATAAATTTGTAATGGGTTGGACAAGGTTCATTCAGACTGAGTAAAGTCGATGACGACCCCGTAGCGAGCAATAGACACGGTAATCCGGTCACCTTGATCGCGCCAATGAAGCTCGGACGTTTTACGCGCGGCCTCAATGATGTATTCACGTACGATGCATAAGTCTTTTGCGAGTAGGGCAAGCGCTCCAAAGAAACTGCTCCGACCTTTTCCTGAACAGGCAAAGTGCCCGTAAAGTGTTCGATACGTTTCTTCGCTAATAAATACCAACTCAAATCCACGACAACTTATGCGACTTTCTCCATGGTGACCCTTGCGCGCAAGCGATTGGGCTAAATCTGCATAACGTTTTGCTTGTACGTGCGGTCTTGGGCAGATGATTAACAGCGCGGCAATAGCATACGCAGTATTGGCGTGGTTCTGCCACTCTTTGCGCCAAACAAGCTCTGGGGTGAGGTGCTGGCAGTAATAGAGCCTGCCCGCTTCGAATTGCCCTGTTTGAAGACGAGTGGTTTTAAACTTCGCTTGATGTTGCTTTCCTGCGAGCGCGACCGGTCGTCCAAAGGCTTGCACGTCTGAAAGGGCATAGCCAAGTTTTTTTACACGGTTGTGGGTGCGTTGTGCGTCCTGAGTTTTAAAGACAAGCCCATCGATGCCCTGCGGGCTCTGTAAAATTTCCTGTCTGATGGTTTGAGTGTCTGTGGGCAAACCAACTAACTCTAGGTAATCGTCATCGAACGTCATCAGGTGATTACTTGACCCGAGACTATGAAAACCGCGAGCGGTGAGCTGAAAGCCCAGTAGCTCAAAGATTCGCTGAGCGCGATCCATATCGTAATGAACATTGATGACCAGATGGTCCAGTGCGAGCGCTTGTGCGTGTGACATTGACATTAAACCGATAGGGTTGCAATCACTGGGGTGTGGTCAGAGGGTTGCTCATTGCCTCGGGGGCCTTTGTCAATGACGCAGGATTTGCACTGTGGCACCAAGGACTCCGACAGCAAGACATGATCGATACGAACGCCGGCATTACGTTTGAAGCTATTCATCCGGTAATCCCACCAGCTAAATGATTTTTCGGGCTGTTCAAACAGCCGAAACGCGTCGGTAAATCCTAAGTCGACTAACTCAGCTAAGGCAGCACGCTCAGGCTCCGAAACAAGAATCTGTCCGATCCACTTTTCGGGGTTGTGTACGTCTTCGTCCTTCGGCGCAACGTTATAGTCGCCCAGAACAGCGATATTGCGGTGCGTCTGTTTTTCTTGCTTTAACCACACCGCAAAAGCTTTGAACCACGCCAGCTTATAAACATATTTGTCGCTGTCTAGCGCTTGTCCATTGGGACAATAGGCGCTAATCACACGAATGGTCTCTTGTCCAAAGGGTAGCGTGGTTGCAATCACGCGCTGCTGAGGATCGTCGTAACCAGGGATGTTTCTGGTCTCGTGCAGGCCAGGCTCTCGCGAAATGACGGCAACGCCGTTATAGGTTTTTTGGCCCGCCCACGAGGCGTGATACCCAATCTCTTGAAACGCCTGCAAGGGGAACTTATCGTGGTCGAGCTTGAGCTCTTGCAAACATAAGGCATCGACGGGATTGGTCGCAAGCCAAGCGAGCACTTGAGGCAGTCTGACTTTAAGAGAATTAACGTTCCATGTTGCGAGTTGCATCGTGCCTACCCTTTGAGCCGTGAGCCAAGAACGAGAATTCTAAACCGCAATGTTATCGACATACACTTTGGGTACCCGTTTGACGTTGCAAAGAAGCTCGTAGGAAATCGTACCCGCAGCGCGCGCAATCATATTGATATCGATCTGTTTTCCCCAGAGCTCGACCTTACTGCCGATTCCCGCATTAGGGTGGTCCGTCAGGTCGATCGTAATCATGTCCATCGATACCCGGCCGATAATTCTTGTCAGCGCGCCGTCGACCGAAACAGGCGTACCGCTGGGTACTTGTCTTGGGTAGCCATCGGCGTATCCAATGGCGACGAGGCCAACGCGAGTCTTGGTGTCCGTCACAAATTTTCCGCCGTATCCGATCGATTCCCCAGGCTCAAGCCAGCGCTCGGCAAAGACCTCACTTTGTAAGGTCATGACGGGGATATGATGATCTGTTGGTTGTGGAAGGGGATCGGCACCATAAAGCAGAATTCCAAGACGCGCCCAATCGCGAGCTGCCTGAGGCCAAGCCAGGACTGCGCCAGAGTTACTTAGGCTGCGTATGCCAGGTAGTCCGCGGGTCGCTTCTTCGAAGGTGTCGATTTGCTTGAGTGTGGTGTGTTTGTCGGGTTCGTCTGACGATGCGAAGTGCGACATGAGCGTGATCGAAGCAACTGCTTCACATTTCGTGAGGCGGACGTGAGCGGCCTGTACCTCCTGCGGTGCGAAGCCTGCGCGGTGCATGCCGCTATCCACTTTTAGCCACACATGCAACGTGTTCGCGCTGAGTGAGGGGTTCTCGAGATCTTGAATCTGGCTCGTTTGATGGATGGCCACCCAGAGCGCATGTTGTTGGGCAAGTCGAACTTCTTCTAGATCAAAGCAGCCTTCCAAAATGAGAATGGGGTTGGTAATGCCTGCATTTCGGAGTTCAAGGGCTTCAGCACAAAACGCAACCGCAAAACCATCGGCAATATCGGCTAGGGACTTTGCACACTCGACCGCCCCGTGACCATAGGCATTCGCTTTAACGACTGCGAAGGCCTTGCCCGTTTGCTGCGAACGACCCCAGAGATAATTGGCTCTGAGTGCGGTCAAGTCTATAGTGGCTTTGGATGGACGCGTCATGCTGAGGGCTAGGCAAAAAAGAGATCAGCAATGATATCAGGCTAGCGGCTCGGGCTGTCAGAGAGAGTGCCTTGAGCATTTTTTAATCGGAACCGCGTAGATAGCGACTCAGGCTAAGCCCGTCCGTATTAATTTCAGGCCGCTGGTCCATCATTTGGTCAGCAATGAGTTTGCTCGATCCACAGGCCATGGTCCATCCCAATGTGCCATGGCCGGTGTTCAAGTAGAGGTTACCGATCGACGTGGGGCCAATAATTGGCGTACTGTCTGGTGTCATTGGCCTGAGTCCAGTCCAAAAGCTCGCCTGCTTGAGATCGCCCCCAGGAAATAGATCGGTCACAACTTTTTCAAGGGTTTCCCTGCGTCTTGGGTTAAGACCTAAATCGAATCCCCCCAGTTCGGCCATCCCTCCAACGCGTATGCGCTGATCAAAGCGAGTGACAGCAACCTTGTAGGTCTCGTCGAGCACGGTGGATTGTGGCGCGAGCGCTTCGTCGACGATGGGGATGGTGAGTGAGTAACCTTTGACGGGATAGACAGGGATGTTTAACCCAAGTCCCGACAAGAGATCTCGGGAGTAACTACCAAGCGCCACAACGTAGCGGTCGGCTTGATAGACGTGTGTCCCCGAACGCACTCCAGCGATCGAACCATTGGCATGAAGGATTTCATCAATCTCTGCGTTGTAAATGAACTCAACGCCTAGTTCCTGGGATAGTTCTGCAAGTTTTGTTGTGAACAGGTGACAATCGCCGGTCTCATCACTTGGTAAGCGTAGGCCTCCCGCTAAAGGTACGCTGGCATACGCGAGTGCGGGTTCGGCTGTTTTGAGTTCATCTTTAGAAAGCAGTTCGTAAGGAACGCCAAGCTCTTTGAGTACGACGATGTCGCGCTCAACGGCGTCCATTTGTGCTTGCGTGCGAAACAGTTGCACAGTGCCGCGTGTGCGCTGCTCGTATTCGATGCCCGTATCGCTTCTAAGTGCGTCGAGGCAATGCCGGCTGTATTCAGCCACGCGCATCAGTCGCTCTTTGTTAATCGCATAACGGGCGCCATTACACTCAGCCAACATGCTCGCCATCCATTTCAGTTGCCAAAGGCTGCCATCCAAGCGAATCGCCAGCGGAGCATGGCGTTGAAACATCCATTTGATTGCTTTGAACGGGATGCCAGGAGCAGCCCAAGGTGTGGAGTAGCCAGGAGAAATCTGACCCGCATTGGCGAAGCTCGTTTCGTTCGCGGCACAGGGCTGGCGATCGATTACGGTGACCTGTGCGCCCGCACGAGCCAAGTAATAGGCTGTGGTTGTACCGATGACTCCTGCACCTAAAACGACGACTTTCATGGAATTTGTCCGCTTGAGCAGTGAAAAATGAAAGTTTAGGACCATTGCTGTAGTGTTTTTTGGTGTTATTTTTCGGTTTGTTTTAGGTATCCACTGAATTTGTTGCTTTTTTGGCAATTTTTTAGAGAAAACTGCAAAATCAGGGACTTATCGCTAGAAATGGCTTGTTTTTGTTTGACTCAGGCATGCTTCACCTCTACACTCGAGTGGCAAGATTCTCAAGCGACGCGGTTTTTGTACCTAGGCTGTCGCCCTTAGTGGTAATCAGTGGTGTCTATCCCTTCCTTGATCATCTAGCACGCTGGGCGTTTTTGCCCGTTTTTTTATCTATCAAGGAAGTTCGAAATGGCAACTGGTGTCGTGAAGTGGTTCAACGCTGAAAAAGGTTATGGTTTCATCATGCCTGATGGTGGCGGCAAAGATTTGTTCGCTCACTATTCTGAAATTCGTTCGAGTGGTTACAAGACTCTCGAAGAGAACCAGAAAGTCAGCTTTGAAATCGGTCAGGGCGCCAAAGGCCCGAGCGCAACTAATATTCAAGTGCTGTAATACTTAACCGATCGGTCTGCAATCTGCAGACGATTGGAAGTAGAAGCCCTGTGTCGCGAAAGTGATGCGGGGCTTTTTTTAACCTCTTACTGGGTGAGTGTCTATGCCAAGCTTGGCTAGTGTTCAAGAAATAATTTCCCGCCGCTCGCAAAAGCTTGTGCAGGCTCCGGGCCCGAGTGCTGTGCAAATCGACACACTTCTCAAGGCCGCAGTGTGTGCGCCCGATCACTCTGCATTGCGCGCGTGGCGCTTTGCACTTATTCATCGTGAGAACATTGATGCCTTCGCTGACCTCGCGATCGCAGCTACGCGTCGTTCGGGTCGAGAGGTGACGCCGCAGAAAGAACAGAACACGCGTAAGTGGTTGTCGACCGTTCCTCTCCTAATTGGGATGGCCTACAAGATCTCACATAACAATGAGAAGGTCCCCGAGATTGAGCAAACTCTGTCGATGGGTGCGGCTGCCATGAACATACAGAACGCCGCGCATATGATGGGTTTTTCTAGTTACTGGAGCACCGGTTTAGGCACTTATACCGACGAAGTGCCTGAGGCGCTTGGTTTCGATCCGCTTGACTATCGCTTCGTGGGTTTTTTGGCGATTGGCACGCCTATTAGTCCAGCTGTCCCTGCACAGCGACCGTTGCCTGAAACACTGACCACGACGTGGCGTCCTAACTGAGCGCACTAGTTAAAGCGCAGGCTCCTCAGGCGTAGGGCGTTAGCCACCACAAACACGCTTGAGCAAGCCATCGCTCCTGCAGCAAATGCAGGGGAGAGTTGAATCCCAAAGCTGGGATACAAGGCCCCCGCAGCAATCGGCACGAGGGCTGCGTTGTAAGCGAAAGCCCAAAAGAGGTTCTGATGGATGTTTTTCAATGTTGCTCGCGAGAGCTTCATGGCATTGATGAGGCCGTTGAGGTTGTCGGAGATTAATACAACGCTCGCGGATTCAATGGCTACGTCTGTGCCGGTCCCGATCGCGATCCCCACCTCAGCGGCCGCCAGGGCAGGGGCATCGTTAATACCATCGCCCACATAGGCGACGACCTGATTCGCCTGCTGCATGCGCTGCAAGCATTCGACCTTGCCTGCAGGTAATACACCTGCGTGAACCTCATCAATTCCAAGCGCGTCTGCGACGGCACGGGCGGTGTGTGGATGGTCTCCAGTGATCATCGCCGTCCGAATGCCTGCTGCGGTGATTGCCTGTATGGCTGACCGCGCAGTCGGCTTAATTGGATCGGCGAGGCCAGCGACAGCTACAAGAACACCATCAATCGCGATAAGAATCGGCGTTTTAGCAGAGAGTCCCCACTGATTCATGCGTTCTTGCTGGCTGAGTGGGCTGATGCCTTGCTCGGTCATGTATCGTGCCGAACCCGCGGACACCCAATGACCGTCCACCCGTGCCATGGCACCTGATCCCGTTTGCGTTTGGAACTCTTGTGCAATGGGTATGCTTAAGGCGCGCGCGTTCGCAGCTTGCACAAAGGCACGTGCGATGGGATGCTCAGAGTGCGACTGCATGGCGGCCGTCCAACTGAGCACTGTGTCGTAGGAATACGCTGGATCGATGAGCTCAAACTCTGTGATCTCCGGCTTTCCAGCTGTCAAGGTCCCCGTTTTGTCAAAGGCGATCGTTGTGACATCGGCTAAACGTTGTAGGGCGTCACCTTGCCTGAAGAGGATGCCTGCTTGGGCGGCACGACCGGTACCGACCATCACGGAGGTTGGGGTCGCTAAGCCCATCGCACAAGGGCAAGCAATAATCAATACCGCGACCGCCGATACCAACGCGTGCGTGAAGCGTGGCTCGGGTCCAAGCACGAACCATATTAAAAATGTTAAGACGGCACACAACAGGATGACTGGAACAAACCACGCGGTGATTTTATCCACGACGCCTTGAATTGGCAGCTTGGCACCTTGTGCCGTTTGTACCATCCGGATAATTTGTGCGAGGACCGTGTTTCGTCCCGTATGGGTTGCCTTGAAAGTAAAGCTGCGCGTCGTGTTCAGGGTACCGCCCGTCACACGATCGCCTGGTTTTTTTTCTGAAGCGATGGGCTCGCCTGTGATCATCGATTCGTCGATATAGGGGCTGCCGTCAGTGACAATCCCATCTGTCGCAAGCCGCTCCCCAGGGCGCACGAGTAGGTGGTCGCCGGGTTTAATCGTATCGATTGAGCAATCTATAATTTCCGCGTTGGGCATCACGACGTGAGCGGTATGCGGCTGTAATCCGATCAGGTGTTGAATCGCATCGCCCGTTCGACCTTTGGCTCTTGCCTCAAGCCAGCGCCCTAGAAGAATCAGTGTGATGATGACTGCAGCAGCTTCAAAATAAACGAAACGCGCATTGACAGGCAGCCACTCGGGCACGATCGTGGCCACTAGTGAATACAGCCAAGCGCTGCCAGACCCTAGCGCTACTAGAGAGTTCATCTCTGGGGTGCGATGCCAGAGCGCAGGTAATCCCTTTATGAAAAAGCTGCGTCCCGGGCCACTGATGACGAGGGTCGTCAGTAATGCTTGAAGCCACCAGCTAAGCTGCATGCCGATCGTGTTTTGGATGAAGTGATGCAGGTCGCTCGACGCATGCGCGCCCATTTCGAGTAAAAATACCGGGAGGGTCAGTGCGAGCGCTAGCAGCAGGTCACGTCTCAGTACGCGTTGTTCAAGTGCGCGTTGTTCGATCAGCAAGTCGTCGTCGAATGAGTCCTCTGTGACGGCTGTGGCGGGATATCCCGCACGCGTTGCGGCATCAATCGCATCCAAGGTGATAGTGTTTGGTTCTGTGGGAGAGGGGGCTAGGGTGAGTGTCGCGCGTTGTGTCGCCAAATTCACTTGTGCGCGATCGACACCTGAGACCTTAGCAAGGGCTTTCTCCACACGAAGTACGCACGACGCGCAGGTCATGCCTTCGATATTAAGATCAACCAAAATTGGAAAATCTACTTTGTTGTCAGCTTTTTCAGCCATAATAAGTGTCGATTACTAGATGGAGCTGAGATGATAAAACTTAACGTACCGGATATGACCTGCGGACATTGCGTTAAATCAATTAGTGTTGCAATTCAAAGCAAGTACAGCTCTGCGAGTGTCGTGTGTGATTTGGCGAGCAAAACGGTTGAAGTTGAAAACGGGCCTGGCGCACCAGAACTGCAAGACACCCTTCAAGAGGCTGGTTACAGCTCAACGCTGCGTTAATTCAATCAGCTGTACGACGTCTGCAACAACGACATCAACTTTTTCGGTGTCGGAGGCAAGCAGGCGCGCTCGGCCAAAGCGGTCGAAGATGAACACACCACGACTATGCGTCACGTCATAGACCTCAGTGCTGTCACCAGGTTTGGGTTTCTCAATCTGGTAGGCTACGCGGTATCGTCTTGCGAGTTCGGCAACTTGATTTTCGTTTCCGGTTAAACCAATTGCGCTATTGCTAAATGCTTTGACGTAGGCTTGTAGTATGTCGGGGGTGTCGCGATGCGGATCAACACTAATAAAAACGATTTTTACATCTTTCGCACGATCGCCTAACTTATTTACGACCTCTGTGAGTTGAGCCATGGTCGTTGGGCAAATATCCGGGCAACTTGCATAGCCAAAAAACATGAATACGGTTTGGCCAGCGAAATCTTTCTCCGTCACCGTTTTGCCACCGGTACCCTGTAAAGAAAAACGCAAGTTAGGTAAATGTCCGCTGACGTCATATAACGACCACTTCACATTTGAATCTGAGCAAGCAGCAAGTGTGAATAGAACAGTCACGACGCTAGCGTGCGCAATGCGCCGAAGTAGGCTCGACCATGCAATCATCGCATTGGTCCTAGGTTTGAGTTTGTACGAAAGCAGGTGTCATCCCATGGTGTCGCAGCAGAGCATCAAGCTTCGGCTCGCGTCCTCTGAAAACCAGGAAAGACTCAGCGGCCGGTCGTGCACCGCCAACGGCTAAGACTTCGCGTCTAAAGCGCATCCCTGTTTCAGGGTCCAAGGTACTTGCACTGTTTGAACGATCGGCAGAGGCTTTGTTTGCGGCCTCCTCAAAGGCGCCGTAAGCGTCAGCAGAAAGGACTTCGGCCCACTTGTAGCTGTAGTACCCCGCACCGTAGCCACTCGCGAAGAGATGCGAGAAGCTATGAGGAAATCTATGCCAAGCCGGAGGGGTGAGTACGGCCACCTCTTTACGCACGTCAGCTAACTGGGACATCACCTCGGCGATCGAAAGACCGAGGTGTTGCTGATGAATCAGCATGTCAAAGAGCGAAAACTCAACCTGTCGCACGGTCTGCATGCCGCTTTGAAAATTCTTGGCTGCAGTCATTTTGTCGTACAGGGATCTGGGGATGGGGGAGCCAGTCTCGACATGCGCACTTAAGCTTTGCAGAACAGTCCAGTCCCAACAAAAGTTTTCCATAAACTGTGAGGGCAGTTCGATAGCATCCCACTCAACACTAGAGAAGGCCGATACGCCGAGCTCGTCCACCTCTGAGAGTAAGGCGTGCAAGGCATGGCCCGCCTCATGGAAGAGGGTGATCACGTCGTCATGCGTCAACAGGGCGGGGCGCCCACCTTGGGGTTGCGCAAAATTACACGTCAAGTAAGTGATGGGTAAGCGCAATTCATTGCCAACGCGATGTCTGCTGCGTTCGCTATCCACCCACGCGCCTCCCTGCTTACCGGCGCGAGCGTATAGATCGATCAAAAGATATCCGAGTGTTCGACCGTGTTGCGCTTTGACTGAATAGCCGCGCACTTCGGGACACCAACCGCTTACGGGAAAGTCGATGAGCTCAACATGGAACAAAGTTTTGGTGACGTCGAACAGGCCGCTCAGGACTCGCGGCTCGGTGAAGTATTGTTTGACTTCGTCCTCGGAATAATCGTAGCGCGACTCACGCAAGCGCTCCGAGACATAGGCAATATCCCACGGTTGCAGATCGGATACATTAAGCGCGTCGCGAGCGAACTCGGTCAGCTCGGCAAGGTCTCTTTGCGCGAAGGGTTTGGCTTTTACAGTGAGCTGTCGCAAAAAATCAGTCACTTCTTGGGCGCTCTTGGCCATTCTTGTTTGCAAACGTAATTCGGCGTAGTGCTCAAAGCCCAATACGTTTGCCTCTTGTGCGCGTAAGGACAATGACTCTGAGATCAAGTTTGAGTTATCGAACTGTGAATCGCCTTGATCAGATGCCCGCGTGGCGTAGGCGCGATAAAGCGTGCGACGTAGTTCGCGGTCTTTTGCGTACTGCATGACTGGTAAGTAGCAGGGCATCTTTAAGTTCAGGGTCCAGATCGAGGCGTCGGGATCCTTGATTGCGGTGAGCACATCCGCAGGGACGCCCGAAAGCGCATCCAGGTTGTCGATCGCGAGCGTCCAGGCATCGGTCGAATCTAAAACATTCTCAGAGAACTTTTGCGAGACTTGTGCCTGCCTATCCGAGTTTGTTGCGTAGGCATCACGTGCCTCGCCCTGTAGCTCGACTCCACTCAGTTTGAAATCCCTCAGTGAAAGCTCAATGACACGCTGGCGTTGGGCAGACAACTGTGCAAACAGAGGGCTTTCATGCAGCCGCTTGTACTGCGCGTATAAGCCTGTGTGCAGACCTACCCAGGTCGAGTATTCGCTAATCGCTGGGAGCATGGCGTTATACGCCTCACGCAACTCTGGCGTGTTAATCACCGCGTTGAGATGACCGGCAATCGACCAAGCACGCCAAAGCGGTTCGCTTGCGCTGTCAACAGCGTCTACAATCAGCTCCCAGGTGGCTGGGCGATCATCAAGTGCCGCTAGTTCAACAGCAGATCTCGCTTTGGCGAGCAAAGCAGGAATCGCTTCTTCGATGTGTTCGGGACGCACTGCTGCGTAATCGACGAAGTCTTGGATCGGGACGTTTAGAGGGTTCATCTTGAGCTGGAGAGTAATTGAGCGCGTTCGGCCGCTTCTATGGTGTTGACGAGCAACATGGCAATCGTCATGGGACCCACGCCACCCGGAACGGGAGTGATGGCGCCTGCAACCTCTTTGACCGATGCATAGTCGACGTCACCGCATAATTTGCCGTCGGCGCCACGGTTAATCCCGACATCAATCACGATCGCACCAGGTTTAATCATGTCGCCTGTGATCATGCCAGGCTTTCCGGTTGCAACGACAACAATATCCGCATGGCGCGTATGCCAAGCGAGGTCGCGCGTTTTTGAGTTGCAAATGGTGACCGTCGCCCCAGCTGCCTGGAGCAGCATCGCCATGGGTTTGCCAACGATGTTGCTGGCCCCGACAATCACTGCTACAGCACCGCGCAAGACGACTTGCTCAGACTCAAGCATCTTCATGACACCGTAGGGTGTACAAGGCCGAAAAAGCGGAGTCCCCGTCATCAACAGGCCCGCATTACTTATATGGAACCCGTCAACATCCTTCTGTGCAGCAATCGTCTCGATGACGCGGTGTGAATCAATGTGCTTCGGTAGAGGCAGTTGAACGAGTATGCCGTGTATGTGATGGTCGGCGTTCAGTGTTTCTATGCGGCTCAACAAGGCATCTTGTGTCATGTCAGCAGGATACTGCTCCAACACTGAATGCAGTCCGGCTTTTTCACAGGCGGCTACTTTGTTACGCACGTAAACCTGTGACGCGGGATCCTGACCGACAAGAATAACGGCTAGGCCTGGTTTGACGCCCTTTGTTGCGAGTGCTGCCGCACGCGCCGCAACATCCTCCCGAATGGTTGCGGCAAGCTTTACTCCGTCTATAACCCTACCCGTCATGCGCTGACCTCTGGCTTGGCCAAGGCAACCTTCATGAGGTCTGCAACCGTTGTGACCTGAAGCTTTTCCATGATGTTGGCGCGATGCGCCTCAACGGTCTTGATGCTGATTCCTAAGTCATCAGCGATTTGCTTATTCAGTCGTCCAGCGACAATGCGCTCGAGAACTTGCTGTTCGCGGGCCGTTAGTCGACCAAGCATCGCCTCGTGCTCGCGCTGAGCACGGGCTTGGGTTAAGCGCTGATTGGCTTGCTCAAACATACGGGCGACAATTTCGCGCAAGTCGGTCTCATCGAAGGGTTTCTCCAGAAAATCGATCGCGCCTTTCTTGATCGTAGAAACCGCCATGGGAACATCGCCATGGCCCGTAATGAATACGATGGGCATCGACGATTTGCGTGCAATGAGTTGTTCCTGAAGTTCTAGGCCACTCATGCCAGGCATCCGCACATCAACAATCAACACGCCAGCGGTTTTGTCATCAAATGCAGCTAAAAAACTCTCCGCACTCGCGAAAGCGCTGACGTGATATCCGTTTGCTTCAAGCAACCAACGGAGTGAATCTCGTACCGCCTCGTCATCGTCAACGATAAAGACAGTGCTTGCGACGTTTGGCGTATTCATGCGGGTAACTCCTCGGACTGATTGCTGTGCGTTGCCTCTAGGTTAGAGGCGCACGGTAGTGTAAAGCGAAAAATCGTTCCACCATCCGGATTACTGCTCGCCCAGAGGCGTCCGTGATGTGATTCTATGATCGTGCGGCAAATATTCAATCCCATGCCGAGACCTTCAGACTTTGTACTAAAAAACGGCTCGAAGAGACGCTCCGGTTCGGTGAGCCCGTGGCCTCGGTCCTTCACAGCGACTTCAATCTGATTGTCATCTAAGGTGACATCGAGCTCGAGCGTGTTGAGCGTGGACTGGTCCATGGACTCCAGACCATTTTTAAGCAAATTAAGAAGCACTTGCTCAATCAAAATAGGATCAGCGTACACGTCAGGCAGACTTTCCGGTATGTTGCGCACAATCTCAAGCTGTCGTTTTCTAGCGTGTATCTCGGCCAAGCTTACCGCGTTATCCACGATCGTTTGAATCGGTACGTTCTGTCGTCGAGGCTCACTTCTTTTGACGAAATCACGGATGCGACTAATGATTTTGCCCGCACGCTGTGCTTGTGCAGCTGCTTTTTCTAAGGCGGGAAGCAAGGTCCCCATATCTGTATGGCCAGCTTTGACCATCGCTACGGCACCCATGCTGTAGTTGGCAATCGCAGTGAGTGGCTGATTCAACTCATGTGCCAACGAGGAAGCCATCTCTCCCATGGTTGTCAGGCGGCTAGTGATTTGAATTTTTTCTTGTTGAACCCGCGAGGCTTCTTCGTGCTTGCGGCGCTCCGTGATGTCTCGCGCGACTTGAAGACGCACACGCCTGCCATCCGTCCAGGCCAACATGCGGTGCTGCACCTCAAACCATTTCTGTACCGAATCCGAAAACACCTCGACTGACTCGTCGGTGTAGCGACCTCGTCGCCCAGCCAGCATTTCTTCGTGACCTTGTGTTTGCGAGCCGAACAAGCGTCGATAGGTTCGGTTGGCAAAGAGCAGCTCGACACCGTCATTAGTGTCTGCAGTGACCGAAATCGCGTCATCGAGACCTTCAAGCACCGTCATGAAGCGCTCATGTGCCGCCGTCAGTGCTTCGCGGATGCGTTTAGGTTCGGTGATGTCGGTCATTGATGTCATCCAACCGATCTGTGTCCCGCGTGGATCTAGTAAAGGTGATACATACATGCGTGCACTAAATCGTGAGCCGTCGCGACGTTGTGCTTCGATCTCGACGCCCGTGCTGGCTGCCTTTCCTGAAAGCACGCTGTCGAGCACTTGCTGTTGACTGTCGTGTTGTCCTGGAACCCAGTAGGGGAAGGGAGGGAGTCGCCCAATAAGATCTGCCTCGTTCCAACCGATCATTCTGCAGAAGGCTGGGTTGACATAAGCGATACGCCCCTCGAGATCCAGCACGCGCATGCCGGTCGACATGGAGTTTTCCATAGCTCTGCGAAAGCCGGTCTCCGTGATGAGTGCCGCCTCGGCTTTGGAGCGGTAGTGCGTGTAGCGCCAGAGCATCAGCAAGGCGATAACGATCACGACCGATAATCCAATGACCACCCAAATCAGACGTTGCTGACGCATTTCTTGGTCAATGCTGATAAACATGACGCTACCGTCATGTAAACGTTGCAACCAAAAGAAGGCACTCATGACGCAGGCGTACAACACCAAGATCAGCATGGGCGTAAGCCAGTACCAGCGCCTACGGTTCATACGCGCTTGATCCTGGAAGGGAATGGAGACTACCGACTTAGGAGGATTGGACATGCGGGTTATCCATATTAGGGTTCTATTTTAGTCGCAGTAGAGCGACAAAATATTCCTTAAATTTCATAATACGAAAATACATACCGCTTAATGAAATTTTTGTTGCTCAAGCGCAAACTTCTACCTAGAATGCCAAAAATACTCAAAACAAAGTAGGCTTAACAAAGCAAGCCTACCTGATCAGGAGATCGCTATGGCACCACAAGCTGCCCAAATCCAAGCCGCGAACGATGTTGATTCGCTTGAGACCCAAGAGTGGCTCGATGCTCTAGAAGCGGTTCTTGATCGGGAGGGACCAGACCGTGCCCACTATCTACTAGAGCGACTCACTGATCTGGCACGCCGCTCGGGTGCACACATTCCCTTTTCGCCCAATACGGCTTATCTCAATACGATTCCTGCAGGCTTGGAGCCTCCACACCCAGGCAACCTAGAACTCGAGTCGCGCATACGTCACTACATCCGCTGGAATGCGATGGCCATGGTTGTGCGAGCCAACAAACATAATCCGCCCGATGGCGGAGACTTGGGCGGACATATCGCTTCGTTTGCTTCGCTCGCGACGATGATCGGCTGCGGACAAAACCACTTTTGGCATGCTGACACGCCTGAGCGCGGCGGCGACCTTGTGTACTTTCAAGGGCACTCCTCTCCAGGCGTTTATGGGCGAGCCTATCTTGAAGGACGTCTAACTGAGGAGCAGCTGAATAATTTCCGGCAGGAGGTAGGTGGCAAGGGCTTGTCCTCGTATCCGCATCCAAAGTTGATGCCAGAGTTCTGGCAGTTTCCAACCGTGTCCATGGGCCTTGGTCCGTTGATGGCAATTTATCAAGCCAGGTTTTTAAAGTATTTACATGCTCGCGGCATCGCCGATACGAGCCAGCGCAAGGTGTGGGTGTTCTGCGGTGATGGTGAAATGGATGAGCCAGAATCACTCGGCGCGATCAGTTTGGCCTCGCGTGAAAAACTCGATAACTTGATCTTTGTCATCAACTGCAACCTGCAGAGACTAGATGGCCCTGTGCGGGGCAACGGTAAGATTATTCAAGAGCTTGAGGGCGACTTCCGCGGTAGCGGCTGGAATGTTATCAAGATGATCTGGGGTGGGTATTGGGATCCGTTGCTCGCGAGTGACAAGGAAGGCATCCTGCGAAAAATTATGGATGACACCGTAGACGGCGAGTATCAGGCCTATAAAGCCAACGACGGAAAATTCGTACGTGAACATTTTTTTGGAAAACATCCAAAGCTACTGGAAATGGTTTCCCGCATGAGTGACGACGATGTTTGGCGCTTAAATCGTGGCGGCCACGATCCTCACAAAGTGTATGCAGCATTTTCTGCGGCGACGAAACACACCGGTCAACCGACTGTCATTCTCGCCAAGACGATCAAAGGCTATGGCGTTGGGCATTTGGTGCAGGCGAAGAATCCATCGCATCAACAGAAGAAGCTTGATACCGAGACTATTCGGGAGTTTCGTAATCGCTACAACATTCCGATTCCGGACGCGAAGCTTGAAGAAGTCCCGTACTACAAGCCGGCAGAAGATTCGCCTGAAATGTTGTACTTGCATGAGCGACGTAAGGCGCTGGGTGGCTACCTGCCCAAACGCCGTATGAAAGCCGACGAAAAACTTAAGGCGCCTCTGCTGGAGGTCTTTAAACCCGTTTTAGAGCAAACGGCTGAAGGCAGGGAAATTTCTACGACGCAGGCGTTTGTGCGTATTTTGAATCAGGTTCTGCGTGATAAGGACATTGGTCCGCGCGTCGTGCCGATTCTCGCCGATGAGTCTCGTACCTTTGGTATGGAAGGCTTGTTCCGTCAGATCGGTATTTATGCGCCGGAAGGTCAAAAATATATTCCTGTCGATAAGGATCAGGTGATGTATTACCGCGAAGCGGCTGACGGCCAACTGTTACAAGAGGGAATCAATGAGGCGGGTGCCTTTAGTTCTTGGATCGCAGCAGCCACTTCGTACTCGACCAATAACCGCATCATGGTGCCGTTCTACATTTACTACTCGATGTTTGGGTTTCAACGTGTCGGCGACTTGGCTTGGGCTGCGGGCGACATGCAGGCCCGCGGGTTTCTGTTGGGAGGCACTGCAGGACGAACAACGTTAAATGGTGAGGGCTTGCAGCACGAAGACGGTCATAGCCATATTTTCTCGTCCACAATTCCGAATTGTGTGTCATACGACCCAACCTTCGCGCATGAGTTGGCCGTGATTATTCAGCATGGTCTGAAGCGGATGGTAGAAGATCAGGAAAACGTTTTTTATTACCTGACGGTGATGAATGAAAACTATCCTCAGCCCGGACTGACAAAAGGCGATGAGGACGGCATTATTCGCGGAATGTACCGGTTGAAGAAGGGCGGCAAGAGCAAGGTGCGCGCTCAACTGCTGGGCTCGGGCACGATCTTGCGAGAAGTGATGGCAGCAGCGGATCTTCTGGAGCAAGATTGGAATGTGTCGTCTGATATCTGGAGCGTGACGAGTTTCACGGAGTTGCGTAGAGAAGGCTTGGATTGCGAGCGCTATAACATGCTGCATCCAACCGGCAAGTCGCAGGTCCCCTACGTGACCAGCGTTTTAGATAAGACAGACGGTCCGATTATTGCTTCGACTGACTACATGAAGATGTTTGCGGACCAGATTCGACCTTTTGTCCCGAATGGGCGTCACTACCGCGTACTTGGAACAGACGGGTTTGGAAGATCTGACTTCCGGTATCGCCTGCGTGAGCACTTTGAGGTGAATCGCCATTTTGTTGTGTTGGCGACGTTGCGTGCTCTTGCTGACGAAGGAAAAGTACCGGTCGCGCAGGTGGCCGCAGCGATTAAGAAGTATGGCATCGATCCAAACAAAGCCAACCCACAATACGCTTGATAGAGAGACTCAATATGAGCAACACAACAGCCATCCAGGTGCCCGATATCGGAGACTTTGACACGGTCGAAGTCATTGAGGTTCTCGTTAAAGTGGGTGACGTCGTTAAAGCTGAGCAAAGCTTGATTACCGTCGAGTCTGATAAAGCCTCGATGGAGATTCCGTCTTCTCACGGTGGTGTCGTCAAGTCGATCGACGTGAAAGTGGGTGATAAAGTTAAGCAGGGCAGCGTGGTCGTGCACGTTGAGGTGGCTGCGGCCAGCGCGGTCGCTGCGCCCGCGATAGTCGCTGCTGCGCCTGCGCCCTCGGTCGTGGCGAGCGCAGCGCCCGCAACAGCGACATCCGTTCAAGCGCCAACTCCCGCCGCAGCGGCAGTGGTGTCTGTGCCCTCGACACCAGCCGTAGCGGCTGAAAAGCTTGAGGTGCCGGTCTCGACGGCAGGGTTGCCTCATGCGTCGCCCTCCGTGCGAAAGTTTGCGCGTGAGCTTGGTGTGGATTTGACTGCCGTGACCGGCAGTGGACCAAAGAGCCGGATCACTCAAGAAGACGTACAAGGGTTCGTCAAAGCGGCCTTAGCGGGCAAGGGTACGGCGACGGGTTCAAATATGACGCTTGGCGGTGGCTTAGATTTGCTGCCCTGGCCGAAGGTTGATTTCACAAAGTTTGGTGCAGTCACACCTAAACCATTATCGCGAATTAAAAAGATCTCTGGCGCAAACTTGCATCGCAACTGGGTCATGATTCCTCATGTCACGAATAATGACGAAGCAAACATCACAGATCTTGAAACGTTGCGCATCACGCTCAACAAAGAGAACGAAAAGTCTGGCGTTAAAGTCACGATGCTAGCGTTTCTGATCAAAGCTGTCGTGGCAGGACTCAAGAAGTTTCCAGAATTTAATGCCTCGATCGATGGTGACCAACTCATACTCAAGCAGTACTTTCATATCGGCTTCGCAGCGGACACACCCAACGGTTTAGTGGTGCCCGTGATTCGTGACGCCGATAAGAAGGGGATCCTTGAACTCGCGCAAGAAAGTAGTGACCTCGCGAAGAAAGCGCGGGACGGCAAACTCTCCCCCGCTGAAATGCAAGGCGGATGTTTCTCGATTTCGTCGCTCGGTGGGATCGGTGGCACACACTTCACGCCAATCATCAATGCGCCAGAGCTCGCGATTCTGGGCGTCTCACGGTCTTTCATGAAGCCCGTATGGGATGGTAAGCAGTTTGGACCTCAATTAACGTTGCCATTGTCTTTGTCGTATGACCATCGCGTGATCGATGGCGCGGCTGCTGCACGCTTTAACGCCTACCTGTGCAGTCTGTTGGCGGATTTCCGTCGTATCGCACTTTAAGGAACCACGATGAGCGATTCAATCAATATCGCGGTGCCGGATATCGGTGATTTTGATACCGTCGAAGTTATCGAGCTGCTGGTTAAAGTGGGTGATACGGTTCGCATGGATCAAGGGTTGCTTACTGTTGAGTCAGATAAGGCCTCAATGGAGATCCCGTCCTCTCATGCCGGTGTCATCACAAATCTCTCAGTCAAGGTGGGAGACAAGGTCAAGCAAGGGAGCGTCATCGCTCAGGTTGCTGCTGGCGCAAACACAACCCAAGCAGCTGCACCAACGCCTGCACCAGCGCCTGTGCCTGTCGCAGCAGCGGTTGCACCAGCTTCGTCACCTACGGCGACACCTACTGCAACCCCGAGCTCGGCCAGCACGTTCTCAGGCTCGGTCGACCATGATTGTGATTTGGTTGTGTTGGGTGCGGGGCCTGGTGGTTATTCGGCGGCCTTCCGTGCTGCGGACCTCGGCCTTAAAGTGATTCTGGTCGAGCGCTATTCAACGCTCGGCGGCGTGTGTTTGAATGTCGGATGTATTCCGTCTAAAGCGTTGTTACACACCGCGGCAGTTCTTGAGGAAGCGCAATCGTTGGCTGCGCATGGAATTAGTTTTGGTGCACCAACGATCGATTTGGATAAGCTTCGCGCCTTTAAGGATGGCGTGATTGGTAAGCTGACCGGCGGCTTAGCTGGAATGGCACGTGCACGCAAAGTGACGGTCTTGCAGGGCAGCGGTACTTTCCTGAGCCCCAATCACTTGACGATTACCTCGGACGCTGGTGTAAGCGTCGTCAAATTTTCGCAAGCCATCATTGCTGCGGGCAGCCAGTCTGTGAAGCTGCCATTTTTGCCTGCAGATGACCGCATCGTCGACTCGACGGGTGCCCTCCTGTTGCGCAGCATTCCTAAGCGCATGCTGATTATTGGTGGTGGCATCATCGGCTTAGAGATGGGGACGGTTTACTCTGCACTCGGCGCGCGTCTTGATGTGGTGGAGATGCAAGATGGCTTGATGCTGGGCGCTGATCGTGACTTAGTCAAAGTATGGCAAAAGTTTAATGCCCCAAGATTTGACCACATCATGTTAGGGACGCGTACGGTCTCAGCTGAGGCCAAGAAAGATGGTATTTACGTTAAGTTCGAAGGCGCGAATGCCCCTGTGGAGCCGCAACGTTACGATCTCGTGCTCCAAGCGGTTGGACGTACACCCAACGGAAAAAAACTCGCAGCGGATAAGGCCGGTGTGGTCACCACAGACCGCGGCTTTATTGAGGTCGATCGTCAGATGCGCACAAACGTTCCGCACATCTTCGCCATCGGAGACATTGTCGGGCAACCCATGCTCGCCCATAAGGCTGTGCACGAAGGGCATGTTGCCGCCGAAGTGGCTGCTGGCCAAAAGAGCTTCTTTGATGCGCGTGTGATTCCCTCTGTCGCCTATACGGATCCTGAAGTGGCGTGGGTTGGTTTGACCGAAGAACAGGCCGCGCAACAAGGTGTTGCGATCACGAAAGGTTTGTTCCCTTGGGCGGCTTCCGGTCGCGCGATTGCGAATGGTCGGGATGAGGGATTCACCAAACTATTGTTTGATGCAACATCACACAAGATTTTGGGTGGCGGTATTGTGGGGACACATGCGGGCGATCTCATTAGTGAAGTGGCACTGGCCATTGAGATGGGTGCAGACGCAGTAGACATCGGCAAGACGATCCATCCTCATCCAACCCTTGGTGAGTCGGTCGGACTTGCTGCAGAGGCCGCTCACGGGCATTGCACTGATTTACCCCCTGTACGCAAGCGTTAGCCGCTTGCCTACAAGAGCCGTGGTGTCTGTAGATCGACTGATCTAGAGCGCCACGGTTGAGAACCAAGGCACTGCAGCAATGGCAATCAGTCCGATGATGAGCGCGGCAATGTAAGGCCATATCGCACCCATCACGTCATCGGGTGAGGTGTTTCCAATCCGACAAGCCACATAAAAGCCAACACCTATCGGTGGCATCATCAGCCCGATGTTCATCGCTGTGACCACGACCATTGAGTAGTGGATGTCATGGATACCAAGTTTCTTCGCAATGGGGAACATGATGGGTGCCAAAATCAAGATGGCTGGCAGTCCCTCGAGTAGACAGCCCAGAATAAGGAAGACGAGAATCGTGATGACCATGAAGCCGAAAATGCCTCCTGGTAAGGTCGTCAGGAATGTGGACAGACTTTGCACAGCGCCACTCTGTGTGATGGCCCAGGCCATCGCGGAAGCGGTGCCAAGGATTAAGAGAATGGCACCGCTCAATGCTGCGGTTTCAACCAACATGGAGTAGACCTTGCGCCAACCGATACCGCCATAAAGAACTTGGCCGATGATCATGGCGTATAGCACAGCAATCGTTGAGACCTCCGTCGCCGTCGCGACGCCTCCGCCGACCGCGCTTCGAATCAAAAACGGAAGCACCAGTGCGGGTCCGGCGATCATCAGCGCCCGACCGATCACAGGCCAGCTCGCACGACGTACATTATCCATAATCTCATGACGGGCTTTCCATCGTGCCAGCAAGGCTAATGTCACCAGCAATACTGCTGCGATGACAACGCCGCTTTGAAATAAGCCCGCAATGGATACGCCCGCTACAGATCCCAGCACAATTAAAACGATGCTCGGAGGTACGGTGTCTGCCATGGCGGCACCGGTCGCCAGTAGCGCAATCATCTCCTTCGGCTTATGACCGCGACGTTTCATCTCAGGGAACAGTGCGGGGGCAACCGTCGCCATATCGGATACTTTAGAGCCTGAAATCCCAGAAACAATAAAGAGCGATCCAAGTAGCACGTAGGACATGCCGGCCTTGATATGGCCGAGCAACGAGGCGAGAAAATCAACAATAGCCTTTCCCATCCCTGTGGCATCCAGCACACAGCCGAGCAAGACAAAGATTGGTACCGACACGAGTATTAGGCTCGACATCCCTTCATCCATTCGTCCGATGATCACCATCAGAGGCACGGTCGTTGTGAAGCCAAGATAGCTTAAGGCACCTAACCCAAAGCAAAAAGCGATCGGCACACCTGCAACGAGGCATAGCGCGACCAGCACAACCAAAAAAATCATAATGTTGTAGAGACCAAGACCCGTCAAAAAGTCTGATCCGAACCAGCAAACGGCGGCAAAAGCGGCCACAACCACGCTCGCGCCCAGCAGGTTTGCCCTGCTTACCGTGTGGCTTGCGTAGACAGCTAGCACCCCCAACATTGCCAAAATGCCAAAGGCAAGCGCAGAGACCCGGTAAGTGTTGGGAAGATTAAGGGCAGGGGTTTTTACAAACCATTCGTCTTCTGCGTAGGTGATCGCTGGGTGGATCAGAGCGATCAGAAAGGCCGCAATCGCAACCAACGCGAGCGCATGCACAAAACCCCGGATGCGCTCGGGCATCATTTCTAAAAACAAGGTGAGCCGTAAGTGCTCGTTGCGGTGCATCGCTATCGCGGTTCCCAACATCGCGAGCCATAAGAAAGAAAGCGAAACGACTTCATCGATCCAAACGATTGGGATAGAAAAGACATAGCGCGCAACCACCCCTACCAGCAACATCACCACAATGACGACCAAGAGCAATGCGCTTGCAAACTCTATCGGCTTGAGCAGGCGAGAGACGATGGGCAGCGGGGGAGTGGTGATCTCGGTCGACATGGCGATTCCCGTTTAGGTCATATAAAAAACCGGGCGCTGTGCAAGGACAGTCGCCCGGAGTCGTGACAAACGGAGCAGCAGAGCTCTTCCGTTTAACGGCTATGCTTTAAGACAGTTTGCCGCTCGATTTTTCGAGCAACTCCCATGCCTCATTTCCAAGTTTGCCTTTCCATTCTGAGTAGAAACCACCTGCACGCAGACGATCGCGGAAGGAGTCGGCCTTTGTCTGATTAAAGATCATACCTTTTTCGGTCAGGCCTTTCTGTAGGCCTGCGTTCATTGCAGCAACGTCAGCACGCTCTTTCATGCCTGCGGCGTTGATATGGCCGGCAACGACTGCACGCAGTTTCTCTGGCAGACGTTCCCACGCACGACGGTTTGCGAGGAACCAGAAACCATCCCACATGTGATTGGTGATTGAGCAGAACTTCTGCACTTCGTTGAGTTTTGCCGTGTCAATAATTGCGAGGGGGTTTTCCTGACCGTCGACAATCTTTGTCTGAAGTGCGCTGTACACCTCGTTAAAGTTGATGGAGGCAGGTGCCGAGTCGAAAGCTTTGAACATGGAGGTCCAAAGTGGCGACACCGGAACGCGAATTTTGAAACCCTTCAAATCGTCTGCGGTTTGAATCGGCTTGGTCGAGGATGTAATTTGACGGAAACCGTTATCCCAAATTTTGTCCATCGCAACAAGGTTCGCCTTTCCGATCTCTCTGCGTACGTGCGCGCCGAGGTCGCCGTCGAGCGCTTTCCATACAGCGTTGTAATCGCTAAAGGCAAAGCCAATGCCCGTAATGGACGCAGCAGGGACTAACGTTGCTAGGATCAGACCTGACAGCGTGAAGAATTCCACACCGCCGTTGCGCACCTGACTCAGCATGTCGGTGTCCGAACCAAGCTGGCTGCTTGGGAAAATTCGTATCTCAACGCGCCCCTGGGTGTCTTTTTGAACGGCGTCGGCCATTTCTTTGGCACGAATGTTCATGGGGTGCGTCAGAGGCAGGTTGTTCGCGTATTTGTACGAAAACTCTGCTTTGGATTGCGCCCAGACGCTATTTAGCGGGGCGGCGAGGGTGATGACACCGGCACCAGCGCCAGTCAACAGGGTGCGTCTCGAAATGGACATGTTTTGTCTCCAAGGTAAAAAAGAATGCGTGGGGCATCATAGCAAGGAAGGCCTTAGCCTCAGCCCTAAAATCCCAGTTAGAGCGCTAAAATGCGTGTTTTCCCCTACCCAAATCACCGGCTTTCACTGTGTCTGACATCCTGCAAATCCCTGGCTCGTCTGTTTTATCCTCTTTTAGGCACGAACGGCTGCTGTCAAAGTTGAAAGAACTAGGCTTGCCCATTGCAGAGATTACTGCCCGGTTTGAACATTACGTCTGGTGTGACAGCGCACTGTCCAAAGAAGAGCACGCAAAACTTGGCCAATTGTTGGACTACGGCCAGCCTGCGGTCACGAACGACTCCCCAGACGCGCTTGCGTTAACGGTGATCCCACGCCTGGGAACGGTTTCCTCGTGGGCGAGCAAAGCCACCGACATCGCGCACAACTGCGGGCTCAACACTATTCGTCGTATCGAACGTGGTGTTCGATACACCTTGACCCCCGAACGCGGTTGGCTCAAAACTAAAAGCTTTGATGCTGACATGCTCGCCCGTGCAGCCGACTGTTTACATGACCGTATGACAGAGACCGTTGTCGATCAGCGCTTTGATCCATCGTCCTTGTTTGAATCCTTGCCCGGCAAGGAGATACGCACAGTTCCCGTCACCACAATGGGGCGAGGAGCACTTGTCCAGGCGAATAGCGCCCTCGGTCTTGCTCTATCCGACGATGAGATCGACTACCTAACCCAATCATTCACTGAGTTGGGTCGCGATCCCACTGACGTTGAACTCATGATGTTTGCCCAGGCAAATAGCGAGCATTGCCGCCACAAAATATTCAATGCGCAATGGGTGATTGACGGCAAGCCAACCGACAAAACCTTGTTTGGAATGATACGGGAGACCCATGCGGCGCAGCCACTGGGTACGGTCGTGGCCTACTCGGATAACTCAGCGATCATGGCGGGCGGGCTCGCCCAGCGCTTTGAAGCACGCCTCCCCGGAGCGGGCATGGCTCCCACGTATGCAAGTCGTACGCAGTTAGTGCACACGGTGATGAAGGTAGAGACGCACAATCATCCGACCGCCATCGCTCCCTTCGAAGGAGCATCGACAGGCTCGGGCGGTGAAATTCGCGATGAAGGGGCGACGGGCCGAGGCTCAAAACCCAAGGCAGGCTTGGCCGGCTTTACTGTTTCGCATTTGCGCTTAGCTGACGCGCCCCGTGTGTGGGAATCAGATCATCACGGTGCGCCCGATCGCATTGCTAGCCCACTTTCGATCATGATCGATGGCCCTTTAGGGGCTGCTGCGTTCAATAATGAGTTTGGCCGTCCGAACCTGCTTGGTTATTTCCGCTCCTTTGAGCAAACCTCTGGGCTGACAAGGTGGGGTTATCACAAACCCATCATGATTGCGGGGGGACTGGGAAGTATCGATGACGGATCCACCAAGAAGAATGTGATTCAACCCGGTTCGTTGTTGATACAGCTTGGTGGTCCGGGACTAAGAATTGGTATGGGTGGAAGTGCAGCCTCTAGTATGGCGGTGGGCACGAATACGGCAGCGTTAGATTTTGATTCAGTCCAACGTGGCAATCCTGAGATTGAACGCCGCTGCCAAGAGGTCATTGATCGCTGTTGGCAGCAGGGCGCCAACAATCCAATTGTTGCTATTCATGACGTTGGAGCGGGTGGACTGTCTAACGCCTTTCCTGAGTTGGTCAACGACGCTGGTCGTGGGGCAACCTTTGATCTAAAGCGCGTGCCACTCGAAGAGTCCGGCATGTCTGCCGCTGAGATTTGGAGCAATGAATCACAAGAGCGCTACGTACTATCTGTGCTTCCAGAAGACTTAGCGCGTTTTGAGCAAATAGCGCAGCGGGAACGCTGTCCCTTTGCAATTGTCGGCGTGGCGACGCAAGAGCGGCAATTAAAAGTGGTGATCGGCGAAGGGTTGCCTGGGCTCGACCCGATTCAACCTCAAGTTGGCACGAGGCCCGTGGATGTTCCGATTGACGTCATTCTCGGTAAGCCACCGCGCATGACGCGGGACGTGAAACGCCTAACGCCCGAGACCTCGGCACTTGATTTGACATTGATATCGCTAGACGACGCGATCACCCGCGTGCTGCAACACCCGACCGTCGCAGATAAGTCTTTTCTGATTACGATTGGTGACCGCACGGTTGGCGGTTTATCGAGTCGCGACCAAATGGTGGGGCCATGGCAGATTCCTGTTGCGGACTGCGCCGTCACATTGTCCGACCACGACGATACGCGCGGTGAAGCAATGGCGATGGGTGAGCGCACACCGGTCGCGATGATTAACGCGCCCGCGTCGGGAAGGATGGCCGTTGCAGAAGCTCTGACGAATTTAGCGGCAGCCGATGTGGCCCAGATGGAGGACATCAAACTGTCGGCGAACTGGATGGCTGCTTGCGGCGCGCCCGGACAAGATGCCGCGCTCTACGATACGGTTTCGGCTGTGAGTTTGCTGTGTCAGGAGGTGGGTCTTTCAATTCCTGTGGGTAAAGATTCGCTGTCTATGCAAACGGCTTGGACTGAAGGCACGGATTCGCGCAAGGTCATTTCGCCAGTCTCTTTAATCGTCACGGCCTTTGCACCGGTTGCAGATGTTCGTCAATCGCTGACCCCAGCATTGCGTACCGATGTCGGGCCCACCAGCTTGATTTTGATCGACTTAGGGCGTGGCCAGCATCGAATGGGCGCCTCTATTTTGGCGCAGGTGTGTAATCAAGTTGGCGAGACGGTGCCCGATGTCGATGACGCGCAAGCTTTGCGTACGATGTTTGTCACGATTCGTGCCCTTGCGCAAAGCGGGGTGTTGTTGGCATATCACGATCGCTCTGACGGCGGCTTGTTCACCACGATGTGTGAAATGGCGTTTGCTGGTCATACGGGAGTGTCTCTGAATCTCGACATGCTCACGATTGACGCAAATGCTGCAGATTGGGGAGATTACAAAATTCGCCCTGAACAGGTGGCTGTGCAGCGTAACGAACTGACATTAAAAGCGCTGTTTAGCGAAGAAATTGGCGCGGTGATCCAAGTGCCTGCTACCGAGCGTGATGCGGTGATGCAGGTATTACGCGGCGCTGGGTTATCCGCGCATTCTCATGTGGTGGGATCGCTCAACGCAAATGATGCAATCGAGATTTTCCGTGACGGAAAAATGATTTGGAATAAGTCTCGCTCTGACCTCGGTCGGATTTGGAGCGACGTGAGTTATCGCATTGCTTCCCGTCGCGATAATCCGGCGTGTGCTCAGGCGGAGTTCGATCTTTGGTTAGATGCAAAAGATCCGGGTCTGTCAGGGGTCGTTGGCTTTGATCCCCAAGAAAACATTGCAGCACCCTATTTAAACTTAGCACAGCGTCCCCGTATTGCGATCTTGCGTGAGCAAGGCTGCAATAGCCAAGTTGAGATGGCATGGGCCTTTGACCGCTCCGGCTTTGAAGCCTGGGATGTGCACATGACCGACTTGCAAAACGGGGTGGTAGATTTAAAAGACGTTCAGGGTCTCGTTGCGGTGGGCGGATTCAGTTATGGCGACGTGCTGGGAGCCGGCGAAGGTTGGGCGCGTAGTATTTTGTTCAATAACCAATTGGCCGATCAGTTCGCCGCGTATTTCGCACGTAAAGATACTTTCGCACTGGGTGTGTGTAATGGGTGCCAAATGATGGCTGCGCTGGCCGCCATGATCCCAGGGGCCGAGCACTGGCCTCGGTTTACGCGAAATCAGTCAGAAAAGTACGAAGCCCGCCTGTCCTTGCTGGAAGTCGTTGAGAGTCCCTCTCTATTCTTCAAGGG
Organism: Bordetella parapertussis; assembly: GCA_945865935.1. Classification (GTDB taxonomy): domain Bacteria; phylum Pseudomonadota; class Gammaproteobacteria; order Burkholderiales; family Burkholderiaceae_B; genus Zwartia; species Zwartia parapertussis_E. Next base: position 5,387 of record CAMBFI010000006.1, on the reverse strand, counting down.
AATGACCGGTGCACGCATACCCGTTGCGGTGGCACACGGAGAGGGCTATGCAAACTTTTCCCGGCAGGGCAGTACTGAAAAAGTCCTACGCGCAGCGCATTTTGTCGATCACTACGGCACGCCCACTGAACGCTACCCCTTTAACCCCAACGGAAGCCCGGAGGGACTGACTGCGGTGACGACGTTGGATGGCCGATTTACGGTGATGATGCCGCACCCAGAGCGTGTGACCCGAAATGTGATGATGTCCTGGTCGCCTCGAGCCTGGGGGGATAAGGATTCGTCCGGTCCCTACACGCCCTGGATGCGGTTTTTCCAAAACGCGCGAGCCCATATAGGCTAGCCCGCGCTATCGTATAATCACGCTTTGCGCTCGGAGCTTTTTGTATGCGTCTTATCCAAACCGCGCTGACCTTCGATGATGTGTTGTTGATACCTGCGTTTTCGCAGGTACTTCCGCGCGACACCTCGCTCGTGACCCGTCTGACACGGAATATTTCTCTGAATATTCCACTTGTCTCGGCTGCGATGGACACCGTCACAGAGTCTCGGCTTGCCATTGCGATGGCACAAGAGGGCGGTATCGGCATCATTCACAAGAACCTAACTGCTGACCAACAGGCCAAAGAAGTGGCGCGCGTCAAGCGACACGAATTCGGCATTGTGATTGACCCGATTACGGTCACCCCCGATATGACCGTGCGGGATGCGATTGCACTGCAGCGTCAGCATGGTATTTCAGGCTTGCCTGTTGTGCAGAACGGTAAGGTAGTCGGCATTGTGACCAACCGAGATCTACGCTTTGAGGACCGCCTCGAAGCCCTGATCAGTTCGATCATGACACCCCAAGAGCGCTTGGTCACGATGAAAGAAGGCGCCACCCTCGCTGAGGCGCAAACACTCATGCACAAACACCGCCTTGAGCGCGTGTTGATCGTCAACGACGCGTTTCAATTACGCGGCTTGGCGACAGTAAAGGACATCGTCAAGAACACAGAGCACCCTGCTGCATGTAAAGATAGCCATGGCCAATTGCGTGTCGGTGCAGCAGTCGGAGTGGGTGACGGAACCGAAGAGCGGGTTGAGAAGCTAGTCGCTGCGGGGGTCGACGTGATTGTGGTTGACACAGCGCACGGTCATTCGGCCGGTGTGATCGAGCGTGTACGTTGGGTCAAGACCAATTTCCCCAAAGTAGAGGTGGTCGGTGGCAATATCGCTACCGCTGACGCAGCACGCGCCCTGTTGCAGGCGGGTGCTGATGCAGTCAAAGTGGGGATCGGACCTGGTTCGATTTGCACGACGCGCGTCGTCGCTGGCGTGGGCGTTCCTCAGATCACTGCAATCTCCGATGTTTCTAAAGCACTCGAGGGCACAGGCGTTCCGTTGATTGCGGACGGCGGCGTTCGATTCTCAGGCGACGTCGCGAAAGCGATCGCTGCGGGTGCCTCAACAGTCATGATGGGCGGAATGTTTGCCGGGACTGAGGAAGCGCCTGGCGAGGTGGTCTTATTCCAAGGACGCTCTTATAAATCTTATCGCGGCATGGGTAGCTTAGGCGCGATGACCGATGGTTCGGCAGATCGTTATTTTCAAGATCCCGCTAACAATGCTGACAAACTTGTTCCTGAAGGCATTGAAGGGCGCGTACCTTACAAAGGTAGTGTGTTAGCCATTATTTTCCAATTAGTCGGTGGTGTGCGCGCGTCAATGGGCTACTGCGGTTGCTCCTCAATTGAAGAAATGCGTACCAAACCCGAGTTCGTGCAAATTACCGCGGCAGGGATGCGTGAGTCGCACGTGCATGATGTCCAGATCACTAAAGAAGCGCCAAACTACCGCGCAGACTAAGTTGTGGCCCGCTGCGCCTGCGCGCGTGCGGTATTTTGTGGCACCGGCTCACTAGCCGGTGTCTTTCATTCAGACAGGCTTGACTCGCATGCACCAGCGCATTCTTATTCTTGATTACGGCTCACAAGTGACACAGTTAATCGCACGACGCGTGCGCGAAGCGGGCGTGTATTGCGAACTTCATCCTGGTGACGTTTCGGCCGATTTTCTGCAGAAGCAGCTTGGCTTGGGCCTCAAGGGCATTATTCTCTCGGGCAGTCACGGCTCAGCCTATGACGAAGATTCGCTCAAGGTGCCTGAGGCTGTGTTTGCTTTGGGTGTTCCCGTGCTTGGCATCTGCTATGGGATGCAAGCGATGGCGCATCAGCTGGGCGGCACTGTGAGCCACGCTGATCACCGCGAGTTTGGATATGCAGAGGTAAGGGCGCGTGGCCATACGTCTCTGTTAAAAGACATTCAGGACTTTGTCACTGCTGAAGGTCATGGCATGCTCAAGGTCTGGATGAGTCATGGCGATCAAGTCACCAAGTTGCCCCATGGCTTTAAAGTGATGGCGTCAACGGATTCGTGTCCGATTGCAGGGATGGCAGATGAAGCACGACGTTTTTACGCTGTGCAGTTTCATCCTGAGGTTACGCATACGATTCAGGGGCAGGCGCTGTTGAATCGGTTTGTAACCGAGATTTGCGCTTGTACAGGCGATTGGACGATGCCGAACTACGTCGACGAGGCCATCGCGCGCATACGCGAGCAAGTTGGGCAAGACGAAGTGATCCTCGGCTTATCCGGTGGGGTGGATTCATCGGTCGCCGCTGCATTGATTCATCGCGCGATCGGCGACCGCTTGACCTGCGTGTTTGTGGATCACGGCCTGCTTCGTCTAGACGAAGGTAAGCAAGTGATGGAAACGTTCGCTCAGAACATGGGCGTGAAGATCATTCACGTCGACGCCACTGAGCAGTTTATGGGCAAGCTTGCCGGTGTGACTGATCCAGAAGCCAAACGCAAGATTATTGGTCGTGAATTTGTAGAGGTATTTCAACATCAGGCCAGCCAACTGAAGGCGGCAAAGTGGTTGGCACAGGGCACTATTTATCCGGATGTCATCGAGTCGGCTGGAGCCAAAACTGGAAAAGCCGTTGCGATTAAATCGCACCATAATGTTGGTGGCTTGCCAGAGACACTTAATCTTAAGCTGCTTGAACCGCTGCGTGAATTGTTTAAGGATGAAGTCCGAAAGCTCGGTCTCGCACTCGGATTGCCCCACGGCATGGTCTATCGCCATCCATTTCCCGGTCCAGGCTTGGGTGTTCGTATTCTCGGCGCGGTGAATACTGAGTTCGCCAACCTATTGCGTCGGGCAGATGCTATTTTTATCGACGAGTTGCGCAAGACGATTGATCCCGATACCAAGCAAAGCTGGTACGACTTAACTTCGCAGGCATTTGCAGTCTTCTTGCCCGTGAAATCTGTAGGTGTGATGGGCGATGGCCGCACCTATGAATACGTCGTTGCCTTGCGCGCCGTGCAAACCTCAGATTTCATGACTGCTGATTGGGCGCCTTTACCTTATCCATTGCTTGCTAAGGTTTCATCGCGAATCATCAACGAAGTCCGTGGCATCAACCGTGTTGTGTACGACGTATCAAGTAAACCACCCGCGACGATCGAGTGGGAATAGTTTTTTAAACTTAAGTATATGTTTTAAAGGATTTTTTAAGTTACACGCAACTTTCACTAACCCAACTAAAGTGTTGATTTAGTTGGGTTTTGACTTTGCGGCTGCACGTAAAGCTGTACAGACTTGCAGCGGTAATCTTCCCCTTTTTAACAGGGACAGAATGTACCGCCATTTCAGGCTCGAAAGTCTGTTTTTTTCCAACTCAAATTTCTGTTCCGGAGTCAACCGCCAGCGGCGCTGAACCCCGGTTATGACTTCTATTCGATTAGTATTATTAAATGAGCTCATATCCGTGATCATAGGTGTATTTCTATTACATATTTTATGGAATACCCGCGGTACTGTGAATCAAAGGGCTACTTCACAAGGTTATGATGTCTCTAAATAATGCAAATATGCTTAAGTAAACAAGCCTTCAATATTTTTTGTGAAAGAGTAAATAATGTAAAAATTCACCTATTAAATTCTTGAAAAAATTCGATGATCTGCCTCTCAGTATTTAAAGTATCTTTTTGGGAATAAGTCATTGTGAGTGATGTGCCCTTTCCTGCCTTTCCGAAACGTGAAAAGCTTGGTGGGGGTGGGTTAGGCCAATCAAAAGCATGAGTTGCTCCTTCAATCAAGTTAAGCGATCCATTAAGATTGAATTGAGACCATTCATCAATAACCTTAGGGCAGTCTTTTTTAGCATCGAACTCCATATCATCCTTAGTTCCAACTATCAGAAGCAATTCACCATCAGTTGGTCTTTTCCGAGGTCTATTTGGATTTCGCATCCAGTTCAAATTTTCATCGTATAAAACATTTGCACATGCAGGGTAAAGTACAACAAATTTTTTATAGCGCATTTTTCTAATTGCCTGTATTCCTTCATCTGGCGAGTTCATACCTTTCGGAAAAGCTCCTCTGGCTAATAATAAAGAGACTACGCCACCACTTGAAAGTCCTATATTGCCTACTTTTTTAATGTTTACTTTTGGATTTTTTGACAGAAAATAAAGTGCACTCCACGCATCAGTTAAACGATCACAAGGTGTAGGTGCATTGTTATCGTTACCATTCCTGATGAAACGAGGTGTGTAGGAGTCGACTTCTAAAGTAATAAAACCTTTCTCTACTAATCGATTGGCATAATTATCTCCAACACCGATAACACCAGCATTACTATGAAAGATCACAACTGCAGGGTAGACACCATCACCTTCTGGAATCTTAAGTCTTCCAGGAACTGATTTTATTTTTGCAACCCTTTCATTACAATTCTGCCCAATAAGTGGTATCTCAACCTTTACATCACTGACAGCTTGCGCAACATTAAAGAAGCACAAAAGTAAAAATCCTATTTTTAGTTTTGCTTTCATTATTCGGTTTCCTTAGTGAAACATTTAATAACCACGCTAATAATTGTGATTTTTTAATACCCGTCCCATTGAATTAAGCTAGTCATGGTCAGTTGTTATGAGTCAGTGAAGTGATTAAAAATAGCTTCGTTAAGAGCGGTTCTTAATTATAAGTACTGAACCATCCGTGTAATGCATAATGTACTGGGTGAAGCTTACGAATTAAGCGTGTCTTTGTTGATTTCCAACAGCACTTTTAGAATGAAAAAGTTGCTTATTGAATTCTTAAGCACTCGCACTTTGTGTAACCAAAATTTCGCTAACTTGTTTCAGTTTGAAAATTCATAAAGTCACACAAAAATCACACACTGAATCGCTACTAGTTTTATAGACACTTCTTAGCCTAACATTTAGGCAATAAAGGAGGTGTTATGAGCAGGAAACGATTCACCGAAGAATTCAAGATCGAAGCGGTTCGACAGATTACCGAACGCGGGTTTGCGGTCAGGGACGTTGGA
>CAMBFI010000005.1 GCA_945865935.1 Bordetella parapertussis | reverse complement strand
TGCGCAGGGCATCGAGCATGCCTTTGAAATTCAAGCCATGCGTGGCTGCGTCGTAGTAGGGGTAGTTCACGACGTCGAAGCCCGCGCGTTCAAACAAGGCGCGGTGGTTTTCCCAGCTCGGGTCGCTGATCGCAACCTTGGCGTCTGGCACAAGTTGCTTAATAAAGTCTGCACCGATTTTGAGTGCACCGGTGCCGCCTAAGGCTTGCATCGTCAACACGCGACCGTCTGCAATCAGTGAAGAATTCTTGCCCAGCACGAGCTCTTGGGCGCCTTTGTTGTAGCCAGCAATCCCTTCGATCGGCAGGTAGCCACGCGCGGCTGCAGCTTCGACACGCGCCACTTCGGCTTTGTGTACGGCGGCGAGCAGAGGGATCTTGCCGTTGTCGTCGTAATAGACGCCCACGCCTAGATTGACCTTGGTGCTGCGGGGATCCGCATTGAATTGTTCGTTGAGGCCCAAGATCGGGTCACGGGGGGCAAGTTCGACGGATTGAAAGAGGGTGCTCATATTGAGATGATGACAATCAAAGGAGGAAAAATAGGGGTGTTCGAGTTTGGGGTGGACGCTTTGCGCTGGACGGAACATAATGTACGGTTCAGCCCAAATCCAAGGGCTTACCCGAATAAGTCTAGCATGGCCTCGCCCAAGAACCCTAAGAAAACTGAATTATCCCCAGAGCTTGTCTCCCTTGACGCTCCCGAGCCTGACGCGGTGTCGCCAGACCTCGGGGTACGGGGCTTGCCCGCTGCCATTGCGCACGAGGTGGCGAACTTAGGAATTGTGCCGCACGCGACGATTTCCACCGGCAATGAGGCCGGAAAATTCGTCTCGTATCCGGATAGTCCTTTTCAGCTTTATCAGCCTTACCCTCCGGCAGGGGACCAGCCCAGAGCCATCGACTTACTAGAGCAGGGGGTGCGCGATGGCTTGATGTCCCAGACGCTGTTGGGTGTGACCGGGTCGGGCAAGACCTTCACGATGGCCAACATGATTGCGCGCCTGGGTAGGCCAGCGGTGGTGCTGGCACCAAACAAGACGTTGGCAGCGCAGTTATACGCGGAAATGCGGGAGTTCTTCCCCCGCAATGCGGTGGAGTATTTCGTGTCTTACTACGATTACTACCAGCCCGAGGCCTACGTGCCCACACGCGACTTATTTATTGAAAAAGACTCATCAATTAACGAGCACATCGAGCAGATGCGCTTGTCGGCAACCAAGAGCTTGCTCGAACGCCGCGACACCGTGATCGTGGGCACAGTGTCCTGTATTTACGGTATTGGTAACCCCTCTGACTACCACGCGATGGTGTTGATTTTGCGCACCGGTGATCGTATTGCGCGCCGCGAAATCTTGGCGCGTTTGGTCGCGATGCAGTATGAACGCAATGATACAGAGTTCACGCGCGGCACCTTCCGCGCACGTGGCGAGACGATTGATATTTTCCCGGCCGAGAGTGCCGAGCTGGCAGTGCGCTTATCGCTCTTTGATGACGAGGTAGAAAGCCTTGAACTGTTTGATCCGCTCACCGGAAAAGTGCGACAGAAGGTGCCTCGTTTTACGGTCTACCCGGGTTCGCATTACGTGACCCCACGCGATACGGTGTTACGCGCGATCGAGACGATCAAGCAAGAGCTACGCGAGCGCGTCAAGTTTTTTGTCGATTCGGGTCACCTTGTCGAGGCGCAGCGTATTGAACAGCGCACACGCTTTGATCTAGAGATGCTGGCCGAGTTAGGTTTCTGCAAAGGGATCGAAAACTATTCGCGTCACTTGTCTGGTGCGGCGCCGGGCGATCCACCCCCAACGCTCATTGATTACTTGCCGAGCGATGCCTTGATGTTTATTGACGAGAGCCATGTCACGATTGGCCAACTCGGCGGTATGTATCGCGGCGACCGCGCACGCAAAGAGACGCTTGTCACCTATGGTTTTCGCTTGCCATCCGCGATGGATAATCGACCGCTCAAAATGGAAGAGTTTGAAGCGCGCATGCGCCAGTGCGTCTTCGTTTCAGCGACACCAGGTAATTACGAGCAAGGTCATACGGATAATGTGGTTGAGCAAGTCGTGCGACCAACGGGCCTTGTCGATCCGATTGTTGAAGTGCGTCCCGCACGCACGCAAGTCGATGATCTGCTCGGTGAAATCAAACTACGCGTCGCGGTCAAAGAGCGCGTGCTTGTCACGACACTAACCAAGCGCATGGCGGAAGACTTAACCGATTATCTTTCGGAACACGGGGTCAAAGTACGTTATCTGCACTCTGATATTGATACGGTTGAACGCGTAGAAATCATTCGTGATTTGCGTTTAGGTGTGTTCGATGTCTTAGTTGGTATTAACTTATTGCGCGAAGGTCTGGATATTCCGGAGGTTTCTCTGGTGACGATTCTTGATGCAGATAAAGAAGGCTTTTTGCGCTCCGATCGAAGCTTGATTCAAACGATTGGACGCGCCGCGCGTAACTTAAATGGCCGTGCCATCCTGTATGCCGATCGCATGACGGACTCCATGAAACGCGCGATGGGTGAGACCGAACGTCGTCGTAATAAACAAATCGCCTTTAATACCGAGCACGGCATTGAAGCGCGCAGTGTGCGTAAAGCGGTGCGCGAACTCATCGATGGAATTGTTGCCCCAGCGTTCAGAGATCAGCCCGATCAAGAGCTTGATTTGTCTTTGCTTGGTGATGAAAAAGCGCTTGCCAAAGAATTTAAGCGCTTAGAGAAACTGATGCTGGATCATGCCCGGAACCTTGAGTTTGAGCAGGCCGCTGCCGCGCGCGACGCCTTGCGCGTCCTGAAGGAGCGTGTGCTACTTTCTGGTGCTTGATTGTCTCGGTTTTGCCATATCGCGGTGCATAAAAGACAGTTATTTCAGTAAAAAAATTGATTTATTTTTTTGTTAAAAGTTAAATATAACATGAGGTAAGTGTTATAAAGCATTGAATGTATTGATTTTTATTTAAAATTGTTTATTTTCTGACGCATTCATTGTTAAGAAAAAAACTCTAGACACGTTACGGGTTTTCCCGCACAATGGCATCATTATGACAAAAGTCCTCTTCGTATGCATGGGCAATATCTGCCGGTCGCCCAGTGCTGAAGGCGTTTTTCGCCACCTTATCAATGACGCGGGTCTTTCAGACGTCGTGGGCATTGATTCTGCCGGTACCCATAACTTCCACGTTGGCGAAGCTCCAGACGCCCGCGCGCAGGTTGCTGCCCGAAAACGGGGTTACGAGATTACTCGAACGGAAGCTCGCCAGATTACCGCTGACGATTTCCGCGAGTTCGACCTGATTTTGGCAATGGATTGGGAAAATCTTTCTGCGTTGCAACAACAGTGTCCCAAGCCTCATCACCATAAGCTGATGTTGCTGATGCGCTTCGCCAATGAGTACGAAGAAGCCACAGTGCCTGATCCTTATTACGGTGGCCCAGAAGGCTTTGGTAAAGTATTAGATTACCTCGAAGACGCCTGTCAGGGCGTGCTTGAACTCGTTCGCAAACGCGTGACGCAGTATCAGGCGGCTTGACCCGACACGGCGGTGCACAGCTGCCATAGTGAAGCTAGTTGATTGAAAAAACCGCGCCCGAGCGCGGTTTTTCTTCATCTGGGGCTAATTCCCCTAGGGTCTTAAGGGTATATCCTAGTAAAACAGTCGGGAATTAGTTATACTTGAGTTGTTTAGTCGGGTAAGCCAATTATTTGCCATGTTTCTCTATTAAGGATTTCGTCATGAGGCTCACTACAAAAGGACGATTTGCGGTCACCGCCATGATTGATCTGGCCATGCGCCAGCAAAGTGGTCCGGTCACGCTGTCTGCAATCAGCCAACGCCAGAATATCTCCCTGTCGTATTTAGAACAGTTGTTTGGCAAGCTGCGCCGCCACGAACTCGTGGAAAGTGTGCGCGGACCAGGCGGCGGTTATACGCTCGCTCGCTTAGGTCGCACCATTACGGTCGCGGACATCATTTTTGCAGTGGATGAACCGATTGACGCCACAAACTGTGGTGGCAAGACGGACTGTGCGAGCGGTACAGATGGCAAACCAGGCATCTGTATGACGCATGAGCTCTGGTCAACGCTTAACCGCAAAATGGTTGATTTTCTGGACTCCGTTTCGTTGCAAGATCTGGTGGATCAGCAGCGCGTGCGGCAACTGCAAGAAGCCAACCAAGCTGCTGGAGTTCGCGTAAACGTCGTGGGCTCCAGTGCATCGGCGGTCAAGCAGCCAGCGCCAGCGACAGCCTAAAGTTTAGAGCGAAGTTTGAGCGCAATAGTCAAAGCTTAACGATTTCAGATTCAGGATTCACATATGTCAATGCGTCCCATTTATTTTGATTACTCGGCCACTACGCCTGTTGATCCCCGTGTGGTCGACAAAATGGTCCCCTGGTTGTACGAGCGCGCAGGTAACCCTGCCTCACGTAGCCACGCCTATGGTTGGGAAGCCGAAGAGGCCGTCGAGCACGCGCGTGCACAGGTTGCGTCGCTGGTCAACGCTGACCCGCGCGAGATCGTCTGGACTTCGGGTGCAACCGAGTCAAATAACCTTGCGATCAAAGGTGCTGCTGGTTTTTATGCAGAGCGCGGCAAGCACATCATTACGATTAAAACCGAGCACAAAGCTGTTTTAGATCCCTGTCGCGAACTCGAGCGTCAAGGGTTTGAAGTCACTTACCTCGATGTGCAAGAAAACGGCTTGATCAGTCTTGAGGCCTTCAACGCCGCACTGCGTCCTGATACCGTATTGGTATCGGTGATGTTTGTGAATAATGAAATCGGCGTGATTCAAGACATCGCAACGCTGGGCGAAATCTGCCGCTCTAAAAACATCATTTTCCATGTCGATGCAGCGCAAGCGACGGGTAAGGTCGCCATCGATCTGCAGACACTGAAAGTTGATCTGATGTCGTTTTGTGCGCACAAGACGTATGGTCCAAAAGGAATTGGTGCGTTGTACGTGCGTCGCAAGCCACGGATCCGTATCGAGGCGCAAATGCACGGTGGTGGCCACGAGCGTGGCTTCCGTTCGGGCACCTTGGCCACACACCAGATCGTCGGCATGGGCGAAGCCTTTGCGCTGGCGCAAGCCGAAATGGGCACTGAAAACGAGCGCGTTCGCATGTTGCGCGATCGCTTGTGGGCAGGTTTGTCGCAGATCGAAGAGGTGTACCTCAACGGTGACTTAGATCACCGCGTGCCACACAATCTGAACGTGAGCTTTAACTACGTCGAGGGCGAGTCCCTGATCATGGCGATTAAAGAACTCGCTGTGTCGAGTGGCTCTGCCTGCACCTCGGCAAGCTTAGAGCCCTCATATGTATTGCGCGCTCTAGGCCGTAATGATGAGCTCGCACACAGTTCGATTCGCTTTACGATCGGGCGCTTCACCACCGAGAAAGACATCGACTTTGCAGTTCAGCTCTTGAAGACTCGCGTGGGTAAGTTGCGCGATATGTCGCCGCTTTGGGAAATGGCCAAAGATGGTATCGATTTGAATTCTGTTCAGTGGTCTGCACACTGAACCTTACGGCCGGAGAAATAGCATGGCATACAGCGACAAAGTTTTAGATCACTACGAGAACCCCCGCAACGTGGGTGGCTTCGACAAGGGTGACGATCAGGTCGGCACCGGCATGGTCGGTGCGCCCGCCTGTGGCGACGTCATGAAGCTGCAGATTCGTGTCAATGAAGCAGGCATCATCGAAGATGCGCGCTTTAAGACTTATGGCTGCGGCTCAGCGATTGCCTCGAGTTCGCTCGTGACCGAGTGGGTCAAAGGCAAAACACTTGACGAAGCATTGACAATTCGCAATACGCAAATTGCCGAAGAGCTTGCGTTGCCTCCGGTCAAGATACACTGTTCTATTCTGGCCGAAGATGCAATTAAAGCTGCGGTCAAAGACTACAAAGACAAGCACACGGGATAATCATGGCCGTCACACTCACGTCGCAGGCAGCTGATCACATCGGCAAATATCTGCAAAAGCGGGGCAGCGGGATTGGGTTGCGCCTAGGTGTTCGCACCACGGGCTGCTCGGGCATGGCGTATAAGCTCGAGTATGTCGACGAAGTCGCTGCCGAAGATCAAGTCTTCGAAAGCTTTGGGGTCAAAGTGTTTATTGATCCTAAAAGCCTGTCATACCTTGACGGTACCGAACTCGATTACGCCCGAGAAGGCTTGAACGAGGGCTTCAAATTCCGTAACCCCAACGAGAAGGCCACCTGCGGTTGCGGTGAATCTTTCACCGTATAACCAGTCGTGAACGCAACGGATCACTTTTCGCTGTTTGGCTTGCCACGGGCGTTCACGATTGATCCACAGGTGCTAGAAGCCGCTTGGAAGCGCGTAGTGACAGCCGTGCATCCCGATCGGTTTGCCTCGGGTTCTGCTGCAGAAAAACGCGTGGCCTTGCAATGGAGCACGCAGGCCAATGAGGCGTGGCGGGTCTTGAAGAACCCCTTGTCTCGGGCCCGTTACTTATGCGAACTCGGCGGCGTTGATTTACAAACAGAAACCAATACCACGATGGCACCTGCTTTTCTGATGCAGCAAATGGAATGGCACGAAGCCCTTGACGAGTTGATGGCGCACCCTAACCAACCAGCCTACCAAGCACTCGCCCAGGAATTCGATGCGGCACGTATCGAGTTCGTGCAAACCTTGACGGATTTGTTTGCGAACAATCAGTTCGAACAGGCTGCCGCGCGTGTGCGGGAATGGATGTTTTTAGACAAACTTATTGCGCAACTGAAGCAGACACATGGCGTTATTGCAGATCTCTGAGCCGGGCGAATCGCCAGCTCCTCATCAACGACGCTTAGCCGTCGGGATTGACCTCGGTACCACCCATTCCTTAGTTGCGGCCGTGCGTAGCAGCGTACCTGAAGTATTGCCTGACGAGCAGGGGCGGATGCTCGTGCCTTCAGCCGTTTATTTTGAAGCGCCCGATCGTGTTGCAGTAGGTGTCGATGCGTTGGCCTATCAGGGCGCGCATCCTCTTGATACCTTGGTGTCGATTAAGCGCTTTATGGGAAGATCCCACGCCGAGGCTGCCGCGTCGGATGTACCGTATGTGTTTGTCCCAGACGGACAAAGCCTGCGGATTCAAACGACGCATGCAACGGTGTCCCCGGTGGAAGTCGCGGCACGAATCTTAGATAAGCTGAAATTTCTTGCCGAGGGAACGCTTGGCGACTCGTTGGTCGGTGCGGTGATCACGGTGCCAGCCTATTTTGATGATGCGCAGCGTCAGGCCACGCGCGATGCCGCACGGCTAGCTGGTTTGAACGTTCTGCGTTTGCTCAACGAGCCCACGGCCGCAGCGATTGCCTACGGCTTGGATCACGGCTCTGAAGGTGTCTATGCAGTTTATGACTTAGGCGGCGGCACCTTTGACTTATCTCTGCTGCGTTTAACGCGTGGCGTCTTTGAGGTGATCGCAACCGGTGGTGATACCCGCTTGGGTGGTGATGATTTTGATGCCCTGCTCGTGGCGTATTTCATACGGACACTGTGTTTGAACGATTTGACCCCTGCGTCACGTCGCGCAATGTTAAGTGCGGCGCGTGTCTTGCGTGAGGGCCTCACAGATCACGCTGACTTCACGGTAAATGTGACACTCGGTTCGACCACGCTTGCACTGTCGTTAACACGTCAAGCTTTCGAAGCGATGGCCTCTGGTTTGATTGATCGCACGCTAGACTGTGCACGACAGGCTCTCAAAGATGCGTCGTTATCTATCAAGGATATAAAGGGCGTTGTGATGGTGGGTGGTGCGACGCGCATGCCTATCGTGCGTCAGTCCGTGGGTGCTTTCTTTGGTTCAGCGCCCTTAACGGATTTGAACCCAGACGAGGTTGTCGCCTTGGGTGCTGCCTTGCAGGCTAATTTGCTTGCAGGTAACCGTAATCCAGGCGAAGACTGGCTGCTATTGGACGTGACACCGCTCACGCTGGGTCTTGAGACCATGGGTGGGTTGGTGGAGCACATCATTCCGCGCAACAGCACCATTCCGGTGGCGCGTGCGCAAGAATTTACAACCTTTAAAGACGGGCAGACCGCCTTGGCGGTGCACGTTGTGCAAGGTGAACGCGATCTCGTCGCAGACTGTCGCTCGCTCGCAAGATTTGAGCTGCGTGGGTTTCCGCCGATGGTGGCGGGCTCCGCCAAAATTCGTGTGACGTTTCAAGTCGATGCCGACGGTTTGTTGAGTGTGACGGCGCGCGAGCTCGGCTCGGGAGTAGAGGCGTCTGTTACGGTCAAGCCTTCCTACGGGTTGAGTGATGACGAAGTGGCTCGCATGTTGACCGAAGGGTTAAAACAGGCAGATTACGATGCGCAGATGCGAATGCTCAAAGAGCAGCAAGTCGATGCGCAACAGTTGATTGAATCTGTGCGTGCTGCCTTGGCAAGCGATTCTGATTTGCTGAGTGCAGCGGACCAAACACGCATTGCCCAGCAATTGCAGTCCACGCTTGAGACGGCGAACGGTGACGATGTTGAAAAAATGCGTCTTGCCACCAAAGCGCTCTCGGATGCGACCGATGACTTTGCGGCCAAGCGCATGGATCGCAGTATTCGTGCCGCCTTGACCGGAAAATCGCTCGACTCGCTCTAATCGAATTCAATTCACGCGAATATCAATCGCACGTTCATTCATAAGCACGGACCTCGTATGCCAAAGATTACAGTTCTACCCCATCCTGATGTTTGTCCGAACGGTTCGGTCATTCAAGACGCGCCCGTTGGCGAGTCGATTTGTCGGGTCCTGTTAAACAACCATATTGAACTCGAGCACGCTTGCGAATTGTCGTGTGCGTGTACTACCTGCCATGTATTGGTCAAAGAAGGCTTCGGTTCCTTGGCTGAAGCGACCGACTCTGAAGAAGATCTGCTCGATCGCGCCTGGGGTTTGTCAACAACCTCACGTTTGGCTTGTCAGGCCAAGGTTGCACAAGCGGATCTGGTAATTGAGATCCCACGCTACACGATCAATCACGCCAAAGAAAACCATTAGAATGACCCTTTAACAAATGTGGTCGGAGACAACATGAGAGAAAATTCGATTCGTCAAAAGATTGCCGCTGGGCAGCCCGTGATCAACGGTTGGCTCGCCATTCCTTCTTCTTATTCAGCTGAAGTCATCGGTCACGCGGGCTTTGATTCGGTGACGGTGGATCTCCAGCACGGCATGATTGGCATTGATGCCGCCTTACCGATGTTTCAAGCGTTGTCCGCCACGCCAACGATTCCTTTGGCACGCGTGCCCTGGAACGACCCAGCGCAAATCATGCGCTTACTCGACAGCGGTGCCTACGGCATTATTTGCCCCATGATCTCGACGGTGGATGACGCGGCAAGCTTTGTGTCGTCGTGTCGTTACCCACCGCTCGGACAACGTTCTTTTGGTCCTGCGCGTGCTTTGTTATACGCCGGTGCGGATTACTACCCCCAGGCCGATAAAGAAATGTTGACGCTCGGCATGATCGAGACGCAAGCGGGATTGGATAACCTCGACAAGATTTTGGCGATGGAAGGCTTGGATGGCATCTACATCGGCCCTAACGATCTCGCATTGGCCTTAGGCTCGGTGCCAAAGTCCGAGTCAGATGATCCGGTGGTGATTCAGGCGGTTGCCCATATCCGTGAGCGTGCGATTGCCCATGGCAAGATTGCTGGAATTTTCTGTTCCTCAGGCGAAGCGGCTGCTATGCGCGTGAGCCAGGGTTTTCAGATGGTGACGCCGGGTAACGAGGCCGCCTTGATGGCTGCAGCTGCAAAGGCGGCGGTTGCAACCGCGCGTGGTGCGAAAGCGCCGACAGCATCTAAAACCGGTTATTGAATACAGGCGGCTACAAATGGTCAGATTCTCTGCAAACCTAGGTTTTTTGTGGTCGCAACTCCCTTTGCTCGAGCGTATTGAGCGCGCTGCAAAAAATGGTTTTAAAGCGATCGAGCTGCAGTGGCCCTATGACACGCCAGCCCAAGAGGTCCGCGCTGCGGTCAAACGCTTGAACCTAACCTTGCTGGCAGTGAACACCCCGGTGGGGGATGCCAGTATTGGTGAATCCGGTCTGGGCGCCTTGCCTGGACGCGAAGCGGATTTCAAAAAGGCCTTTGATCAATCCTTGCAGTGGTGTGTAGGTAGCGGTGCTCCAGCGATTCATGTGATGCCTGGCTTGGCGAGCGCGCAGATGGAGCCCGGAGCACGCAAGACGTTTATTGCGAACTTGCAATGGGCAGCGGACGTCGCTGCCCCACACGGCATTACCTTGCTGCTAGAAGCGATCAACCAGCGCGATAAGCCTGGTTACTTTTACTCGCGTCAGGCAGATTCAAATGCCATCCGCGAAGTCTGCGGACGCGACAACATCAAACTGATGTTTGACGTCTACCATGTGGGTGTGTCTGAAGGCGATATCCTGACAAAACTCGGTCAGTACATGCCGCATATCGGTCATATCCAGATCGCAGCCGTTCCGACACGCAATGAGCCCGACGAGGGTGAGATCGCGTACCCCGCCGTGTTTGAACGCATTGCAGCGCTTGGGTACAAGGGCTGGATAGGGTGTGAGTACCGTCCCCGCACAACCGTAGAAGAAGGCTTGAAGTGGCTCAAGCCCTATCAGTCCTGATAAACCGCGACGCGCGTGCCTGTTAGCCCGCGCGTTTGCTCCCCGCGTTTAGTCTTCTTTGCGCAGATGTGGGAACAAAATCACATCGCGAATGCTTGGGCTATCGGTCAGCAACATCACTAAACGATCAATGCCAATGCCGCACCCACCTGTCGGGGGTAGGCCGTATTCGAGTGCACGAATATAGTCGGCGTCGTAATACATCGCTTCTTCGTCACCTGCATCTTTCGCTTGCACTTGTGCATGGAAACGCGCGGCTTGATCTTCTGGGTCATTGAGCTCAGAGAAGCCGTTGGCGATTTCACGACCCGTGATGAACAGTTCGTAACGTTCGGTAATGCCAGGGCGTGTATCAGATTCGCGCGCGAGGGGTGAGACCTCAATAGGGTAGTCGATGATGTAGGTTGGTTCCCAAAGCTGCGACTCCGCCGTTTCTTCAAATAGCGCGAGTTGCAACGCACCTAAGCCCGCACGTGCCAGGTTTGGTGCATTAACATCGACACCGCGCTTTTTGAGCTCAGTGCGCACAACGTCGATATCGCCAAGTTGTGCTTCGGTAAATTGTGGTGCGTGCTCAAGAATCGACTGAACGATGGTGCGGCGATGGAAAGGTTTAGAGAGATCAAGCTCGCGACCTTGATAGGTGAGGGTGGCTGTGCCGCAAGCGTGCATGGCAGCCGCACGAATAATCTGTTCCGTGAAGTCCATGAGCCACTGGTAATCTGTGTAGGCCGCGTAGAACTCCATCATCGTAAATTCTGGATTGTGACGGGGGCTCACACCTTCGTTACGAAAGTTCCGATTGATTTCAAAGACACGTTCAAAGCCACCGACCACCAAGCGCTTTAAGTAAAGCTCTGGCGCAATGCGCAAAAACATTTCCATGTCGAGCGCGTTGTGGTGCGTAATAAAGGGCTTCGCCGCTGCGCCGCCTGGTATGCCGTGCAACATCGGAGTTTCAACTTCCAGGAAGCCCGCATCCACCATGGTTTGGCGGATCGCACTGATGGCTTTGCTGCGCGCCGCAAAGGTTTGGCGCGTTTGCTCAGTCATGATCAGGTCAACATAGCGTTGACGGTAGCGCAACTCTTGGTCGGAGATCCCGTGGAACTTATCGGGTAAGGGGCGCAGCGACTTGGCGAGCACACGTGCTGTCGCCGCGTGAATCGACAGTTCACCTTTATTGGTTTTGAAGACTTGACCGGTAATGGCGATGATGTCGCCGATATCCCACTGTTTGAAGTCGTCGTAGTTCTCTTCACCCAAAGAATTACGATCCAGATAAATCTGAATGCGCCCGGTGCTGTCTTGCAGTGTTGCAAAACTCGCTTTGCCCATCACGCGCTTGAGCATCATCCGCCCAGCCACGCTGGCGGGATGCGCGGCGGCAGCAAGGGTGGCCTGATCCTGCTCGCCATAGCGAAGGTGTAAGGGCTCGGCGCGGTCGGCTGGCACGAAGTCATTGGGAAACGCAATGCCGCGCGCCCGGATGGCGGCAAGCTTGCTCCGGCGTTCGGCGATCAGGTGGTTTTCGTCTTGCTGTGGGGTTTGGTTATCAGTCATGATTAGGCGGGGTATTGACGAATATCGTCGATGGTTGTCGAGCCGTAGCCGTCGCTCTCGAGGGCAGTCAGGATGCGTCTTGCCACCGCATCGGGCGCGCCAAGTTGTTTGTTTTGATGAAAGCCTACGAAGCGATCGAGTGAGGGTAGTGCTTCTTTGGGTGTGCTGCGAATCGTCACTTGCATGTCGGTATCGATCACACCTGGCGCCATGGAGGTGATGCGTGCGCGATCACCCAGATCAAGCTTGACAGCCTCCGCATAGCGATCCATCGCAGCTTTGGTGGCGCAGTACACACCCCAGCCCGAGCTGGCATTGCGCCCCGCACCCGAAGAGATCAACAGTATGCGCCGATCTTTCGCGGTGTTGCTTGCTGCGAGCACCTGAGCCGTCAGGTAGATCGCTGAGGTGATGTTGACTTGGAAAGCGTTATTGATCACGGCTAAGTCATTCAGGTTCTCAGCTTGATCAATCGGGGTAACAATACCCGCGTTATGAATAAAGCGTACGCGATCATGTCCGGCAATTAATGCTTTGAGGGTCAGTGCCGCTTTCGCCAGCGCGCTTGCATCCCCCAAATCGACATTAAGTTGGGTCAGGGTAGTGCTGTGCTTGGTCGCGATCACCGAAAGTGCGTCTGAGGTTTTACGCGAAAGCGTCACGAGGTGCTGACCTGCTGTGGCCAGTTGCTCTGCCATTGAGGCGCCCAGGCCACGTGTCGTACCGGTAATAATCGTAATCGTCGTCATGTGCTCAGACTCCTTGCTTTAGGCTGGCTTGAATGAAGGGATCGAGATCGCCATCCAGCACTTTTTGTGTGTTGGAGATTTCAACGTTGGTGCGCAGGTCTTTAATACGGCTCTGATCCAGTACATAGGAACGGATTTGATGACCCCAGCCCACATCGGTCTTGGCGTCTTCCATTTTCTGTTGCTCGGCCATGCGATTGCGCATCTCAAGCTCAAAGAGACGCGATTTCAGCATTTGCATGGCCTCGGCGCGGTTACGGTGCTGCGAACGGTCGTTCTGGCACTGAACCACGATATTGGTCGGAAGGTGCGTAATACGTACGGCCGAGTCGGTCTTGTTGATGTGCTGTCCACCCGCGCCACTGGCCCGGTAAGTATCGATGCGTAGGTCGGCAGGATTGATATCGATCTCAATCGAGTCGTCGACTTCTGGGTACACAAAGACGCTCGCAAAAGAGGTGTGGCGTCCGCCCGAGGAATCGAACGGGCTTTTGCGTACCAGGCGATGGACACCACTTTCTGTGCGCAGAAAGCCGAAGGCGTATTCGCCTTCGATCTTGATCGTGGCTGATTTAATACCGGCCACTTCGCCTTCAGATTCTTCGAGTAACTCTGCTTTAAACCCCTTGCGTTCGGCATAGCGCAGGTATTGTCTGAGCAACATTGAGGCCCAGTCTTGTGCTTCGGTGCCGCCCGCGCCGGCCTGGATATCTAAAAAGCAGTTCAGTGGATCAGCCGGGTTTGAAAACATCCGGCGAAATTCCATCCCTTCGAGGGTGCTTTGAAAACCGTCGGCGTCGGCCTCAATGGCTTCTAAGGTGGGATCGTCGTTGTCCGCGGCGGCCAGTTCAAAGAGTTCGCGAGAGTCGGTGATGGATTGGGCCAACGCCGTTAGCGTGGTCACAACATCTTCAATACTTTTTTTTTCGCGACCAAGATCCTGGGCGCGTTTTGGATCGTTCCAGACGTTCGGTTCTTCTAGTTCGGCATTAACGACGTGCAGACGTTCAGCTTTGACATCGAAGTCAAAGATACCCCCGAAGTGCAGACTCGCGCGCACTGTAGTCGGCGAGTCTTGAGGCGATTTGGTTCTGACGTTCGGCTTCCATGCGTATGCTTCCAGCTGTTTAACTAAATTTGTTTAAGTGAACGGGGTATTTTAACGGACGCAGCAAGGGATTACGGCGCCTGGGCGTGTTCTAGGACGAGTTGAACGGAAACCATGCCGTTCCAGACGTTTTGTTCGAGCCGATAGGCGGCCTGGATGCGCTCGGGCAGGCTGTCTGTGCGTCCAAACCAAATGGCATCAAAGCGTTGCGAACCGCGCTCGAGCACGAGTTTGAGGTGTTTCTCGCCGACCAGTTTCTGGTTCCGAATCCGAAACTCATCTAGAAAAAGCGGGGCGGCAAAGCCAGCGCCCCATACCTCTTGGGCTAATAAACCAGCGACTTGCGCATTCGCGTAGCCGGTTTCGAGCGAGCCATCCGTTTCAATCACGGGTTCAAAACTCTTGCGACCGGTCATTTCGATCACCGCTTGTTCAAACGCCGGGACGAACTGGTCAAAATCGTCTCGTCCCAAGGTCAGGCCCGCCGCCATGGCATGGCCGCCAAACTTGCGGATTAGTCCAGGATGGCGCTTTGAGACTAGATCCAGAACGTCACGCAGATGCACATCAGGAATCGAGCGACCGGAGCCCCGCAGTTCATCTTCGCCGGCCGGTGCAAACGCCAGCGTGGGCCGAAAAAATCGGTCTTTCAGTCGTGACGCCACGAGTCCCACGACGCCTTGATGCCATTCGGGGTGCATCACGCACACTGAGGCGCCAACATGACCCGCCTCAAAGGAGTCCGTCGCGCTTAAGGCCTGTTCTTTCATGACGGTTTCAATCTGGCGGCGTTCACGGTTGATCGTGTCGAGCTCACGTGCGAGTTCGAGCGCCTCCATGTCGTCGTCGGTGGTGAGGCAGCGTATGCCCAAGCCCATATCGGCTAAGCGTCCCGCTGCGTTGATGCGGGGGCCTAGAGCAAAGCCAAGATCAAAACCACTCGCAGCCTGGGGATCTCGTGCGCTGACGGCAAAGAGGGCACGGATCCCGGGTTGCATCAGCCCGCGTCGCATCCGGTCTAGGCCGCGTGTCACCAGCAGACGATTGTTGGAGTCGAGCTTGACGACATCGGCGACTGTGCCGAGGGCGACGAGATCAGCGAGTCCTTCAAGCTTCGGTGCCTCCGCTTGGGTAAAGACGTCGCGCTTTCTGAGCTCAGCACGCAGAGCGATCATTAAATAAAAAATGACGCCGACCCCCGCAAGATTCTTGGAGGGAAAGTCGCAGCCCGGTTGATTGGGGTTCACGATCGCAAGCGCCTCGGGGAGCGTCTGCCCGGGCAGATGGTGATCGGTGACGATCACACCCAGTCCATGGCGGTTTGCGGCGGCGACGCCTTCCACACTGGCGATGCCGTTATCCACGGTAATGAGTAAATCAGGGCGACCCGCTTTGTGCACGAGTGCTAAGTCGACGACGGCTTCTGACAGACCGTAGCCTGTCTCAAAACGGTTCGGCACTAAAAAGTCAACGATGGCGCCCATGGCGCGCAGCGCGCGTATGCCCACCGCACACGCGGTCGCTCCATCGCAATCGTAATCGGCGACGATGAGCATGCGTTTGCCGGCCTGGATGGCATCGGCTAGCAGCACTGCTGCGTATTCGTTTTGCGTCAGCGTCTTGGGTGGCAGCATGGCGGGCCATTCAAGACGCACATCATCGGCTTGCGTGATGCCGCGCGCGGCCCACAGCCGTGCAAGCAGTGGGTGTAGGCCCGAGCCTGCCAGTCGTTGTGCCGCCGCATCGTTGCTGCGACGAATCGTCAGTTTTGGAGATTCCACCAGTCGGTCCAGTTGTGCTTGCGTCGAGGTACAAGGTGTTGCCACCAGCTTGGTGTGTGGTGCGCCAAACGCACGGCCGTGCGTTGGCCTGTCAGGGTAATGAGGGGTGACGCGCCCTTTGCCTCTGCGCGTTTCAAGGTGACTTCAAGACAACCGTCTACAGCCGGGAGCTGGGCAATCCATCCTGCCCAATCACCTTCTAGGCATGCGTCAGACAGCAAGTCGATTGTTTCTAACGGGTCTGAGGCAGCCGTGGGACGCCACCCCGCCGCGCCGCCATAGAGCCAGAGCGAGTTAATAGGGGGTAGACCACGCTGCGCGCGCTGCTCGTTAACTGGGTGCGTATGCCAAAGCATCTGGATCTCGTTGAGCAGACGACGCCAGGCCTTAAAACTAGCCTCTTGGGGCCACCAGTCTGCGAGCGACATTTGGGATACCGCGTCTGGGCTCATCGATGGCGTCTGCGCGCCGTGGCCTGGCCAAATCCGCCAAAGATTGGTCTGCAGCGCCAAGGCTGAAATCTCTGAGCCGGACCACAACATACTGGCAGATTCAAAGAGGGCGTCCGCTTCGTGCTGCGCAATGTGCAGTGAGTGGGGTGCGAGCATGCGTGCACCCTCGCGTCCCACGACAACCGAACATAACTGTGCGACCCAAACTGGCTCGCGACCGGTGTGGATACCTGCTGCGAGTGGCGCCAGCCCAGCGCCGAGGTTGAGTGCAGCCTCCTCGTACCCAAGCCTGCGCAGGTGCAGGGCCTCTTGTGGGGTGCAGCCCGTCTGCTCAGGGGGCAGGGGGAGCACGTCGGCAGCGCGCTGTGTCAGCACGTCAATTAAGCGCGGACAATGTTTTTTTAGCTCTACAGCCAGGTCTGGTGCGACAGAGGTCGGTACCAGACAGCCGGGGATGATGATTTCCATGGTTTCATTGTAGTGGGATGGCTGGCCTTGCGGGGGTTTGATGCAATAATGCCGGTGTGCTGAAACTACCTTACGAAATCTGGATTGGCGCCCGTTATGCGGGCTTGAGTAGCTTGCGCGGCCGAGGCGGTCGACGTGATCGCTTCGTCTCGTTTGTCGCGGCGAGCTCGATGGCAGGAATCGGTCTGGGGGTTGCCGCGTTGATCGTGGTGCTTTCGGTCATGAACGGGTTTCAGAAAGAGGTCAGGGACCGTATGTTGTCGGTCCTGCCCCACGTTGAAATTTTTGTACCAGGGCCAGATCCTCTCACAGCACTGGAAGGATGGCAGACGCTCGTCGCGAGCGCCAAGCGCTCGCCCTCGGTGTTGGCTGGCGCGCCGTTTGTCGCCGCGCAGGGCATGCTGATGCGTGGCCAAGGCTTGCGCGGTGTGCAGGTCCGGGGCATTGATCCCGTTGCCGAAAAAGACGTATCCGATGCGGGTAGGCAGATGGTGGACGGTCGCCTGACCGACCTCAAGCCTGGAACCTTTGGCATCGTGTTGGGACAAGACTTAGCAGATATGTTGCAGGTGCGGGTTGGCCAAACCGTGATGATGCTTGCCCCTGCGGCGAATGTCAGTCCGGCTGGGTTTTCGCCGCGTATGCGTCAGTTCACGGTCGTGGGTACCTTCCGCTCGGGGCACTTTGAATACGACTCGTCTCTGGCGTTCGTTGATGCAACCGATGCAGCAAAAGTGTTTCGTGATGGGGCTCTGGCGGGCGTGCGTTTACGCGTCGACGACATGCACCGCGCACCTGAAATCGCCCAGTCGCTTGTGCCGCTTTTACCGAACACCGTGATGGTGGCGGATTGGTCGCGCAACAATCGCACATGGTTCGCAGCAGTGCAAACTGAAAAGCGCATGATGTTTTTGATCTTGACCTTGATTGTTGCCGTGGCGGCCTTTAATTTATTGTCTTCTTTGGTGATGGCAGTCAAAGACAAACAGTCTGACATTGCAATTCTCAGAAGTTTTGGTGCCACCCCGTCAGAGATTGCGCGTATTTTTCTTGTACAAGGAGCCATGATTGGAGTGCTAGGCACGCTGACTGGGGTCGTGGGCGGCACGCTGATCGCCCTGAATGTGGATGTGCTCGTGCCAGCAATCGAACGGTTTTTGGGTGTTCAATTCTTGCCGCGCGAAATTTATTTCATCAGCGCTCTGCCGTCGGATGTACGTTTGAACGACGTGATGACAATCGGCCTGACGTCTTTGGTGATGTCGCTAGTCGCGACGTTGTATCCAAGCTGGCGTGCCTCGCGCCTGCAACCCGCTCAGGTGTTACGCCATGACTGATATTGCGTTGCGCGCTGAGAATGTTTGTAAGCACTACGACGAAGGCGGTGCGCGGATAGACGTGCTGAACCATGTCAACCTGTCGATCGCACCTGGGGAAATGGTTGCGGTGGTCGGCGCTTCCGGTTCTGGCAAAAGCACGTTACTGCACATTTTGGGGCTCTTAGACAAACCGAGTGCCGGCACGATCGAGGTCGCCGGGCAGTCCAGTCACGGCTTGTCTGAATCGCAGCGCAGTCGTTTGCGTAATCGTGGCTTAGGGTTTGTGTATCAGTTCCACCATTTGCTGACGGAATTCACTGCGCTAGATAACGTTGCGATGCCTCGTATCGTAGGTCGACAAGACCGCGAGGCCGCGCGTGCCGAGGCGCAGATTTTTCTTGAAATGGTCGGGCTACGCGAACGGGTCTTGCACTATCCCGGTCAACTCTCGGGTGGCGAGCGTCAGCGCGTTGCGCTCGCCCGCGCGTTGGTGAATCGCCCAGCCTGTGTCCTAGCCGACGAACCCACCGGCAATCTAGATCGCCACACCGCACACCGCATGTTTGATCTGCTCAAACAAGTTAACGCAGACGCTAAAACAGCATTTTTGATTGTGACGCATGATCCAGAGCTCGCAGCGCTGGCTGACAGGCGCTTGCTGATGGATGCCGGGCGACTGGTTGATGCTACTTGACACCCATTGCCATCTCGATGCGTCTGAGTTTGCGCTAGACCGCGAGGCCGTCATCGCCCGCGCGCTTGCGGCAGGCGTTCAAGGCATCCTTATTCCTGCTGTAGATCCCTCCAATTTTGAGATTGTTCGCACGCTTGCCCACTCGATTCCTGGCGGTGCGTATGCGTTGGGCGTTCACCCGATGTATGTGCAGCACGTGGATGATCAGGCCTTAGTGCAACTGCGTCACGCGTTGGAAGCGAGACGTGGTGATCCCCACTTAGTGGCGGTGGGTGAGATTGGTTTAGATTTCTTCGTGCCTGAGATTTCACAAGGTGAAGCGCGTGTCAAGCAAGAACGTTTTTATGTCGCGCAGCTAAAACTCGCAATCGAATTTGATTTGCCGGTGATTCTTCATGTCAGACGTTCGCAGGATGTCTTGCTGAAATATCTTCGCCGCCATCCCGTGCGTGGCGGACTTGCGCATGCCTTCAATGGTAGCGTGCAACAAGCGCAGCAGTTTATCGATGCAGGGTTTGCACTTGGCTTTGGTGGAGCAATGACCTACGCGCGTGCGCTACAGATTCGAAGACTCGCTTGTGCCTTGCCTTTAGAGTCGATTGTGCTGGAGACCGACGCGCCCGATATTGCGCCGGCCTGGTTGACCGAGACACGCCGAAATGAACCGGCTGAGGTTAGGCGTATCGCACATGCGCTTGCCGAGTTGCGTGGCATATCGTACGAGGAAGTGCTGATCAAGACTGCGCATGCTGCGCGCAGTGCATGTCCAACATTAAACCTTGCATTGGGCTTATAACTGTGTTTAGGTAAGTCTGTTCAGTGCCTGAGTTAAATCGGCGATCAGATCTTCCGTATCTTCGAGCCCGATATGTATGCGTACGACAGCGCCGCGCTGGCGCCAGTCCGTCAGGACGCGGGTTCCAGCTAAATCGGTTGGCATCACCAAACTTTCAAACCCACCCCACGATGCGCCAAGTCCAAATAACTCAAGCGCATCGATCACGCCTTCGGCTTGGCTTTGGGAATACTGTTTCTTGAGCTCAAACGAGATCAGCCCGTTCATGCCGTGGCAATGTTTCTTCCAGAGCACATGGCCTGGATCATCCGGCAACGCTGGACAAAAAACATGAGCAATTTCTGGACGGGTCTGCAACCACCGTGCAACACGCAGCGCGCTGGCCCCGTGGGCCTGCATGCGTATCGGCATGGAGCGCACGCCCCGCAGTGCCATGAAGGCATCGTCCGCTCCGACGGTTTGGCCAAAGCCGTAGGTGGCCTTTTGCAGGGCAGGCCAGGCGCGCTCGTTCGCAACGGAGGCACCCATCATCAAGTCTGAGTGTCCACCAATGTATTTCGTAATTGCGGTGATGGAGATATCGGCCCCGAGCGCAAGTGGCTGATACAGCCAACCGGAGCCCCAGGTATTGTCCGCGATCACCCAGAGGTTGTGCTTTTTTGCGATAGCACTGACAAGCGGTAAGTCCAGCATGTCGTAGGTGATGGTGCCTGGGCACTCTACATATAAGATCTTTGTATTGGGTTGAATGAGGGCTTCGATGCCGCTGCCATCTGGGGGATAAAACGTATGCGAAATCCCGAGGTCTGCGAGCTGGTGCTTGCAGAAATTGCGAACGGGCTCGTACGAGGCGTCGCTTAAAAGAATATGGTCGCCAGGTTTTAAGAACGCCAGTAGCGTGACGGCGATTGCGGCCTGGCCTGTTGGAAATAAGAACCCGCGATGGCCGGCTTCAAGTTCAACAACGGCATCTTCGAGCGCATAGGTGGAGTCCGTGCCGCGCGCGCCGTAGGACGGGAGGCGTTCGGTTTCTCGGCGTTTACGGGTATCGCGCCACGCCTCGACCGTATCAAACACATAAGTGCTTGCACGGGACACGGGTGCGTTGACCCAACCGCTGTGATTGCGCCCCGTGCGCAGCAGACGCGTGTTGCGGTTCTTTGAATCCGACATGTTTAAACATCCCTTGGTAGAAGATGTCTAAACCTTATCACGAAGAGGGTTGTTGCGGATGCCGTGCCAGTGAATGCACGGCACCCGCGGTATCGGGATTAACCCGATTGGTTGTTACCATGGCCGTGTGGGCCAGAGCGAGGCGCTGGGAGCGTGATGCCTTTTTCTTTCGCGCGTTTTTCCATTTCCGCACGGTTAGCCGTCTTCAGCTGTTGACGTTCCTCTGGCGATTTTGCGGCACGCATTTTTTCCTTGATTGCTTGCCGCTCTTGCTCGGTCATGAGTTCTCGCACGGCTGCGTGACGGTCACTGCCACACGCTTTGGCCTGTTTGCCGCCTTCGCCTTGCATGCCTTGTCCCATCCCCTGATGCATGCCGTGACCTTTTCCACCGTGGCCTTGGCACTGAGGTTGTGAGGCTGCTGGGGCCTGGGGGTTAGACGGAGTGGGGCTAGTCTGTGCGTGCGCGGTCACCATCACCAGGCCAAAACCAACGGTGGCCATCAGGCGAGCTGCGAATTTACGTGGTGTGTTCATGTTGTATTCCTCTTGAAGTTAAAAAGTGTCTCAGCGAAAGTTGTGCTGCGGACAAGACGTATTCAATCAGGGTCAATGCCGTTTTGTGTGTCAAACAAGCCGCGTTTTGTAACGCTTGGTCCAAATTAAGGGTTTTGACACATTGCAATACAATTTTCTGGAAAAGATGCTGGTCAGAGTGAAGCTTGAAAGGCATGATGACAACATGGATCACATACTTGTCGTAGATGATGACCGGGATATCCGGGAGTTACTGAGCGAATATCTGCAAAAGCAAGGCTATCGCATCTCAGTCGCGGGTGATGGTCGCTCGATGCGCGCAGCGATTGCAGTGGCCATGCCAGATTTGATTGTGCTGGACCTGATGCTGCCAGGCGAGGATGGTTTGACGCTCTGCCGAGAGCTTCGCAGCCAGTCGGATGTGCCGGTGTTGATGCTCACAGCACGCAGCGAAGAAATTGATCGGATCGTTGGGCTGGAGATGGGCGCAGACGACTATCTGGCTAAACCGTTCAATCCGCGTGAACTTGTGGCTCGGATCAAAAGCATTTTGCGTCGTGCCCGTGCCTTGCCGCTGAACCTTAGGCCCGATGAAGCGCGACTCATTCATTTCTCTGGCTGGACGCTTGAAATTGCGACTCGCGATTTAATTGCGCCGGACCGTTCACGCGTCGCACTGAGCGGCACCGAGTTCAGGCTGCTGCGCATCTTTCTTGATCATCCGAACCGCGTACTCACGCGCGATCAGCTGATTGACCTCACGCAGTCGCGCGAAGCAGATCCTTATGATCGGAGCATTGATCTGCAAGTGAGTCGTGTGCGGCGACGACTGCAGGATAACCCCAAGGAGCCCGTGTTGATTAAAACAGCCCGTGGGCAAGGCTATGTCTTGGCATCTGAGGTTGAGGTAGAACACTGATGCGCTGGTTACCCCGATCCTTATCAAGCCGCTTAGTCATCGTGTTTGTAGGTGGTTTGATTCTTGCGCAGGTGGTGAGTCTGAGCATCCTTTTGCACGACCGCGGAGAGTTTCTCGCACGGGCAAGTGGGATGCAGTCCATTATGAGAGTCATTGATATTGCCCAACTACTCGATTCCAGTGACGCTGCAGAGCGCGAGCGCATCATTCGGGTGCTCAGATCTCCGCAACTCAGAATCGGTCTACATGGCAACGCACCGCAGCTCAAACAGCTCGCTCAAGAACCGAGTCCGCAGGAGTCGGTATTTTTGTCGATGTTGCGACACAAGCTTGGTCGTGACAGAGAGATCTGGGTGGATATCCGCGCACGTTCGCCTGAACAGGTTCGCCCGTCGCGGTCGGCCTATGAGCACGGTGAGCATAGAGCCCGCAGTGAGATCCGTGGCGGGGGGGCTCCCGCGCTCGTGGCGCATGTGCGATTAGTGGATGGTGTGTGGTTAAGTGTCGATTCCACGCTTGAGCCGCAAACCATGTCTTGGCCGCTACGTGCGGTTGTCAGTGCGCTCGTGTTGCTGTTGGCGATGATTGGGCTTGCGTGGTTCGGTGTGCGCTGGGTGACGCGTCCGCTCAAGAACTTTGCGCAGGCAGCCGAACGCCTCGGGGAAAATATAGACCGCGCACCACTCGCAGAGACCGGCCCCACCGAGGTGGCGAGCGCTGCGCGAGCACTCAATGAGATGCAGGCGCGTTTGTCAAAGTATCTAAGCGACCGCACACGCATTTTGACGGCGATGTCGCATGACTTAAAAACACCCATCACACGCATGCGGTTGCGCGCGGAATTACTTGAACACGAAGTGACACAAGCGAAATTTAAACAAGATCTCGCTGAGCTCGAGTCGATGGTGAGCGGCACGCTGGATTACATGCGCGGCGTGCAAGACGGCGAGCCTCTGCACGACATCGATATCAACGCTTTGTTGAACGGGCTTCAGGCAGATTGCCAAGAGCTAGGGCAGGTTGTCACAATTGACGGGTTTGCCAAGAGTGACTTCTTAGGTCGAGCGCAATCCCTAAAACGTTGCTTGGCGAATGTCATTGAGAACGCCATTAAATACGGTCAGACTGCGCATGTGCGGATCACCGATTCCGCACAGGTATTGCAGATCGTGGTGGAAGATGAGGGCGTAGGTGTTCCGGCGACGGAGCTGCCCAACTTGTTTGAGCCGTTCTACAGAGTCGAGGCGTCACGTAGTCGTGATACCGGCGGTACTGGGTTGGGCTTGAGCATCGCACGCAGCATCGCTGTCTTGCATGGTGGCAGCTTGACGGCGCAAAATACCGACGACAAAGGCTTGCGGCTGACCTTGAGCTTGCCTCGTACTGAGGGCTAGACCCACCCGGGCAGATCCGTCCACCCGGGATTGCATCCAACCTTGATTGCCAGCACCATGCTGTGCTTTGCACGGTGTGTCGATGGGACGAATTCTCGGGTTTCTGTGCGTGGTCGTGGCTTCCTACATGTTGAGCCTGCCGGTTTTACCTGACTTGCGATGGCTTAGTCAGCTGACCTGCGTGCTTGCCGTTGTGGCGGTCCTGTGTTGCGCGAGGCGGGTGCGTATTGCCGAGCGTGCAGTAGTGTGCGCGTTGGTCGCAGCTGCCATGATGACTTGGGTGGGTTGGCGCGCCGAACTACGGCTGCAAGATCAGCTAGATCCCCGCCTTGAGGACGTCGTCACGCGTACTGTGTTTCGGATTGAATCGATGGTACGGGATCAGTCTGATAGTCTGCGGTTTGCCGCAAGCGTGCTTGATCCGATTCCGCCAGGCGTGCCGCGCGATATCGAAGTGGCCTGGCGTGTCGCGCCTGGTGCAGTCAAACAGGATTTGGTGCCAGGCCAGGTGTGGCGTGCTGCGCTCATTCTGCGATCGCCCCGCGGCTTGTCTAACCCCCACGGCTTTGATTACGAAGGACATGCATTTGCCCGAAACGTGCGAGCGATCGGCCGTGTGCGTGGACTGCCAGTATGGCAGAGAGAGGAGTCGTGGGCCAGCGTGTCTGTCGTCATTGGGCGCGTGCGGCAAGCCGTGCGGACACGCATGCGCAAACATGTGGGAAACAAACTGTATGGAGCGGTCCTCATTGCGCTGGCGATTGGCGATCAGGATAGTGTGCAGGCTGAACATTGGCGCGTGTTTAATTTGACAGGCATCACGCACTTGGTATCGATATCGGGCTCCCACGTCACGATGATTGCTGCCATGGGGGGTGCGCTGATGCTGCTGCTTGGGCGGCGGCTCAGGTTTAAGGGACGGGCGCTCTGCGAGTGGATTCCTGCCCGTGTGATGGCTGCCAGTGCCTCCGCTGTTGTCGGGCTTGGCTATTGCTTGTTGGCGGGGTGGGGTGTGCCAGCCCAACGCACCTTCTTTATGCTGTTGGTCGTTTGCCTGGCATTGATGCTCAGGCTTGCTGTCTCAGTGTCAGGCGTCCTGTGTTTTGCAGCGGCTGTATTGGTGGTGTTGGATCCCTGGGCGCCCCTTGCGACCGGTTTTTGGTTGTCATTCGGCGCGGTCGCCGTGCTGTTTAGTGCTGCGCAACAGGCCCTCGATGAGGGCCGGTCCGCAAAGGTTTGGACACGGGTCTGGGTTGCGCTCAGGGAGGCCTCGCGTCTGCAATGGTTGATTACCGTCGCAATGACACCGGCGTTGGCTTTTCTGTTTCAGCAAGTGTCGCTGACTTCGCCCTTTGCCAATGCCTTGGCGATTCCGGTTGTGACTTTTATCGTGACACCGCTAGCTCTGTTGCTCGGGCTGTTCTCCACCTGGCCAGTCTTGGATGTCGTCACGGCTGGACTCGCTTGGTGTGCGCATGCTGCGCTACATGCGGTGCTCATCCCTGTGACTTGGCTCGCGCAAGGGCGCTGGTCTGCCTTGGATGTTGCCGCGATGCCTGTGGGATGGCTGCTCATTGCGCTGCTGGGGACGGCCTGGGCCTTACTGCCAGTTGGTGTGCCGGTTCGCTGGACTGGTTGGTGTTTGATGTTACCTGCACTAGCTTGGCAGCCCGCGCGACCGGCTGCAGGGGACTGGACGATCACTGCCCTGGATGTCGGGCAGGGCGCAGCACTTTTGGTGCGTACTGCCACGCGTAATCTGCTGTTTGACACAGGCCCACCGATGGGCCAAACCGATGCTGGGCAGCGCGTCGTGATTCCGATATTGCGCGCGCTTGGTGTACGCACATTGGATGCGCTAGTGGTATCGCACGCGGACTCTGATCACGCCGGCGGATTGCGCTCTGTGATGGCACATTTCGCGGTTCCACATCTTTATGCCTCGTTCGATTTATCTGCTCGGCTGCAGCAGCCGGGTCTTCGTTGTACTGCCGGTGATACTTGGCAGTGGGATGGGGTGACCTTTACCTTCTTGCATCCACAGGAAAGTAGTCCAACTCTCTTGGATAGCTCCAAACAAAAGACACGTAAGTTGAAATTGAGTACAAACGCCCAGAGCTGCGTGTTAAAAATTGCCGGGGAGCATCATACAGCCTTGCTCCCCGGAGACTTGCCCGCACAAAAAGAGCGTGCACTCGTGAAGACCTTTGGTGATGCGCTCAACGCGGAGGTGGTGGTGGCTCCCCACCACGGCTCGGCGACTTCGTCGAGCGCTGAGTTTGTGCAGGCGACGCGCGCCCGACATGTCGTTGCGTTAGTGGGGCATCGCAACCGATTCCAGCACCCTGACGCCACAGTCCAGAGACGGTGGCGGCAAGCCGGTGCCATCTTTTGGCGTTCTGATCGACATGGAGCGATTACCGTCTATTCGCAGCGCGCTAAATTGGTCGTCCAGGCCCAACGTGATGCGCAGCGCCGCTACTGGCATCCTAAGCACTAGGAAGTAACCCAGAAAATCCCAGCTTCTGTCCCGATTCATATGACACCTAGCGGTTGGACTCAGCTAAACTCAGGCTGTCTTTAAGAAGCAACATCCAACAACGGAGATATCTCATGCGTTTTATAAAACTACTCGGTGCGGCAAGCTTGGTCAGTATGGCGATGATTGGCGCGGGACAGGCGCAGGTGTTTTCTGACAAGCCTATTCAATACATCATTCCCTTTCCTCCTGGCGGAGAGTCTGATGTGGTGGCACGTCTACAGTCGGATCTTTCGGCGAAGAACTTTAAACAACCCATGGTTGTCATTAACCGTGCGGGTGCTGGTGGCGCCTTGGTGTGGAGTCAAATGAACACCTATCCTGCAGACGGTACGAACATCGTGGGCGTCAATATTCCGCACATCATGTTGCAGCCATTGCAGGATGGTACGCAGTACAAAACACAAGATATTAATGCGGTGTACTACTACCACTTCACACCTGATGCGTTGATGGTGTCTGCGGATAGTCCTTATAAAACCTATCAAGATTTTGTCGCGGCTGCCAAGAAGAATCCAGGCAAGATGACGCTCGCAGGTTCTGCGCAATATTCGGCCAATCATATGGCGACGGAACGTTTAAATAAGCTTGCCGGTGTCAAAGTGAATTATGTTCCCTTCAAAGGAACGGGTGACTTAATTTCTTCGCTGATCGGCATGCACGTCGATGGCGCGATGGGCTATTTGCCGTTGGCCATTCAGCAAAAAGCGCGTGTGCGTACGCTGGCTGTGGCCACAGAGACGCGTCATCCCGCCTTGCCAGACGTGCCCACCTTCAAAGAGTTGGGGCTGAACTGGGTGGACGGTGCCTACCGTGGTATTGGTATGCCTAAGAGCACACCGCTGGATATCCAGAAAAAAATGTCTGATTACATGGCGAAACTGAACGCAGATGCGGCCACCAAGAAGCGGCTGGAAGAGGGCGGTTTTGTACTTGTGGATATTCCGCTCGAAAAAATTCCAGCCTTCATTAAAGAGAAACAGCCCCTGGTCATGGAAGATGCTCGTAACGCCGGCATGTTGAAAAAATAAATGACGGATCACTCACCTCGTCTTGAAGCGGTTTCTTGTGTGAGCCCTGCGGGCACGCACCGGATGGCGTATTGGGAATGGGGTGATCCGCATAACGACGATGTGGTGTTGTGTGTGCACGGGTTGACGCGCACCGGTCGTGATTTTGATGTGCTGGCCCACGCGTTATCACAGCGCTATCGCGTGGTGTGTCCGGATGTCGTCGGTAGAGGGCTATCTGATCGACTCAGCCAGCCTCTGTTTTATGCAGTGCCGCAATATACCAGCGACATGGTGACCTTGATTTCCAGGCTGCAGCCGGAGCGACTTTCTTGGGTTGGCACCTCGATGGGCGGCTTAATTGGCTTGGCCTATGCAGGTTTGCTCGCTGTAACGGCTAGTCAGTCGCCAAGGCCTTTACCTGCACGAGTAGCCAAGATATTGCCTCCAACCGGAATGCGCTTAGATCGTCTTGTCTTGAATGACGTGGGCCCGCATATCGAGCCCGTGTCTCTTGCGCGTATCGGGCAG
This sequence comes from Bordetella parapertussis, assembly GCA_945865935.1. Classification (GTDB taxonomy): domain Bacteria; phylum Pseudomonadota; class Gammaproteobacteria; order Burkholderiales; family Burkholderiaceae_B; genus Zwartia; species Zwartia parapertussis_E. The sequence continues at coordinate 137,955 of CAMBFI010000005.1, read as the reverse complement.
TACGTGGGCGAGGCGGTTAGTTTTGCCTCGTTCGAACAGGCGGTTCAATATGTTCAGCAGACGGCGGCTTCGTTTGGGCCGCACTCCCCAGAGCAGTGGGCGGCGCTGACGCGCTACACCTATATCGAACAAGACGGCAAATGGATCAAGCATTACGACTTGGCTTTGGCCGAGCCGTTCAAGGCAATGACGCCTGAAGCAGCCGCGCAAGGAGAGGCCTACTTGTGGTCTGCCTTCGATTCACTAGCTTGCCCGACACTGATCGTGCGTGGTAATGATTCGGATTTGTTGTCTGAGCAGACGCTGTCGCAAATGCTGAGCCGTAATAAAAACGCTCAGGCTGTTCGGATGATTGGAGTGGGTCACGCGCCAACACTGATGGCGGCTGATCAAGTCCGTTGTATTGAAGATTTTTTGAGTTCCCCTTAGTTTTGAATGTCTAGCTCCTATGTCTGATCGAACCACATCCTTTTGTGCTGATTTGCATTGCCATTCGACTGTGTCGGATGGTTTGCTTGCGCCTGATGTTGTTGCGCGACGAGCGAAAGAGCGCGGCGTGACCTTATGGTCGTTGACAGACCACGATGAGCTCGCTGGGCAAGTGCTCGCGCAGCAGACTGCACAGCAAATCGGACTGGATTATCTTTGTGGTGTGGAGATCTCGGTGACGTGGGCGGGTAAGACTGTCCACATCATTGGCTTGGGAATTGATCCGCACAACGCGGCGCTCTCTGAAGGACTGCGTATCACACGCAGTGGCCGCTCTGATCGCGCACAACGTATCGGCGAGCGCTTAGCAGAGTTGGGGATGCCAGGTGCCTTCGAAGGCGCATCAAAGTTAGCTGGCAATGCTGAACTGATCAGCCGGACCCACTTCGGACGCTATTTGCATCAGGCGAAGTTTTGTCCTACCGTGCAAACAGCCTTTGATCGTTATTTGCATGATGGCGGGCCTGCGCATGAGCCGATGTGCTGGGCAGCCTTAGACCAAGCGATCTCTTGGATTAACCATGCGGGCGGTGCGGCAGTGATTGCACATCCGGGTCGCTATGAATTTACAGACACACAATTTGATGCGTTTTTTACTGCGTTTAAAGAGTTGGGTGGAAAAGGTATTGAGGTCATTACGGGTAGTCATCACCCTGGGCAATATCAAACCTATGCTGGGGTTGCGAGGCAGTATGGTTTCCTGGCCTCGTGCGGCTCTGATTTTCACGGCCCCGGCGAGGGACGCTACGATTTGGGTAGTCTGCCACCCTTGCCGAGCGACTTGAAGCCCGTCTGGGATGCCTTGGTTTAATGCCCTATGAATAAAGCATTTGTAAAAGAACAAGAGGGCGATCAGGATGAGGATCTTCCTGAAGCGCTGGCGTTGCCAAAAGGTACAAAAAACTATCTGACGCCTCAGGGCTACGCGGCTCTGCGTGAGGAGTTGGCGCATCTCATGAACGAGGAGCGTCCTGCGATGGTGCAAATCGTTTCTTGGGCCGCCTCTAATGGTGATCGTTCTGAGAACGGTGATTACCTCTACGGCAAAAAGCGCTTGCGGGAAATCGATCGTCGTATGCGATTTCTAACCAAGCGTTTGGAACTCGCCGAGATCGTCGACCCTGCTGCACAGACCAATCGTGATCAGGTGTTTTTTGGTGCGACGGTGCAATATGTGAATCAGGATGGTGAGGAACACCTCGTGACGATCGTCGGTGTCGATGAAGCGGAGCCCTTGCAGGGCAAAATCAGCTGGGTGTCCCCGGTGGCGCGTGCGCTGACAAAAAGTCGAGTCGGTGATGTGGTGACCTTGCGCACACCAGGTGGCATCGAAGAGCTCGATATTCTTGAGATCAATTATCCTGCTTAGTGAGTGAGGCCGCATAGCCCTCGCGACTGTCTGGCCAGCGTAGTGCAAAGCCTGTTGCAAGTAGACGCTTATTACTGAGCCGCTTGCTGCCGACCATCGCAGGTGCCGGTCCCACAGGTGGGCAAGGGCCTCCGACAATTTTTGCCAACGCTTTATAAAGCGTGCGCATCGGCAAAGGGGTGCTGTCCGTGACAAGGTAGGTTGGGTCAGGCTGACTAATCGACAGCAAGTGGACGACCGCGGCGGCTGCATCCTCGACGTGGATGCGATTAGCCCAATGCTCTTCTCCCAAAGGCGCTGCGGCTTGCCCTAGGCGCAGGCGATCGAGCAAGAAATTGCGACCCGGTCCGTAGATTCCGGATAAGCGCAAACTGAGCGTTTCGACCTGGTGGTCCACACCAAACTCTTGCAACCATTGCTCGGCTGCACAGAGTGTTTTGCCATTGAAGTGTGTCGGTGCGGTGGGCGTGGTCTCGTCCACCCACTGATCCCCGTGGTCACTGTATACAGCCGTAGAAGAGATAAACACAATCCGCTTAAGCGCGGGCGAGGCGCAGGCGTGGATGATGCGCTGTAACCCATGCAGGTAGACGGCCTCGTAGTCCGCGGGCGTGCGTGCGTTTGGTGCGGCAGCGAACACAATGTGAGTGAGGTCGTGCGGCAACTGGGCCAGCGAGCCCTCCTGGGTGAGATCGCCACTTACCCATTGAAAGTTTGCTGGCATCGCTAGCGTTCTGTCCGGGGTGCGGCGCAGACCATAGACGTCTGTTGTCGAGAGCGCTCCCAAACGATGCGCAAGCCGAATACCCAGATCGCCACAACCTGCGATGAGTATCTTTGCCTGGGCGAGGCGCGCTTCGCGCCCGGCGCTCATGCCTGTTGTCCTTCAGTCGTTGGCACAAAGAAACGCTCTTGTAGTTCCACGAGTCCTATTCGCTCGAGCACAGCCCGTAAGCGTGCGGCGGCAACGGGCTTTACGGGCCCTTTGCGCTCGGCGATGATGAGCTCGTTCTTCATGGAGTGCTCCCACCCTACGAGTTCGGTCACCGTGACTTGGTAGCCATGCGCTTCGAGTTGTAGGCAACGCAATGAGTTGGTCACTTGGCTGCCGAACTCTCGTGTGTGTAACGGATGGCGCCAAATTTCAGTTAACGGGTCTTTCAACTGTATGGACTTGTTTTTGCGCAAGACGCTGGCCACCTCGGCTTGACAGCAGGGCACAAGCACCATGTAGCGCGCTTGTTTAGTGAGACCAAAGCGGATGGCGTCATCGGTTGCGGTATTGCACGCATGCAAGGCCGTGACCATGTCGACACGTGCATCGATCTCGTCAGAGGCAATCGCTTGTGCCACCGTCTGATTCAGGAATCGCATCTGCGTGAACCCAAGCTTATTGGCAAGTTCTCTGGCGTGGGTGACAAGTTCAGGTCGACTCTCAATGCTCAGCATAGTCGCTTGGACAGCGTGATGGCGTAAATATAAGTCCACCAGAATAAATCCCAAATAGGACTTGCCGGCACCGTGATCAACCACGCTGAAATCAGGACGGTCAAGCGACAGCTCCTTGAGCAGTGGCTCAATAAACTGATGCAAGTGGTAGACCTGTTTAAGCTTGCGTCGGCTATCTTGATTGAGTTTGCCGTCGCGCGTCAGAATATGCAGTGCTTTAAGCAACTCTGGGGATTGTTCAGGACGGATGTCAGGTTCAGTCATCGTGACGCAGGTAGTGATCAGGGGGGTAACTGAAGCTTAACTCAATCCCGTGGCAGTTTTAGGCGTGTTTTTGGGGAGTCTGAGTCGTGCAAATGCTCGGTACAATGCATGTATTCTGAATAAAGCGGTAGAGACGATGTCTGACGTCATTGCGCTAATTTTCGATTTTGACGACACGCTTGCCCCGGATAGCACCTCGGGCTTCCTAGAGACTATGGGCGTAGATACCCAGCAGTTTTGGTCGGGCCAGGTCGATCCATTACTCGCACAAGACTGGGATCCGGTTCCCGCCTATTTGCACGAGATGATCGCGCTGTCACAACGCGGTGAGCATGGCTTAATTACGCAAGAGCGGCTACAGGCATGGGGACGTGCCTTGCCTTTGCACACCGGCGTGACGACCTTGTTTTCTCGCCTCCGGGAGCAAGTACGCCGCGCACATCCGCAGGTGCAACTCGAGTTCTATCTCATCTCCAGCGGAATTGGTGACGTCGTGCGCCACACTCCGATTGCTTCCGAATTTAGTGCGATTTGGGCCTCTGAGTTTATCTACGATGAGACCGGCGGTATTGCTTTCCCAAGAAGGATTGTGAGCTTCACAGACAAGACACGTTACTTGTTCCATATTCAAAAGGGGATTGTCGGCCCCGCTTTTGTGGGCAAGCCGTTTGAGGTGAACCGCAAGGTGGCAGAAGACCGTCTGCGCGTGCCGTTTGATCAAATGGTGTTTGTGGGCGACGGTTACACCGACATCCCTTGTTTTTCCTTGATCCGCAGCTCAGGCGGTTTCGCGTTCGGGGTCTGGGATCCTAAACATCGCGATAAGCGCAGCCGGGCTTGGGGCTTCATTGAGGACGGTCGTGTATCCAATCTTAATCAGGCTCGTTACGATGATGACGCCGAGCTCTATCAGTGGCTCGAAGAGGCCTTGACGAGCCTCGCGGGCCGGATCGCCCTGAAATCCCGTGTCTACCGCGGATGAGTCCATGATGCGGCTTGCCTTAGCGCAGGCCGTGCAAGCACGGGAACTCGGCGAAGTTCCCGTGGGCGCCGTTTTGCTGGACGCTGACGGACAACTCCTTGCAACAGGTTTTAATCGCACAATCGTAGATCACGATCCGACTGCGCATGCCGAAATCGTTGCGCTTCGAGCGGCGGCACGTGCGGCGCAGAACTACCGCCTGCCCGGCGCCACGCTATATGTCACGCTTGAGCCCTGCGCAATGTGTCTTGGCGCGATGTTACATGCACGGGTAGGGCGGATTGTTTTCGCTGCGGCCGATCCCAAGACGGGTGCGTGTGGCAGCGTGGTGAATCTGCTCGAACATGCGAGCTTGAACCACCAGACGACCGCAGTGTCTGGCGTGTTGGCCGAGGAATGTGGCCAATACTTGCGAGACTTTTTTAGAGATAGACGGGGTAAGACTAAGCAGGGCGACTCCCCGGAAGCAACTTGAGGCACGAGACAATATGATCAAGAAAGAATCAGCTGTAGATACGCGGGCCCGGGGCATCTATGTCGTGTCACCGTCGAGTGCGGTTGCTGATGCAAAGGTCTTGGCGCGTGGCGTAAAACGCCTTGAGAAAATGGGTTTTAAAGTTTCGCTTGATCGCGAGACGCTTTCGCGCGAGCAGCGGTTTGCGGGATCCGATCAAGCACGACTCGGTGGTTTGCATCGCGCGGCAAAACAAAGCCTGCCGATTGTGATGGCCTCGCGCGGTGGGTACGGTTTGACTCGCCTGCTGCCTCATATTGATTGGCGTCTGCTGGCGGACACGAACAAGCGCTTTGTGGGGCAGAGTGATTTCACCGCCTTTAATTTGGCGCTGCTCGCCAAGACTGGGATGGTGAGTTATGCAGGACCAACCGTTTGCTATGATTTTGGCGCAACCAAGCCAGAAATATTAACGACTGAGATTTTTGGTGAAGTGATGCGCGGTGAACTTGAAATTCTTAGCTTCGAGTCTGAAGATGCGGATGCCGTCGATTGTCGTGGCGTCTTGTGGGGCGGAAATCTGGCGATGATCACAGCGCTGATTGGCACACCCTTTATGCCCAAAATTAAGAAAGGTATTTTGTTCATAGAAGATGTGGGTGAGCATCCTTACCGTATTGAACGGATGCTGCTTCAGCTCGCTCAAGCGGGGATCTTGTCTAAACAAAAAGCCTTGATACTAGGGGGCTTTACGGACTACCGCTTGGCCGAGCATGATCGTGGTTACGATTTGCAGACTGCGATCCGATTTATCAAGCAGTCAGTTGGTATACCGGTGATTACGGGTTTGCCGTTTGGGCATACGCCAATGAAAGCGACTCTGCCCATCGGAGCCAAGGTAGGCTTGGCCACGGAAGACGGTCTTGCACATATTGTTTTTGAGGAGCACCGCGACGAGTAAGTGGTCGCGGTGGCTTCCAGCGCTTAACGAAAGTGTCTTATTCTTTTGATCGTGATGCTAAGTAGTCTTGCGTCTCTTTGATGACGACTCCGGATAGCATCACGATACCAATTAGGTTCGGGAAAGCCATCAGGCCATTAAAGACGTCCGATACTGCCCAGACAAGATCCAGTGACACGACAGTGCCGATCATCACAAAGCTCGTGTAGATCCAGCGGTAAGGGGTGACGAAGCGTTTGCCCAGAGCGTATTGCGTGCACTTCTCGCCGTAGTAGCTCCAGCCTAAGATTGTCGAGTAGGCAAAAAACAAGAGGCCGATCGTCACGATCCATCCCCCTGGTCCAGGCAACATGTTGTCGAAAGACAGCGAGGTGAGTGCTGCGCCCGTGGTGCCAGATTGGTATTCGCCGCCCATCACCAAGACAATCCCCGTAATCGAGCACACGATAATCGTGTCGATGAAGGTTCCTGTCATAGAGACGAGTGCTTGCTTTACGGGTTGATCCGTTTTTGCAGCGGCAGCCGCGATCGGGGCCGTCCCCAGACCAGCTTCGTTAGAAAACACTCCGCGTGCTACACCGTAACGAATCACTGTACCAATTGCGCCGCCCGCGGCAGCTTGACCCGTAAACGCATCTTGAAAAATGACCGCGAGTGCGGGAAGTAAGGCCTCGAGATTCGTCAGAATGACCGCTAGGCCGCCCAGTAAGTAGATGGCGGCCATGAAGGGTACGATCACGGCCGTGACGCGCGCGATGCTCTTGATGCCACCCAAGATCACGAGCGCCGTGATCGAGGTCAACAAGACACCCGTGAGCCAGCCGGGCATACCGAAACTTGCTTGTGCGGATTGCGCGAGCGAGTTCGATTGCACCGAGGCACCTGTACCGAGTGCGGCAATCATGCCAAAGACGGCAAAGCAAACGGCTAGCCATTTCATTTTTAGGCCGTTCGCGATGTAATACATGGGTCCGCCCGACATCGTGCCGTCGGCTTCTTTTACGCGGTATTTGACGGCTAGCAAGCCCTCCGCGTATTTGGTGGCCATCCCAAAGAAGGCACTAAGCCACATCCAAAATAGGGCGCCTGGTCCACCCAGCACGATTGCTGTGGCCACGCCCGCAATGTTGCCGGTACCGATCGTCGCAGCCAACGCAGTCATCAGTGATTGAAACTGCGAGATGTCACCGGGCATCTCGGGGTGTTTTTTCGGCGAAAATGCCAGGTGCAGTGCTTCGGGAAGTAATCGGATCTGCAGTACCCCAAGGCGGATCGTGAGGTAGCAACCCGTGCCGACCAACAGGATAAGTAAGACCGGGCCCCAGACGTAGCCCCCCAATGTGTGAAATAAAATAGTCAGCGATTCCAAGTTTTTCTCCTCGTATTGTGTGATTGGGACATGCCCTGAAGCAGTCCCGTCGCATGATAGGCAGGCGAGGTTGAAAATTGGCCGATTTTTCCGAGTTGTTACACTGAAAACATATCTATCAAGATGTAACCGCATTATTTACATAAGCAGCCCACCGTGATAACAGCATCAAACCTAGCAATACAGTTTGGACCCAAGCCACTTTTTGAAAATGTCAACGTTAAGTTTGGCGAGGGCAACCGTTATGGCCTGATCGGCGCAAACGGTTCAGGCAAATCAACACTGATGAAAATTATTGGTGGAGATCTCGATTCCACCGTCGGTAACGTGCATCTTGAGCCTGGGCTGCGCCTAGGAAAGTTGCGTCAGGATCAGTTTGCCTTTGAAGAGCAACGCGTGCTGGATGTTGTGCTGATGGGGCACACCGAGATGTGGGAGGCCATGACGCAGCGTGACGCGATTTACGCCAATGCCGAGTCAAGTGATGAAGACTACATGCGTGCAGCCGATCTGGAAGCAAAATTTGCCGAGTATGACGGCTATACGGCTGAGGCCCGTGCAGGGGAATTGCTACTTGGCCTGGAGTTTCCAGTTGAGCAGCATCAGCTGCCTATGCGTGAGATCGCGCCAGGCTGGAAGCTGCGCGTATTGCTCGCGCAAGCGCTGTTCTCTAATCCAGATGTCCTATTGCTTGATGAGCCCACCAACAACTTGGACATCAACACCATTCGCTGGCTAGAGGACGTGCTCAACGACTATCAAAGCACGATGATCATCATCAGTCATGACCGACACTTCTTGAATCAAGTGTGTACGCACATGGCTGATCTTGATTTTGGTGAGCTTCGCGTCTATCCGGGTAATTATGACGATTACATGTTGGCTTCGACGCAGGCACGTGAACGTGTGTCCAGCGCCAATGCGAAAGCGAAAGAACGTGTGACGGAGCTCCAAGACTTTGTGCGACGCTTTTCGGCGAACAAGTCCAAAGCGCGACAGGCGACTTCACGTTTGAAGCAAATCGATCGGCTGAAGTCTTCGCAGATTGTCGTCAAGCCGTCCTCGCGTCAAAACCCCTTTATTCGCTTTGAGCAGCTTAAGATTTTGCATCGCCAAGCCGTGACCTTGGAGAATGTGACGAAGGCCTTCGATGCACCCGTCATCAAGCCTTTTTCTGCCATGGTCGAGGCAGGAGAGAAAATTGCAATCATCGGTGCGAACGGCGTCGGTAAGACGACTCTGTTGCGTATGCTCGCATTGGATCTCGCACCAGATAAAGGAACGGTTAAGTGGTCAGAGAACGCCGATATCGGTTACATGGCACAAGACGTGTCTGAGCTCTTTACCGACAAGGACAGCAATCTGTTTGAATGGATGACGCATTACCGGCAGCCAGGTGATGACGATCAGTCGATACGATCGGTATTAGGCCGGCTCTTGTTCTCGGCGGACGATTTGCCCAAGGCGCCATGCGTACTATCGGGTGGTGAAAAAAACCGGATGACCTTTGGACGTTTGATGCTCAAGCGGCATAACGTGATGTTGGTCGACGAACCTACCAACCACTTGGATATGGAATCGATCGAGTCCCTGCAGCTTGCGTTGGATAAGTACAAAGGTACGTTGATGTTTGTGTCCCATGACCGAGAGTTTGTGTCGGCCTTGGCCACACGCGTGTGGGAAATTCAATCAAACGGCGAAGTGACGGATTACCGTGGCCCCTATGAGGAATACCTCGCCTCTAAAGGCGTGGATCACTAGATTTAGGGTCGTACTGGCGCAATGATTATTTTGGGTTTTGAGAGTTCATGTGATGAAACCGGCGTGGCGGTCGTATGCACCGAGCGCGGTTTGTTGTCGCATGCGCTGCATACACAAGTGGCCATGCATGCTGCGTATGGTGGCGTCGTGCCAGAACTCGCCTCGCGCGACCATGTGCGCCGCGTCGTCCCTCTGACTCGATCCGTGCTGGCGCAAGCGGGCCTCGAACTCTCTGATGTGGAGGCCGTCGCCTACACCGCGGGGCCAGGACTGGCGGGGGCCTTGCTCGTTGGGGCGAGCGTCGCGCAGTCGATCGCCTGGTCGCTCGATTTGCCGGCGATCCCCATTCATCACCTTGAGGGTCATTTGCTTTCGCCTCGGATGGCGGAGCCGTGTCCTGACTTTCCTTTTGTGGCGTTGCTGGTGTCCGGTGGGCATACACAGCTCATGCGGGTCGATGATGTCGGTGCGTACACTTTACTCGGCGAGACGCTCGATGATGCGGCCGGTGAGGCGTTTGATAAAACAGCAAAGTTGCTCGGTTTGGGGTATCCCGGCGGACCGGCACTGGCCAAGCTCGCCGAGCAAGGCGACCCAGAGCGCATCACGCTCCCGAGGCCGATGCTCCATAGTCAGAATTTAGATTTCAGTTTTAGTGGGCTTAAAACAGCGGTCCTCACGCGTTTGCGCGACGCACAGGCACCCGACGGCTCGCTCGGCGAGACCATGCAGGCGGATCTCGCGGCCGCGACACAGGCGGCAATCGTCGATGTATTGGTCGCGAAGTCCGTGGCGGCGCTCGAACAGACTGGACTGAAACGTTTGGTGGTCTCGGGTGGGGTGGGTGCCAATCGGCTGCTGCGCGAACGCTTGGGGCAACGTCTAGCCAAGAAGCAAGCGCAGGTATTTTTTCCTCCGCTTGAGTTTTGTACGGATAACGGCGCGATGATTGCGTTTGCGGCAGCCCAGCGGGTCTCTCGGGGCTTGGTCGATTTACAAGCTGCGCGCGCGCATAGTTTTGATGTACGTCCGCGCTGGGATCTCGCGACTATTTAGCGTCTTTTTTTGAACCGACTCGCGGCTCAGTGCCCTGCAGTAGGCGTGTAATATTTGCACGGTGTCGGTATAGCAGTAGCGCACCCATTGCAGAGAGTGCCAGACTCATGGGTAAGTTTGCTTGCCAAATATATTGCCCAGCCACGATATAGATAACGGGTGCGAGTACAGCGCTGACAATCGCTGCCAAAGAAGAAAAACGAAAAATAGCAGCCGTACCAATCCAGGCGATCGCCGTCAGGAGTGCCATGATGGGTTGAACGGCGAGCAGCACACCAAATGCGGTTGCGACCCCTTTGCCGCCTTTAAAGCCGAGAAAGAGCGGAAACAAATGTCCAAGAAATACCGCGAGCGTGACGCAGGCCAAGGTAATGGGTTCGTGCACCCAGCCCGCAGACAACCAGACGGCGAACCAACCTTTGGCGGCATCGCCAATGAGCGTCAGCAGTGCGGCCGCCTTATTGCCAGAGCGCAGGACATTCGTGGCACCCGGGTTTCCAGAGCCGTATGAACGCGGGTCGGCTAGGCCAAACAGCTTGCTGATGACAACGGCAAAGGGGATCGAGCCTATTAGGTAGGCTCCGGCTATTAAAGACGCCGTAAGTACCCAGTCGTGTGGCAGGCTCATGCGCTGATATTCCTGAAGTGCAATCTGATGGCTGAATTCTAACGCCACCTGTCGACTCCCCAACAAAAATAGGCAGGATTTCGCTCGGCAGCGAGTACAATTCAAGCTGATCTATAAAAGGTATTTAGTGCGCGCGTATGCATATTTTGGTCTCAAATGATGATGGCTATACCGCCCCTGGGATTGAGGCTTTGGTGCACGCGCTGCGCGATTTGGCTGAGATCTCTGTGGTGGCGCCGGAAGTCAACCATAGTGGTGCCTCGAACTCACTGACCTTAAGTCGGCCCTTAGTGGTCAAGAAAGCGCCGAATGGGTTCACCTACGTGAATGGCACGCCCTCAGACTGCGTGCACGTCGCGTTGACCGGTCTACTCGATCGCCGCCCCGATTTAATTGTGTCGGGTATCAACAACGGCGCTAACCTAGGGGATGACACGCTCTATTCTGGTACCGTGGCTGCGGCAGCAGAGGGCTATCTGTTTGGTATTCCTTCGATCGCGTTTTCGTTGGTGTCTAAAGCATGGTCTAACTTGGAGGCGGCGGCTCAGCAAGCACGTGCGATCGTCGCGCATCAGTTGACGCAGCCAGTGACCGGCGCGACCTTGCTCAATGTCAATATTCCCGACTTACCGTTAAACAAAATCTTGGGGACTCAGGCCACCCGCTTGGGTAAACGCCATCCCTCGCAACCCGTTATACCGACTACAACGCCGTCCGGTGAGACGGTGTATTGGATCGGGCCTTCGGGCGCTGCTCAGGATGATTCAGAAGGGACAGATTTTTACGCCTTGCAGCGGGGATATGTGTCTGTCACGCCGCTTCGGCTTGACTTGACGCAACAGACGCAAGTCAGTCAGGTCGCACAATGGGTCAAGCTACTGTGAGCGAGCAAAGTCGTCACAAGCCACCTGTGGTGCCTGGCCGTGCAAAGTCGGTTGGGACCAAGGGGTTGCAGGGAATTACGGCCACAAATAGCAATACCAAAATATCTGCTTCGCGGCTACGTACTGCTACGGCGCCAGCGCTATCAGAGCGGTCGTCCGAGGCCAATTTGGGGCTCAATTCTGAGCGTATGCGCACGGTGATGATCGAAAGACTGCTGACACAAGGCATTACAAATGATCGCGTGCTTGCGGCGATGCAGCTTGTTCCGCGCCATGCGTTTGTGGATGGTGCTCTGGCCAGCCGAGCTTATGATGATGCGGCGTTGCCGATCGGACATAGTCAAACCATTTCCCAACCGTGGGTCGTGGCAAGAATGATTTCTATCGCCGCGGAGGTCCCGGGTGCTCAAAAAGTACTCGAGGTCGGAACGGGTTGTGGCTACCAAGCTGCTGTGATGGCACAAGTTTTTTCGCAGGTGTACTCGATTGAGCGTATTCGGGCGTTGTACGATATGGCTAGAGAACACTTACGCGCGTTAAAACTTGCGCGAATCCGACTCAATTACGGCGATGGGATGGCTGGTTTGCCGGCGGCAGCACCATTTGATGCGATTGTCGTGGCGGCAGCTGGATTAAAAATTCCGCAAGCGTTAATGAACCAGTTGGCAGTCGGCGGGGTCTTAATTGCGCCCGAGGGCTCTAGTTCGCAGCGTCTTGTAAAAATACAGCGCACGGGCCCGACGAATTGGGAACGGCAAGAACTTGAAGAAGTGAGGTTTGTACCGCTTAAAGCTGGGGTACAGACGTGATCACACAGGAGAAAAATATGCAGGGTGGCTACATGTTCCACGAAGAACGAGTTGCATTGAGTGCGATACGCAGGAGCCGTGGTGGCTTTCTGTGGATGGCTATCGCTTGTGTAGCGACTGCCATGCTGGTGAGTGGTTGTGCCAACCAGTCTGGATCGCGTGCACCGGTGACGGACCTCAGTGGATCTTCGACCTCATCTGTGGCGACGTATACGGTAAAAGCTGGCGATACGCTTAATAAAATCTCTCGCGCAACCGGTGTGTCCGAAACGGCGCTCGCCACAATCAACAAAATTACTAATCCAAACTTGCTCGTTGTGGGGCAGGTGCTTCGCTTATCGGGTGCGACCGTTGCGGCAGCGCCTAAGCCGAGCGGGGCTGCCATGTCACGCCCAGCACCACAAACTACGCCCTCACCATCAAGCGAGAGCTCTCCGCCTGCTCGTGCCGCAGACGCTGGGTTGATTGCCTGGGGTTGGCCAGCGAAAGGGAAGGTTATTCAAGGCTTCACACCGGCAACAAAAGGCATCGATATCGCGGGTGCTGCCGGTGATGCGATCGAAGCGGCTGCCGGGGGCAAAGTCATGTATGCGGGTAATGGCGTCAGAGGGCTAGGTAACCTGGTCATCATTGAACACAGCGATGGGTTTATCACCGCGTATGCACACAACCGCAGCTTGCTCGTGAAGGCAGGACAAGAGGTCAAGCGGGGTTTCAAGATTGCCGAGATGGGCCAGACCGATACGACCTCTGTGCGCTTACACTTTGAAGTGCGTCGTCAAGGTACCCCTGTGGATCCCCTGCAGTACTTGCCCTCGCGTTAATCAGTCCGATGACGCCCACGCTTGTCTTTGACTTAGAAACGATCCCTGATATTGTGGGGCTACGTCGTTTAAACGGGTGGTCAGACGATGTGCCGGATAGTGAGGTGGCTAGCCGTGCGTTTGCTGCACGTAAAGAGCTCACCGGCAGTGATTTTCTGCCTTTGCATTTGCATCGCGTCGCAGTGGTCGGCTGTGTCTTTCGTGACGATCAAGGGTTTCGCGTAAAGTGTCTAGGTCAGGAGGACGATCCGGAGCCTGCGCTTCTTGCTGGCTTTTTCAAGACGATCGAGCGCTACACCCCTAAGCTCATTAGCTGGAATGGATCGGGCTTTGATCTGCCTGTGCTGCATTACCGAAGTCTGATACATAGTGTTGCGGCGCCGCGCTACTGGGATATGGGCGAAGAGGATCGCGACTTTAAATACAACAACTACTTGAGTCGCTACCACACGCGTCACTTGGACCTCATGGATGTGCTTGCAAAGTACAACGGCCGCGGGAATGCGCCGCTCGATGACTTATCAAAACTTTGTGGTTTTCCGGGAAAGCTTGGTATGGATGGTAGTCAGGTGTGGCAAGCGTGGTCTGAGGGTCGAGCATCGGAAGTTCGCGCCTATTGCCAGACTGACGTCGTCAATACGTGGCTCGTCTACTGCCGGTTTAGATTGTTGCGCGGTGAGCTCGACACGAAGTCGTATGACGCGGAAATTCAATTGGTGCGTTCGACACTCGAACAAAGCACGGAGCCCCACTGGGCCGAGTATCTTGCGGCATGGAAATAACCGATTTCTGCCGTCTATCGTTTTTTGACAGGAGCATTCGCATGCGTCGCATTGCTACATTTTCAAATTGGTCTTTTAAGCGCCTACTGACGCTTGCAGCATTTGTTTCGCTTTGCTTTGTTGGGGTCTCGCAGGCACAGACGCAGGCCCCTAAGTCGCCTGCTGCGAATCAGTCTAATGCGCCAACGGGAATGGGTGAGATTCCTGCCACGGTGATTGCCCAATTGCAGCTTAGCCCAGAACAAAAAGTAAAACTCGATGCCGCGCATGATGCACGGCGGATTATGTGGTCAGCTAATCGCAAGAGTCGTCAGGCGGAGTACACAGGTCTGACGGAGTTGCTCAATAAAAATGCCTTTGAGCCGCGCGAGGCTGTGGCCTTAAGAAAAAAGACGCGTGCCGCAATGGATGCGCGCATTGATGCCGTCCAGGAAAAATGGCTTCTGTTTTGGGATGTCTTGAATGATGGCCAGCGCAAGGTGCTGGTCGCCTATATGAGAGAGCAGCATATCAAGCAGGGGACGGCTTCCCAGGCCCGCGGAAGCGCAAAAGTTGCGGCTGACGCTAAGCCGATGCGGGGAGCCATCGATCCCAGTCGAACGCGATAAATTTGATGTGCGGTGAGTCTCTCTAAAACATTATTCGATTGTAAAACTCATGACTTCAGATGTATTGCAGGTCGATGCGCTCGACCTTGAAGCCCGCGGTGTCGCGCGGCGCGAGGGAAAAGTAGTCTTCATAGAGGGTGCGCTGCCCACCGAGCGCGTCAGCGTGCACACCTTTAGACGCAAACCGTCTTATGAGATCGCTCGGGTTGAGCAGATCCATCGCGCTGCCGCACTCCGCGTACAACCCCGTTGTCCACACTTTGGCGTATGCGGTGGTTGTCTGATGCAGCATTTGGAGCCAAGTGCCCAGGTAGCGATTAAGCAGCGTGCGCTCGAGGATGGCCTCGCCCATCTTGCCAATGTGAAGCCCGCTCGCGTGCTCGCGCCATTACATGGTCCGTACTGGGGCTACCGGTATCGCGCGCGTTTAGCGGTGCGTTGGGTCGCCAAGAAAGGTACGGTGCTGGTTGGCTTTCATGAGCGCAAGAGCAGTTTTGTTGCGGACATGCGTACCTGTCATGTCCTGCCTGCGCACGTTTCGGCGTTACTGCTGCCGTTGCGTGCGTTGATGATGTCGCTGTCTGCACCGGACCGGTTTCCGCAGATTGAAGTCTCGGTGGGAGAGTCTGTCACAGCCTTAGTGCTTCGACATTTGATGCCGCTGACCGATAGTGATCTCGAACACTTACGTCACTTTGCTCAAGCGCACAACATCCAATGGTGGCTGCAGTCCAAAGGGCCGGATACCGTGCATGCGCTTGAGCCCGAGCACGAAACGGCATTAAGTTACACGCTGCCAGAATTTGGTTTGACCATGCCGTTTCGTCCAACCGACTTTACGCAGGTCAACCACCAAATCAATCGCGTGTTGGTCTCGCGTGCGCTGGCATTGCTTGAACCACAACCAACTGACCGCATTGCAGATATGTTTTGTGGCTTAGGTAATTTCACCTTACCGCTTGCGACCAAGTGTCGTGAAGTGATTGGTCTAGAAGGTAGTCCTGCGTTGACGGAGCGCGCGCAGACCGCAGCAGGCGCGCACGGGCTCAAACACGCAAGCTTTTCAACGCTGAATTTATTCGAAGTGACCGCAGAATGGTTGCAGTCCTTGGGGCGCTTTGATCGCATGCTGATCGATCCGCCAAGAGAGGGGGCTCTAGCCCTGACGCAAGCGCTCGTGCAAACGCCTGTTGCACAGCGCCCGACTAGAATTGTTTATGTGTCTTGCAATCCGGCCACACTTGCACGAGACGCGGCGCTCTTGGTGCATGAGGGTGGCTATCGCCTAAGCAGCGCCGGCGTGATCAACATGTTTCCGCACACCGGACATGTTGAGTCGATCGCCGTGTTTGATCTCTGATTAAGACAGAGTTTTTAAAATAGTCTGCGCTGCGTGTCGCACTTGCTCGGGTGCTGTTCCGCCGATGTGGTTGCGTGCGGCGACCGAGCCCTCTAGTGTCAAGACGGTGTGCACATCTTCCTGAACTGCGGAATGAAATTTTTGTAATTCACTCACGCTCAGATCAGCCAAATCACAACCCTTGGTTTCGCATTCGCGCACGGCGTGTGCAACCGCTTCGTGTGCGTCACGAAAGGGCACACCGCGCTTGACGAGGTAGTCTGCCAAATCCGTTGCCGTCGCGAAGCCTTGCAACGCGGCCGCACGCATATTGTCGGCCTTGACAGTAATCCCAGGCACCATGTCTGCAAAAATAGTGAGGGTGTCGCGAACCGTATCAGCTGTGTCGAACAGGCCTTCTTTGTCTTCTTGATTGTCCTTGTTGTAGGCCAGCGGCTGGCCTTTCATGAGTGTGAGCAGTGCGACGAGATGGCCATTGACGCGTCCAGTCTTGCCGCGCGCCAGTTCAGGCACGTCCGGGTTCTTCTTTTGCGGCATGATCGAGCTGCCGGTGCAGAAACGATCAGGCAAATCGATGAAGCCTACTCGTGGGCTCATCCAGATGACGATTTCTTCAGACAGGCGCGAGATATGCGTCATGATCAACGCGCAGGCACTCACAAATTCGATGGCGAAGTCACGATCGGAGACGGCATCCAACGAGTTCAGGCATACGCCATCAAACCCGAGTAGTTTGGCAACCAGCGGCCGGTCGATCGGAAAGCTTGTTCCGGCTAGGGCGGCAGCACCTAAGGGCAAGATGTTCACGCGTGTGCGGCAGTCGATCAAGCGTTGGGTATCGCGTCCAAACATTTCCGCGTAGGCAAGCAGATGATGGCCAAAGGTGACGGGCTGTGCGACTTGCATATGTGTAAAGCCCGGCAAGATCGTGCTGGCGTGCTCGAGCGCCACGGTGGCCAACGCGCGGCGCAATTGTTTAAGTAGTTCGACGAGCTGGTCAATCTGGTCGCGCAGCCACAAGCGGATGTCCGTGGCGACCTGATCGTTGCGTGAACGGCCCGTGTGCAGACGCTTGCCGGCGTCGCCGACTAACTCAACCAGACGTTTTTCGATATTGAGATGAACGTCTTCTAGGTCAAGCAGCCAAGTAAAGCTGCCGGCCTGAATTTCGCTTTGAATCTGTGCCATGCCGCGTTCGATGTCTGCCCGATCCTGCGCACTGATGACTTTTACCGATTCAAGCATCTGGGCATGGGCAAGCGAGCCTTGAATGTCGAACATTGCCAGGCGCTTGTCGAAGTCGACTGAGGCCGTATACCGCTTGACGAGGTCCGAAACGGGTTCGGAAAAGCGGGCAGACCATGCTTGCGCTTTCTTGTCAAATTGGCTCGGATTGGAGTTTGGGTTATTTTTCATAGGGATAAATTATAGAACGGGGGCTTTAACCCCGTGTCCATGCGATAATTTTTTAACATTACAACTCGTAGAGTTCGGAATCAACATGGCTGCGGTAAGGGTCGGCATTGCGCAATTAAACGCTTTGGTAGGGGATTTGGCGGGAAATGCCGCCCAAGTCCTTGAGGCTGCTCGGCGTGCCCATGAGCAGGGGGTGCAGGTATTAATCACCCCTGAACTGATGCTAACCGGTTATCCGCCCGAGGATCTACTGTTGCGCCCTGCATTCGTAGAGGCTTGCCAACGCGCGCTCGGGCAGCTCTGTCAGGATTTGGCAACGCTGCCAGGCACGCACGTGCTGGTGGGCCACATTGTTGCGACCCCGGCGGGCCTGCGCAACGCGGCTTCGGTTTTGTGTGACGGAGCGGTGCTTGGCACGTATTTCAAGCGAGAATTGCCCAATTATTCCGTCTTCGATGAAAAGCGTTATTTCACGCCTGGCGACCAGGCGCTGGTTTTTGTCGCTGGCGGAGTTCGTTTTGGCGTCAATATTTGCGAGGACATCTGGCTAGCCGGATCGGCTGATCAAGCGCGCTCCGACGGCGCACAGGCCCTGTTAGTGCTCAATGCCTCCCCTTTCAGTGTGACCAAGCAAGCGCAGCGTGCTGATATTGCACAGCGTTGTGTGGGGCGCACTGGCGTGCCGTTGTTCTACGCCAATATGGTGGGTGGGCAAGATGAACTGGTGTTTGACGGAGCGTCCTTTGTGCTGGATGCGCAGGGAAATGTTTTAACGCGCCTGGCAGACTTCGGTCCAGATATGGGGTTTGTCGACCTCCATCCAGGTGCTGCGGTGCAGGCTGTGGCGACACCACACGCCGCACAGCCTTTAACAACGCTCGTCGCGCCAGACTGCATCGAGGCGCAGGTTTGGAGTGCACTCAAGCTGTGCTTAGCGGATTACGTTAAGAAGAACGGCTTTCGCTCAGTCATTCTGGGGCTGTCCGGTGGTATTGACTCTGCTGTGGTGTTGGCGATTGCTGTGGATGCGTTAGGCGCGGATCGTGTGCACGCGGTGATGATGCCGTCGCGCTACACAGCGGACATATCCCAGATTGACTCACGCGAGATGGTCAAGCGACTCGGGATCGATTACCGCGAAATCGCAATCGCCGGCTTAGCGAGTAACTTTGAAGACATTTTGTCGCCCATCTTTGCTGGGCGTGCTCCGGATGCAACCGAAGAGAATATCCAGGCGCGTTTGCGCGGAATGCTCTTGATGGCCTTGTCTAATAAGTTCGGTCATTTGGTGCTCACAACCGGTAATAAGTCGGAGTTGTCGACAGGCTATTGCACGTTGTACGGGGATATGGCTGGTGGGTTTGCCGTGCTTAAAGACGTGGCGAAGACCTTGGTCTACCGGATGGCTAAGTGGCGCAATCTTACTGGCGAGGTCATTCCTGATCGCATCATCACGCGCCCACCCTCAGCGGAGTTACGTGAAGATCAAACGGATCAAGACAGCTTGCCGGAATACGAAGTGATCGATGCCATCATTGAGCGCTACGTTGAGCAAAATCAATCGGTGGCGCAGGTGATTGCCGCGGGGTATGCACCTGAAGCCGTCGAGCAAATTGTTCGCTTGATTCGCATCAACGAGTACAAACGTCGTCAGGGTCCGTTTGGACCCAGAGTCACAGAACGAGCATTTGGCCGCGATTGGCGGTATCCTTTATCCAACGGCTTTCGTGAAGCCACTTAACTTCCCTTAACCGGACAGGACCCAACGTGAAGCAAGTCACAGCAATTATTAAGCCATTCAAACTTGATGAAGTGCGTGAGGCACTTGCCGAAGTAGGCGTCAATGGGCTGACGGTCACCGAGGTGAAAGGCTTTGGGCGTCAAAAAGGGCATACCGAGCTGTATCGCGGCGCTGAGTATGTTGTGGATTTCTTGCCCAAGATTCGAGTAGAAATGGTGGTGGTCGATGACGCAGTGGATAGTGTGATTGAAGCCATCGTCAAGGCGGCGCGTACGGGCAAGATTGGTGACGGCAAGATCTTTGTATCGTCAGTTGAGCAGGCGGTGCGTATTCGTACCGGCGAGAGTGGCGATGCGGCACTCTGATGAAGCAATTTAATTGGAATAATCCTTATCCGACGATTCGGATACCGGTCTTCGCACGCAACGTTGTATCCACCTCTCACCCCTTGGCCGCGCAGGCAGGGTTGAGGATGCTGCTGAAAGGTGGAAGCGCCGTCGATGCCGTGATTGCGGCCGCAGCCACGATCGCCTTGGTCGAGCCCGTGTCGTGCGGCTTGGGCGGCGATGCGTTCTCTATCGTTTGGGATGGCAAAACGTTACAAGGCCTAAACGCTTCGGGCTATGCGCCTGATGCCTGGAGCCCGGATTACTTCAAGAATAAGTATGGGGTTGGACCAAACGGCTTGGCGCAAGCGCCCAAGCGTGGCGTCGATGCAATCACCGTGCCTGGTGTGGTTGCCGGCTGGGCCGCCTTGCATGAGCGCTATGGAAAGCTGCCCTTTGCGGATTTAATGGTTCCGGCTATAGAAATTGCCGAGCGTGGCTATGCCGTGCCGCCAGTCGTTGCCCAGAAATGGGCGGCGGCCGTGCCGGAATTGAAAGACCAGCCCGGTTTTGCGCATACCTTTATGCCGAATGGACGCGCGCCCAATGTGGGTGAGCGGTTTGTCTTTAAGGACGTCGCGCAAACCCTGCGCAAAATTGGTGCGACCAAGGGGCGCGATCTTTACGAGGGCGACACAGCGGAAAAGCTTGTGGCCTTTATTCGTGCAAACGGCGGGGCGCACACGCTGGACGATTTTCGTAGTTACCGCCCGGATTGGGTCACACCGATCTCCAAGAACTATCGCGGCTACACCTTGCATGAGATCCCCCCGAACGGCCAGGGCATCTCTGCCTTGATGGCACTCGGTATTCTCGAGCACTTCGATCTTGGATCTCTCAAGGTTGATTCGGTGGAGTCGCAGCACATTCAGATCGAGGCGATGAAGCTTGCCATGGCAGACCTGTACCGCTACGTGGCCGATCCGCGCACAATGGAAGTTACGCCCGAACAGATGCTGGACGACGCGTATTTGGCGTCGCGCGCCAAGCTCATCGATCCGAGTCGGGCAACGTTGTTCCCACCGGGTAACCCGTCTTCAGGAGGCACGATTTATCTGACGGCAGCCGATGAAAACGGCATGATGGTCTCGTTTATTCAGTCCAACTACATGGGGTTCGGCTCAGGCGTGGTGGTACCCGGTACGGGTGTCAGTTTCCAAAACCGCGGTGTGGGGTTTTCGATGGACCCGAAATCGGCCAACGTGGTGGCAGGGCGGAAACGGCCTTTCCACACCATCATCCCAGGTTTTCTCACCAAGGGCGGTGAACCCGTCATGAGTTTTGGTGTGATGGGGGGTGATATTCAGCCCCAGGGGCATGTACAGACGGTGGTCCGCATGCTGGATTACGACCAACAACCCCAGGCAGCCTGCTGTGCGCCGCGCTGGAAGCTCAACCGAGATTTCACCTTGGATGTGGAGTCCTCGATGCGGGCCCAGACCATTGAAGGTCTTAAGGGCTTGGGTCACACCTTGAAAGCGATCGATGATCCCTACATGGACTTTGGGTCGGGTCAGTTCATCTGGCGTCTTTCGAGTGATCTAGAGGATGGCTATGTGGTGGCCAGCGATAGTCGTCGCGATGGGCAGGCCGTCGGGTTTTAACCTCGGCATGTCCTGGTCAACACGTTCTGCTTTCGAATAATCGGACTTCTAGGGTATTCCCTAAAAGTCCGATTTTTCATGGTTGATCAGCGAAGGAGGGTA
The DNA here is from genome assembly GCA_945865935.1 of Bordetella parapertussis. GTDB lineage: Bacteria > Pseudomonadota > Gammaproteobacteria > Burkholderiales > Burkholderiaceae_B > Zwartia > Zwartia parapertussis_E. The sequence continues at coordinate 116,657 of CAMBFI010000005.1, read as the reverse complement.
TATTTTGTTGCGGAAAGTCTTAAAATGACAGTGTTGTTACAAAAAACCTAGGAGCCTTCAAAATGTCCCAAATTAAACTGACTCGGCGTCAGTTTTTTCAGGTGACCGGTGCAGGACTCGGAACCAGCAGCATGACCGTCATGGGTCTTGCGAATGCTGCGGATCCGGTCTTCAAGAAACCGAACAAACTTGAAAAAACAACAGAGACGCGTAGTACCTGTCCCTACTGTTCTGTAAGCTGCGGCGTGTTGCTCTACAGCGCGAAAGATGCGCAGGGCAAACAGAGAGTCGTGCACGTTGAAGGCGACACTGATAATCCAGTCAACAAGGGTACGCTGTGCCCGAAAGGCGCAGGCCTGCTTGACATGATCGACAGTCCTGATCGTTTGCAATTTCCTGAAGTGCGCGAGCCAGGTAGCAAAGAGTTCAAGCGCATTTCTTGGGAAGAGGCGCTCACGCGCATCGCCAAGCGAATGAAGGCTGATCGCGATAAGAATTTTGTAGCCAAGAATGCTGATGGCCTGACGGTCAACCGTTGGAACACCTTTGGTATGTTGGTGAGCTCCGCGTCGAACAACGAATCTGGCTATATGACTGCCAAGATTTTGCGTTCGATGGGCGTGGTAGCACTCGACACACAAGCGCGTATCTGACACGCTCCGACGGTGGCCAGTCTGGCCCCGACGTTTGGGCGCGGTGCGATGACCAACCATTGGGTTGACATCAAGAACGCCGATGTAGTGTTAATTATGGGCGGCAATGCGGCCGAGGCACACCCTTGCGGTTTCAAGTGGGTGATTCAGGCCAAGGCCAAACGTGCAGCCAAGCTGGTTGTGGTGGATCCGCGTTTCACGCGCTCCGCAGCGGTCGCTGATTACTATGCGCCGATTCGCGTCGGCGCGGATATTGCTTTCTTAGGCGGGATGATTCATTACCTGCTCGAGAACAACAAGATCCACAAAGACTACGTGTTGAATTACACGAACGCGTCATTCCTGATTAATCCAGACTACGGATTTAAGGATGGCATCTTCACGGGTTACGACGAGGCTAAGCGCAGTTATGCGAAGGGCACGTGGACCTATCAAATGGATGAAGGGTTTGCCAAAGTGGATACCACTTTGCAAGATCCGAATTGTGTTTTCCAACTGATGAAGAAGCACTTCTCGCGTTACACGCCAGATCTAGTGAGCAGCATTACCGGTACGCCCAAGGACCAGTTCCTAAAAGTGTGCGAGATGGTAGCTGAGACCTCTGCGTCTGACAAAACCATGACGATTTGTTATGCGCTAGGTTGGACACAGCACTCGATCGGTTCGGAAAACATTCGCACGATGGCCATGATTCAGTTGCTCCTAGGCAATATGGGGATGGCGGGCGGCGGTGTGAATGCCTTGCGTGGTCATGCAAACGTGCAAGGCATTACCGACATGTGCTTGTATTCGGAAGTGTTGCCTGGCTATTTGTCTTCACCTCTTGAGGCCGATAAGACCTATGCGGATTACCGCAATGCGCGCACGCCTAAGGCGCTTCGTCCTAACCAGATGAACTTCCCCCAGAACTTCCCCAAGTGGTTTAACAGCTTGATGAAGGCCTGGTACGGCGACCACGCGAACGCCGAATCCAACTACGCTTACGACTACTTGCCCAAGCGTGATACGGCGTATGACATTCTCGCCATCTTCGAAAGAATGCATCAAGGCAAGATGGATGGCTTTGTCTGCTCGGGCTTTAACCCCTTGGCCGCGGTTGCCAACAAGAACAAGATTGGCGCAGCGCTGTCAAAGTTGAAGTACTTGGTGGTGATTGATCCGCTACAGACCGAGACGAGTGAGTTCTGGAAGAATTATGGCGAGTTCAACGATGTTGATTCGTCCAAGATTCAGACAGAAGTGTTCCGTTTGCCAGCAACATGTTTTGCTGAGCAGGATGGCACCTTTACGAACTCTGGTCGGGTGATTCAGTGGCACTGGAAAGCTGCAGATGGTCCAGGCGAATCTAAGTCTGACTGCGAAATCATGGCAACGCTCTTTAATAAAGTGCGTGGCATGTACAAGAAGGAAGGCGGTGCATTCCCTGACGCCATTCTGAATCTGACTTGGCCTTACGCTAATCCCAACAATCCAGATGCCAGCGAACTGACGCGTGAAATTAGCGGCAAAGCGTTGAATGACGTTAAGGATCCGACAGGCAAGGTCTTGGTTGCGGCAGGTCAGCAGGTGCCTGGATTTGCGCTACTGCAAGAGAACGGCGACACGGCGTGCGGCAACTGGATCTATTCTGGTTGCTGGAGTCAGGCCGGTAACCTGACTGCGCGTCGCGATCCACGCGAGACGTCAGATCAAGGCCTAGGTCAAAGCGCCAACTGGGGCTTTGCGTGGCCGGCGAACCGTCGCATCTTGTATAACCGCGCTTCAACCGATATCAACGGTAAGCCCTGGGACGAGAAACGTACAGTGCTGAAGTGGTTGGGCGATCGTTGGGGTGGTAACGACATCCCCGATATGCGTCCCAATGCAAAACCTGAAGAGAACGTGATGCCGTTCATCATGAACCCCGAGGGTGTCGCACGCTTGTTTGCGCCACAAATGGCCGAAGGTCCTTTCCCTGAGCACTACGAGCCGTTCGAAACACCGTTGGCACGCAACCCGATGCATCCTAACAATGCAAAGGCTAAGTCCAACCCAGCCGCACGCGTCTACAAAGGTGATATGGAAGTGTTTGGCTCGCCCAAAGACTATCCTTACGCTGCGACGACCTATCGCTTGGTCGAACACTATCACTACTGGTCAAAGCATTCGAAGTTAAATGCGATTACCCAGCCAGAGATGTTTGTTGAGATCAGCGAAGCGCTTGCAAAAGACAAAGGCATCAAGAACGGCGATAAGGTTAAAGTGACTTCAGCCCGTGGTTTCGTCAATGCGAAAGCCGTTGTCACGAAACGCTTCAAGGGCATGACAGTGGATGGACAGACGGTTTATCACGTCGGAATCCCCATCCACTACGGTTTCAAAGGCCAAACCAAGCAAGCGCAGTTGGCAAATACCTTGACACCGTTTGTTGGTGACGCAAACTCTCAGACGCCAGAATTTAAGGCGTTCCTTGTCAATATCGTGAAGGCTTAAGGAGAACGACATGGCTATTCAAGCACTACACGTCGTCGCTCAGTCCGCCACGACTATGACCCCCCCCGCTGCGGCAGCTAAAACCACGCAGGTGGCCAAGCTGATCGACATCTCGACCTGTATCGGCTGCAAAGCCTGTCAGGTTGCCTGTATGGAGTGGAATGAAACCCGTCCTGAAATCGGTATCAACGACGGGTCATACGACAACCCAGCAGAGTTAGGCCCAACGGCCTGGACTGTCATGAAGTTCAACGAGGTCGAAACTGCCACAGGTGGTTTGGACTGGTTGATCCGTAAAGACGGTTGTATGCACTGCGAGGATCCAGGCTGCCTGAAAGCTTGCCCAAGCCCAGGTGCGATCGTCAAGCTTGACAACGGTATTGTGGATTTCAACTCTGACAAATGCATCGGCTGCGGCTATTGCGTGTCCGGTTGTCCGTTTGATGTCCCCAAGATCTCCGAAGTCACAAACAAGGCGACGAAGTGCACCTTGTGTTCGGATCGCGTCTCGGTTGGCCAAGAGCCAGCTTGCGTGAAGTCCTGCCCAACTCAGGCGCTGACGTTTGGCCCCAAGGAAGAGCGGATTCAGTACGCAAACGAGCGTATCAAGGACCTGAACAGCCGTGGCTTCAGCAAGGCTGCCTTGTACAACCCGCAAGGTGTGGGTGGCACGCATGTCATGTACGTGTTGCCGCACGGTGATCGTCCAACTGAATACAGCGGCTTGCCAGCGAATCCAACGATTTCGCCGACGGTCAGTATTTGGAAGGGAATCATGAAACCGATCGCTTTGCTGACCATGGCCGCGACTGTATTTGCTGGCGTGATTCACTACGCTATCAAAGGTCCGGATAAGGTTGAAGATGACCATGACCCCAAGGCATAAGGAGAACCACCATGTCTAATCAAAACGGTTTGGTGCGTTACAGTGGTTCGGATCGTGCGAACCACTGGATCGTCGCGCTGCTGTTCGTTCTGGCTGGGTTGTCGGGCCTCGCGCTCTTTCATCCTTCCATGTACTTTCTAACCGGCCTGTTTGGCGGTGGCTCTTGGACACGCATTTTGCACCCTTTCATCGGGGTCTCGATGTTCGTCTTGTTTGTAGGCATCATGTTCAAGTTCTGGCATCACAATGTCCTGAATGCGAACGACCGTAAATGGCTCGGCCAAATCGGCGATGTGCTCAATGGACATCACGAGAAGCTGCCAGAAGTTGGTCGCTACAACGGTGGACAAAAGCTTGCGTTCTGGGTAATGGTCATTTCGATGCTGTTGCTCACGGTGTCGGGCTTTGCCTTCTGGCGCCCATACTTTTCACATTACGTTCCTGTTGATGTGAATCGTGTTGCTGCGCTCGTGCATGCGTTGTCGGCCTGGGTCTTGATCCTGACCATCATCGTGCATGTGTATGCGGCAATTTGGGTTCAGGGTACGATTGGCGCGATGCGCACGGGTATCGTGAGCCGTGCTTGGGCGCGCAAGCACCACCCAGGCTGGTTCAAGGAAGTCACAGGCGGTAAGTAACCCGATCCGCTTTGCGGACGAGTAGGGAAATCAAGGGGAAGACTGATATTCTTCCCCTTGTTCTTTTTAGTGATTGAGATAAAGAAATGACTGTATCTGCGATTAAGTTGATTCAACCTGGCGAAATTCAGGGAATGCCGGAAGATGACACACCGCTATTGGTGGTTATGGACGCGCGGGCGGTTTTTCAAGATCGCGCAATACGTCTGGCTCAGTTAGCCGCCACGCACGCGGATTCAGCCTGGTTGGGATTTTGTGCGCAACTGGCACAGGCTCAAGTTGACGCACTGGGCTCTGTCGAAACGGTCGCGCTAGACGAGACGGTTGTCCAAGAGTCTTTTAAGCATTCGGTTCCACCTTTATCCATTTCCACATGGAAGCCTGACGCGCGTTGGCAGACGGTCATGGGCGCGCTCGAGGCTGCGCTGCGTAAGCAAACGCTGCCCGACGGTGTGCGCGCAGCGCTCGATCGTTTAGTCGCGCTGCCGCTGGCCGAGCAACACAAGCAGGCGCAAGCCTTGCTGGCTGCCGAGGAACAACTGGTTGCGGCCGATCTTGCACCGTTTATCGGCGCGACCTTGCAACTGCTCTGGACACGCGAAGCGAAACTGGTGTCGAGTTTTACGCAGCTGCATAAAGGCGAGAATGGTCTTTGTCCGGTGTGCGGTTCGCATCCTGTAACGAGTGTGCTGCGCGTGGGTGATCGGGATGGTCACCGCTATCTGGTTTGCTCCTTGTGTGCGTCTGAGTGGTATGCCCCGCGCGCGCGTTGCACCAATTGCGATACCCCGAAAGAAGTGTCTCGTCTTGGCGAAACGCCTGACAGCCTGGTGCAAGGCGAATGCTGTGACGACTGCGGCGGTTACATTAAAATCATGTTTCAATCGAAAGATCCGTTGATGGATCCCGGCGCAGATGATTTGGCGACGCTCAATCTTGACCTGGCTTTGGCCTCAGAGGGGTATCAGCGGACCGGCAGAAATTTCTTTTTTGTAACAGGTCAGAACGAACCATCGACTGGTGAGTAGACGACCCATCAACATGTGATCCCAATATGAAACCTCAGTCCGTGGCGCGTGCGCCCGTGTCAGTGTTACTCGCCCAACTTCCTTCTGTCGACAAGCTGCTGCTGCCTGCGTCAGCCAGTGAATGGATCTCTACATACGGGCGTGATGAGTTATTGCGTTGTATTCGTCTGGTCTTAGACGAGATCCGCAAAAAAATCAGTTCTAACGATCTCGATGCCGTGCCCTCTGAGCAGTCCTTGCATGCGCTGATTGATGCGCGCTTGGTTGCGCGTGCACGACCTAATCTGCGTCGTGTGATTAATCTCACTGGTACAGTGCTGCATACGAATTTAGGGCGCGCGGTCATGCCAGATGAGGTGATCGCTGCGATGGCGAGCGCTGCCGCAGAGCCGTGCGCGCTCGAGTACGACCTCGGTGAAGGCAAGCGCGGTGACCGCGATGAGCTGGTTGAGGAACTGCTCTGCGAGCTAACGGGTGCAGAGGCCGCAACCGTCGTGAACAATAATGCAGCAGCTGTTTTTCTTTTGCTCCATGCGTTATCCAATCGCAAGGAGACCATTGTCTCGCGCGGTGAGTTGATCGAGATTGGAGGCGCTTTTCGTATTCCCGACATCATGAAGCGCGCAGGGGCGCGGCTCGTTGAAGTCGGTACGACTAACCGCACTCATGCGCGCGATTTTGCGGAGGCGATCGGCCCGAAGACCGCGCTTGTGATGAAAGTGCATACGAGTAACTATGTCGTTCAAGGCTTCACCGCAGAAGTGCCTGAGTCTGAGTTAGCCAAGATTGCGCACGAGCGAGAGGTGCCATTTGTGGTGGATCTCGGCTCAGGTACGTTGGTAGATCTGACACAGTTTGGGTTGCCAAAAGAACCTACCCCTGCCGAGGCGATTGCAGACGGTGCCGATTTGGTGACCTTTAGTTGCGATAAGTTGTTGGGCGGACCGCAGGCGGGCATTCTGGTCGGTCGTAAGGACCTTATCCAGCGCATCAAAAAAAATCCGCTCAAGCGTATCTTGCGTGTCGGAAAGATCACGCTGGCCGCGCTGGAATCTGTGTTGCGGATGTACCGAAATCCTGCGACTCTGCCCGAACGGGTGAAGGTCATTCAGTTATTTACGCGCCCGGCGTCGTCGATGCAAGCGCAAGCGGACGGGTTGATTCCGACTCTGCATGATGCGCTCGCTGCCTGCGGTTTAAGTATTACCGCGCAGGCGGTGAAGTCTCAAATTGGTTCGGGTTCTTTGCCTGTCGAGCGTCTGCCTTCCGTTGCGTTGGCGATCTCAGCGGTTGATCGTGCACACGAGAAAAAAGTTGTTCGCTTGGAGCGACTCTTAAGAGGCTCAGACATCGCGGTGATCGGACGTCTGTCCGATAAGACCTTGTTGTTAGATTTGCGTTGCCTCACCGAAGATAAAGTCTCGGTGTTGCGCGAAACGATGCTGGCTGCCGCACAGCGCTTGGTCACCACAAAATGATTATCGGTACGGCTGGGCATATCGATCACGGCAAGACCTCGCTCGTAGAGGCCTTGACGGGTGTTAACGCGGACCGGCTGCCTGAGGAAAAGGCGCGCGGCATCACCATCGATCTTGGCTTCGCGTACGCGCCGACTGCGTCGGGCTCGGTCGTGGGCTTTGTGGATGTCCCAGGCCATGAAAAATTTGTGCATACGATGGCGGCTGGTGCCATCGGCATGGATCACGGTTTGTTGGTCGTTGCAGCCGACGATGGCCTGATGCCCCAGACGCTAGAGCACTTGCGCATTTTGGATTTATTAGGCGTTCCTCAACTAGCGGTCGCCATTACCAAAACGGATCTTGTCGATGCGCAACGCATAGCGGTCGTGACACAGCAAGTGCTGGACTATGTCGCTTCAACGCGTTTCGGTGAGGTCTCTGTATTTCCGGTTTCGGTTCGTACGCAACAAGGTGTCGAGGCGCTACGGGATGCCTTGTTTGCGTTGGCCTTGCCGCAGGCATCCGAGTCACCCACTTATTTTCGTTTGGCGATTGACCGTGTGTTCGTCGTCAAGGGGATTGGGGTTGCGGTCACGGGTGCTGTCATTGCAGGTCGTGTGGCAGTCGGTGAGCGGGTACGACTGGCCCATGCGGGGTTTGACGCACGCGTGCGTTCGATTCATGCACAAAACCAATCGGCCCAACAGGCAAGTGTCGGTGAACGCTGCGGTATTGTTTTGTCGGGTGTGGAACTTGAACAAGTGTCACGCGGTGACTGGCTAGTTGCGCCCGAATTGGCGTTGCAGTCTGCACGTGCCGATTGTTTGATCACTGTTCCACACGACGCAGAGCGCGGACTCAAAGACGGTGAGCTCGTGTTGTTGCATCACGGGTGCCAGCAAGTGTCTGCGCGTTTGATTCTTTTGAATCGTGGACAAGTGGGTGCAGGGGAGGAGGCTTGGGCGCAAATCGTTCTAGACCGCCCCCTTGCGCTGTGCTGGCATGATCGACTCGTATTGCGCGATGCGAGTGCGCGACATACGCTCGCGGGTGCGCTAGTGATGGATCTCGCCCCACCAGTCCGCGGTCGGAAAAAGTTGGAACGTTTTGACGTATTGTCCCTGTTGCGTGAGCGTGATCCCGTGCAGGCATTGACTAGTCTTATGGAGCACGCTCGCGTACCGCTTGACCTGACGCATTGGGCAGCAGCGATGAACCGCAGCAGCCAAGAGCTGTTGCAAGGGTTAGCGCCACACCTCGCGATCCAATTGCAGAACGGAACCCATGATCTGATTCTGGGCGCGGCCGCCCAAGATGAACTTTCTTCGCGTGTACAAGCCTGTCTGGACGCGTTTCATCTATCTGATCCTGATGAGCCAGGGCTTGCCCACGAGCGTTTGCGGCGCATGGCGGTGCCTGAGCTCGACGCGTCTGTGTTTAAGGCGTGGTTAGCGGTTCAGGTCACTGCAGAGGTGTTTGCGTTAACGGGAAACTTTATTCACGCTGTTGGCCATAAGGTCGAGCTCTCTGGACCTGAGCGCATCTTGTGGGAGAGAGCGTTACCCAAGCTGCTGGATGCAGGATTTGATCCCCCTTGGGTACGCGATGTGGCCGCTTTGGTGGGTGCGAACGATGAGGAAATCCGTTTACTGTTTAAAAAGCAGGCGCGGACTTCGGCACTTACGCAGTTGGTGAAGGATCTTTTTTATCCAGACGCAACCATGGTTCGGATGGCGGATATGATTCGAGAAACCGTGGCTGAACAAGGCTTTGTCAGTGTGGTGAGCTTTCGCGACAAGTTGGGGATCGGACGTAAGCGTGCGATCCAGATTCTGGAGTGCTTTGATCGCGTGGGGTTGACGCGCCGTCTCGTAAGCTTGGGCCGTTCTGGTCGTGTGGCGGAAAAGGATCATAGAATACTGAGAAATGCTGCGTTGTATCTTACAAATAGATAAGCGAGGTAGCGGTCGCGTGTGGTGCTGAGTTGTTGTGTAAGAAGGAAGAGTGTCGCTCCCGGGTGGGACGTCCGGACTTCAAATCCGGGAGGGGCTGTCGTACAGTCCTTGGTGGGTTCGACTCCCATACTCTTCCGCCAATCTTTCGCTTGACGGAGTGTGTTTGTGGCTGACGTACGTGGTTGCGAGTTTCCCGATGATTTAAGTTACGACCAAGAACTCAATGTCTGGTTTAAGGACCTCGGCGCGGGCCAGGTTGAGGCTGGGCTCACAGCTTTCGGCTTAGCGCTCGTTGGTGACTTGTACATGTTTAATCCACGTCCGGTAGGACGTGAGATCGAAGCCGGCAAAGCCTTTGCCTTGGTTGAAGTCGCCAAGACGGTACTCTCCGTTCGTACGCCTTTCGCGTGTGAGGTTGTAGAGGTCAACGAGCCCCTGGTCAGCACTCCGACGAAGATTAGCCGCAGTCCCTACATGAATTGGCTGTCACGGCTCGCGGTACAAGATATGGCAGCCGCGCAGACGCTACTGCTTAAAGGAACCGACGTTTCGGTACGAGCCAATGAGCTCATGGATTTGCACCAGATGACGTCGTTTGCAGACTTCAAGCCTAATCAGGGCGCCTGATGAAACTCGTTATTCAACTTTGGCAGACCGGAACGCATGATCCTCAACATGCCGCTACCTCTTTTATGATTGCTGCCAGCGCTGCAGCGATGGATGTAGAGGTGAGCATGCATGCCTTGGGTGCGAGCGTGGAGTTGTTTCAACGCATGAATGCCGCGCGCGATCTTCCTGTGGCTCCGCTTGGTCGCCCTTTGTCAGCCTATATAGACGATGCGTTACGCAGTGGGGTACGCGTGGCCTTATGCTCAACCGCGATGCGAGACCGTCACTTGACGCCCTCTGACATGATTCCTGAGGCGACAGAGATTATCGGCATGGTCAGTATGCTTGAAGAATCCCTTGCGCCAGATTGCAAGGTATTGGTCTACTGAACGTCGTTCCAGAACGCCGGTAAGAAGGCTTCAGAGACGAGCAATGCTTGCCCATGCCGCCAGAAAACAGAACGTCGTGCGAGCAGAGGCAGTGCGGCCGAAGCAGACAGGTTGCGTCGCACGGTCTGAAACAGCGCGCAGCGCCGGGCTAAGCGGGCCACTTCAAAATCAGAACGCTGGATTGAGACATCGTGATAGAGCATGTCAGCCAATGGCCGGGTACGTAACCGCCGAATACCTTGCCATACGCCGTGGGAGGCGCGCAAAGGCGTCAGGCTGCGCGCAACGATGCAGTCGAGGCCATTCAGGCGCATGGCAATTTCTCTGACCCAGACGGGTTGACCCGCGGGCAGTCCGACCAAGCGGCTATCTTCTCGTGGCAGGCTGCGGACCTTCTCGGTTAAGACGCGTAACTCAAGTTTGCCTACCTGCCGAAGGGCTGAGGTCAGGGCGCCAGGACGCATGAGCCAATCTTTTTGCGTTTGGCTTAAGGCTGGTGGTGGAGTCCGGCGCCAGCGCTGGTCTGTATCGGGTTGCGGCATGGCTGTATTATCGCAATTTATGGAAAAAGTGCGGATTTCTAAATTGATGGCGGAGCGCGGTATGTGCTCCCGTCGTGAGGCGGACAGCTACATCGAACGAGGCTGGGTCAAAGTGGATGGCGTCGTAGCAACCCTTGGGGAGCGCGCAACGGCTGAGCAAACGATCACGCTAGATAAAAATGTTGCGTCGCAGCAAAGTGCGCGGGTAACGATTCTCATCAATAAGCCCATGGCCTATGTGTCAGGTCAGGCCGAAGATGGGTATATCCCCGCCGTGGCGCTCGTCATCGCGGCCAACCGTTCCCGCACCGATCGCAGTCCCATCCAGTTTGATCGAAGCCAGCTTCGGGGGCTCGCCGTGGCGGGTCGTCTGGATATCGATTCCACCGGCCTGCTCGTCTTGACTCAAGATGGGCGTGTGGCGCGCACCCTCATCGGGGAAGACTCGGAAATTGAAAAAGAGTATCTGGTTCGGGTGCAAGGCAAGTTGCGGCCCGGCGCGCTCGAGCTTTTGAACGAGGGGCTCTCACTTGACGGTAAACGTTTGAAGCGTGCACTGGTGGAGTGGCAGAATGACGATCAACTGCGCTTTGTGTTGCGCGAGGGCAAGAAACGTCAGATTCGACGCATGTGTGAGCTCGTGGGTTTAACCGTTCTGGGGCTTAAGCGCGTGCGTATCGGCCGCGTGATGTTGGCAGACTTACCGGTAGGGCAATGGCGTTATTTGGGACCACACGAGAGCTTTTAGCGCGTGCGGGTAAGCCGGACGATTTAGCGCTTTCTATTTATCAAGAAAATCTAATTTGTAGGCGGCCCGTGCATCGACCCCCAAGGTGCTCACTAGCCATGGTAGCGTTTGTTTTAGCTCGGCATTCAGTGTCCAGGGTGGGTTAATGACGAACATGCCGCTGCCATAGAGCCCGAGGCCGTCAGACGCTGGTTTCTGTATCGATAGGCTCGCGTGTGTCCAGCTGTTTCCTGCGATACGCTCGAGCTGGCGAGGGAGGTCTTGTGCTTCGCGACGCAACACCTGTGGGTACCAGACGGCGTAGCAGCCTGTGGGAAAGCGCTGCATGGCATCTTTGAGCGTCACGACAACCTGTCGATAATCGTTTTTATCTTCATACGAGGGATCGATTAAAACGATCGCTCGTCTGCTCGGCGGTGGGATGTGGGCTTTGAGCCCGGCGAAGCCATCCTCCGCATAGAGATTGGTTTGGCGCAGGCTACGCGAGCCGCGATGCTCAAGGTTCAACCTCAGGATATCTGCTTCGCTTGGGTGCAACTCGAAGAGCCGTAACTTGTCTTGTTCGCGACAGCTTTCTAAGGCAACCCAAGGTGAGCCGGGGTAGATTCGCAACTCTCCGTCAGGATTCAGCTCCTTGATGAGGTCAAGATAATGGAGCACGGCCGCAGGCGGATTGTTAGCCTCCCATACTGGAGCAATACCGCCTAAGTATTCGCCCTTCTTTTGCGCCCATTGGCCCTCTAGGTCGTATAGACCTGCGCCCGCATGGAGGTCGATGAACCAGTAAGGCGTTTCCTTTTGATTGAAATAGCGGAGAATTTGGGTCAGTACGATGTGTTTGAGTACATCCGCATGATTGCCAGCGTGAAAGCCGTGGCGATAACTAAACAAAGTGTTCTCCGGAGCGGATAAGGCAACAAACTACGTGGGGTGAATACGATCAAGGGCATCGGTAATCAGGGCATCAATGCCCCAGTCTAGCAACTCGTGGGCTCGATCAGGGTCGTTGACCGTCCAGACGGCGATTCGCAGGCCCATCTGGCGTAGTTCAGCGATCAAGGGCTTTGTGACGAGCGTGTGCTTGAGGTGGAGCGAGACGCACTCAAGCTCAGATACGGTTCGCTGCCACCCAGCGTCAAGGGAGTCGGTAATCCACCCTCTGGGCAAGGTCGGGACCGCGGCCCGTGCTGCGCGCAGACTGTCGATTGAAAAGGACGAGAGGAGAGGGAGCACGGATGCCGTTGACCAGAGCGCCTGAGCGCGCTCGGCCACGCATCGGCCTGTCAGGGCCTCGAGGCCTGGAGTCGGCTTAATTTCGATATTGCTGGCCATGCCAACCGCTTGGGTATAACGCGCGATCGCTTCGAGAGTCGGGATGGGTTCACCGGCGAATTTTGGGTCAAACCAATTGCCCGCATCCAGCCTTGCGAGCTCCGCAAAATCTAACTCGCCGGCCGGCCCCCTGCCGTTTGTGGTTCGCTCTAGGCCACTGTCGTGCATCAGGATCGCTTCCCCGTCGCGCGACAGTTTGACGTCGTATTCGGCCATTTTGTAGCCAAATTGCGTGCCGGTTCGCAGGGCGCTCAGGGTGTTTTCCGGTGCCAACGTCCCGCCGCCTCGGTGGGCAACAAATAAGGGGTAATTCCAGGGTTTCGAGGTGGTCATAGAAAAAAATGACGTCATGAGGGCTGAGGCTGCAAGCATAACGCACTGGGTGGTAAACTTCCCTCCGCCCAATCTTTAGGTAAGCGACTTCTACATGTTTGACTTTATCCGCAATCATAAGCGTTGGATGCAGCTGATTTTGTTGCTGCTCATTCTGCCGTCCTTCGTATTTTTTGGCATGGAAGGCTATACCAGTTTCATATCCAAGGAGCCTGAATTGGCCTCCGTGGATGGGCAAGGTATCACGCTAGGCGAATTCAACCGCGCCCGAACCGCTCAGCTTGAGCAATATCGCTCCGCTTTGGGCTCTCAGTTCGATGCGGCTGCCTTCGATACGCCGATATTCCGTGAGCAATTATTGAATTCTCTGGTTGATCAGCGAACGATCGCCGTTGCGGCAAGCAAGGGTCGATATTCGGTCTCCGATGAAACCCTGCGTCGTACGATTGCCAGCATACCGGCTGTGCAGCAGGATGGTCAGTTTTCGTCCGAGCGCTACCGGCAAGTCCTCGCTGCGCAAGGCCTGACGCCCGCATCGTTCGAACTTAGTCTGCGGCGCGATCTTGCGATTGCACAGGTGTTGCAACCGATTGGTCTGACAGCGCGCGTGCCGGTCGAGGTCGCAAAAAACATCTTGGCGCTTGTCACCGAGAAGCGTGTGGTTTCGCGTCAGGTGTTTGCGGCCGATAGCTTTGCCAAGGGCGTAGAAGTAAGCGACACGGACATCAAGAACTGGTACGACGCGAATCAAGATCAATTGCGTATCCCTGAGAACGTTGACGTGCAGTATCTCGTGTTGAACGAAGATGCTGCGACCAAAGATGTCAATGTTTCAGATGCCGATATTGAAAGTTTTTATAAACAGAATCAAGCGCGCTACGGTCAGCCGGAACGCCGCCGCGTGAGCCACATTTTGATCGAAGTGGCGGCATCCGCAGATGAGCCGACAAAGGCCAAAGCGCGGGCGCTTGCCGAAGATGTTGCCAAACGCGCTGCCGCCTCACCCAAAGATTTTCCGGCGCTTGCTAAAGAGTTTTCGCAAGACAGCGGTTCAGCGAGTCAGGGCGGTGATCTTGGTTGGATTAGTAAGAACATGCTAGTCCCACAAGTTGAGGAGGCAGTGTTTGGGCTTGAGACAGGAAAGATTTCTGGGGTCATTGAGAGCCCGTTTGGCTTCCATGTGCTGAATGTGCTTGAGCTTCAAGCCGCCTCCGTTAAACCACTCGCGGACGTGAAGGAAGATGTCGCGCTTGAGATTCGTAAACAACTAGCCGCCGAGCGTTTCGCCGATATGGCGGGTAAGCTGACGAACCTGGTCTACGATCAGCGCGACAGCCTCAAGCCGATCGCTGACGCGTTGAACTTGAAGATCAACACGGTCAAGGGTCTGAGCCGTGACGGTTTGTTGTCCGCTCAGCAGCGCGATGGCTCAAGCATGCCGACGGAGGCAGAGCAGACGATTCTTGGGAATCCTAAAGTACGTCAGACCGTGTTTTCAAATGATGTGCTCAAAGAGAAGCTTAATTCCGGTGTGATTGAACTTTCGCTCGATGCGCTGATTGCCTTGCGTGTGGATGCGCTGCATCCTGCGCGCGTCCCTGCGTTAGAAAGCGTGTCCGCGCGTATTCGGGACACTTTAGTCGAGGAGCGTGCGCTAGCTGCTGCCGAAGTTGCCGGCAGTAAAGAGCTGGCTACACTCAAAGCGGACAAGCCTGCAGAGCCCAGCGGCTTTGCGCCAGCCATGACCGTGACGCGTCAGTCACCCGACAAGCTCACGCGCGAGGAACTCGAAGCAGTCATGTCCGCCAGTGTCAAAACCTTACCAGTCTATTTGGGCGTAAAGGGTAGCAATCAGTACAGCGTCTTGATTTTGACTAAGGTCGAAGAGGCTTCCGCACCTGATGTCGGTCAGGTCACGCAACTGCAGGCCCAGCTTGCCCAAGCTTGGGGTGCTGCAGAAGAGCAGGCCGCACTGAAGATTTTGCGGCAGGCCTACAAGGTCAAGGTCCTGCCTGATGCCGCTCGGGTCATCAGTGGTGAGCTTGACGCAGCAAAACTGTAATTAGCGTTTTAGTAAGGGCAAGATAACGTCCAGCACATTCCGCATCATTTTCGGCTGTGCGAGCTCATTAGGATGGAGGTTGTCTGCTTGTAAATACTTGGGGTCCGCTGCGACCCCTTCAAGTAGAAATGGTACAAGACTTGCATCGTGTTGTTTTGCAACGAGTTCAAACATATCTTTGAAGCCAGTCGTGTATTCTCGGCCATAGTTTGGCGGGATCTGCATGCCCACAATCACCACCTGGGCACCACTTGATCGCGCTTGGCTCGCCATGATGTTCAAGTTCTTACGTGTCAAATCAAGCGGTAACCCTCGGAGCGCATCGTTGCCTCCTAGCTCAATGATGACCAGACTTGGATGATGTTTGTCTAGTAGGCGTTTTAAGCGAGTGACGCCCCCACTGGTCGTGTCACCACTAATGCTTGCGTTCAAGATGTCAGTGTCGAGCTGTGCGCTGGTCAGTGACTGTTTAAGTAAATTTACCCAACCCGTGCCTCGGGTAATTCCATATTCTGAGGACAGGCTATCCCCGACGACTAAAATGCGAGCGGTTGACGGCATTACTATTTGCCCCCAAGCCGTGAGGGTGATAGCGGTCAGAACGCTGAAAAGAACTAGACTGACGTATTGACGGAGTTGAGAAAAAGAAGACATGGGTGCTGAGATCAATGCAATAGAAGTCACACAGTTGAGCAAGCGCGTTCAAGACGCGGCTGGGGTGTTGACGATTTTAGATGACATCACGTTTTCCTTGCGTGCCGGCGCTTCGTTGGCCATCACAGGCGCTTCAGGTTCCGGCAAGTCTACCCTGTTGGGATTGTTGGCTGGTCTGGATACCCCCACGGCAGGACAGGTTAATTTGCTAGGGCAGTCAATCTTTGCGCTCGATGAGGATGGTCGCGCAGCCTTGCGTGCGAAACATATTGGGTTTGTCTTTCAGTCGTTTCACCTGCTCCCTAATTTGAGCGCGCTTGAGAACGTCATGCTGCCACTTGAGTTAGCGGGCCGAGAGGCGCTGGGCCCCGCGACTGCACTGCTGCAACAGGTTGGGTTGGGCGAACGTCTTCATCATTTTCCCTCGACTCTGTCTGGGGGAGAGCAACAACGCGTATCGTTGGCCAGAGCTTTTGTGCAGCAGCCATCGGTGCTCTTTGCGGACGAACCAACGGGCAGTTTGGATGAGGTGACGGGCGGAAAAATAATAGACTTGATGTTTGAATTTCAGCGGATGCAGCAAACCACTCTGGTGTTGGTCACGCACGATCCAAAGTTGGCCTCTCGTTGTGAGCGACAACTCGTGATGCAAGGCGGTCGCCTTGTCAGCTCAGCGGTTGGTCATGCTGCCAGTGAGGCGCGTTGACTTCTGCGCCACTCCACTACGCTGTTGATGACACCGCTGGCACAGATGATGCCGATTCCAAACCAAGTGACGCCATCTGGCATGTGTGACCAAATGAGCCACCCAAAGGTGGCGGCGAAGGTTATTTGTAAGTAGATAAAGGGCGCGAGCATAGAGGCGGGTGCAAAACGATAAGACTGAATTTGCAAGAGTTGGCCCATGCCGCCACACACGCCTCCTAGAAAAATGAGCCCCCACATGGGCCAGGATAATGCTGAAATCACCGTCCAGGCTTCGGGCAAAACGAAAGGCATCGCCAAGGTCAGTGTCACTGCACCGAAGGCGCCGCCCAGCAATGACGTGGTCAAGGCGTTGTCTCGGGCGAGCATGCGTGACACCAATTGTTGTCCGGTGAAAAGGCAAGCCGTGACAAGTCCAAATAGGACTCCCATCCAAGGCAGACCTGCGCTTGGCCGCGTAACGACGAGAATGCCGATCAGTCCGAAGGCGGTCGCGATCCAGCGCGAGGGGTAACTCCGCTCGCTAAGCAACCACGGTGCGATCAAGAGCAAGAGCAAGGGCGCGATAGAGACCAGCGCTGTGGCTTCGGCTTGATGAAGGTGGCTGAGGGTTGTAAAAAATGTCAACGTCGCCAGTAGCATCACCACGGCGCGTATCAGTTGTAGCGTGGGCTGCTGGGTTTTAAAGACAGTGATTCCAAGGCTAGGCGTCGCGATAGCCAGTACCAAAAAGAACTGGATGATGTATCGGATCCAGCAAAAGAATAGTAGCGGTACGCCCGCTGCCATCAACCATTTACCTGTGGCATCGAGCCCAGTGAGTGCCAGCATCGATAACATTAAGCAGGCAACCCCAAGAAAGGGCTTGGTCACGGGCATTTTGGGGTGTTGCATAGATACTTGATCAGGGGAAGGCGTTTAGCAGATAGTCCTTGTATAACATCTGGGCGTTGATAAAATAGCGCCTCATGACCTTTAAACAACACCTTTTTTCTCATTTTCTTGTGCTGGTAGGTACGTTGGCGTCAGCTGGCACTACCTTTGCACAGGCGTTGCCTTCGACTGAGCTAAAAGTCGTAGGGGGTCGCAGCACGCGCGCGTCGTACCAGGAGGTTGAAAAGCCCTTCTGGGTAAAGTCCTTGCCCGAGCGGTCCGAGGGACGCGTTGTGGGCAGCATTAAAGGCTATGACGAACTTGGGTTGAAAGGCCCAGAGCTCGTGAAGCTTATGCGTCAAGGCATTATCGAATTCGGTGTGGTGCCGCTGTCCTACGCGGCCGCAGAGACTCCGCTCTTTGAAGCGGTGGATATCGCTGGGCTGGTTCCGGATATCGCGACGGCCCGGCATGTCGCTCAGGCACTGACCCCGGCGGTGTCGCAGCAGATGTTGACACAACAGCAGATCAAGGTTTTGGGTATCACGCCCTATGGCCCTCAAGTGCTGTTCTGCCAGACACCGATTACGTCGTTGTCTGACCTTAAAGGTAAGGTGGTACGCACGATCACGCGCACACAAGCGGAATTAATCGAGGCACTTGGTGGGAAAAGTGTGACGATGCCTTTTGGTGAGGTGCTATCGGCCTTCAAGAAGAACACGATTAGTTGCGCGGTCGCAGGTGCCTACTCGGGGTTTGATGCGCAATGGTACTCGGCAGCCACTCATCTTTTTGCCTTGCCACTGGGTTGGAACTACGAAGTCCATGCCGTCAATCAAAAGGCTTGGGATCAGCTCGCCCCGCCGGTGCAGAGTTTTCTGCTTTCGAATCTTGATTTATTAATGCAAAGCCTCTGGGCCTACGCAGACCAACGGTATGCGCAAGCGCTGGCGTGCAACGCCGGTGCACGGAATTGCGCTCAAGCGCCAAGAGGGCAGATGGTGGTGGTTCAGCCTTCAGCCGCAGATCTCGCGACTGTGCGGCGCCTGGCTGTCCAAACCACTCAGGAGAAATGGGCAACGCGTTGCACAGGACAGTGTGTGAGTGAATTCAATGCGACAGCTGGCAAGGCATTACGCATTGTTATCAAGCAACCTTGAGCGCTTAAAGGTCGCTAGCCTGCAAGTCCCACAATAGGTCAAAGCTGTGGCAGGCAAGCTCTGGGAGGCCAAGTTGCTGGGCAATCGCTGTGGCAGCCTTGATCGCCGCGCTCAGTTGTGTGGCATCGATAATCAGGTAGGGCTCCAACACACGCTGCGCAGTATTCTCTGAGGGTAAGGGTGTCGACAGGTCGGGATCAGGCACGAGTATCTTTGCACTCAAGATACCCTCAGTTGTTTGTGCAAGCGTCTTGCAAAGCGAGAGCGCTTGCTCCGCCATGCCAAGCGAACCTAGACACACTAAGGCAATCCCTGCGCCCGTTCCTGCTCCGTAGGCCAGTGTCACGGCCGCAACACGTCGTTGTGTGTTGCGCATCTGAGAAAAATTTCTCACGGACCATTCTGTTTGTTTGGTAAACGCCTGCCTATAGGTCTCTGACGTAAAGACATGGAGGCTATCGGTACGGTAGAGAGCCAAATAGGGCCGAGGGCAGGTCTTAGAGTGGTAGCGCCGCGACCATTTAAAACCGGGGATCGCCGCACGCTCTTGCATATGTTCCGTGTCATACCAGCGATTGAAATCCTGCGCGTGCGCGGGATCAACATCGGTCCAGATAAACAACTCGCCCATTGCGTCTTTGGTTTGTTGAATGCTGTGGTGGTGTGGCATAAGAGTCCTTCCGTCGTAAACAATACCAGGCGCTTAGCCTTTGGCTCGGATAATTTTTCTGACCTGCGGCACATGCCGAATCGAGCGAAACACCTGCGCAAGATGTCGTCGACTATCGACTTGAACCGTAAGATTCAGAACAACAGTAGAAGCTGCGTCGTCGTGCATGGTGACGTGGATGATGTTGGAGTCGGCCTGAGCGACTTCTGCTGCGATACGACCGAGCACGCCGCGCTCATTGAGCGCAATAATTTCAATGCGTGCGGAAAAATGTTTGGCTGTGTCCTCGTCCCAGGCAATATCCATCCAGCGGTCGGGCTCTTTTGAGCGTGCGCGCAGCGCGACGGGACACTCTGCCGTGTGCACAACCAAGCCGTGTCCAACGCGAATCCCACCGATAATCTCATCTCCCGGTAAAGGGCCACAGCACGGCGCGAGTTGCACGCCTTGGCCTTCGTGCCCGTGGATGAGGATGGGAGTCGTGTGGGCAGCTGCGATCTCATCCTCGGCGGCTGCGGTCGTCGCTATGAGCGGGTGGTCTGGAGCAAAGCGTCGGGCGACCACAGCCGCCAAACGTTTACCCAAACCGATATCAGCCAAGATTTCTTCGCGGTCCTGCGCGCCACTTGAGCGTGCAAGCTTATCCCAGATCGGATCTTTTGTATCGGGTAGTTCAAGCCCTAAATCATGCAAGGCTTGCGCAAGCATTCTCTCACCGAACGCAACGGATTCGTCATATTGCACGGTACGTAAGTAATGCCGAATCTCTGAACGGGCGCGGCCGGTACGTGCATAGTTCAACCATTGCGCGCTCGGTCGTGCGTCCGGTGCAGTGCTGATGCTGACGGTATCACCGCTTGAAAGCTCGGTGCGCAGTGGAACCTCTTCGCCATTTACCTGGCAACCCGTTGCATGGTTACCGACATCGGTATGTATGGAGTAGGCATAGTCTACCGGTGTGGCGCCACGGGGCAAGGAGACAATCTTTCCCTTTGGCGTAAAGACATAAACGGCATCAGGGAAAAGATCGACTTTGACGTGTTCTAAGAATTCGGTCGAGTCTCCAGTTTGACTTTGAATATCCAACAGTGACTGGAGTGACTGACTCGTCTTTTTCTGAATATCTTGCAAACTTGATGAGTCCGACTTGTAGAGCCAATGTGCAGCCACGCCTTCTTCAGCAACTTGATGCATGTCCTGCGTACGGAATTGAAACTCGATGGGCGTGCCATAAGGACCGACTAAAGTCGTGTGCAGGGATTGATAGCCGTTCGCTTTCGGAATAGCAATATAGTCTTTGAACTTGCCCGGGACAGGTCGGTACAGTTGATGCAAGATACCCATCGCCAGATAGCATTCTGGTAGCGTGCGGACGATGACTCGAAACCCGTAAATATCTAAAACATTCGATAGTGATTTTTTTTGCTCGAGCATCTTGTGATAGATGCCGTACAGGGTTTTCTCTCGCCCCGTCACTTCACTCTCGATGCCCGCCGCAGGTAGCTCGGCTCTAACGTGTTCATCGATTTTGGTCAGTACTTCCCTGCGGTTGCCACGCGCCGCTAAGACTGCTTTCTCAAGGACTCGATAGCGATTTGGGAAAATCGCCATGAAGCAAAGATCTTGGAGTTCACGATATAAGGCGTTCAGACCGAGCCGATGCGCAATCGGCGCATAAATTTCTAGCGTTTCTCGTGCGATCCGTTTGCGCTTCTCAGGCAGCACCGCATCAAGCGTTCGCATATTGTGCAAACGATCCGCGAGCTTTATCAGGATGACGCGTATATCGCGCGCCATGGCGAGCAGCATCTTGCGAAAGCTTTCGGCCTGCTGCTGTGCTTTGCTCGCGAATTCAAGACGATCAAGCTTGGATAAGCCGTCGACGAGTTCGGCGACCTCATCACCGAATTTCTCCAGAAGCTCTTGCTTTGAGATGTCTTGGTCTTCCATGACATCGTGCAGCAGCGCAGCGCGGATCGCGTTCGCGTCAAGCTTCCAGCCTGCGCAGATTTCTGCGACCGAAATCGGATGGCTGATGTAAGGCGAACCGCTAGAGCGAAACTGGCCCAGGTGTGCCTGATCGGAGAAGCGATAAGCATCTCGAACCAGCGCGACGTCTTTCGGGTCTAGATAACCGTCCAGCAAGCGCTGAAGCGAGGCCATCGAGGCAATCGCAGGCTCTGCGGAGGTACTAATCGGGGTTGCGGCACCAGAGACAGTACCGAGTGCCGCGACGGGCTGATTGCGTCGGGTTAGGCGTGAACCCACCCGCAGGGCGGCCAATAACCCGGTTGACGCATATCGTAAGCCGGGAAAGGCCATGCTTACCTTGTTTAGGTTGGGACCTTGCGCAGCATTTCGACGCCGGTCAAGCCAGCCGATATCTCGCGCAATGCGGTCACGCAGGGCTTGTCCTTGGTTTCAAGGCGGGCGGCATGCCCTTGAGCGAGCTCGCGCGCACGGTAGGTTGCAGCCAGCGTAAGCTTGAAGCGATTTGGGATGTGATCTAGGCAATCGTCAACAGTGATGCGGGCCATGGAATTCCTGTTTGAAGTAAAGGTCGTGCGGGTTTGACTTCGTGCTTACTTGCTTGTCGGTAAACGCAGTTGCTCGAACAATGCGGCGTGCCGTGCTTGTTGCGAACCGTAACGCAACCGATTTGTGCGAATGATTTCGTCGAGCTGCGTTAACGCTAAGCTAAAGTCTTGATTAATAATAACATATTCGAACTCGGGTGCGTGAGAAATCTCTTCGGCTGCGGCCTGAATGCGCCGCTCGATGACCTCAAGAGTATCTTGACCTCGGCCGGTAAGACGCTGACGAAGCGTCTCGATGGAGGGAGGCAAAATAAAAATGCCGATAGACGTGGGGTACAGTTTTTTGACCTGTCGCGCGCCTTGCCAGTCGATTTCAAGCAATACGTCCTGCCCACGTCCGAGCGCGGCGTCGATATGGTCGCGTGGCGTACCGTAGTAGTTTCCGTGGACATGTGCCCATTCCAGCAAGCGATCGTTATGACGCAGTGCGTCAAAGTCAGCGTGCGTAACAAACCGATAATCTTTACCGTCTTCTTCGCCCGAGCGAGGTGGGCGGGTGGTGCAAGAGACAGACAGCCAAAGTGCATTGTCCTGCTCTAGCAGGGCGTTGACCAAGCTGGATTTTCCAGCGCCGCTAGGCGCCACGACCATAAAAACGTTTCCGACGACCGAGGACATGGGTGACAATGGCAAAATAGAACAAAGCAAAAGCATAGCAGAGTCGCTAGAATCGGCTCTCGTGGCTGTAGTTATTTTTGAACTCGACAAAGGATGGACCCCACATGAGTAGTCAGCATCTCATCTCCCCGGAAGCCCTGCAGAAGTTGCTGGCGAGCGACCCCGCATCAGTACTCGTTTGTGATTGTCGCTATGACCTAGTGGATGCCGACCTAGGACGTCGGGCCTATGAAGCTTCGCACATTCCAGGCGCAGTGTTTGTGGACCTGGGTCGTATGCTCAGCGGTGAAAAAAACGGTTCGAATGGCCGTCATCCTTTGCCCGAGCAACGCGTCTTTGCCGAACAGCTTGCTGGGCTTGGTGTCAATGCCGATACGCTGGTTGTGGCCTACGATGCCCCCGGAGGATCGTACGCCGCACGCTTGTGGTGGTTGGCACGTTGGGTGGGCCATGCAAAGGTTGTCGTGTTAGATGGCACGATCGACGCATGGACCAAGGCTGGCTTTGAGCTAACCCCCACAAAGCCCGCCGCACGTTTGCGTGGAAATTTCAAGCAAGCTAGCGCACTCACGAAAGCCGTTGATCTCGCCAATATGCGTGCTGGACTGGGGCGCCGTGATCGGCTGATCATTGATGGACGGCCAGGCGATCGATTCCAAGGGTTGAATGAAACACTTGATGCGAAGGCGGGGCATATCCCAGGATCTTTGAGTCGTCCATCGAAGGATAATCTAGACGCGGACTGGAAACTCAAGTCTCCCGAGGTACTGCGTGCCGAGTTTGCGCGCTTGATCGGTGATCGCACGCCCTCAGAGGTTGTCGCAAGTTGCGGCTCGGGTGTCTCGGCATGCCATCTTTTACTTGCGATGGAACTTGCGGGTTTAAGTGGTGCAGGGCTGTATGGTGGCTCTTGGAGCGAATGGAGCTCGCAACCGGATGCACAAATAGAATTAGGTGCAGCCAAGGGATAGTATTGCGTAACCGGTGTCATCCTAAGAAAACGTACGCCTTAATTATTCACACAGGAAGGGAAAATAATGTCTGACTTGAAGGTTGCAGTGGTTACGGGAGCAGGCTCCGGAATTGGTCGCGCTGTGTCACACGCACTCGCTGCGGCAGGTTATGAGGTATTGCTTGCTGGACGTCGCGCCGATGCCCTGGAGGAAACGCGCAGCCTAGGTGGTGCACACAGTGCACGCCTACATCCAGTCGTGACTGATGTCAGCGACGAAGCGTCCGTGAAGGCGCTGTTTGCTGAAGTCACCAAGCGCTTTGGTCGCCTAGATGTATTGTTTAACAACGCGGGGCGTGGTGGACCACCTGTTCCCATCGAAGATTTGCCCGTCGACATCTGGAAAGATATCGTCAATATTAATTTGACCGGCATGTTTCTGTGCGCGCAGGCTGCTATTCGAATCATGAAAGATCAAAAGCCGCAGGGTGGCCGTATCATTAACAATGGCTCAATTTCTGCCCATGCGCCACGACCATTTTCGATTGGCTACACCTCAACCAAACACGCAGTGACCGGTTTGACTAAGTCTATCTCGCTTGACACCCGTCACTACAACATCGCGTGTACACAAATTGATATTGGTAACGCGGCGACGCCGATGACCGAACGTATGACAAAAGGTGTGCCACAACCTGATGGCTCAACGCGGGTCGAGCCGCGCATGGATGTCAATCATGTTGCGCAAATGGTGTCTCAGATTGTGAGTTATCCACTCGAGACAAACGTGCAGTTCGTCACGATTATGGCGACGACTATGCCCTTCGTGGGGCGTGGCTAGCGACCTGAGTTTTTGACGCTACGGTTGGGCGGCTATTCGATATTCATTGCCTGTTCGCGCATTTGCTCGATCAGTAACTTTAAATCGATAGCCGCTTGCGTCATCTCCATACTTCCCGCTTTAGATCCAAGCGTGTTGGCTTCACGGTTCATTTCTTGGAACAGGAAGTCAAGCCGTTTTCCCACACTTCCCGAAGCATTGATGGTTTTTGAAGAAGTGTTGTCGTGTTTTCCCAAAAGAAATTCTAGTTCGGTCAGGTGAGAGCTGAGTCGAGCAAGTTCTTCCGCTACATCAATACGAATTGCAAAGAGGCTCGACTCGCTGGCAATGCGTTCAGTGAGCTCTGCGCCTGTAATGTGGGCGAAACCTTCAGGAAAAGCCGCATGCAGCGTTTCCTTCAGTTTTGTAGACAGCCGGTTGCGATGTGCGAGCAGCAGCGCGGGCATGTGTTGTTGAACGGTGTGCAGAACTTCATGCACCTGTCTAGCGGTGGCGAGCATGACCTCAGCCAAACGTTGACCTTCTCTTTGGCGTCCCTCAATTAACTGTGTGAGCGCGGGTTCAAGTGCGTCGAGGCAGAGTTTTGACCAGCGTTCGGGTTCGATAGATTGTTGAGGTGTGCCAGACCAGCTGAGTAACTCAGTGAGTGTGGGTGAGAGAGTCTCTGGCAGGGACTGACGCGCCAACGCAAGTTGTTCTGCCACCCGGTGCAGCAAGGTGGGTGTCAGATCGGTTTCTTGCTCACCCACGGCGCGCGCAAAACTTGCGCGAACCTCAATTTTCCCACGCGCAAGAACGCTCGCGATCCGTTCGCGTATGGCGTGCTCGGCCAGGCGTAATTCGTCAGGCATCCTGAACTGCACATCTAAATACCGACTGTTCACGGTTTTGAGTTCGAGCGTGACAGCTCCGAAGGGTTGCTCAGCTTTCGCATTACCAAATCCTGTCATGCTTTTAATCATGTTTGCTCTCTATGCCGAGTGCGGCACCATCTGGGTTTCGGGGGTCCGACGCACCAAAAAATCGTCCCTGTGTGTACTGTACGGTCTGCGCACGTCCCATGGTTGGCATGATTCTCACGTCATGCCCCATTTGTTTCAAGAGCGAGATCGTATCGGGACTGATGCCACGCTCGATTCTTAGGTAGTCTGGCATCCACTGATGGTGGGTGCGGGGTGTCGAAATCGCCTGAGCGATATTCATATTGAAGTCGATGATATTCACAAGGTTTTGTAACACCGTGGTGATGATGCGAGAGCCGCCAGGCGAACCCGTTGCGAGCCATGCCTTGCCGTCTTTGAGCACGATCACAGGTGTCATCGAACTCAGTGGCCGCTTGCCGGCCTCGACTGCATTGGCGTCACCGCCGAGCAGACCGAAAGAGTTGGGCACACCAGGCTTGGCGACGAAGTCATCCATTTCATTATTTAAAAGCACGCCGGTGCCGCGCGCCACAATACCCGAACCAAAGTTCAAGTTGAGTGTATAGGTGCAGCTCACGACATTGCCTGCACGATCAATCACAGAGAAGTGTGTCGTCTGATCACTTTCAAATGGCAGAGGCTGCCCAGGACGGACGGACTTGCTTGGAGTGGCGCGCTCGACATTGATACGCGCAGCCAGTTCATCGGCATAGCGTTTAGCGCTTAGGCCACGTTGTGGCACCTTGACGAAATCCGGGTCACCTAGGAACTCCGAGCGATCGGCATACGCCAGTCTCGCACTCTCTGCGAGTAAGTGAATGGTGCGCGCACTGTTCGCCCCGAACTCGGCCAGTGGATAGCGCTCGAGTAGGTTTAGCATTTGAATCAAGTGCACACCGCCCGAACTCGGCGCGGGCATCGACAGTATGTGATGGCCTCGGTAGGTGCCTTGGATCGGTTGTCGAATGGCGACACGGTAATGACTTAAGTCTTGTAACGTCATGGGTGAGGGCGCACCCGCGCTGGCGAGTTCTGCCACAATTTGCTGGGCGATGGGGCCCGTGTAAAAACCGTTTGCACCTGCTTGCGCAATGAGTCGCAAGGTGTTTGCGAGGTCTTTTTGAATCAGGCGATCCCCGCGCCCATAGGTTTCCAGGACGTCGTGCGGGCAGTGTTGCAGGACGCATTCAGGCGCACCCGCCTTGCGCTTAAAGAATATCTCGCGTGTGCCCTCCCAGCGAATCAGGTGGGCGCGGTGAGATCTGAATTGCTCTTCAAGCACTGCACTAACGGTAAAGCCGTTTTCGGCTAACCCGATGGCGGGTGCGACAAGCTGTGACAACGGCAGACTGCCGTAGTCGCGGGCAGCTTGAACGAGGCCCGCCACAGAGCCGGGTACTCCTACCGCGTAGGGTGTGCGTGTTGATTTTCCTGGGATGACTTGCCCGTTGGCGTCCAGAAACAGGCTTGGGTGGGCGCTTGCGGGCGCTACTTCACGAAAATCTAAGGCGACCGTGCTGCCTTTGGTCACATCGCGTACGAGCATAAACCCGCCGCCTCCAAGATTGCCGGCGTTCGGTAAAACCACCGCCAGGGCAAATCCCATCGCGACCGCGGCATCGGTTGCATTACCACCCTGTTGCAGTATCCGCGCGCCGACTTCGCTTGCGAGCCGATGCTCGCTCGCCACCATCCCGCCGGTCGAAACGGTTGGATGAAATATCTCAAAGGATCCGTCGTAGCGCAGCACCGCCGCATTGTCAGCCGACGGAGTGGTCGCAGGCAGTGTGACAGCGGTGGCAGTGCCTGGCGTCGGGGTGACGGCAGGCGCGCGCTGCGCCCAAACAGGCCTGTGACACGAGATCGCAAGGCTCAGACAGAGTCCGCTGAGCAGGACACCACGTGCTGCGCTGCGTATACTGTGACGCTGTAAACCTAGGGATTGGCTATTTTGAATCATGGTCGACCCACTACCTGAAATTTTGTGAGAGCACATCGTGTCAACTACCCCTAAAGCCCAAGCTAGCTCTGTACAACCACGGCCTTCCGGTCGCGCTGCAAATGAGCTACGCAGCGTCTCCATACAGCGCGGTTTCACTTGCTACGCCGAAGGTTCGGTGTTGATTGCGATGGGGAACACCCAAGTGTTGTGTACCGCAAGCGTACTCGAAAAAGTGCCTCCCTTTTTAAAAGGAAAGGGTCAGGGCTGGGTCACGGCTGAGTACGGGATGTTGCCGCGCTCGACGCATACACGTTCCGATCGCGAGGCTGCCAAGGGTAAGCAGTCTGGCCGCACTCAGGAAATTCAGCGCTTGATCGGGCGTAGCTTGCGAGCCGTGATGGATATGACGGCGCTCGGCGAGCGCACGATTCAAATCGATTGCGATGTGTTGCAAGCGGATGGCGGTACGCGGTGTGCCAGTATTACAGGGGCTTGGATCGCCGTTGCTGATGCGGTGGACGGGCTCATCAAACAGGGATTGCTAACCAAGAACCCCTTGATCGATTCAGTTGCTGCCGTGTCGGTGGGTATGGTTGAGGGGCAGGCGGTGCTCGACCTCGATTATCCCGAGGATTCTGGCTGTGATGCGGATATGAATATTGTGATGACCGGATCGGGTCGTTATGTTGAGGTACAGGGCACGGCCGAGGGACATACGTTTGATCGCGCTGAGCTCAACCAGCTTTTGGCGCTGGCTGAAGAGGGCATCGCAGACTTGGCGCAGAAGCAACAATCCGCCCGAAAAGGCTGATTGTTGTTCCGCTAGGCTTACGCCACCGGGCGGGCGCTAAATCGTTCGCCCACCATCGACAGGCAGCTCAAGTCCCGTCAAAAAGGAAGCCTCTTCTGAGGCCAAGAACACCGCTGCATTGGCGATGTCGCGTGGCACACTTAGTCTGCCCATGGGTATGGTCGCAATGAATTTTGCTCGGTTCTCCGGTGTGTCGGGGATGCCCATAAAGTCGCCCAACATGCCGGTGTCACCCATGACGGGGCAAATCACATTAACGCGAATATTGTCGCCCGCGAGCTCTACGGCCAGCGACTTTGACAAAAGATTCGCCGCACCTTTTGAAGCGTTGTACCAAGTCAGACCTGGGCGTGGTCGCAACCCGGCGGTAGAGCCAACGTTGATGATGCAGCCAGACTTTTTGGCACGCATCATTGGCACGACCGCATTGATCATGTGATAAATCGCCTTGACGTTGACATCGAAACATCTGTCGTAAGCCGCTTCATCCACGTCGAGAAAAGGCTGGTTCTTGTGGGTATAGCCTGCATTGTTCACGACGATATCGACCGAGCCAAACTTCTGTAGCGCAGTGTTCACAGCGAGATCAATGTCGGCGCGCTTGCTGACATCGCATTTCACCGCGATCGCTGATGCGCCAATCTCTGCGGCAACCTTTTGGGCACCCGCTTCATTTAAATCTGCGATGACGACTTTCGCACCTTCGCGAACGTAAAAACGCGCGATCTCGGCACCAAAGCCGCTTGCGGCGCCTGTAACGATGGCCACTTTATTTTGTAAACGCATTTTCTTGTCTCCGTGGATTCGACTTAATCGGACAACACGCGGCCGAGTGTGGGTTGCTTGCTAATGGACCAAACGGTCTGGATTAATTTTTTTACTTGCGCTTCGGTAGCGTTCCCTTCGTAGGTCCCGAGTCGCAAGGCTTTGTCTTCGATCTCTGGGCGCGACAAGGTGTTGCCGGGGTCACCCTTGGGCTCGTCTACGCGTCCTGCCAAGCTTCGGCCATCCTTGGTCGTGACAGTGACCTTGCCAATCCAACGTTGTGGATACGCGGTGTCGACTTCTTCGTCTAACTCCATCGTCACTTTGTCACGGAAGGCGGTGACTTGCCCATCCTTGAGCGCTTGATCAAAGCCTGCGAGGTCCGCTGAGTTACGCAAGGCGATGAGCGCCAAGACGGTACCCATCGAAAACTTTGATTGATGCACCGTCTGCGGGTCGACCACAGGTCCGAGTACATCGATTGCGCCTTGATGCACATGGGTGACGACACGAGTGATGTCATCGGCTTTTAAACCGTGCGTCTTCATTGCATGCTGCAGCGCGTCCGCAGCAGGATGCGTGTGACGGCACGATGCGTGGAACTTGAAGGAGGTCTCTGGCAACGCCCAGCGGGTGCCTAGGCGGTCTGTCAGCTTGGCAGGATCCGCGTCTGTCGACATACCGGCAGCCATGCCCTGCACACCCTCTAAAATACGACGTGCTCCCGTGAAGCCTTCCTTGGCCAAATAGGCTGAACTCAGGCCGGTAGAGGCCGCGTGGGCGGTATGCAGTTGTTTGGAGTCCGCGGCATCGCGCAAAAACTCCCAAAGGCCTGATGCTTGTGTTCCGGCCGAGCCAATGGCGTTGAGCATTTGCTCGGGGTTGAGTTTGAGCAAGCGGCCAACGGTGACGGCAGCCGCGACAGTGCCAGCGGTGCCGGTGGTGTGAAAGATCTTATAGTGGGAACGCCCCAGAAATTCTCCCACTCGAATGCCGACTTCGTAGCCAACAACGGAAGCGGTGATGAATTCCTCGCCCGACGCACCAATCGCTTGTGCGACCGCAAGCGCTGGCGGAAATACGACCGCAGCAGGGTGGAACACGGAACCATTATGTACGTCATCCTGCTCGACGACGTGCGCAGCGGCCGCATTCACCATGGCAGCAAAAAAAGGATTCGTCATTCTGCGATTGACGAAGTCTTCTGATTTGCCCTCGGATGGCCCCATGAGCGCGGTGTATTTAGCCATCGCTTTAACTGCTCGCGCAGATGAGCCAGCCAGGATGGAAGCCATCGTATCTAGAAACAAATCTTCGCAGCGCATCCGTACCGACTCTGGAATGTCGGTGTATTTGAGTTCGGAGGCAAACTTTGCAAGCGTCGCGCTAGGGTGCAAGACAGCAGCAGGGGCGGGTGAGCGAACGGCAGTCATGAGGTGTCCTTTAGAACGAACGTGGAAGACCAAGTACGTGTTCAGCGACGTACGATAGGATGAGGTTTGTTGAAATCGGCGCGACTTGATACAAGCGTGTTTCGCGGAACTTGCGCTCCACATCATATTCGCAGGCAAAGCCGAAGCCGCCGTGGAATTGCAAACAGGCGTTAGCAGCTTCCCAGGATGCATCGGCGGCGAGCAGCTTGGCCATATTGGCTTGCGTACCGCACGCTTGTTTTGCGTCAAACAGTCGACACGCCTCATAGCGCATCAAGCTAGCGGCTTCAACGTTCACAAAAGCGCGTGCGATTGGAAATTGCACGCCCTGGTTCTGTCCGATCGGACGACCAAAGACAATCCGCTCTTTCACATACTTCGAGACACGGTCAATGAACCAATAGCCATCACCGATACACTCAGCCGCAATCAGCGCGCGCTCAGCATTCAATCCGTCAAGAATGTATTTAAATCCTTTGCCTTCCTCGCCGATGAGGTTCTCGGCAGGAATTTCAAGGTTTTCAAAAAACAATTCGTTGGTCTCATGATTGACCATATTCAAAATGGGGCGGACCGCTAAGCCGTTACCAATCGCCTGATGGAGGTCGACGATAAAAATCGACATGCCTTCAGACTTCTTTGTCACCTGATCAAGGGGTGTGGTGCGCGCCAGCAAAATCATCAGGTCAGAGTGTTGGACCCGTGAGATCCAAACCTTTTGGCCATTGATCACATAGCGGTCGCCCTTTTTCACGGCAGTCGTCTTGATCTTGGTGGTATCGGTGCCCGTGGTCGGCTCGGTGACTCCCATCGACTGTAAGCGCAGCTCACCGGCCGCGATTTTTGGCAAGTAGAGGTTTTTCTGTTCAGTCGATCCATGGCGCAGCAAGGTGCCCATGTTGTAGAGCTGACCATGGCACGCTCCGGAATTGCCCCCAGAGCGGTTAATCTCTTCCATAATGACAGACGCTTCCGTGAGGCCGAGGCCCGAGCCGCCGTATTCCTGGGGGATCAGTGCAGCCATCCAGCCAGCTTGGGTCAAGGCATTGACGAACTCTTCAGGGTAGCTGCGCGCTTCGTCTATTTTGCGAAAGTACTCGTCGGGGAACTGTTTGCAGAGATCTCGGATGGCGTCACGAATGTCTTGGTATTGGTCTGAATGAGTAGTTTGCATGATTGTCTTATGATGGCGGATATGGCGAAACGCTACTGTGCCCGAGCGCGGACCGCCTGACTATTGGTGTTTGGTTAACCCGGGCTTTTTGAATGCTTAAGCGACGTACTCATCCATGGCAAACCACTTCGATCTGACGGATTTGCAGCTAATCGTCAACATAGGGGACGCCAGCAGCCTGACCCGTGGCGCGGAGAAATCCCATTTATCCCTGCCGGCGGCTAGTAATCGGGTAAAAAACCTTGAAGACCACTTTGGGACTAGGCTATTTAACCGCAACAGCCAGGGGGTGACGCTCACCCCGTCAGGTGAGGCGTTGTTACGTCACGCGCGATTGGTTTTACGACAAATTGATCACCTGCGTGGTGACATCCATGAATATGCGCGTGGGATAAAAGGGCAGGTGAGGGTGTTGGCCAACACCACGGCCATGACGGAATTTATGCCTGCGGTGTTAAGTCGGTATCTTGCCTCGCATCCGGACGTGACCGTCGAGTTGCGCGAGCGGTTGAGCTATCTGGTGATTAAGGCGGTGTCTGAGGGTTCTGCCGATATAGGTATTGTGGCCGGTCGGCCGGCGTCTTCAGAGCTGGAGTACTTGCCTTATCGTAAAGATCGATTGGTGCTGGTGACTGCAGCGCATCATGCGTTCGCTGATCGAGCAGAGGTTGAGTTTGCTGAGACCATGCGATACGAGTATGTTGGTTTGTCTGAATGGAGCGCGATCCATGCTTTCTTGATTCAAGCGGCCGATAAGCTTGGACATCCCTTTCGTTTTAGGGTTGAAGTAGGCAGTTTTGAGGCGGTTTGCCGCATGATCGAGGCCAGTGTCGGTATCGGTGTCGTGCCAGAACTGGTTGCCAGGCGCTACGCCCAGCGCTTGAAGATAAAGATCGTGCGGTTGTCGGACGATTGGGCGGACCGTAAATTACAAATTTGTGTCCGTAAGTTGGATCAGTTGCCGGGATTTGCGCGTGACCTCGTCAATATGTTGATTGAGGATGTTTCGCCTGCAGATTTGCAGGAGCGCGAATGATGCTGACTTCGATTGTGCTGGCCTCGGGTAACGCGGGAAAAATCAAAGAATTTGACGCGTTGTTCGCACCGCTCGGCGTCACCTTGATCTCCCAAAAAAGTCTAAACATTCCAGACGCCCCTGAACCACACGCCACTTTTATTGAGAACGCACTTGCCAAAGCGCGGCATGCGAGTGCGCTCTCTGGCTTGCCTGCGCTCGCCGATGATTCAGGGCTGTGTGTGCATGCGCTCGACGGGGAACCCGGCGTACATTCCGCGCGCTATGCGCAAGGTCTGGACGCGCCTCGCTCGGATGCCGCAAACAATGCGAAGCTGTTAAAGGTACTGCAAGGCGTGTCGGATCGACGGGCTTGGTATGTGGCTGTCTTGGTGTTCGTCAAGCGTCCCGACGATCCTCAGCCAATCATCGCGCAGGCGAACTGGATCGGTGAGATTGTCGATCAGGCCCGCGGGGAAAATGGCTTTGGCTACGATCCCTATTTTTACTTAAAAGAAGAGGCGTGTTGTGCTGCTGAATTGACGCCCGAGAAAAAAAATCGTGTCAGCCATCGCGGCATGGCGATGCGTGAGTTGGTGATTCAGCTTCGGCATGCTGGGATGCTCGCTTAATGGCACGGGTTATTCCGATTCTGCCGGCAGGTCCTCTTGTTGGAACGAGGTCTGCCCCCCGCCCTTCAGCGGCAGCGGGCTCATTGCTGACGACGCTGCCGCCCTTGTCTCTGTACCTACACGTGCCCTGGTGCGTGAAAAAGTGCCCCTATTGCGATTTCAATTCACATCAAGCGCCTAGTGTGGTGCCAGAGGATCAATATCTTGACGCCTTGCAGGCCGATCTCGAACAAGCATTACCAAGTGTTTGGGGCCGCCAAGTTCACACCGTCTTTATTGGTGGGGGTACGCCTAGCTTGCTTAGTGAGCGCGCCATGGATCGCTTGCTGTCCATGCTGCGTGCACATCTCAATATCTGGCCAGATGCCGAGATCACGCTCGAGGCCAACCCCGGGACCGCCGAAGCGCAAAAGCTGAAAGAGTACGGTCGCAGCGGTGTGAATAGAATCTCTTTAGGGATTCAATCCTTTGATCTAAAGCAATTGAAGGGGCTGGGACGCATACACGACGCCGACCAAGCGCGCGCCGCTATTGAGATGGCCCAAGCGGCTGTGCCGCGCGTTAACTTGGATCTGATGTTTGCCTTGCCACAACAGACGCTACAGGAGTGCCTACGTGATGCACGAGAAGCGCTTTCGTTCGGTACGGAACACCTGTCGATATACCAGCTGACGATCGAGCCCAACACTGTATTTGCGAAGTTTCCCCCCTCGCTGCCCGAGGATGATCTTGCAGTCGAGATGGAGGACGCGATTGAGGGCGCGTGTGGCGAGGCTGGGCTTGAGCGTTACGAAGTATCTGCGTTCGCGCGAGCAGGTGCCCGTGCGCGACACAATGTTAATTACTGGCAGTTTGGTGATTATCTGGGGCTTGGGCCCGGCGCGCACAGTAAATTGTCGTTCCCTGACAAGATCGTCAGGCAAGCGAGGGTGCGCAGTCCGGAGACCTGGATGCAGGCTGCCCTCGCACGTGACGGCTCGCACATCTCTGAGGCGCGTACCTTGGATGCGCAGGAGCTGCCCTTCGAGTTCATGCTGAATGTCCTGAGGCTGCGGGAGGGGGTGAAGTCAGACCTGTATGTCGAGCGCTGCGGTCGAGCGCCTGCGGAGTTTGCGGCTATGCTTGCGTTGGCAGTAAAAAAAGGCTTGCTTACTGCTGAGGTTGATCGCTTTCAAGCGACACCTCTGGGCTGGAGATTTTTAAACGAGCTCCAAGGTGTTTTCTTGCAATAGCACCAATGCAGTGCATTAAATGCACTAAAGAAGTACATTTGCACTATATATGTGCAAATAAAAGCCCCGCTACAGTGATTCCTGACTGCATTCATGTTGGCACAAAACTTGCTTTGATCCTATCAAGGTAAAATTGCCAACTGGTTCCCACCAAAATTTTAGTCAGTCATTCCTTCTAATTCTATATCCGGAGTCAATAATGACCACCTCTCAAGATGTTCTGAAGAAGATTGCCGAAGACGAAGTCAAATTTGTTGACTTCCGTTTTACGGACACTATGGGCAAAGAGCAGCACGTCTCTGTGCCAGTGAGCCAAATGGGCGAAGAAAAGTTTAAAGATGGCCACGCTTTCGACGGCTCGTCGATCGCCGGCTGGAAAGGCATTGAAGCTTCAGATATGTTGTTGATTCCTGATCCTGCTACGGCACACATGGACCCGTTCCGTGAAGAGTCGACCATGATCTTGACCTGCGATGTGGTCGAGCCCACTGACATGAAAGGCTACGAGCGCGATCCACGTTCGTTGGCGAAACGCGCGGAAGCCTACCTGAAGTCCAGCGGCTTGGGCGACACAGCCTATTTTGGCCCTGAGCCAGAATTCTTTGTTTTCGACGGCGTGACCTGGGGCGACGATATGTCCGGCTGCCACGTCAAGATTAAGTCCGAAGAGGGCTCCTGGTCGACCGGTATGGAATTCGAAGGCGGCAACCTGGCGCACCGTCCTAAAGTGAAGGGCGGCTACTTCCCAGTGCCTCCTGTCGATTCGATGCAGGATATGCGATCCGAGATGTGCTTGTTGCTCGAAGAAGCCGGCATCCCTGTTGAAGTGCATCACCACGAAGTGGCAGGCGCTGGTCAGCTTGAAATCGGCACCAGGTTCAGCACGCTCGTGACGCGCGCCGACTGGAACCAGATCATGAAGTACACGATCCATAACGTCGCGCACGCTTATGGCAAGACTGCAACCTTCATGCCCAAGCCTATCGTTGGTGACAACGGCTCCGGTATGCATGTGCACCAGTCGATCTGGAAAGACGGCCAGAACTTGTTTGCAGGTAACGGCTATGCCGGTTTGTCTGAGTTTGCGCTGTATTACATCGGTGGCATCATTAAGCACGCACGCGCACTGAATGCAATCACCAACCCAGGCACGAACTCCTACAAGCGTTTGGTGCCACATTACGAAGCGCCCGTTAAGCTCGCTTACTCCGCTCGTAACCGTTCTGCTTCAATTCGTATTCCTTATGTGGCGAACCCAAAGGGTCGCCGTATCGAAGCACGCTTCCCCGATCCACTGGCCAACCCATACTTGGCTTTCTCGGCCTTGATGATGGCAGGTCTGGATGGTGTGCAGAACAAGATTCACCCTGGCGATCCAGCAGACAAGAACCTGTACGACTTGCCACCTGAAGAGGACGCAAAGATCCCAACAGTGTGCAGCTCGCTCGAGCAAGCGCTTGAGGAATTGAACAAAGACCGCGAGTTCTTGACCCGTGGTGGCGTGTTCACAAACGAGATGCTTGATGCGTATGTGGATCTGAAGATGCAGGAAGTGAATCGTCTTCGCATGACGACACATCCTGTTGAGTTTGACCTTTATTACAGCCTCTAAACTGCCGACAATCTTGGGGTCGGGCCTCCCGGCCTGATACCCATGAACTCCGTTGAAGCCTTCGACCTACTCGCCACGACGGTTCTGTGTCTGAACCAGAAAGGCGAGGTCGCACAGGCGAATGCGGCGGCAGAAGTAATGTTTGGGCGGTCCCGGCGCACCCTCATTGGGCTGCCGGCCGCCCATTTGTTTGAGCGCGATTCGGCGTTAGAGCAGTCTTTTCGGCAAGCGTGCGCCGGTGAGGTGGACGACTGTCGACAATTTGCACGCACGCGGCGCGGTGCGGATTCGGTTGAGGTCGGTGTCACATCGATCGCACTCTTTGGCCGACCGTGGTCTGCCTTGATTGAGGTCAAAGATATTGAGCAGCGGGTGCTCGTGGATCGCAGTATTCGCTTGGTCGATGAAATCGACACGCAACACGAATTGTTGCGAAACCTCGCGCACGAAGTCAAGAATCCGCTGGGAGGCTTGCGCGGTGCTGCACAGCTACTCGAGTCGGAATTGCCTGACCCGGCTTTGCAGGAATACACGCAAGTCATTATTGCCGAGGCGGATCGTCTCCAGGCTCTCGTGGATCGCTTAGCGGCACCCCAGCGCATGCCTGTGCAGTGGCAATCGGTCAATATTCATGAGGTGTGCGAACGTGTCTGTGCGCTGATCCGTGCGGAGTTTCGTAACGTCGTGTTGCAGCGTGATTACGATGCATCCATGCCAGAGTTTCGCGCGGACTCTGCCAGACTCATGCAAGCACTTTTAAATGTGGTTCGTAATGCGGCGC
Source organism: Bordetella parapertussis (assembly GCA_945865935.1). Lineage (GTDB taxonomy): Bacteria > Pseudomonadota > Gammaproteobacteria > Burkholderiales > Burkholderiaceae_B > Zwartia > Zwartia parapertussis_E. The sequence continues at coordinate 80,160 of CAMBFI010000005.1, read as the reverse complement.
AGGTCCTGACCGGTTCTGGGCAGCTCAGTGCGCCACACATCACGATCAAGACGCGAGTCGCGCGTCAAGTTTTGTTGCGACACAAACAACATCGCATGGCCGTTGTCGTATCGGTAACAGACAACGGACCAGGTGTACCCGAGACAATTCAAGACCGAATTTTTCATCCACTCGTGACCGGACGTGACGGTGGCACAGGCCTTGGCCTGAGCCTTGCGCAGGACTTCGTTCAGCAGCACGGTGGCGTAATTGAATTTGACTCGAAGCCCGGACACACCGAGTTTCGACTGATGCTACCTATGGAGTCGTTATGAAACCTGTCTGGATCGTAGATGATGACCAGGCCATTCGCTGGGTCTTAGAGAAGGCGCTGAGCCGCGCTGGGATGGCCACGAGAAGTTTTGTCAGCGCAAACGACGTATCGGCGGCGCTGCGGGTTGAGACACCTGCAGCACTGATCTCAGACATTCGCATGCCTGGCACAGATGGCTTTGCATTATTGAAGCACGTTAAGGATAAATATCCCGCGTTGCCGGTGATCATCATGACGGCGTTTAGCGATCTTGATAGTACTGTGACGGCTTTTCAGGGGGGGGCATTTGATTATCTTGCCAAGCCCTTCGACATCAATGAGGCCGTTGCACTTATTTCCCGTGCGGTGCAAGAACCGGAGGCTCAAGAGGCTTCGGCGGGCGTAGGGCGCTCGGATATGTCGAAAGACAAGGGCATCCTCATCCAATCCGCGTCGGTCGCGATGCAAGAAGTTTTTCGGGCGATTGGACGGCTGGCGCAATCTAACGTCACGGTGTTGATTACCGGTGAGTCTGGCACGGGTAAAGAACTGGTCGCCCACGCGTTGCATAGCCATGGTGCGCGCGCAAAGGGTCCTTTCATTGCGCTGAATACCGCCGCGATCCCGAGAGATCTGCTCGAAGCCGAGTTATTCGGCCACGAACGTGGCGCGTTTACCGGCGCGAACGCACTGCGACGAGGACGGTTCGAAGAGGCGAGTGGCGGCACGCTTTTTTTAGATGAAATCGGCGATATGCCGTTTGAGTTACAGACGCGACTGCTGCGTGTGCTGTCAGATGGAACGTTTTATCGCGTGGGGGGTGCGCAGCCCGTGAGAGTCGATGTCAGGATCGTGGCAGCGACACACCAACCTTTAGAAGATCGGGTGCGCGAGGGCAAGTTCCGTGAGGACTTGTTCCATCGCTTAAATGTCATTCGGTTGCGTCTGCCACCACTGCGTGAGCGCCGCGAAGATCTGCCAGAGCTTGCCAAACATTTTCTTGCCCTATCCGCTCGAGGCCTAGGCGTGCCCGTCAAGAGGATTTCTGAGGCGGCAATGCAGGTACTCGCACAATTCGATTTTCCAGGTAATGTTCGGCAGCTCGAGAATTTTTGTCATTGGCTGACAGTGATGGCACCAGGGCAGACCGTTGGGGTGGCTGATTTACCCCCCGAAGTGCGCGCCGCACAATTGCCGAGTTCGACCAACGCAGTGACCGTCGGTGCAGGCGCGCAGCAGCAGAGCTGGCAACAACTGCTGGCGCTGGATGCGACGCAGCGTCTATCTCGCTCTGATCCCGAGGTATGGTCCGTGTTAACGCAGCAATTTGAGCGAACCATTTTGCAGTCTTCGCTTGAGGTCTGTCGAGGCAGGCGAGTCGAGGCGGCGACGCGGCTTGGGATGGGGCGCAACACCATCACACGTAAGTTGCGTGAGCTTGGTATGGATGCGGGCGCCGCGGATGTGATTGCTTAGGTTGAGGTTGTTCGGGGTTTTTGTAAGGACTTTCGGACCTAATCGGATTAAACTATTGTTTTTGCCATATCAATAGTTTAATTGCGGAGTCCTTCCATGTCCAAGCAAGTCATTCACACAGCCAATGCCCCTGCAGCAGTTGGCCCGTATTCACAGGCGGTGCAGGCACCTTCGGGCAAGATGGTTTTTTTGTCAGGTCAGATTGGTTTGGTTCCCGCATCGGGCGAGATGATCTCTGAAAAGTTTGAAGATCAAGTTAAACAAGCATTTTCGAATATGCAGGCTGTGATCGAAGCGGCAGGTGGAAAGCTTGAAAATATCGTCAAACTAAACTTATTTCTGACTGATCTTGGCCAGTTTGGCATTGTGAATGCGTTGATGGCTGAACGTCTGCCACAGCCTTATCCTGCACGCTCAACCGTTGGCGTATCGAGCCTTCCTAAGGGCGCACAATTCGAGATCGAAGCGATCATCGTCGTCTAGGCGAAGCCAACTTTGTGGTCGCGCTCACGTGAGCACCCGTCCTGCACCCAAGCGCTCTAGTGCGAAGACTCCAGCCATTAGTTTGGAGTCCAAGTTCGCGCGCTTGGGACTTGTCAGTGCCGAAGATTTTGTATTACATCTTCCGTTGCGCTACGAGGATGAGACCACAATCATGGCAATCGGGTCGATACGACCGGGCATGACTGCTCAGGTTGAGGGCGAGGTCGTGCGTAGTGAAATCATTCTTAAACCTCGGCGTCAATTAACTGCGGTTCTGCGTGATGAGTCCGGAGAAATCAACTTACGGTGGTTGACGTTTTATCCAAGCCAGCAGTCCCAGATGCAGCCAGGTAAACGTTGGCGCGTGCGGGGAGAAGTCCGTGGCGTTCGTCACGGGTTTGAAATGGTGCACCCAAAGTTAAGCGTTGCGGGTGCGCCCCTCTCGACGGCGCTGACGCCCGTTTATCCAACAACAGATGGACTATCCCAAGCGAGCTTGCGCAAAGCGATTGCTGCGGCCTTGACGACAGTGGACCTGCGTGACACATTGTCACCAGCCATACGGTCCGAGCTTGGGTTAATGGAATTGCGCGAGGCTCTGCAAACGATTCATACTCCACGCGCTGACTTAGACGCCACCAGCTTGCTCGAGCATACCCATCCCGCGTGGACACGCATAAAGTTTGACGAATTATTAGCCCAACAGTTGTCGCTCGCGGCCGCGCGAGACCAGAGGCAAGTCAAGCGCGCCCGTTCTTTAGGTCCCGTCGTATCCACGGCGCATCAGCAGTCGTTGGCAGAGCGTTTGCGACAGAACTTGCCGTTTGCGTTAACCGCGGCGCAAGCGCGTGTCTTGCACGAAATCGAGACGGATCTTGGTCGTTCGTTTCCGATGTACCGCTTGCTTCAGGGCGACGTCGGGAGCGGTAAGACCATCGTGGCCGCTCTTGCAGCGCTGCGTGCCATATCGCATGGCGTACAAGTCGCGTTGATGGCACCGACGGAACTACTTGCTGAGCAGCATTTCAAGAAAATGCAGTCTTGGTTTGAGCCCCTTGGAGTCAGAGTGTCTTGGTTGGCAGGGAGCATGCCCTTGAAGGCCAAGCGTGAATCGCTTGAAGCGATTCGCTCTGGTCAGGCACAGCTTGTCGTCGGTACACAGGCTTTGATTCAGGACGGGGTTGATTTCAATTTGCTCGGTTTGGTGATAGTGGACGAGCAACATCGCTTTGGCGTGGGTCAACGTCTTTCCTTATCGCGCAAAGGTGAGGACGGCGCGCCCGGATCTTCAGTGGTTCTAGAACCTGACATGATCCCGCATCAACTCACCATGAGCGCGACACCGATACCGCGCACACTTGCGATGACGTTTTACGCAGACCTCGAGGTGTCATCAATTGATGAGTTGCCTCCCGGACGCACGCCCGTCGTGACGAAGCTGTTTGCTTCGGATCGTCGTATGGATATCATCGCGCACGTCGCGCAGGCCTGCGATGAAGGTCAGCAGACGTATTGGGTCTGTCCGTTAATCGAAGAGAGTGAGGCCCTAGACTTGCAAAATGCAGTCGATACGTATGCTGAGTTGGTTCAGGCACTCAGCCCCAGGCGCATCGGATTAGTGCATGGTCGTCTGACGCCCTCTGAAAAAACCACGGTAATGCAAAGCTTCAGAGACGGCCTTCTTGATGTGCTAGTTGCGACAACCGTGATTGAAGTGGGGGTCGATGTACCCAATGCCTCCTTGATGATCATCGAGCACGCTGAGCGTTTCGGCCTCGCGCAATTGCACCAGCTAAGAGGACGCGTTGGGCGTGGCGCTAAACGCTCTGTTTGTGTGTTGCTTTACCAAATCCCTTTGTCGATGCTGGCGCGCCAGCGGTTGCGTGCGATGTACGAAACACAAGACGGCTTTGAGATTGCTCAGCGTGATCTCGATCTACGCGGCCCGGGTGAGCTGTTAGGAGCCCGACAATCTGGATTGTCTCTGCTTAAATTTGCGGATCTGGCGCAGGATGGCGGTTTGGTGGCTGTGGCACGAGAGCAAGCGATTGCGTTACGCGAGTCCGATCCACAGACAGTACGCAAGCATTTAGATCGTTGGATGCGCGGCAAGGAAGATTACCTGCGCAGTTAAGTTATTTGATAAGAATGAAAATGGAATCACGATGACCCTTACCGAGTTGAAATATATCGTTGCGGTATCGCGAGAGAAGCACTTTGGTCGTGCTGCAGAGGCCTGTTTTGTGAGCCAGCCCACTTTGTCTGTCGCGATCAAGAAGCTCGAGGATGAGCTGGGCGTCACACTCTTTGAACGCGGCGGTACGGAGATTGGGGTCACGACCATAGGCTTGCAGATTGTGTTGCAAGCGCAAAAAGTGTTAGAAGAGAGCGCCAGTATTAAAGAGCTGGCGCGCCTCGGACGTGATCCCCTTGCCGGCGTGCTACGGGTTGGCGTGATTCACACAATCGGACCCTACTTGTTACCAAAATTGGTGCCGACGCAGATTGAGCGTACCCCCCAAATGCCATTGATTTTGCAGGAAAACTTCACGGTGCGTTTGTTAGAACTCTTGCGTCAAGGTGAGATTGACTGTGCCATCATGGCCTTGCCTCTCCCTGATTCTGGACTCAGTGTGCTGCCGCTCTACGATGAGGATTTCGTCGTCGCCATACCAGCCAAACACCCTTGGTCAACCCGAAAGACCATTTCTGCTGAGGACCTCAAGCAGCAAAATATGCTGTTGCTAGGAAGTGGACATTGCTTTCGCGATCAAGTCCTAGAAGTATGTCCTGAACTGTCTCGTTTCGCTGCGGCAAGCGAAGGAATTCAACGCACCTTTGAAGGCTCCTCTCTTGAGACCATCCGCCACATGGTCGCAGCGGGTATCGGTATCACGGTGATGCCGGCGAGTTCTGTGTCTTCTGTCGATCGCAGCAGCAAATTACTGAAATACATTAAATTTGATAAGCCTGTGCCAAATCGTCGTGTCGTATTGGCGTGGCGTAAAAGTTTTCCGCGTACGGTGGCGATTGATGCTTTGGTGCAAGCGGTCGTGCATTGCGGATTAGATGATGTGCATATGATTGAGTCATCGACTACCAAGAGTGCCGCTCATCGTGCTTGAGCGCTTCTTACTCTACGCAAAACTTGTGCGTATCGATAAACCAATTGGCGTCTTGCTTTTGCTTTGGCCGACACTTTGGGGCTTGCTCGTGGCAGCAGAGGGATGGCCGGATCCGGTGATCTTGAGCATTTTTGTGATGGGTACCTTTTTGATGCGTTCTGCAGGATGCGCCATCAATGATTACTTCGATCGAGACGTTGATCGCCTGGTGGCGCGCACCGAGAATCGTGTGTTGACCGCTGGCTTAATTAGACCGCGGGAGGCGTTATATGTGGCGGCGGTATTAGGCTTGCTTAGCTTTGCGGTCGTGCTGTTCCTGAACGGGCTGACGATTTTATTAGCTGCTGTGGCGGCGATACTCGCGATTACTTATCCGCTCTTTAAGCGCTTTTTCGCGATCCCGCAGGCTTATTTGGGTATCGCCTTTGGGTTTGGTATTCCAATGGCGTTTGCCGCAGTTCAAGGCAGCATACCGATCGTGGCCTGGGTGATGTTGCTCGCAAACGTTTGTTGGGCAATTGCGTATGATACGGAATATGCCATGGTCGATCGCAATGACGATATACGCCTAGGCCTGAAAACCTCTGCGATTACCTTTGGCCGTTACGATGTCCTGCTGGTCGCAGTGTGTTATCTGCTGACGATTGCCTTGCTGGGTGTGGTTGGCCGCTTACAACATTATGATTGGCCGTATTACCTTGGCCTGCTTGTCGCGTGTGGAATCGCTGCGTTGCATGTTTATTGGATTCGCGGACGTGATCGGCAACAGTGCTTTAAGGCTTTTTTACACAACACGTGGTTAGGGGCTGCCGTGTTTGGTGGTATCGGACTACAGCTCATTATCTATTGATATTTGGAATAAAGATGGCGACATTTCCTTCAGTGGCATTTATTGGCGGGGGCAATATGGCGAACGCTCTCGTCTCGGGTATGCTTGCCCAGGGCTGTCCTGCAGAGCAGGTGCATGTGGTGGAAGTGGTTGATGCCTTGCAAGAGCAGTGGCGCTCACGCTCGGTGAGCGTGAGCGCTACGCCAGACCAAGCACTTGCACACCGGGACGTTTGGATTTTTGCCGTCAAGCCCCAGCAGATGCGAGAGGTGGTCTTGCAATGCCGTCCTTGGCTCCAGCCCAATACGTTGGTGATTAGTATTGCGGCGGGGATTTCGATTGAGTCCCTCGGGACGTGGCTCGGCGATAAGGCCAAACCCTTTGGTAACGTTGTGCGTTGTATGCCGAATACGCCTGCGCTTGTGGGGGCTGGAGTCACAGGGATGAGTGCACCCTTGACGACGACTGCGGCTGATCGGGCGAGAGCCACCGCATTACTCTCTACCGTTGGTCAAGTGGTGTGGGTAGATAGCGATCGCGCGATTGACGCGGTGACAGCGCTGTCAGGAAGTGGGCCCGCGTATGTTTTTCTTTTTATCGAGTCGCTCATTCAAGGGGGACTGGCCTTGGGATTGTCGGAGCAGCAGGCAAGGGATTTGGCGTTATCTACCCTTGCAGGCGCAACCAAACTCGCACAGCAGTCGCCTGAGTCGCCCTCGGTGCTCCGTGAGCGTGTGACCTCGAAAGGGGGCACGACCGCCGCGGCACTCGATGTGTTTGCCCAGCAGGGATTTAGTAAGACCGTAGGCCAAGCGATGGCCGCGGCAGACCGGCGTGCCGCCGAGCTCTCGATTGAGTTTGGAAAGTAAGCTTCACACTAAATTTTGTTCACAGGAATGACCTAATGAAAAAGCTTTTTGCTGCAGTAGGCGGTTTGATTGTTGTGCTTCTCGCTGTTTGGCTCGGCGCAAGTATTTACGTGGGTCGCAGCACAGAAAAGTTTGTTGCGACGATCACTGAGCGCAATAAGCCCGGTGCCGCCCTCCGTATTGTGAACGTCAAACACAATCAATCGCTTTTTTCTGCAACGGGTTCTTTTGACCTACAGTTCGCAGATGTTGGCGCCGAGGCAAAGGATGGCGCCGCGTTGTATACCGCTGAGGCAACGTATAAGGTATCGAATTTGTTGATGCCTGAGTCTGCGATGCGCTTTGACTGGCATGTCAAACCCGCTGGCCCGCGTGCACAAGCGCTCAAGGATTTTTTTGGTCAGGAGTTTGATCTGCACGGTCATGGCAAGCTTGCCTATGGCGGTGCCGCCCGTTCGAGCTTTAGCTTACCCAAACTTGCCGTACGGGATGGTCGGGACACTTTTGACGTTAGTCCCTTAGCAGGCAATATTGCTTGGGGTGCCAAGAAGCTCGCGCTAGATTTCAAAGTAGACCGCCTCACGATGCGCACGGCCGAGTATGTGCTGGATGTACAAGGTGTCAAACTGCAGTCCGACGTGAGTGATAGACAAAAAGGGATTGGCTCTGGAACGCTTGGTATCGCCAAAGTGAGTACCAAGGCGTTCACGGCGGAGAACTTCGTTCTGACGAGCACGACCACCGAAAAGGACAATCGGGTGAACTTGTCGATCAACCCCAAGGCGGAATCGCTCAATGTTGCTGGTCAGAAATTTCGGGATGTTTCGCTCGAGTTTGCGATCAATGGGATGAACAGTGCAAGTGTTGAGGCTTTATCCGCAGTGGGTCACGACTCTAATGACTTTCGTATGCTGACTGCAGATGAACAATCGCGCGTCAAGCAAGCGCTACGTGCGTTGATTGGTGATGGTTTTTCACTTGGCATCCCGTCTATCGCGGCAAAGACAGAAAGTGGCTCAATGGAAGGGGCTCTGAAGCTTGAGGTTCTGCCTGGCACAGGGGCGGCGCAAGCCAAATTCTCAACGGCTGAATCGGTCCGTGCATCTGGACAGATTGAAACCAAGGGGCGGGTGTTGGATAACAAGCAGCGTGCAATGGCGATGATGTTTGGTTTGGTGGTTCCCACTAAAGAAGGTTTGCGTGCAGGTTTCGAGCTTGCTGGCGGTTCAATCAAGGCGAACGGCAAGAGTTTCGATATCAAAGCGAATCTTGCATATTTTGACGAACTGATCAACGAGTCCTTAAAGTAATAAACGTAATTTTGTCACGCTCGCGACGCGTGCATGTAAAAAAACCGTGCGCAATAAGACTGCGCACGGTTTTTTAATTTGAGTCGCGTATTTACACAGGTGTAAACATTGGAACGGGAGGCCCGTCACCTTCAGAGGCCTTGAAAACGAGTTTCACTTTCTGACCAATTTTTAAAGCTTCTAGGTCGCAGTCGACAATCTGCGTCATCATCGTGACGCCTTCATCGAGCGATACATAGGCGATACAGTAAGGATTGGGGTTGCCACGCTGCATGACGCTTAAGGAATAGATGGTGCCTTTTCCCGATGCCTCGATCCATTCCGTGTCAGCCATGCAGAATGGGCACAACTCGCGCGGATACCAGTGCGTTTGATCGCAGGATTTGCATTTTTTAATCAGAAATTTCCCGAGTTTGGCAGCATCCCAAAATGGCTCATTGCCTTTTTCTTGTGCGGGTGCGGGAATCGGGTTGGGTTGATACATCATTGTCATGATTAGTTACGCTCCATGATCAGTGTCGCGCTAGCGTGGCGCGAACCAAGGAAACCACCGGTGCCGTGGGCTAGGGCGATATCACAGTTTTTAACTTGTACGGCAGGATGCGCTTCGCCACGCAACTGACGCACGGCTTCAATCACTTTTGTGATGCCGCCACGATTGGCCGGATGGTTATTGCACAAGCCGCCACCGTCTGTATTGAAAGGGAGTTTGCCTACACCGGAAATCAGGTTGCCGTCAGCGACGAACTTACCGCCTTCGCCTTTTTTGCAAAAGCCCAGATCTTCAAGTTGCATTATCACCGTGATCGTGAAACTGTCATAAATTGAAGCGTATTTGATGTCTTGTTGAGTGACGCCAGCCTCTATAAAGGCCGCTGCGCCGGAAAAACGCGCGGCAGAGTAGGTGAGGTCAACATGACCGCCTAACTGGCCCTTTACGGCTTCGCCAGCCCCGAGTAACTTCACGAGAGGCCTCTTGAGCGACTTTGCAATTTCTGGGCGAGCAATGATCAGTGCACCACCGCCATCGCTCACGACGCAGCAGTCTAGACGGTGCAGCGGAGTCGAGACGAGCGGCGAGTTCACCACATCTTCTACTGTGACGACATCACGCAACATGGCATGCGGATTGTGTTGTGCATGATGTGATGCCGCAACTTTGACCCAAGCGAGCTGTTCTGCTGTGGTGCCGAATTCATACATATGACGGGCAGCCACCATCGCGTAGCTATTTACCGTCACCGAGCCAAAGGGGGCCTCGAATGGGACGTCGGGCAGATCCGAGCCCCAATTACGCGGCTGGAGACCAGACGAGCCTGCCGAACGTGGCCGACCGGCAAGCGTGACAAGCGCGACGTCGCACTTGCCTGCGGCAATCGCTTGGGCAGCGTGCGAGACGTGGATGAGGTATGAGCAGCCGCCGGTTTCCGTGGAATCTACATGGCGTAGCTTGGTCAGCCCCATGTAGTCGGCCATGTTTAGCATCCCCAGCCCTGGCGCGTCGCCGGCGCAGAAGTAACCATCAATGTCACTGAGGGTCAGGCCAGCGTCTTCTAGTGCGCCGCGAGCGGATTCTGCATGCAGTTGTGCGACCGATTTGTCCGGTGCTTTACGGGTTGGGTGCTCGTAGGCTCCAACGATATAGGCTTTGTCTCGTATGCTCATGTGCGATATTTTGGTAGTTAAAAAAATTGTGAATCAGCTTTGTAACACTGTTGCTTGTGATTGTTTGGGCAAGTTCTTGTTTTGGCTAGCGCGTGCTGGCCTCAGTTGTCCTTGGTCAGGCTCGAGAGTCCAAGCATGAGCCAGCCCAGCATCAGGGCGATGCCGCCCGCAGGGGCCACGGTGCCGGCGGCTAGAATCCCTAGGAGGTATTTTGCGTAGATGCCTCCGCAGAATAATGTGATCCCCGCTAAGGTAAACCAGCGCGCGAGGCGGGGAAACACCCCAGACAAACTAGTGGCGTAGAGGAGTAGGACCGCGTGGACGAGCTGCATGAGCGCAGCACGTTCAACCGCTTGTGCGGCTTTAGGGTCTGCGATTGCATGCGCTGCGACGGCCGCTAAGGCAACCGCGCTCAACCCGAGAAGGGCGGCTATAAAGCGCCAAGGGCGGGATGCTGCGGTTGGGTTGCTCATGGTGTGTCGCAAATATAGTTAAAATTCTCAGCGTATTATGCAACCTTTAACGTAAGCTGAGCAGCGCCAAGGAACTCCACATGAAACGACATTGGCTCGCACTGATTGCCCCGATCCTGTTGACCGGCTGCCTGGGTGTCAATCCCACAAGTTCGCCTAAAGATAGCTTTACTCTTCCCATATCCTTCCAAGAGGTGTTTGATCGCGCAAAGGCTCAAGCCCAAGAGTGTTGGAGTGCGGGCGGGGAGTTTCCGGTGAAGTCTTCCATCGATCAGGCGAGCGGTTCTGCGCGCGTGTGGGTCACCGGGATCCTAGGCTCGACTCCGTATGCGCAGGTGGATATACGGGCGCTCGGGGATCGGAGCACTGAGGTTGTTGCGATGGTGTCCGGCATCAATATGTGGAATCGCGCATCCTTGGCGGCTTTGCATGAGGTGATGCAGTTTGGTGTCCCGACCTGTTCAAGTTATATGCCGCGTGCGACGCCTCGTTAAGTAGGCGCGCGACGTGTTTTGTTTTTCTTTCATCGTAGATTAATTGTGTCATCGTCAAAGTCTCCTCAAAAATATTTCGGACTCGAGATTCCCTATCTCGATTTTCTTCAGCTTGAACCGGTACTCTGTGAGAACGATCGCGCGATCACGCGTCTGCGGTTGCGCAATGAGCTGCTCAATAGCCGTGGGCATATTCACGGCGGGGCACTCATGAGTATTCTTGACTTCACCTTGAGTGCCGCGGGTCGTGCCAATGATCCTCTGGGGATCGGGATGGCGACGATCGATATGCATACGAGCTGCATCGAACCTGCGACAACAGATCTCACCGTCGAGGCACGTTGCATTAGACGGGGTGCGTCGATTGCCTTTTGCGAAGGTGAAATTCTGGATGCGACCGGGAAACTGATCGCGAAAGCTTCGGCTGCTTTTAAAGTGTTGAAAGTAAAATAGCGGTTGCCTAGGGCAGTTAACTGAGTTTTGCTTTGACGCGTGCCGAAAGCGCAGACATCTCTGCGCGGCCTGCTAATGCTTGCTTCAAGATCGCCATCACTTTACCCATCGCGGGTGCGCCCGTCACGCCCTGCGCGTGGACCTCTGCAACCGCAGCATCGATTGCGGCTGCGATATCGGCCTCGCTTGCGGCTTGAGGCAGAAATTCTTTCAGGACGGCCATTTCAGCGGTTTCTTGTGCGGCGGTTTCGGTTCGCCCTGCCTGCTCGAATGCGGCGATCGACTCCCGGCGTTGTTTGACTTGTTTTTCTATGATGGCGACCACGTCGGCGTCGTTTAGATCTTTGCGCTCATCGATTTCACGTTGTTTAATGGCTGCCTGTAAAAAGCGCAGTGTGCCCAGGCGCTCAGAGGCTTTGGCGCGCATGGCATCCTTGACGGCATTCGCGAGGCGCAATTTTAGGTCTGACATGATGTGCTTTCCGTAAAGACGAGAGAGAGACGAATTATAGAGCGTGCGCGAGCTTGAGCGTACGCAGTAAGGCCGTGTGATCCTCAAGACGACCGGCCAATAGATGTTTGATACCTTGTATGTGTTGCCAAACGCCAATGACCCCCAGCAGCGGGGCATGTAACAGCGTGTGACGTTCTCGTTCTAGCAACGCAGGGCGAACAATGACGTTGACCGATCCTGTTTCATCCTCGAGTGTTAAAAATAGAATGCCATTGGCGGTAGGCGGGCGTTGTCTAAGAATGACGAGCCCGCAGGCGCGTGCGAGTCGACCGTCTTGCAGATCGCCGAGTGACTGCGCAGAGCAAAACCGCAGCGTATTTAATTGTGTCCGTAGCAACGCAAGAGGATGACGTCCGAGCGTGTAGCCGAGCTGACGGTAGTCTGTCAGCATATTGTCTGCTTCGCTTGGTTCGGGTAGCTCGGCGTCGCGCTCGTCCTGGATGGGTGCGTCGCGTAGCAAGCCTTTGGTCGCGATGTGGCCTGTCACTTCCCATGCAGCATGCCGGCGATGAACAGACCAGTGATCGAACGCACCGACCTGTGCGAGCTTTTGTAACGTGCTGTGGTTGAGTCCCGTACGTTTGGCAAAATCCTGGAGGTCGACAAAGGGCGCCTCGAGACGGATTTGCTCGATGGTGAGGGCTGCGCTACGTTCTAAGCCGCTTATTTGATTGAAGCCCAACTGCACCGTAGGTCGTGCCCCTGGTAGGGGCTGCGTGAGAGTGCAGTTCCACATACTTTGGGTGGCGTCGATTGGATCAACCTTGACGCCATGGCGCCTTGCGTCTTGTATCAATTGGGCCGGCGCATAAAAACCCATGGGTTGCGCATTGAGCAAGGCCACAAGAAAAGCTTCGGGCTCGTGACATTTGAGCCAGGCACTGACATAAGCCAGTAAGGCGAAGCTTGCCGCATGGCTTTCTGGAAATCCATATTCGCCAAAGCCCTCGATCTGTTTAAAAATTGCGTCTGCGAATTCTGGTGTGTAGCCATTACTGAGCAAGCCATTGATTAACCGTGTTCTAAATTGATCTACCCCACCTTTGCGTCGCCAAGCGGCCATGGATCTGCGTAACGCATCGGCTTGGCCAGCGTTAAACCCGGCTGCGACCATGGCGATTTTCATGACTTGCTCTTGAAAAATAGGTATGCCTAGTGTGCGTTGCAAGACTTCGCGTACAGCAGGGCTTGGGTAGACAATCGCTTCAAGACCTTGACGTCTTCTGAGGTAGGGGTGCACCATACCGCCTTGGATCGGGCCGGGTCGTACGATCGCGACTTCAACGACGAGATCGTAAAAGCAGCGTGGCTTGAGTCGCGGCAACATACTCATTTGTGCACGCGATTCAATCTGAAAGACACCAACCGTATCGGCCTGACAAATCATGTCATAGGTCGCACAATCGTCTTGTGGCACATCGTGCAATTCAAAATGCGTGATGCCGCGTCGCCAAGCGGTGAGATGCAATGCTTGACGAATAACGGTCAGCATCCCTAAGGCCAGTACGTCCACCTTAAGCAGTCCGACAGCATCCAAGTCATCTTTATCCCACTGGACAACACTACGCTCGGGCATTGAGGCGTTCTCGATAGGTACCATGCGCGAGAGCAAACCGCGCGCTAGTACAAAACCGCCAGGGTGCTGGGAGAGGTGACGTGGAAATCCCATCAAGGCTTGTGCGAGTTGCGCCCACTGCTGCGTCACCATATCCTCAGTATCCATACCGGCTTCAGCAAGACGATTGATTAAGTCCTGCTTGCCATCCCACCAACGATACGATTTAGCTACGCGGTCGATGCGGCTTGGATCCATGCCCAGAGCACGTCCGCTATCACGTAAGGCGCTGCGAGGTCGATAAGACGTCACCACTGCAGTCAGTGCGGCGCGTGAACGACCGTATTTTTGATAAAGATACTGAATGACTTCTTCGCGTCGGTGGTGCTCGAAGTCCACATCAATGTCGGGAGGCTCGTTACGTTCACGACTAATGAAACGCTCGAAGAGTGCATTGCCATTCGCCGGATCGACAGAGGTAATACCCAAGCAATAACAGACGGCAGAGTTTGCTGCGGAGCCGCGCCCCTGACAAAGAATGCCGCGACCGACCGCGAATTTCACCAAATCGTAGACCGTGAGGAAGTAGGCTTCGTATTGCAATTCAGCGATTAGAGCAAGCTCTGCGTCAAGTTGCTTTTGCACTTGATCCGAAATGCCGCTCGGGTAACGTTGCCGTGCACCTTGTATGGTTTGTTCGTGCAGGTAGCGCTTAGCGGTATAGCCTTCAGGGACAACTTCTTCTGGGTATTCGTAACGCAGGCTGTCTAGGCTAAACGTACAGTGTTGTGCAATACGGACTGTTTCTTGTAGTAGAGCTTGAGGATATAGATTAGCCAGGCGCATCCGACTACGTAGATGCTGTTCTGCATTGGCGGCGAGCAAGTAGCCGCATTCGCTCACCGTTTTGTGTAATCGGATTGCCGCAAGTGTGTCGTGCAAAGGCTTGCGCGAACGTTTGTGCATTTCCACTTGTCCCAGCGCGACACAAGGTAAACCAAGTTTATTGGCTGCGTGTTCAATCTGTTGATTGAGGAGTCGTTCATTATTGCGATGCAGGTAACTGATGCCCACCCAGGCGCGTTCGGGGTAGGCCGTCTTGATCCATTGCAAGCGTTCAGCTAATTCGTGTGACGTTGCGAAATGATCTGGCAGAAGGATCGCGAGACAGTCCTGAATCTGTGCTTCTTCAGGACGTAATAGATATTGCCCTTTAGGGGCCTGCATACGTCCGCGCGTGATGGTTTCACATAAATTGCCATAGCCCTCACGATTCTGTGCCAGCAAAATGATTCGAAATGCTGAGTATGTCTGGGGCGTCAAGCGTAATTCTGAACCAACCAAAAGTTTTAGACCTATTTTTTTTGCTTCAACGTGCGCGCGCACAATCCCGGCAAGTGAGCATTCATCCGTAAGAGCTAGGGCGTGATAGCCGAGAGCAGCCGCTTGCGCGACAAGACTTTCAGGCGCTGAGGCGCCGCGCAGGAAGGAAAAATGGCTGGAGGTGCTGAGCTCTGCGTACGCGGGCAGTCCCGATTGCTGTGGGATCTGCATGGTGTTAGCTAAATAGCCCATGCAAATACCAATGCGCGGGATCTGCATCGCGTTCACGATAAATCCAGTAACGCGCGCCTGTCGTATCACGTGCCTCGAAGTAGTCTCTTGCAATACTTGGCCCGTCCCACCAGCCGCACTCCAGACGCTCGGGGCCGCGTAAGAGCTCAAGCGCTGTGCGATAAATAGGTCGATTTCGCTCTACACGTAGCGCAATAGGTACTGGCAGCAGCCAGAACGGTCGATCGAGTAACTGCGGGGTATCGTCCTGCGCAGCGTGCTCAAGGTTGCTAGGTGTAGCTATCCAGTTGTTTGCGATTTCAGGGCGATGGTCAGCGACGGCTGCGGGGTGCAATAGACATTGGGGCCCCAATCGTGCCGTAAGTAGATCGAAGAGTTTGCGGCGTTCAGCAGGCGTGCGAAGCGTTTCTGGAAATAGTCCTCCGGCAGTATGTTGTAACTCCGCAATGTCGATGCTTTCTACTGTTAGTGCAATGACTGAATCTTTTAGGGGTAAGCGTTCAATATGCTCGTGCACCAACAGCATCAGACCGCTTAGCGTGTGTACCGGCTCTCCGAAAGCTAAATCATGCTGTGTATGGACGGCACTTTCTTTATAGCGCTCGTGATGCAAGGTAATACGCAGGCGTGTGAGGGCGCTGCGTTTTGCAACAAGCCACACGCACAGCCGCGCGAGCATGTGTTCAATACGATGCATGATGGCCACGGTATGATCCATACGCTCGGTCAAGTCTAGACGTTGCATAAATTGAGGCGCAGGCTGATAAGCTTTAAGCGTGGTGTGTGTTTGACTGTAGGCGGCATCGAGTTCTTGTAAAAGTGCTAGCCCGACTCGTCGCGATAGGCCTGCCCGTGGCAAGCTACGTAGCCCCTTAAATGTGTTGCAACCAATGGCATCGAGCCACTGACGATGCGCCTGCGCACCCGGCAGAGCGAGACAGGGCAGGGGATCGAGTGCTCGCGTCAGCGACGTGTACGAACAAGCGTAGCGTTGACGTGCTTGGCTTTCGTTAGCAAGCAACCATGCGCCGGTCGGGGTGGGCGCCACACTAGTGCTGAGCTGATTGTGCAACACGCTTACGCGTTGCCGTAGTCCGTAAAGAATTTTTCGTACCCCACCAAATAATCGTAAGCTTGCTTCGATCTCTAGCAGAACCGTATGGCTTGCCCCCTGATAAACAGCTGGCGTATAGGCGAGCGCATGCTGCGCACACTGATCGAAAATCGATTGTTGCGTCTCTGTCGAACGGTCAGTCGTTAACGCCTCATGCTGAGGGTGCCAAGACGGTTGCCAGTATTCGAGTGCGTGTAGGCGCAGGCCGATCCATATCGCCATGGGGAGGACTCATCAAATAATTGTGTGTTTCGCGCGGTAGGCAAAGCAACTTGCTGTGTAACGAGCCGCGTCGTTTGATCACGGAAACATGCAAATTTCCTGCATGATCAGGTTCAAGTGTTAACCGTAGGTTGGCGGGTGAGGCAATTGCTTTTGTGGCGATCGGTCGATACATCACGAAAAGCGTTTGACTTGTTTGGGCAGCGAGTTGTAAACGTTTGAGTGCAAGCTGTGGGATGGTGTCTGTCCAACAAAGGAGCGCCGCACAACTGCCGTTCCTAAGCGTTTGCTCTGCCGCCCACCATTGATCACGACGTTCGGCCGTGCGCACATAAAAAATCGAACGTGGTGTGTTTAACCAGCTCTTCCAACAAACAATATTGGGGATGTAGGGGGGATTAATGAGCGCGATCGCTTGCTGCGGATCCAGTGAGGTCAGTGCAGGGCGCAAGAGGCGTAATTCGCCGATTCCTGCACCAGCGCTTAAGAGTTCAATGAGTGTGCCTGTCGGCCAGCCGCCCCCAGGGAGCTCTGCATCGAGGCTGCGGTGACCCGTGCCAACGGTAGGGCGTGTGTATGTGCCGAGTTCAGAGCCCCGCCACAGATCTGGGTGAATGTGCTGTGGCTGGGCGCTAGGCCTGTTTTTCTGTATTGAGCTTGAAGAGAAAAGCATGCTGAAGATTCATGAAAGTTGGGATTAATACTGTACAAATATACAGTATTAATTGAATCTTCAACTAGGCTTTATTTAAAAATTTTTTGCTGCGTTGTGTCGATTGTCCAATGCGTTTGACCTTCAGTTTGACCTAACGCGTTGTAGCGTCGCTCAAGAAAAATTGCTTTTCCATCAATATGTTGCAGAATAATTGTGGTGCAACGTGTGCCATATCGCGGATCGGTAATAAAAGGACTGCCTAAAACTTTTTCGCGGCTGAGTCCCACCCCAGTATCCGGTAACTCGTGTTCGGCGGCTGGTGTGGTGTCTTGCAAAATACTAAATAATACTTCCGGCGATGGGGCTGTCACATCGGACAGGTGCTGTTCGAGCGCATCGCGCGTGCGCAAGACTTTTGGCCAGGGGGCATCGAGTACCGCGTTAGAGAGTCCAAACGTTCCGTTGGTCAAATGCTGAGGGGGGCTCGTGTTGCGGTTTGAGCAATACCAGAGCCCGCGCTGATCTCCTACCAGCAAATTAAACCCGTTATAGGAAGCGGAGTGTTGATGCACGGTTTGCGCATAAGTCTGTGCAGTGTCGACGCCTCGAAGATAGTTTTCTGTGAGCAGTCCCCGCGAGGGTGCGTCGAGCTTGCGTGGGCCGGGTTCTCGATAATTTGTCAGCAACGCGATGCGCCCTGAATGTGTCATGCCCAGCCAGGTGCCACCGGCCTCAAGATCGCGTCCGCCCAGGATGTGTGTTGCGTCATTCCAGGGGGCTGCCTCAAGCGTCGGACGCGTGTGCAGTTCATCTCGATTCGCTGCAATCACGAGTGGCCAATCAGGCAGGCGATTAAGGGAAAAAATTGCCAGACACATTAAACGGCCTGTTGTTTTTTCTTAGGAATATTGACCAGAACCATTCCGCTCAACACCATTACCGCCCCCCAGACAAACTCTGGGTGGAGGGGGTCATCCAAAATCCATACCCCAAACGTGACGCCCATTAGCGGCGTGAGAAACGTAAAAATGGATACCCGCGACGCAAGATAATGACGTAATAACCAAAACCAAATGAGCAGGCTCATGAAAGCAATCACAACCCCTTGTATCAGAATGCTGCTGATGACGAAGGGGGTCCATATCACGCCAGCTTCTCCACTCAACACGCAGGCCACCAGTATGCCGACCGAGGCGAAGGACAGTTGGTAGAAGGTTGTTTGTGCCGGAGGAATCTTCGCTAACTCAGTACAGCGAATAATGACAGTCGTCGCGGCCCATAACAAACCAGCCCCTAAGCCGAGAAGATCACCCCAAATGGTTGTGAGATTAAAGTGTGGCTGGTCAGCCCCTCCAAGAAAGGCGATAGCAATCCCCGTAAAGCAAGTCATCACGCCAAACCATTGCAACCAGCTCAGTCGCTCCTCCGGGACCCAGTAGTGCAGACCTAGGGCAGTAAAAATGGGTGTGGTGTATAAAAAAACCACCATATGTGAAGCTGTTGTGCGCGCGAGCCCTTCGCCGATCATCCACCACTCTGCACCAAACAATAGCCCCACCGTGCATCCAGCCACCCAGGGGCCACGCCACAGAGCAAGTGATATTTTTTGATGCCACATGTAGAGTGCGAGCAGCACGCAGCCGATGCATCCGCGCAAGCCAATGTGCATGGCTGGAGTGAGATTTTCTGCGGTGAGCTTTAGAAAGATTTGTTGCCCGCCCCACAGCGTGCACAGCAAAACAATACAGGCGAATGCTGTGCCGTCTAATGGTTTGCGGGAGTTGAACATATGTTTCCTTGATGACGATTGATTTTACACATCGCTTGACGGATTCTTGCCGGCGGGACCCATACAGCCTGACTGTTAAACTGCAAGCTACGCAGAACAATCTGGATGTCAATGTTTATGGCCCCCGCACACCCGCCCAAAGGCTCGTCGCTCGCCACCTGGCTTAGCTATCTCGAGGCTTTGCACCCCAACGCGATTGATATGGGGCTCGAACGGGTGCAGCAAGTGGCCGATCGACTCAATCTGCAGGCGCAGGCTGTGAAGATTGTGGTGGGTGGCACAAACGGCAAGGGTTCGACTTGTGCGATGCTAGAGTCAATCTTATTGGCTGCAGGCTATCGGGTTGGCTTGTATACCTCCCCGCATCTGTTGACGTTCAATGAGCGTGCACGCCTGAACGGCGACATTGTCGATGACGCCACGCTTGTCAGCCAATTTGAACGCATCGAAGCCGCGCGTCAGGGTGTTTCCCTGACGTACTTTGAGTTCACCACTCTTGCAGTGATGGCGCTCTTTGCATCCCAGACGCTTGATGTATGGGTGCTCGAAGTCGGTCTGGGTGGGCGGTTAGACGCGGTCAATATCGTGGATGCCGATTGCTCGATCGTCACGAGTGTTGATCTCGACCACATGGATTGGCTGGGTGATACGCGCGAAAAAATTGGTCTTGAAAAAGCACATATCTATCGCCCAGGGCGCCCAGCGATATGTAGCGATCCCGCACCGCCTGAGTCGTTACTGCAGCACGCCCGGGAACTCGGTGCCGATTTGTGGCTATTCGGACGTGATTTCAACTATTCGGGAGACCGCCAACAGTGGGCTTTCGCGGGCCGACAGCAGCGCCGCAATGCGCTGGCATACCCTGCCTTGCGCGGCGCTAACCAGTTGCTAAACGCCTCGGCGGCGCTCGCGGCACTTGAAGCGTTGCGTGAGCGACTCGCGGTGCCGCAGCAGGCTGTCCGTCAAGGCCTTTTACAGGCTTCTCTTCCTGGGCGGTTCCAGATTTTGCCCGGCCAACCCACAATCATCTTAGATGTCGCCCATAACCCCCATGCGGCTGCCGTCTTGGAAAAGAATCTCGGAAATATGGGTTTTCATCCCTACACCTACGCCGTGTTCGGGATGTTGGCAGATAAGGATATCGAAGGTGTCTTGCGGCACATGGCGGGGCGGGTTGATCACTGGTTTTGCGGTGGGCTTCCCGGCGCGCGGGGGATCAGTGGTCAAGCGTTGGAGGCGCGCGTGCGCCAATATCTGCAGGCCAATGATCCGGATGGCGCTAAAAACATACAAGTTTCGGGTTTTGTCAATGTCGAAAAAGCCTACCAAGCCGCCTCCGGTAAGGCGAACCCGGATGATAGAATCGTGGTGTTCGGATCCTTTTTAACCGTTGCCGAGGCGCTTAGTGCGATCGGACGCGTTTAAAAGAGTCCAATCACTTTTGGTGACTATGTGCGCGATCAGTTTTACGGCCAGGATGTGTGAATAATGGGACTGTTTTCGAGAAAAGATAGTGCCAGTGCCCGCAAACCAGCGGTCAAGCCTCGTCCTTCTGTCACGAGTGAGGCTCAAGCTGCCGAAATGCGAGTCCGTGCGCGTCGCCGTCTTGCCGGTGCGGTGGTGCTTGTCCTGACGGCGGTCATCGTATTGCCGCTGTTGCTTGATTCGGAGCCTGCGCCTGTCGCCACAAATGTGCCGATTCGTATCCCTGAACGTCAAGCTCCCTTCGGAGCGAATGCGCCTGAGACGCCTGGTGTGGCTGAGCCCTCCACAGTCGCCGAGGCTACGCCTAGCGCACAAGCCAACGCTGCAACTGCGCCCGTTACGGGCGAACTGAAGCCTGAGCCCAAAGTTGATCCTAAACGCAATGAGCCCCCCGCTCGCGTCGACCCCCCAAAAACACCTGCCCCTGCGCTGAGCGCGCGCTCAGCAGACGGCGAGCGTGCACTTGCCCTGCTAGAAGGCAGACCCGCCCGACCTGCTGCCGGCACAGGCGCTGCGCCTGCCGAGGCCTCGACACCGCGTCCGCCCCCCGCTGCAGGTAACTTTGTGGTGCAAGCGATGTCTCTAGACTCCTCAGATGATGCACAGCGCCAACGCGGAAAATTGCTCGCGTCTGGTGTGAGCAATGCCTTCGTTGATGGTCCCGTGAACGTGAACGGTAATCAGAAGTATCGCGTGCGCGTCGGTCCATTTCCGTCTCGTGATGCAGCGCAAGCTGCTCAGACACGTTTGCGCACGTTGGGTTACAACGGCGCCTTTATCGCCTCGCAGTGACCGGCTTCGATTTCGTACTCATTGCAATACTCGGAGTCTCGGCTGTGCTGGGCTTGTTGCGGGGCCTGCTCAAGGAAGTGTTGTCACTTGTAGCTTACGCGTCGGCTTTTTTGGCTGCGATTTGGTGGGGGCCGGAGGTATCTGATTGGGTGGAGTCTTGGATCACGCAGTCTTTTTTAAGAATGGCTGTTTCCTATTTGGGAATTTTCATTTCAGTGCTGCTCACAATCGGGCTCTTCAACATGACCTTGAGCTCCTTAATTAGCAAAACCGGTTTAACGCCGGCAGATCACGGCTTGGGCGGATTGTTTGGTCTGGTGCGCGGTGCGTTGTTTGTATTGATTTTGGTGACGTTGGCAGGCTACACACCGCTACCGAATGAAACATGGTGGAAAAATGCGATGTTTTCGGGTCAGGTTGTCGCGACGGTTCAACAAATAAAATTGCGGCTGCCCGAGCCAATCGCTGGGTGGTTACCTTACTGAATGCAGTCCTCGTGCTTTACTTTTTCGGTCTAACCGGTATCAGGAATTTTCATGTGCGGAATTGTTGGGGTTATTGGTCGCGGGCTCGTTAATCAACTGCTCTACGATAGCCTGTTACTTTTACAGCACCGTGGGCAAGACGCCGCAGGGATTGCAACGTCTAACGGCAATCACTTTAATATGTATAAGGCGCATGGGCTAGTACGTGATGTGTTTCGTACGCGCAATATGCGCTCTTTGCCTGGCAGTTCCGGCATCGGTCAGGTACGGTATCCGACCGCGGGTTCGTCTGAAAGTGTCGAAGAAGCGCAACCTTTTTACGTCAACGCACCCTTTGGGATTACGTTTGCGCACAATGGTAACTTGACTAACTGGCACGAGCTGCGTGAGTCCTTGTTTAAAGTTGACCAACGGCACATCAATACGAATTCTGATTCTGAGGTGCTTCTCAACGTACTTGCACATGAGCTGCAGCGTGGAGCGAACGGGGTGTCTTTAGATGAAGCCGCGATATTCAAGGCCGTGAAGGCCTTGCACCAACGTGTCAAGGGCGCTTATGCGGTGGTTGCGCAAATTTCTGGATATGGATTACTTGCTTTCCGTGATCCGCATGGTATTCGACCCTTGTGTTTGGGCCGCTTTGACACGGACCAAGGTCCCGAGTGGATGGTTGCCTCAGAATCGGTTGCACTCGAAGGCTCTGGCTTTCAATTTGTTCGAGATGTCGCCCCAGGCGAAGCGATCTTTATATCGCTAGATGGCAAGCTAAGCAGTGAACTGTGCGCGGCCTCGGCTGTGCATGCGCCCTGTATTTTCGAATATGTCTATTTCGCCCGACCTGACTCTGTTCTCGATGGCGTCTCCGTGTATGGGGCGCGTCTCAAAATGGGCGAGTATTTGGCTGATAAATTAGCGAAGACCTTACGTCTTGGTGACATCGACGTCGTGATGCCCATTCCGGATTCCTCACGGCCGTCGGCCATGCAATTGGCAGATCGACTGGGGCTTAACTACCGCGAAGGGCTTATTAAAAATAGGTATGTGGGGAGAACCTTCATCATGCCGGGACAAGCCGTCCGTAAAAAATCGGTACGACAAAAACTTAATACTATCGGCATGGAGTTCAAGGGTAAAAACGTCTTGCTGGTGGATGACTCTATCGTCAGAGGCACGACTAGCAGAGAGATCGTCGATATGGCACGTGCTGCAGGTGCCAATAAAGTATATATGGCGTCTGCCGCTCCGCCGGTGCGCTACCAGAATGTGTATGGCATCGATATGCCAACCCAAAAAGAGTTGATTGCAACGGGGCGCGACGAGGCGGAGATCGCACGTATTATTGGCGCGGATGCGCTCGTCTATCAGGACATCGCGTCGATGCAGAAATCTGTGACGGATTTAAATCCTGCGCTGACAAGATTTGATAACTCTTGTTTTACAGGCGAATATGTCACCGGCGACATTACGCCCGAGTACTTAGAGCGTTTGGGACGCAGTCGCCATAGTGCTCAAGACGAAGCGAGTGGCCTACTTTTTAATATGGGTTACGCCGCAGAAGACAACTGAGCCGATACAACGATGCTGCGACAATCAGCGCGAATAGTCCGAGGCTCCAGTATGCATACTCCAACCCAAACAGGGTGATCCGAGCGTCCATGCAGCTGGCATAGATGCCAAAGAGCCAAGGGAGTGCAGCCTCTAGCCCAGTCTTCGTCATGAGTTGATCTGCAAGGCTCTGCGCGCAAGAGAAACTGTTTGACGCGACCTGTGCTTGATATACAGCGGCAGTAACGCCAGCGAGTGCAACGGAAGCGATTAGCGCATAGCACACCGCAAGTTTCGTGCGTGTGGCTTGTCCACGCGAGCCGAAAAAACCTACGACCGCAATCAACAAATAGAGCATTCGCTGCGTGACGCACCATGCACAAGGCTGCATGTCATAGACATGCTGAGACATAAGTGCGATCAATACCGCTAATAAGCTGATCGAGGCGAGGTAGAGCAGGGCGCGCTGGTCAGGCTGCATTCTTTTGCTCCACGCCCAACACCTCAAGGACAGCGCGTTCGAACTGTCTCTGTGTGCGTGGTTGCGCGAGCGCTTCGCCAGTGATGACGAAGACATCCTCAATGCGATCCCCGAGAGTCATCACCTTGGCCGTCTGCAAGTTGATTGCATACGATACGAACACTTGAGCGAGATCGCCCAGAAGGCCAGGACGATCGCTTGCGATCACATCTAGACGCCAACTTTGACTGCGTTCGTCTGGATGAAGTTCGACGATTGGGGGGAAGGGGAAGGCTTTGGATAGACGAGAGCCGCGTAATCCAAAAGCGTTAGAGGCGTGCGTCGAGTCCTGTGGTGCATCCAGATGCTGTGTCAGCTCGTGTTCGATGAGTGCGGCGATCGTGCGCAGGTCCTCGTTTGTTTCGCTTGGTAGCACGACAAAGCTGTCCAGTGCATAGCCATCACGCGTGGTGTGGATCCGTGCGTCTTGAATGCTAATCAAGCGCTGAGAAAAATAGCTGCAAATGCGAGCAAACAGGTCGACGACATCCTTTGTGTAGACCAGAACCTGGATCCCCTCGGCACCGTCGGTCGGACGGGCTTTCACAATAGTTTGGGTCGTCTCGATGCGGTGATAGAGGTGGCGCGTATGCCAAGCGATTTCGCTGGCCTCGTGTCTTAAAAAATAGGCGACATCCAGTTGTTTCCAGAAAGCCTCTCGGGTCTCGTCTCGTAAGCCCGCGAGTCGAACGAGGCCGGCAGCCTCCTCCATGCGTTGACGTAGTACCGAGTTTGCATCGTCGATCGTGCCACTGAACGTGACACGGGTCTGGTTATACAGATCTTCAAGTAGCTTTCCCTTCCAGGCATTCCATACTTTTGGGCTGGTACCACGGATGTCTGCGACCGTCAGCAAATACAGTGCCGTTAACTGCCTAGGGGTTTGGACGATCGCCGCAAATTCATTGATGACATTTGGATCTGACAAGTCCCTTTTTTGCGCGACTTGGGACATTAGCAGGTGATTCCGTACCAAAAACACGACTAAAAGAGTGTCCTCTTTGGATAAATCGTGGTCTCGCGCGAAGCGCTTTGCCTCGTCGGCCCCCAATGTGGAGTGATCGCCCCCTCGACCTTTTGCAATATCGTGAAACAACGCCGCTACATAGAGCAACCAGTGGCGATCAAAGCTCGCGGTCAGTCGGCTGGCGAGCGGATACTCTTGTGCGTGTTCTGGCATCGTGAAGCGACGCAGGTTGCGCAACACCGCTAAGGTGTGCTGATCAACCGTGTAAACATGAAACAGATCGTGCTGCATTTGACCGACTACACGCCGAAACACTGGGAGGTATCGGGGCAGGATGTTTAACATCGTCATACGCCGCATAGCATGCACAATGCCGTGCGGTTGTTGCAATATCTGTAAAAACAATGTGCGATTCGTTTTTGATCGGCGAAACGCTGCATCAATGCGATGGCGAGCGTGCCATATGGCACGGAGTGCTTTGCCCGAGAGTTCGGTTAAGTCCGGGTGCTGTTGCATCACCAAGAAAACGCCTAAGAGCTGCTCTGGATGCTGTTCGAATACGTCGTCGTCAATAATGTCTAAGCGGTTGCGCTGCGCGACATAGAAGTTATTGATCGGTTTAACTTCATCCTTATTCTGAGGAAAAAGATTTTCTTCGATGTTTTGAACGAGTAGTGTATTGAGCTGTGTCACCAGGCGAGCGGCCCAGTAGTAGCGTTGCATTAACATTTCACTCGCGCGTCGCGTCGTGGTGGCCTCAATACCGTAGGCCTGCGCCAGGCCATGTTGCAAGTCAAACAACAGGCGATCTTCACGACGTTTGGCAAGCAGATGTACTTCAATGCGGACACGTTTGAAGGCCTGTTCGGCACGTCTTAAGTCACGAGCTTCTGCGGTGGTGAGCAAGCCTGCACGTGCGATCTGTTGCCAGCTGGTGCCAAACCCTGCTGCGCGGGCCATCCACATAATGACTTGTAGATCCCGCAGCCCGCCTGGCGATTCTTTACAGTTTGGTTCTAAAGAGTAGGGGGTATCTTGGTATCGCGCGTGGCGTTGTTGCATCTCGGCACGCTTGCCGTGAAAAAATACGCGCGGATCGAGATGCTCGGTCATGCGCTGGTGCAGCGCCTGCGTTAACTTACGGCTGCCGGCAATCCATCGCGTTTCAAGTAGCGATGTTTCGACTGTGATGTCGCCACGTGCCTCAGTCACGCATTGGTCGATCGTGCGCACGCTGCAACCTGGTTCGAGACCAATATCCCACATCGCTGCCACCAACGCGCTCAGTGTGGCCTCATCGTTCTCGCTAGGCTCCACGGGAAGCAAAATAAGTAAATCAACATCCGAGAAGGGATACAGCTCGCCGCGACCATAGCCACCTACCGCAGCAAGCGCTGCCCCTTTCGGGAGGGGAAGATACGCGAGCAACTCGCGTAAGGCTTGATCGGCGCATTGTCGGAGCGCGGCGAGCAATTTGTCGGCTTGTGGCTTGGCCCGATAAGCTTCGATTGCAGACAGTCGCACAGCCTGGGCGTTACTGCGAATATTGGCAAGCGTTGTGGAGTCTGTCATCGTATCGGTTCGGGCGATGCGTGTTGTGTGCGAGCTAGGAGGTCATAAATGCAGGCGGTGCTGGCATGTCAGCAGAGATCGTCATGACTTCGAAGCCGGTGTCGGTCACAAGCACAGTGTGCTCCCATTGCGCTGACAGACTGTGATCTCGTGTGACCACGGTCCAGCCATCAGACAGTTGACGTATTTCACGGCGCCCCGCGTTGATCATCGGTTCAATTGTAAAAATCAATCCAGGCTCAAGTCGTTGCCCCGTGCCTGCTTTGCCGTAATGCAAAATTTGAGGGTCTTGGTGAAACACTTTACCAATCCCATGGCCGCAAAATTCGCGCACGACAGAAAAGCCGCTCTGCTCGGCATGACGCTGTATGGCCTGACCAATGTCGCCAAGCGTATTACCTGGTTTGACCTGAGCAATTCCTAACCACATACAGTCAAATGTCACCTCGGTCAGACGTTTGGCCAGGATCGATGGCTCGCCCACGTAGTACATACGGCTCGTGTCGCCAAACCATTCCTCTTTGATGATCGTGACGTCAATATTCAGGACGTCGCCGTTTTTTAGCACCTTGTCTCCGGGGATTCCATGGCAGACCTGATGGTTGACGGAGGTGCATATTGCGCCGGGGAAGGGAGGATAGCCGGGTGGGGCGTAGCCAACCGTTGCAGATTTGACGTTCAGGACGTTCGTTAGGAAGTCCAGACACAGTTTGTCCAGCTCTCCGGTAGTCACCCCCGGTTTAACGTGGGGCGCAATGAAATCGAGCACTTTTGCGGCATCTTTACATGCAGCGCGCATACGGTCTAAATCGGCGGAATTGGTGACTAAACCCATGTTGACTTGAGTTGGGAGGGTGAAAGATAGTAGAATTATAGGCTTACCGTGTTTTTTGCAGGGTAAGAATGTTGAAAACCACAATGTTGTAAACCACGATGTTGTAAATCGCAATGTTGTAAATCGCAATGTTGCAAACTGCAATGTTGTAAATCGCGTGATGCGCCGCCAGGGTGCCGGCATGACAGCCTTTTTGGCTATGTGCTGGTGCAGGCGTATCACTAGACCTAACCCTCGGAGCTCTTATTATGTCGTTGATGCGTGAAATGTTGGAAGCGGGCGTGCACTTTGGTCACCAGACCCGTTATTGGAACCCCAAGATGGCCCCATTTATTTTCGGCCATCGCAATAAAATTCATATTATCAACCTCGAGAAAACAGTCGCCAATTATTTAGATGCGACTAAGTTTCTGCGCCAGGTTGCTGCCAAAGGCGGTAATGTTTTGTTTGTGGGCACCAAGCGCGCTGCTCGTGAACTCGTTGCCTCCGAAGCGCAACGCGCAGGGATGCCGTTTGTTGACAGTCGTTGGTTAGGTGGCATGCTGACGAACTTCAAAACAGTCAAGAGCTCGATTAAGCGCTTAAAAGATATGGAAGTCATGGTCGCTGAAGGCGGTACCGAACGCATGACCAAGAAAGAAGGCCTCATGTTCCAGCGCGAACTCGACAAGCTGAACAAGTCGATTGGCGGCATCAAGGACATGAACGGACTGCCAAGCGCGATTTTTATGATTGACGTGGGTTACCACAAGATTGCAGTGGCAGAAGCTATTGCTCTGGGTATCCCTGTGGTAGCTGTCGTGGACACAAACCATTCGCCAGACGGCATTGATTACATCATTCCTGGCAACGACGACTCTGCTAAAGCCATTGAACTTTACGCCAAAGGTGTTGCTGACGCCGTACTCGCCGGCCGTGCTGATAACGTGAGCGGCTTGGTTGAAGAGATTGCGCAGGGTGAAGAGTTCATCGAAGTCGATCAGGCGAAAGCCTAAGGACCCTCCGCGCTTTGCGCGGTTAAAGGGCGCCTGTCTACCTTATCAGACCCCGTGCTTAGCGGCATTGGGGTCGGCTTAATTAATCTGGAGTAATTATGGCTGATATCACTGCCGCAATGGTTAAAGAACTGCGCGAGAAAACTGACGCGCCAATGATGGAATGTAAGAAAGCCTTGACCGAGGCTGAAGGCGAGATGGCGCGTGCAGAAGAAATCCTGCGAGTCAAACTAGGCAGCAAGGCTAGTAAAGCTGCTGGTCGTGTGACAGCAGAAGGCTTGGTTGGTTTGTACATCTCGCCGGACGCTAAGCAAGGCGCGGTTGTGGAAGTCAATTGCGAAACAGACTTTGTTGCAAAAAACGATGACTTCGTTGCATTTGTTGCCAACATCGCGAAACTTCTTGCAACCTCTTCAATATTGGATGTTGGGGCTTTGTCTGGCGCAGCGTTTGGCGACGGCACAGTTGACTCTGTGCGCACAGCGCTTGTCGGAAAAATCGGTGAGAACATCTCGATCCGTCGTTTTCAACGCTACAACACGGCCAATAAACTGGCTAGTTATGTCCACAGTGGCAGAATTGGTGTCCTAGTAGACTTTGCTGGACCGGAGGAAGTTGGCAAGGATTTGGCGATGCATATTGCCGCAACCAAGCCACGTGCGGTCGATGAGACGGGTGTCCCTGAGGCGGACAAGGAAGCCGAGCGTTCAGTTGCTCGTCTAAAGGCGGCCGAATCGGGCAAGCCTGCTGAAATCGTCGAGAAAATGGTCGAGGGTTCAGTTCAGAAGTTCCTGAAAGAAGTTGCTTTGCTCTCCCAACCCTTCGTAAAAAATGACAAACAGTCCGTGGCGCAGATGCTGAAAGAAAAAAATGCAACGATCGCGGGATTCTCATTGTTTGTAGTTGGTGAAGGTATTGAGAAGAAAACTAGCGATTTCGCGGCAGAAGTCGCTGCCGCGGCTGCCGGAAACGCATAATTTTGTTCATGAAGCCGGGCGGTGCAGCAATGCCCGCCCGGCTTTCGTTTACACTTTTGTCGTGATCAAACCCCCGGAAAATAACGCATATGACCAGCAGAATGCATAAACGAGTCCTCCTCAAGCTGTCTGGCGAAGCGCTGATGGGTGACGATGCCTTCGGCATCAACCGTGCCACGATTATGCGCATGACGGACGAGGTTGCCGAAGTCGTTGCCATGGGTGTGCAGTTGGCGATCGTGATCGGCGGGGGCAACATCTTTCGTGGCGTGGCGCCAGGCGCGCAAGGCATGGACCGCGCGACGGCCGACTACATGGGGATGATGGCGACGGTGATGAACGCTTTAGCCTTACAAGATGCGTTGAAACACCGAGGCGTTGATGCCCGGGTTCAATCAGCCCTCAATATCGAACAGGTTGTAGAACCTTACATCCGACCCAAGGCGTTGCGCTACCTCGAAGAGGGTAAGGTTGTCGTCTTCGCCGCAGGAACTGGGAACCCATTTTTTACGACTGATACCGCTGCGGCGCTGCGCGGCGCTGAGATCGGTGCAGAAGTTGTCCTCAAAGCGACGAAAGTTGATGGGATCTACACGGCAGATCCAAAAAAAGATCCCGCCGCAACGCGCTACGCGCGGATCAGCTTTGATGAGGTCATCATGCGTCGCCTAGAGGTGATGGACGCAACGGCTTTTGCCTTGTGTCGTGACCAAAAATTGCCGATTAAGGTTTTTTCAATCAACAAGCCAGGGGCGCTTAAACGTGCCGTGAGCGGTGAGGACGAGGGTACTCTCGTCCACGTTTAGAAGGAAAGATGATGAGTGCAACTGAAATACAGAAATCTGCGGAAACCCGGATGAGTAAGTCACTTGAGACGCTAAAAAGCAATCTTGCGAAAATTCGTACGGGCCGCGCACACACAGGGATTCTTGATCACGTCCAGGTCGAATACTACGGCTCCCCCGTACCGATTTCACAGGTTGCAAACGTCACACTGCTTGATGCGCGTACGATTAACGTACAGGTTTGGGAGAAAAACCTGGGCGGGACTGTTGAAAAAGCCATCCGTGATTCCGACTTAGGGTTGAACCCCATCGGGATGGGTGACAGCATTCGTGTCCCGATGCCGGCACTGACCGAAGAGCGCCGGCGCGATCTCAATAAGGTCGTCAAATCTGAGGGTGAGGACGCTAAGATTGCGGTGCGCAACTTACGTCGCGATGCCAATGATAGTTTCAAGAAACTTGTGAAAGACAAGGTCATTTCTGAGGATGAAGAGCGCCGTGCGCAAGACACCGTACAAAAGCTGACAGACCGCTGCGTGACGGAAATTGACAAGTTGGTTGCGCAGAAAGAAGCTGAGATCATGACGGTTTAATCCGTCTTACTTATGGCGATCAGCTCAACTAAAGACGTCCCGACCACTTCGGCGACCCCGGAGCACGTAGCTATCATTATGGATGGCAACGGCCGTTGGGCTTCGCAACGATTTCTCCCCCGTACAGCAGGCCATGCCAAAGGCGTCCAGTCGGTGCGTCGAGCAGTAGAGACGTGTGGCAATGCGGGCGTTCGCTACTTAACCCTGTTCGCGTTTAGCTCTGAGAACTGGCGGCGACCTGCCGATGAAGTTTCTTTATTGATGCGTTTATTCGTGCAAGCTCTTGAGCGAGAGGTATCGCGGCTGCAAGAACAAGGTGTGCGTCTGCGTGTGGTCGGTGATCTCAGTCCCTTTGAGCCGAAATTGCAAGAGCTGATTCTGCAGGCGCAGGACAGTACCGCCCAAAATGATGCCCTACACCTTACGATCGCAGCAAACTATGGCGGCCGCTGGGATATCCTGCAGGCGACTCGCCGTATGTTGGCTGCACACCCAGAGTTGGCGGCTCAACCCGAGCAACTCGACGAGCAGCTACTCTCCAATTACCTTTCGATGGCATGGGCGCCTGAACCAGACTTGTTTATCCGTACAGGTGGCGAGCAACGGATATCAAACTTTTTAATATGGCAGTTAGCTTACACCGAGTTGTTTTTTACGGATTGCTACTGGCCTGACTTTGATGATGCTGAATTACGACAGGCGTTTGATTGGTACAGCACCCGCGAAAGGCGCTTTGGTCGCACCAGTGCGCAGGTGTTTGGCGCGGTGAAGACCTAGCTCATGCTCGGACAACGCATCATCACGGCTGTTGTACTGCTTTGCTTCATTGCGGTGTTGTTGTGGATTCCGTCTCAGTGGCCTTTCCTAATCTTTTTGTCTGCGACATGCGCCCTGGCCGCTTGGGAATGGAGTCGTCTGCTTTGGGGAAGGGGAACCAGGATTCCCCAGGTAATGGGCGTGTTGCTGTTCGTCCTGACGATTGTGCAAGCGTGGTCATGGACACGCTCAGGCTCTGAGGACCAGCGCTGGTTGTTATGGTCCACATTCGTGAGTGTCTTTGCTTGGTTTGTGTTCGTTGGTGGCGCACTGTTTCGGGCTCAAACGCAAGCACGCCAAGGCGCGCTGCTGTGGAGTCTGTTTGCTACCACGACGCTTTTTGCGACGTGGGCATGTTTGGCTTGGCTCTTTTTGCATCAAGGCGCTCAGTTCATTCTTACGATGCTGGCGGTGATTTGGATCGCGGACATTGTTGCGTATTTTGCCGGCCGCGCGTTGGGACGCCACAAACTAGCACCTCGCATCAGTCCAGGAAAAACCATTGAGGGCGCATTGGCTGGCGTCATCGGTGTTGTGGCCTGGGTGATTGGAACGGCCTTGTATTTACCCAAGAGTTTTGGATTCGAGCTGGCACAGCGGTGGGGTTTGGGAATCGCCGCATTGTTAGCGGTTTTGTTGGCTGTTTTTTCGATTTGCGGGGACTTGTTCGAGTCGCTTCTCAAGAGGCGGGCATCTATGAAGGATTCTAGTAGTCTACTGCCCGGACACGGTGGTGTGTACGATCGAATTGATGCGGTCGTCGCAGTGGTGCCTTTGGCATATCTCTTACTTGGAAATCTGCCGTGGTAGCGCGGGTAACGGTATTGGGCTCGACTGGCTCAATCGGGCAGAGCACGTTGGATGTGCTGGCTAGGCATCCAGATAAATTTGCGGTCCATGCATTATCTGCTTACTCTCGGATAGAGTTGTTGGTTGCGCAAGCGCGCTCGACTGCTGCGCGGGTAGTTGTCGTGCCAACGGATGCTGCGGCTCAAGAGTTTCGGCGCTTGTGGGGCGCGGGTGTTTTGTCACCCGAGCTCAGAGTTGGAGCTGGCGCCTTAGCGGATACGGCCGGTGATGATCAGAGTCAAATCGTAATGGCCGCGATTGTGGGTGCTGCCGGCTTGCCAGCGGCGTTGGCCGCTGCGCAAGCAGGTAAGCGAGTACTGCTCGCAAACAAAGAGGCGCTCGTGGCTGCGGGTTCCCTGTTTATGGCGGCCGTCAAGGCACACGGTGCTGAGTTGTTGCCCATTGACAGTGAGCACAACGCGATCTTCCAGTGTTTACCCCATCATGGACGTGCGAGTGCGCCCAGCCAGCCTGCACCAGGTGTACGCAGATTAATTCTGACGGCATCGGGTGGTCCTTTTCGTTCAAGACGATGGAAGGACTTGGATGCCGTGACTCCTGAGCAAGCCTGCGCGCATCCTAACTGGAGTATGGGGCGAAAAATCTCTGTTGATTCGGCTACGATGCTCAACAAAGGCCTCGAAGTAATCGAGGCGCATTGGTTGTTTGCGATGCCTCCTGAGCAAATTAGCGTTGTCATTCATCCGCAGAGCGTCGTGCATTCGATGGTGGAATATATCGACGGCTCGGTGGTGGCTCAGCTAGGACAGCCCGATATGCGTACACCGATCGCTTACGGCCTTGGGTTTCCGGAACGGTTAGCCTCTGGCGTTGGGTTGTTGGATCTTGCTGCGGCAGGTCGCCTTGATTTTTCTGAACCAGATTTAGAACAATTGCCTTGTTTGCGCTTGTCCTTTGAAGCGTTGCGTAGCGGGCAAGTTGCGTGTGTGGCCCTCAATGCAGCGAATGAGATCGCTGTGGAGGCGTTTTTGACTAACAAACTTCCCTACACTCGGATACCATCCGTGATCGAGGGCGTGCTCGAAGAAATGCGTTCTATGCACGGTGCCGCGATAAGCGGCATTGAGGATGTACTGGACCTCGATTTTGAGGCGAGACGCCGCGCGCAACAGCTTGTATTTTTGCATTCGCATTGATGTTTCTTACTGGTTTAAATCATGCTTGTTACTGTTTTGGCTTTTCTCATCACGCTCGGCGTACTGATCACATTCCATGAGCTGGGACATTATTGGGTAGCCCGTTGGTGCGGGGTGCGTGTACTCCGGTTTTCGATTGGTTTCGGCCGCGTACTAATAAAGCGGGTGGACCGGCACGGCACGGAGTGGGCGTTGTCGGCCATTCCCTTGGGCGGCTACGTGAAAATGTTAGATGAGAGCAGCCCATCGGACGTGCCACGCGCGCTTAACGCAAACGGCAGCTCTTCGAGCGAGAGTTTCGCTTCGCAACCGGTATCTCGCCGTTTTGCAATTGTTGCTGCGGGTCCGGTGTTCAATTTGCTGTTAGCGGCTTTGCTTTATGCCTTGCTCAATTTCGTCGGGTCCCAGGAGCCAGCCGCCGTGCTCGCCACCCCTACGCCCCAATCGGCTGCTGCGGTCGCTGGCCTGCAACCTGGTGACCGTATTGTTGCGGTGGATGATAGGACCATCCGATCCTGGTCGGAATTGCGCTGGGCCCTGTTGCAAAAGATTGGAGAGGGTGGCGCGATCGAGGTCACGATCGATCAACGCGGCGCAAGCTTAAGCCGTACTTTGCAGATGCCTGCTCTGGCCGATCCCTCTGCAGCCGACCCACTTCGGTTGCTTGGTTTGCGTCTTGCGACCGGTGTCCCAGTTGTACGAGGCGTGGTGCCCGACAGCGTCGGGATGGCGGCCGGTTTAAAAGTAGGTGATCGGATTGTGTCTGTGCAACAGCGCATGGATTTAGATGTTGGACAACTGATCCAGGTGATTCAGCAACATCCGGATAAGCCCGTTCAACTCGAACTCGAGCGTGATTCAAATAGACTAAGTATTGTTTTGTCTCCTGCGTCATTCACACAGCCCGACGGGCAGGTAGTTGGGCGTATTGGTGTTCAGCTCGGGGGTGATCCAGAGATGGTGATGGTCAGCTACGGCCCGTTCGATAGCCTCGTCAATGGCGTTGTCAAAACCTTTGATACGGCTTGGTTTTCCCTGCGTATGATGGGGAAAATGATCTTGGGCGAGGTGTCGGTTAAGAACATCAGCGGTCCCGTCACAATCGCCGATTATGCTGGGCAGTCTGCAAAAATCGGCTGGGTTGCCTTTGTGGGTTATTTGGCGCTGGTGAGTGTCAGCTTGGGTGTGTTGAACCTGCTGCCAATCCCGATGCTAGATGGTGGGCATCTGCTGTACTATCTCATAGAGATCGTACGTGGAAGTCCGCTCCCCGAGCGTGTGCTGGAGTGGGGTCAGAGGATCGGGTTTGGCCTCTTGTCAGCGCTCATGGTGCTTGCGTTGTTTAACGACTCGATGAGGTACTTGTCGCAGTGGCTGTCGCCGTGATGCGCGTACGTCAATCGTGTCAGAGATGAATTGAATTTCAAGGATTAGTCAGGATGTCCGCTAGCTTGCTGTGTGTGTTGGGTCAGTGCTCTGATCGTGTGGCGACCTCCTTACGTCGAGGACTCGTTGGGATGTTGTTGGTGGGCTTGCTCGCCATTTCTCAGGTCGCCCAGGCGTTTGATCCGTTTGTGGTGAGCGATATTCGGGTAGATGGTATGCAGCGTACTGAACCCGGTTCAGTTTTTGCTCGCCTGCCTTTTAAAGTAGGTGAGCGGTTCACCGAGGAGCTCGCAACGGAGTCTGTACGCAAGCTTTACGAGACTGGGCTCTACTCCGATGTGCGGATTCAGACAACCGGGCGCGTGGTGATCGTACAGGTGCAAGAACGACCCACGATTGCTTCGATCTCCTTTACTGGGATGCGAGAATTCGAATCCAAGAACATGATTGATAGCTTCAAACAGGTTGGTTTTGGTGAGGGGCGCGTGTTTGACCAAGCCATGTTGGATCAAGCCCAATTTGAGCTCAAACAACAGTATTTGGCCAAGGGCAAATTCGCAGTGGAAATATCTCCCACCGTGACGCCGTTACCACGCAATCGTGTCGGGATTAACTTCGATTTATTCGAAGGCAGTGTGGCGCGAATTAAAGAAATCTCCATCGTAGGTAATAAAGATTTTTCTGAAAGTACCTTGCGAGGCCTCTTCGCGCTGACCACGCCGGGGTGGCTGACTTGGTATACCGATGCGGATAAGTACTCTCGCGAGAAGCTTGAAAGAGACATCGAAGAACTGAAGTCCTTCTACCTGAATCGGGGCTACCTCGAGTTTAAGGTAGAGCCTCCACAGGTCACGATATCCCCCGATCGCAAAGACATCTTTATCACGCTTACCCTCAACGAAGGCAAGCCCTATAAAGTCACGAGCGTCAAACTCGCTGGTGAGTTGCTTGGACTGGACGCTGAAATTGGCCAGCTCGTACAGCTTAAGGAGGGTACGCTCTTTTCTGGCGCAAAGACAAATGGCACCGCTAAGGCGATTACGGACTACCTTGGAGGGTTGGGTTACGCCTTCGCTAACGTGAACCCCAATCCGATATTAGATCGTGAGAACAACACGGCCGAAGTGACTTTTTATGTTGATCCCAGCCGTCGGGTCTATGTGCGACGGATTCAAGTCAGTGGTAACCACCGCACCAAAGACGAAGTGGTTCGCCGAGAAATCCGTCAGGTCGAAGCTGCGTGGTATGACTCAGGCAAGATCAAGTTGTCAAGAGACCGACTGGATCGATTGGGTTATTTCAAAGAGGTCAAAGTATCGACCGAACCGGTGCCCGGTGCGCCTGATCAAATCGATGTCAGCGTCGTGGTAGCTGAAAAGCCTACCGGAATGGTTAACTTGGGTGTGGGTTACGGCCAGTCTGAGGGCGTTATTTTGTCTGCTGGCATTTCCGAAGACAACGCATTTGGTAGTGGTACAAATCTGACGCTCAATCTCAATACCAGCCAGTACAACAGGACCGCCGTGCTCGCGCACACCGATCCGTACTTTACAAACGACGGCATTAGTCGTACCAGCTCTATCTATTACCGAACCGTCACGCCCTTTTCAAACAACCCAGGTATGTATCAGGTGTCAACCGCCGGTTTAGGCTTGAACTTCGGTATCCCGATTACAGAGTTTGATCGTATTTATGCGGGCGTCAGCCTTGAGCGCAACACGATTGGTCTGTATTCAAACTCGCCGATTGCGTATCGCGAATATGTGCGTAATTATGGTGACACCACAACGGCGGCTATTCTGAATACCGGTTGGGCTAAAGATACTCGCGATAGCGCCCTGGCGCCAACGAAAGGATCGTTTACGCGACTCAAAGCAGACGTGGGCACGGGTAGTCTTGAGTATTATTTATTGGGCGCACAACAGCAGTTGTTTCTGCCCTTGTCGCGTAAGTACACCATCGCATTTAACGCGATGTTTGATTACGGTAAGAGCTACAGCGATTTACCGTATCCAATCATTAAAAACGTTTACGCTGGCGGTATTGGCACCGTTCGCGGTTACTCACAAAGCTCGCTCGGTCCCATCGACCCGCTTACCGGGACATATCTAGGTGGCTCCAAGCGTGTGGTGGGCAATATTCAGCTTTACTTACCGTTCCCCGGAACGCAACAAGATCGTAGCTTGCGTTGGTATGTGTTTGGCGATGGCGGTCAAGTCTTTGGTACCGACGGCTTCGGTAATGACACGTCAATCAATTGGAGTCAGTTGCGTTATTCGGCGGGTATCGGCTTGTCGTGGATTTCACCAATTGGTCCGTTGCAGCTATCCCTCGCAAAACCATTAAATGCCCAGCCTGGCGATAACACACAGGTGTTTCAATTCCAGATTGGTACTGGATTCTAGGTCGAGTTAACGTTTTTAAATGGCACAATGCCAACTTGCAATTTTGTTTACTGTGGAAATTGAATCATGTCCGTAAAAAATATTTCGAATGCTCAGATTGCAACACAAGCGCACGCTCGTGGCAGGCAACTATTTTGGTTGTTGAGTGTCGGAGTGCTCATTCTCGGTGTGTTGTTTAGCGCAATGGCGCAAGCGCAAGGCACGAAAATTGGCTTTGTGAATACCGAACGAATCTTGCGCGATTCTATTCCGGCGAAGGCCGCGCAGACCAAAATCGAGGCTGAATTCAAGAAGCGCGAAGATGAACTGCAGAAGCTTGCCACAAACCTTCGGACCCTTGCTCAAAAATTTGAAAAGGACGCGCCAGTTCTGTCTGAATCAGACCGTAACAAGCGTCAGCGCGAGTTGGCGAATATCGATGCGGACATTCAGCGCAAACGCCGTGAGTTTCAGGAGGACTTCAATCGTCGTCGCAACGAAGAGTTCGCAACGATTGTAGAAAAGGCGAATGCCGCCATCAAGCGTATCGCTGAGCAAGAAAATTATGATGTGATTTTGCAGGATGCCGTAACGGTTAACCCTCGTATCGACATTACCGATAAAGTCATTCAGGCTCTCGGTAAGTAAAGGGTTTAAGCATGCCGGTATTGCTAGACGCGAATCGAGCACCTCCATTATCGGCTTTGCTGCGCGCAATCCCAGGCGGTTTAGTGCAAAGCGTCGTGGCGGGCGAAGCTCAAGATGCGGATCCGTGCATCGCGGGCCTTGGAGCGCTTTCCAGCGCTGGCCCCTTAGAGATTTCCTTCATTGTTCATGCGAAGTATCTTGAGCATCTAGCGCAGACCAAGGCGTGTGCGGTGATCGTTCTTCCCGAGATCGAAGCGCACCTTGCCAGCCAATCGCCGCCACCCACCTTCGCGCGTGTCGTGTGCAAACATCCTTATCTTCTTTATGCTCGGATTGCTCAATGGTTTGAGTGGGCGATACAGCCACCGCGCGAGCCCATCGTTCATCCGAGCGCAGTCGTTGACTCCACGGCGACTCTTGGTCCTGGTGTCACGATTGGTGCAAATGCTGTGGTGGGGGCTCGCTGTCAGATCGGTGCCATGACCTTCATTGGCCCAGGCTGCGTACTGGGCGACGATGTGTCGATTGGTGCGTCAGGTCGGTTTCATGCGCATGTATCGATTTATTCGGGTGTGCAGATTGGTGCGCGTGCGATTTTGCATAGCGGTGTGGTCATCGGTGCCGATGGCTTTGGTTTTGCGCCTGATCCAAGCTTGGCAAAAGGCGCGTGGGGGAAAATCCCTCAATTGGGCGGCGTGCTGATTGGCAATGACGTCGAAGTAGGTGCCAACACAACAATTGATCGTGGCGCACTTGAAAATACCGTGATCGACGATGGTGTCAAAATTGATAACCTCGTGATGGTGGCGCACAATGTGCGTATCGGTGCGCATACTGCCATTGCAGCCTGTGCTGCCATTGCAGGTTCAGCTGTCATTGGCGCTCGTTGCACGATTGGTGGGGCAGCTGGAGTCGCTGGGCACCTCACGATCGGCGACGACGTGCATGTTTCTGGTGGCACCGGAATTACGAACGATGTATCAAAGCCTGGTCGTTACACGGGTGTGTTTCCGTTCGGCGAGCATTCCGAATGGCAACGGAATGCGGCAGTGGTTGCGCAACTCTGGAGTGTTCGTAAGCGTCTGCGGGCGCTTGAGCGTGAATAGGGTTACCTACGATTAATCGCGATACCCTTTGGTTGTCGCTCTCTTAAAGCATTGAATCAACATGGCGATACAACTCGATATTAAAGAGATCCTCGATCGGATTCCCCACAGGTACCCGATGCTTTTGATCGATCGAGTTCTTGATATGGTGCCTGGCAAGTCGATTAAGGCGCTAAAGAATGTATCGATCAATGAGCCATTCTTTACGGGGCATTTTCCCCATCATCCCGTGATGCCCGGCGTGCTGATTCTCGAGGCAATGGCGCAAGCAGCGGCGATTTTTTCTTTTGCAGAGGAAACGGGTTTAAAGCCCGTGGATGGTGAGGCCGTGTATTACTTTGTCGGAATTGACGGAGCGCGTTTCCGCAAGCCCGTATTGCCTGGCGATCAACTCATTATTGAAGTTGAGGCCGAGCGGTTAGGGCGCACGATTTGTAAGTACCAAAGCAAGGCGTTTGTCGACGGTGTTGTTGTGGCCGAGGCAAAACTTATGTGTGCGATCAGACCACTGGAAAAATAATGTCTGCCCAGATACATCCTACAGCCTTGGTCGATCCGCAGGCCAAACTTCATCCATCGGTGAGTGTGGGTGCCTATTCCATTATTGGTCCGTATGTCGTGATAGGCGAGAACACGGTTGTGGGATCGCATTGTGTGATTGATGGGCACACCGCTATTGGTTGTGACAATCATTTTTATCGGTTTTGTTCGGTCGGAGGCATTCCTCAGGACAAAAAATACGCCGGTGAACCGACAAAGCTTGAGATCGGCGATCGGAACATGTTTCGTGAGTACGTCACGATCAATACGGGCACGATTCAAGATGTGGGTGTGACACGCTTAGGCTCGGATAACTGGGTGATGGCCTATGTGCATGTCGCCCACGATTGTCAGGTGGGTAGCCATGTGATTTTGGCGAACGGTGTGCAAATGGGCGGTCATGTTCACATCGGCGATTGGGCGATCGTTGGTGGCTTGGCTGCCGTCCATCAATTTGGGCGTATTGGTGCGCATAGCATGACGGGCGGGCAGAGCGCACTGCACATGGACATACCGCCTTACGTGATGGGTTCCGGCAATCCTTGCGTGCCCGTTGGGATTAACGCGGAGGGCCTCAAGCGCAGAGGCTTCTCACCAGAAGCGATCTCAGCGTTACGCGATGCCTACAAGATCATCTATCGTCGTGGTCTATCGCTTAGCGATGCATGCCAAGAGTTGCGCGCTCGGCAGCAAAGTGAGCCTGCAGTCGCCGAGGCGATCGAGCCCTTGCTGCTCTTTATCGCCGAAAGCACACGAGGTATTATCCGCCCATGACTTGGCGACTAGGGCTGGTTGCTGGTGAACCCTCTGGGGATCTGATTGCTGCTCGAGTACTCACCGGTTTGTCGCAGCGCGATCCCGGGCTAAGGGCTGAGGGGATAGGCGGGCCAAACCTCAGTGCACAGGGAATGGATATTTGGCATCCGATGCATGCGTTAACCGTATTCGGGTATGTTGATGCGTTGAAGCGTTTGCCATCACTGTTTCGAATCTATCATGACGTAAAGTCTAGATGGCTGCGCGATCCTCCAAAGTTGTTTCTTGGTGTGGATGCCCCAGATTTTAATTTTAGGCTCGAGCATCGGCTCAAGCGCGCAGGGACCCCAACCGTTCATTTTGTAAGCCCCTCTATTTGGGCCTGGCGTTATGAGCGCATTCGGCACATTCGTGAGTCGGTATCACACATGCTTGTTCTCTTTCCGTTTGAGGAAGCGATCTACCGTAAGGAAGGCATTCCTGTGACATATGTTGGCCATCCGCTGGCAGACGCTATACCGCTTAGCCCGGATCGCGATTCCGCCAGGAAACGTTTAGGGCTTTCCGACACCGCACGCATAATCGCGATTTTGCCGGGCAGTCGCTCCTCCGAGGTTCGTTTGATTGCGCCGAGGTTCTTGCAGGCTGCGCAGAAAATGCAGCAACGTGATCCCTCCTTACACTTTATTGTGCCAATGGTGAATCAAGATCGCAAGCAAGAGTTTGAGACCGCGCTTGCACTCTACCCGGTTAAGCACCTACAGATATTACTGTCGTCGACCCAAACGGGTGTGCAGACAGATCCGGTCGCTTGGGTTGCGCTTGAGGCCTGTGATGCAGCATTGGTTGCTAGCGGTACCGCTACACTTGAGACCGCTTTATTTAAGCGTCCGATGGTGATCTCGTACGCGGTATCGCCGATGATTCGTCGTGTGATGGGTTGGAAGTCTGGGCAACAACGACCCTATCTGCCGTGGGTCGGCCTGCCGAATATCTTGCTGAATGATTTCGTCGTCCCCGAACTCATTCAGGAGGATGCAACACCTGAAAAATTAGCGAGCGCGATGTGGGAGTTGTTAGATAACCCCTCTCGGTGTGAACAAATGCAGAACCGATTTACTGAAATGCATCACACCTTGAAGCGCGATACGCCAAGCCGTGTTGCACAGGCGCTGGAGCAAATTGTTCATGACGGGCGCTAAGCTGACATCGGCTCGAGCTCGGGAGCGCGACGTGCAGCAAACAGTTTTATTCGAGAGTGACCTTGCAAACTTTACACATTGTGCGGGCGTAGATGAGGCGGGACGTGGTCCATTGGCCGGTGATGTGTACGCCGCAGCTGTCATCCTTGATCCTGCGAGGCCGATTGCCGGACTGGCTGATTCTAAGGTTCTCTCAGAATCTAAGCGCGATGCGCTTGCACTCGACATCAAGAAGCATGCAATTGCCTGGTGTGTGGCGAGTGCAAGTGTGGAGGAGATTGACCGCTTGAATATTTTGCAGGCAACCATGCTTGCGATGCAACGCGCCATTCAAGGCCTGGAGGTTGTACCTGATCTTGCTTGGGTCGACGGTAATCGCGCACCGGTGTTGAACTGTGTCGTTAAAACGATCGTCAAGGGCGACGCTTTGGTGCCGGCAATTTCTGCGGCATCGATATTGGCTAAGACAGCTCGGGATGAAACGCTCTTAAGCTTGCACGCGTTATATCCGCAGTATGCATTTGATCAACATAAGGGATATG
This sequence comes from Bordetella parapertussis, assembly GCA_945865935.1. Classification (GTDB taxonomy): domain Bacteria; phylum Pseudomonadota; class Gammaproteobacteria; order Burkholderiales; family Burkholderiaceae_B; genus Zwartia; species Zwartia parapertussis_E. The sequence goes on along the minus strand of CAMBFI010000005.1, from coordinate 38,330 downwards.
GTACGGCCCTCCATATGGCACGCTTGCGTGAGCACGGGCCGTGTCCGGCTCACCGACGTAGTTTTGCACCTGTACGTGTTCTATTGGACCCACAATGAAAAGTATTGAGTCACGTTCGAACCCGTTATACAAGCAATTGTTTAAGTGGCAGTCCAGTGCAGGGCGTCGGGACGAGCCAATCCTGTTGGAAGGTGTTCATTTATGCGAGGCCTTTCTAGCCCTCGGGCGACAACCTCAGTACGCCTTGTTCGATCAGGCGCGGATCCATGAACCTCAACTCGTCCGCTTGATCGATAAGTTATCAGAAGAGGTTTGCTGCACGTTGTCTGGCAGTCTGTTGGGTAACTTGTCGAACGTAGACACGGACCAAGGTGTATTGTTCGTCGTCAAGCCATCGAGTCCGCCATTACCTGAGCAGTTGACAGGCAATATGCTGTGGCTTGACCGTGTACAAGATCCGGGTAACGTCGGCACGCTACTTAGAACGGCTGCGGCTGCGGGCATTGTTCGTGTGCTGGCATCGACAGGTACGGCATCCTTGTGGTCGCCTAAGGTGCTGCGCAGCGCACAGGGAGTGCATTTCGGATTGCGCTTGCATGAGCATGTCGACTTAGTCGCTGCCACACACAGTCTGACCGTTCCATTGATCGTGACGTCGCTGGGTGATGCGACTGATTTATTCGATACCAAGTTGCCGCCACACGCTGCGTGGGTATTTGGACACGAAGGGCAAGGCGTGAGCCAATCACTGATTGATTTGGCTTCACTTCGCTTAAAAGTCGACCATGCGCCCTCGGTCGAATCTTTAAATATCACTGCGGCCGCGGCAGTATGCCTCTTTGAGCAACGTCGGCAACAGCGTTAAACGCTCTAGAAGGCAGAATGGCGATCCAAGCCGACTTCTTGTAATACGGTGGTTGAAATCTCTTCGATGGACTTTGTCGTGGTTGAGAGCATCGGTATGCTTTCTCTGCGCATTAGGCGTTCAGCTTCAGCGACTTCATGGCGACATTGTGGCAGAGAGGCATACTGGCTATCTGGTCGGCGTTCGTGCCTGACTTCGGTTAGTCGCTCGGGCTGAATCGTTAGACCAAACAGTTTGGCGCGATGGGGCATGATCGTCTTTGGTAATGCCCCACGGTCAAAGTCTTCGGGTATGAGCGGAAAATTAGCGGCCTTGACACCGTATTGCATCGCGAGGTAAAGACTCGTCGGTGTCTTTCCGCAGCGAGACACGCCAATTAATATGACGTCTGCTTGGGCGAGTCCCGAGACGAACTGACCATCATCGTGCGCTAAGCTAAAGTTAATGGCTTCGATGCGGTTTCGGTACTGCAGCGAACTCACTGCTTTATGCGATTTGCCGATAGAGTGACTCGATTTCAGCCCGAGATTTTGCTCAAGCGGCTCAACAAATGCCCCAAATAAGTCCAGAAAGAGTGCGTTAGCGAGTTTGACACGTGAGAGCACGTCAGGATTCACAAGCGTTGTAAAGACGATGGGTGGATTGCCTTGATCAGCGGCACAGCGATTAATACGTTGTACGACCGTATCCGCCTTCTCGACCGTGTCAATGAACGGCACGCGCACTTGTTTGAAGGTCACCGACTCAAACTGGGACAGCACAGAGTGACTGAATGTTTCAGCCGTAATCCCCGTGCCGTCCGAGATGATAAAAACGGTTCGTTCCTTGGCTGGCGTGGTCATATCAAGTATCCGTTTCGAAGTACCATGGGAGTATAATGCACCGCAGCAATTAGTCTTAGAAAGTCACTGAAAAACAGTCACCGCAAAACAGTCACTGCAAAAAAGTCACTGAAGAAACGTAACACTCTGCGCTCCGAGGGTGGTAGGCCAGTTTGGTTAGCGTGTGTCGCACATTAACCAAACTCGCTTTCTTATATCGTTAAAGGTGACTTTCATGTCGTATGTCGTTTCATTCGAGCAGCTCCGCATGACGGATGTTGACTCAGTTGGAGGAAAAAACGCCTCTCTAGGCGAAATGATTAGCCAGCTCGCAGATGCGGGCGTAAGAGTTCCTGGTGGTTTTGCGACCACGGCACAGGCGTTTCGCGATTTCCTTTCCGGTACCGGATTGGATACGCGTATCGCTGATCGCCTGAAAACGTTGAATCCGGATGATGTGCGCGAACTTGCTTTGGCGGGCGCGCAAATTCGGCAGTGGATTGTTGAAGCGCCCTTGCCCAAGCAGTTGCACGATGATATTGCGTCTGCCTTTGCGCAGCTCGATTCTGACGGACAAGGCTCGTTTGCCGTGCGTTCGTCCGCCACGGCAGAGGACTTGCCGGATGCGTCGTTCGCAGGTCAGCAAGAAACTTTCTTAAACGTGGTGGGCTTCGACGACGTGATCGATAAGATCCGTCATGTATTTGCATCGCTTTACAACGATCGCGCCATTTCGTATCGTGTACATAAAGGCTACGCGCATGCCGACGTTGCACTTTCGGCAGGCATTCAGCGGATGGTTCGTTCTGATAAGGGCAGTGCAGGCGTGATGTTCACGCTTGACACGGAGTCCGGCTTTGCCGAAGTTGTGTTTATTACGTCATCGTATGGGCTCGGTGAAACTGTTGTACAAGGCGCTGTGAACCCAGATGAGTTTTACGTGTTTAAGCCGACTTTGGCTAGCGGAAAGTCGGCGATTGTTAGTCGACGCATCGGCTCCAAACTCTTGAAGATGGAGTTTGATAAAGACCGGCCACAGGGTAGGGCTGTGCGTACGGTCGATGTGCCCGTGTCAGAGCGCAATCGCTTCTCGCTGACGGACACTGAGGTCATTGAGCTCGCGAAATATGCGGTCATTATCGAGCAGCACTATCAGCGACCCATGGATATTGAATGGGGTCGCGACGGAGTCGACGGAAAAATATACATTCTGCAAGCGCGTCCTGAAACAGTGAAGTCGCAAGAAGGTCATAGCGACGTGCAACAGCGCTATAAGCTGAAGGCGACGGGCGATGTGCTCGTGACGGGTCGGGCGATTGGACAAAAAATTGGTGCGGGTCCTGTACGCGTGGTAGGCGATATTTCCGATATGGATAAGGTTCAAGCGGGGGATGTCTTGGTCACTGACATGACCGATCCAAACTGGGAACCCGTCATGAAACGCGCTTCGGCAATCGTGACGAATCGTGGCGGTCGGACCTGCCACGCTGCAATTATCGCGCGCGAGCTGGGTATCCCGGCAGTGGTGGGTTGTGGTGATGCGACCGATAGGCTTAAAGAGGGACAGCAAGTGACGGTGTCTTGCGCTGAGGGCGATGAAGGTCGAATCTACGACGGCTTAATTGAGACCGAGATTGAAGAGGTCCAGCGCGGTGCGATGCCTGATATTGGTCTTAAAGTGATGATGAATGTGGGAAACCCACAGCTAGCCTTTGATTTTTCATTTATTCCGAATCATGGTGTTGGTCTTGCACGTCTCGAGTTCATTATCAATAACAATATTGGTATTCATCCTAAAGCGGTGCTTGACTATCCCAACGTGGATGCTGAACTGAAGGTGGCTGTCGAGTCTGCTGCACGTGGGTATGCGAGTCCGCGGGCCTTCTTTGTGGATAAACTTGCCGATGGTATCGCAACGATCGGTGCGGCGTTTTATCCAAAGTCGGTCATTGTTCGCTTGTCAGACTTTAAATCGAACGAATATCGCAAACTAGTTGGTGGCTCGCGCTACGAGCCTGAGGAAGAAAATCCGATGTTGGGTTTTCGCGGCGCCTCGCGCTACATTTCTGCCGATTTTGCAGAGTGCTTCAAAATGGAATGCGAGGCGTTAAAGCGCGTACGCAACGAGATGGGGCTGACGAACGTTGAAATCATGGTTCCTTTTGTTCGTACCGTGCAACAAGCCAAGCGCGTGGTAGATTTGTTGGCCGTGCATGGTTTGGTTCGCGGAGAAAATGGCCTGCGACTCATCATGATGTGTGAAGTGCCCTCCAATGCCATACTCGCAGAGCAATTTCTTGAGCATTTCGACGGCTTCTCGATCGGTTCAAATGATCTCACGCAATTGACTTTAGGGCTTGATCGCGATTCCGGTATGGAGCTTTTAGCCGCAGACTTCGACGAGCGCGATGATGCAGTGAAGTTTATGTTGAGTCGTGCCATCAACGCGTGTTTGAAAGCCGGCAAGTACGTGGGTATTTGTGGCCAAGGGCCAAGTGATCACGCAGACTTCGCCTTATGGTTGCGTGATCAAGGCATCCTTTCCATGTCACTGAACCCCGATACGGTCGTCGACACCTGGAAAAAGCTTGCAAGCTAATAAAACTAAATGAGCCGTTCGTCATAAAAATGGGGTCAATGACCCCATTTTTCAGTCTCGATTTCGGGTGTCGTGCTTCATTAAGCGTTCTTTTTCGCGCGCCCAGTCTTTTTCTTGTGAGGCGTCGCGTTTATCGTGAAGCTTTTTGCCCTTGCCCAGACCAAAATCAAGTTTGATGCGGCCATTTTTGTAATGCAGATTAATGGGGACGAGGGCGTAGCCGCGCTGCTCAACCTTTCCGATTAACTTGCTGATTTCCTCGGCCTTAAGCAGCAGTTTCCGCGTCCGGGTCGAGTTTGGCAGGACATGTGTTGAGGTTGAGTGCAAAGGGCTGATGTGCATGCCTAACAGCCACAGTTCCGCCTCAAGAATGACGACATAGCTTTCCTTAAGTTGGGCTCGACCCTCCCGGATCGCCTTTACTTCCCAGCCTTCCAGGACCAAACCCGCCTCAAAGCGCTCTTCGATCAAAAAGTCATGAAACGCTTTGCGGTTTTCGATAATGCTCATTATTTAGACTATTTGGCTTTTAGGGCCTACATGCTTTGTGAAGCTAGGCTGCACAGTTTAACCTGTGCTGCAGCAGGTCAGATATCTAGGTAAAATCCGGGCTGCTTTTAAAAAACGATCCGTGTTTTGATACGGACTGCTTACAACTCTAATAAATTCGTATCAGATACTCCACGTTGCCATGGTTTTCTCTTCTCTGGTATTTTTGTATCTGTTTCTTCCCTGTAGTCTGATTCTCTACTATTTTTTAGGCTCTAAGTTCCGTCACGGCGTTGCTGCGGACGGCACGACAGATCCCGGTGCGCCGACCCAGGCGCAGAACTACATTCTGATTGCCGTTAGTTTGTTTTTTTATGCGTGGGGAGAACCGATCTGGGTCTCTCTTCTTGTGCTCACGGCTGCCGTTGATTGGCTCGCGGCGCTTTGGATGGAGCGTACACGCGGTACGAACGGACCAAAGTTTGCGCTTGCGCTGTCGCTCGTCTCTAATTTGTCTCTTCTCGGTGTCTTTAAGTACAGTGATTTTTTTGTAGAGAATGTAAACACGACGTTCGGCGCTTCTTTTAATTTGCCAGGCTATGCCTTGCCGATCGGTATTTCGTTTTATGTTTTCCAAACCCTTTCCTACTCGGTTGATGTCTACCGAGGCGACGTAAGAGCCCAACGTCGCTTCATGGACTTCTTGCTGTTCGTGAGTCTCTTTCCGCAACTCGTGGCGGGGCCGATTGTTCGCTATGTCCACATCGCGGCAGAGGTGCGTGGCCGCAGGCATTCATGGGATCTATTTAGTCGCGGCCTGCATCGCCTGTGCGTGGGGCTATTTAAAAAGGTGTTCATCGCGAACGTGGCAGGAGAATGGGCGCAGCGCACCATGGGTGGGGATTTGTCCGCGCTGTCTACCGGCGATGCCTGGTTAGGTTTAGCGATGTTTACTTTACAGATCTATTTTGACTTTTCTGCATACTCTGATATGGCGATTGGGCTGGGTATGATGTTCGGTTTTCATTTCCATGAGAACTTTAACTATCCCTACATTTCGAAATCAGTCACAGAGTTTTGGAGGCGCTGGCATATATCGCTCAGCACCTTCTTTCGAGACTATGTCTACATCCCTTTGGGCGGACGAAAGCATCGCCCGTTTAGAAACCTATTCATCGTTTGGGCGCTAACGGGATTTTGGCACGGGGCCAGTTGGAACTTCATGTTGTGGGGGCTATATTTTGGTGTTTGGATTGCAATCGAACGTATCTTTTTGAGTCGTCTGCTTGAGAAACTCCCCGCGCTATTCGGTCATGCCTATTTGCTTTTTATTGTGACCCTGGGTTGGGGGCTGTTTTATTTTACTGATTTACAACAGTTAGCCACATTTCTAAGAATTCTTTTCGCGCTCGATGAGGTTCCATTGCTTGGTGAGCAAACGCTCTCTGATCTGCAGGCACACTCACTTTGGATACCGCTCGCACTGGTTGCGTGTACGCCTGTCGCCCCTTGGCTTGCAGCACGTGCAATACGCTTAAGTGTTGTGCGCTCGGTGGCGGGTTGGCGTCCGATTGCGACGTTAGGTGTCGACCTTGTATTGTTGCTGTCTTGCACGGCTTTACTTGTCGGGCAAAGCTATAACCCGTTTTTATATTTCCGCTTTTGATGAAACAATCCACACAAGGCTCTAGCGGTCAATACCCATACGCGAGTCGATGGTCGCGCGTCGTGCACGGCGTGCTGATCTGTTTATTGTTGGTAGGTCTAGGTATTGTCTTTATCGCCGAATATGAATCGCGGGAAACGGTGTCTACGGCGGAGAATCGTCGCTTGGCTGCCTGGCCGCAGCTGACGCAAGTTAGTTTGCTTGACGGCAGCTTTGCTCGGGCGGTGGAGTTATACGTAGCCGATCACTTTCCGTTGCGCGAGTACTTTACCGAAATTGCCTCCCTTGTGAAGACTGGCCGCGGATTGATTTTGGACGGTCGAATCGTTCAGGTTAGAGGGGGTGAAGCGGGTTTTGAGGACGTCAATAGCTGGGCGAAGCCTGAGGCTTCCTTCGTGCAGGAGAGTCCGACGAAAGAGGGTGCTGTCGAGACGGAGATCACATTGGTCACGCCGGGCCTCGATCGCGATGCTAACGGGATAGCGGTGGTTGCCGAGCGCACTGACGTTACACCGGAGCCTGTGAGGGCGGAGACGCCCCCGTCTACTTTAGAGCGGACCTCGCCCGACACTGTGACCCAAGCCGCGCCCAGTCATTCGGCGACCCGCACGTTAGAGAGCGATACTGAACCTAAGCCTGAGCCAAAGCCAACACCCAAAGCTGAGCCAAAGCCTACACCCAAAGCAGCGGAGCCGAGTTCACCTGTGCCGGCTGCAAGCGGCACAAAACCATTGAATGTCGTGGGTGGGGTGCTCCTGCATGAGGGTCAGGCATTATTCATGTTCGGAGGGACGGACAAGGCGGCACAGGGCTACGCGAATGCGGTGAATACATGGGTAGATTTGGTCGCAAAGCCCCACGCTATGCAAAGTGTCAGTGTGGTGGTTACTCCCACCAGCAGCCATTTTTATCTACCGCCTGCGGCGCGTGCCCGCACGACATCTGAAGCGCGTAATTTGGAAGCGATGAAAGCAGCGCTGAAGCCCGAGGTTCGTTTTGCAGAGGTGATCCCTGTCATGCAGAACCATACCTCCGAACCGATGTTCTTTAAGTCGGATCATCATTGGACTGGGCTGGGTGCGTATTACGCCTATCGCGCGTGGGCAGACGTCATGGGTATGACACCTCTGGAATTGTCCACGTTTGACAAGCGATCTGTTGCGGGAGTGGCCGGTTCCTTTTGGAGTCTGACACAAGCCCCAGAGCTGAGACAGGCTGATAAAGTATCTGACTATTACGTGCCCACGACGGTTTCAGTCAAGAGCACTCAGTATGTTGGTCCGGAGCAAAAAACTCCGGCACCGCACGAGTTCTTTGCTGAAAAGAGTCGCGGATATATTGTATTTCTTGGCGGCGACGTACCGTTGCTTGTAGGCACGACCAATGCTGGCACCGGAAGAACGGCACTGGTTGTGAAGAACTCTTACGGAAATGCTTTTGCACCGTATTTGTTGCCACACTTTGATAAAGTTGTAGTGGTCGATTACCGCTATGTGTTTCGCAATATTCAAGACATTGTGAAGACATTTGGGGTGACGGATCTGGTTTTCGTAAATGCGACCATCACCGCGAACTCTGGCGCACATCAAGAGCGTATGCGTCAGGTTGCACGTGGTACAAGTACTGCGTGGCAGACGGAAGCTGAAAAGCGACGTATCGCACAGCAAGAGGCTGCTGCGGCAACGGCCAGTAACAGTGCACCCAGTCAATGATCGATCGATGGTTTAGGAGCTACACGTGAAGCCGTCTCGCACCGATAGGGCTAATCATATTCGCGCGCAATTTTTGGTTTGGATTGTGGGCAAACTGCACGTGCTCGCTGCTGGTTGTGTGTTGGCGCTCCTCCCGTTGTCTCACGCGTCAGCACAAACGGCTCCACTAGCGTTCAAGCAAGGCGACCGCATCGTTTGGCTTGGGGACAGTATTACAGCGGCCTATACGTATGGACGTTACATCGAAACGTTTTTCCTGTTGCGGCGTCCAGACTTAGATCTGACGTTTATCAATGCGGGGATCGGTGGACATTCGGCGTGGGATGGGCTGAATCGACTAGATCGTGATGTGCTCGTGCATCGCCCCACCGTTGTGGTGATTAACTTTGGGATGAATGATGCCGCCTATCCCCCGAATAGCCCGCATGCCGCATTTGTTAAAAACATCCAAACGATGATCGCACGATTACGAGAGGCGGGCGTCACGCGCATTATCTGGGTTGAACCTAGTCCTGCCAATATCGCCGGTGTGGCTCCTCCGTCTAAGTTGATTGACCGGCAAAATCAACTCGAACGACTTGTGTCTGCCATGCAGGCACAGGCTGTAGGGTCAGACGTTTTAAAGGTGCAATGGCAGCAGCCACTCAAGAAGGCACTTGCGCTGACGGGCTCTTCGCCCGACATTAAGTTGATCCCCGACCGTATTCATCCAAGCGCCTTAGGGCATGCTTTGATGGCAGTGGAGTTTCTCAGACAGATTGGTGCTAACTTGGCGCCTGCGGTCGTGCAGAGCACTGTATCCGGCACCAAGGTTGAAACACAGTTCTTGCCAGCCGGCGCGGGTGAAAAGAAGCTGATCACGTTCCAGACAACCGTCGGGCGAGGACAAATTGTCACGGTCGATGTGGGCATGGCATTGCCTCCCGTTCCTTTCGTTCTGAGTCAGAACCATATCAAGTCCGTTGCAAGTGCCGAGCTTGACGCCTTGCGCTCTCTGGTTTGGCGGGTGAGTGGGCTAGACGGACAAGCACGCCTTAATGTGATGATCGATGGCATCTCTATCGGTGTTTTTTCTGGTGACGAACTTGCGCGAGGCGTTGACGTCATGCGTCAGGCGGAAATGCAACCACCTATGAGTCCTCAAGCTCGAAAAGATCTTGAGGCGTGTTCGCTTAAAACAGGCTACGCCTTCGTGAACGATTACGAATGCCTGTTTGACATGATTGTGAAGCGCGACCTGCTTCAAGCGGCTACGCGTGGGGACAGGGTCCGCGATCTGCCTGACTTTGCTGCGATCGGCCAGAGCGCGTATTTAACCTTCATGCAGTCATGGATGGATTCGTCTAATGCCGCAATTGATGCGCGGGCTGTATTGATACGCAAAACGCCGCATGTACTCTCCATCACTCGCGTTCAGTAGAGTACGCGTTAAGGCTTAAGCAAGAAAAAAACGGGTCAGAGACGCTGTCCGCTAGGAATCGGCAGGAGAATAATCGTCCCAACCTTCAGACGCTCTCCCCAGCGCTTTTGATTAATTTGTCGAATGCGTGCTGCGTCAACATTCCAGATCCGTGCGAGACTCTCAGGTGTTTCTGGTGTCACGAGCAGGATGGACGTGAACTCTGAAAGTGGCTCTTTTCTCAGATTCAAATTCGCACGAAACTTTTTGGCGTGATCGATCGGCAATAAGATCGTTTGATTAGCACTACCCACAATCACAGGTTTGTTATAGGCGGGATTGAGGTTGATGAAATCGTGCACCGACATATCGGCGAGCTCAGCGGCAACTTTTATATCGATTGTGTGTGTAACAGGAACAATCTCAAAGTAGGGCGCATCGGGAATTTCCGGTAATGTTATTTGATAGGCCTCAGGACGCGCGATGATGTCGCGAAGGGCAAACAGTTTTGGCACAAAGACTTGCGTCTCCCTGGGCATAGCGAGCATATCGTAGGTGCTCGTCACCTTGCGCCGTGTATTACTGCTGAGGGCCCGGGAAACATTGCCTGGCCCCCAGTTATAAGCGGCCAAGGCAAGATTCCAGTCGCCGAACTGTTTGTGAAGCTCTTGAAGTAAGTCTAGCGCAGCCTGCGTCGAGCGGATGATGTCTCGACGTTCGTCTTTGAACTCATCGCGCACGAGATCTAAGTGTTTTGCGGCGACGGGCATGAGTCCCCAGAGCCCAGCAGGATTCAGCCCGCTTTGTAGGCGTGGGGAATAGCTACTCTCAATGATTGGTAAAAATGCGAGTTCAACCGGCATGTTACGGCGCTTGAGTTCCTGCACAACAAAATACAGGTAGGGTCTCGCGTTATCTAAGACAGTTTGAAAGTGCTGCACACCTGAGGCATAGAGCCTTGTCTGCTGCGCGACGATAGGGGTCTTGATGGTCGGCATTTGGTAGTGTTGCGTGATGCTCGGCCAAATTGATGTGATTTGAGTCGTTTCTGCTGCAGCGGTATGTTCGTGATCTATCAAACCAAGGAACGCCGGCCAGTCTTTCACAGAACAACTTGTCAATAATCCTGTCGCCAGTGTTGCGGCGATGAGAAAGATGCTGAAACGTAGGTTGCTGCGCATAACGCTGATCGCCTCTAACCTGTGTCAAATGGCAAAGCGGCACGCCATTCCTGTGCGTCTGCCGCTAAAATGAATGCATTCTAGCCAATCACAACCTAGCATGCACACCGTCGAGCGCTCCGTTTTGGTCCACCATAGTGCGACTCAGATGTTTAACTTAGTGGCAGATGTCGAAAAGTACCCTGAATTCATGCCTTGGTGCGGTGGAGCCTCGGTTGATCAACAAGATTCTGAAGGGATGCAAGCATCGATTACGATTGCGATTGCAGGGCTTAAGCATACCTTTACAACCAAAAACACCCATCATTATCCTGAGCGTATCGGGCTGTCTCTCGTAAAAGGTCCGTTTTCAGTGCTGGAGGGTGATTGGGTCTTTGTGTCGCTCGCAGATGATGCCTGCAAGGTGTTGTTTACCTTGCGGTATGAGTTTGCTAGCCGAGCACTGGAGGTGGTGGTTGGGCCTGTCTTTAGCCGGATCGCCACGAGTTTCATCGACTCGTTCACCCAACGGGCGGCGCAATGCTACGGAGACCAGGTCTGATGACGCTTACGCGGGCGTCAGAGCACATTCATGTGCGCCTGTGTGATGCAAAGGCGCAGTCTCTGTCCGAAATTACCCTGACGCTTTCGCCAGGGGCGACCCTGCGCGATGCGTTGGAGCAAGCACGTACGTATGCGGGCTTTGGTATGCTGATCGATGAAGCCGTTGCGGTGGGTGTCTTCGGTAAGAAGCTCGAGCTCGGGGCAACCCTTTGTGATGGTGATCGTCTGGAGTTGTATCGCGCACTAGTGGTTGAGCCTAAAGTGGCTCGACGTAGACGTGCAGCGCACAGGCAGAAGGTTCGTCAAACAAAGAATAAAGTACCGATTACAGATCGGACGGTATGAGTCTACGATGGGCGAGCAGTTTGTCTGGCACACGGCTGACCAGAACATACAGGAGGTGAAGATGGATGTTGAACTGAATCAAGAGCAACAGGCTTTCGCGCAAGTCGCGCGCGAGTTTGCACAGGGTGAGTTCGCACCAAACGCTGCTCGCTGGGATCAGGAGTGCATTTTTCCTGTCGATGCCTTCAAACGAGCCGGTGCGCTCGGCTTCTGTGGGCTCTACGCCCCCGTCGAGATGGGCGGACTGGGCTTGTCTCGTTTGGATGCGTCGATTGTGTTCGAGGAGTTGGCAGCTGTCGACCCCTCGACGACTGCGTTTCTAACCATACACAATATGGCAACGTGGATGGTCGGTACGTGGGGCTCGCAAGCGCTGCTCGAGCAATGGGGTGCGGATTTGGCAAGCGGTCAAAAGCTTGTCTCCTATTGCTTGACCGAACCTGACGCGGGTTCAGATGCGGCCTCTATTAAGACGACTGCTCAGTTGCAAGGCCAGCACTACGTGCTGAACGGCGCGAAGGCCTTTATTTCGGGCGCGGGCGAGACGCAGCTATTGGTGGTGATGGCGCGCACGGGTAGCGCCGGCGCTGGAGGCATTTCTGCTTTTGCGGTCGCTGCCGACTTGCCTGGAATCAGCTTTGGACGAAAGGAGCTCAAAATGGGGTGGAACAGCCAATCTACCCGGGCGATTACTTTTGATCAGGTCAAGGTGCCAGCGCACTGCTTACTCGCGCAGGAAGGTGAGGGCTTCAAGCTTGCGATGAAGGGTCTCGTGGGCGGCCGTATTAACATTGCCACTTGCTCTGTGGGTGCCGCCCAAGGTGCCATGAATGTTGCGCGTGATTACATGCGTGGCAGAAAGCAGTTCAATAAAGACTTGACCCAATTTCAGGCGCTACAGTTTAAATACGCAGACATGGCGACACAAGTTGTCGCCGCGCGACAGATGGTTCGCTTAGCCGCCTGTAAGCTTGATAGTGACTCGCCTGATGCAACGGTCTATAGCGCGATGGCGAAACGGTTTGCAACCGACGCTGGGTTCGCGGTGTGTTTGGATGCGCAACAGTTGCTTGGCGGGTACGGCTATCTAAAAGATTACCCATTAGAACGCTTTGTGCGCGATACGCGCGTACATCAAATTCTTGAGGGCACAAACGAAATAATGCGCGTCATCATTGCACAACAGCTTTTAGAAAAAGGATTGAATCTGGAATGAACCCGCTTGCTGAGAGCCCTGTCATATTTTCAACCATTCCCTGCGCGCAAGGGATGTGTGTCGGCGTCGGGACACTCAATGCGCCCAAGACGCTGAATGGCTTGACGCTCGACATGACGCGTTTATTAGCAGCGCAGTTAGAGCGCTGGGCCGCGGATCCACAGGTTGCTTTTGTTATCTTAAAAGGTGCGGGGGATAAAGCTTTTTGTGCAGGAGGTGATTTGCACGCCTTGCACCACAGCATGATCGAGCACGCCGGGCAAGCACCAATCGAAAATACTTACGCCGGTACATTTTTTGCCGAAGAGTATGCTCTTGATTATCGACTCCACACGTTTCCTAAACCTGTGCTGGTTTGGGGCGACGGGATCGTCATGGGTGGCGGCATGGGCTTGATGATGGGAGCCAGCCATCGTGTCGTGACAGAGACCTCACGTATGGCAATGCCCGAGATATCGATTGGTCTATTTCCCGATGTGGGAGGCACTTGGTTGTTAAATCGCTTACCAGGGAAGACTGGTCTGTTTATGGGTCTCACCGGAGCACAGGTGGGTGCGGCCGATGCACTATTTGCTGGTCTTGCCGACTATCATCTGCCGCGTCAAAAGTGGGATGATTTGCTCGCGGCGATTGCTGCGACGACCTGGTCGGCTTGCTCGGCTGCCCAACAAGCGAACTACCATGATCAGCGCAAACCAGCTTTGGCTGCGAATCACGCTCAGCTGCACCGACTGCTTGCTGCAGTGGCTACGGCGCCTGCACCAGCAATCGGACCCTTGCAGACACACCAGGCTCTGATTCAGCGGTGCTGCGTGTCTACGGACCTGAACGAAGTGGCTCGCAACATCATGGCGCTGTCGGAGCAAGAGGATGTTTGGTTGCAACGGGCTGCAAAAACCTTTGCAGCGGGCTCCCCAGGCTCGGCGAGACTAACGTTTGCGCTCCTCGAACGGTGCAAGCGGCTATCGCTAGCGGATGTCTATCGCACGGAGTGGATTGCAGGCCTAATGGCTGCGTCACACGGAGATTTTGCGGAAGGCATTCGTGCTTTACTGATCGATAAAGATAAGAGCCCTCAATGGAACCCTGCGACGTTGCAAGAAGCGAGTCCGGACTGGGTTGAAAAATTCTTTGCTTTGCCGGTCGCTGCCGTCAAGCACCCGCTATACAAACTAGGAGATCAAACATGACGCGCGTTGCATTCATTGGTTTAGGAAACATGGGCGCTCCGATGGCGCAGAACCTCATCAAGGCTGGCTTTAGCCTGACCGTATTTGATCTAGTCAAGGAAGCGGTTGATCAGCTTGTGAAAAGCGGCGCGACGGCAGCGGCTTCGGCCAGTGATGCCGTCAACGGTGCAGATGTCGTCATTACGATGTTGCCAGCCAGTAAACACGTGGAAGGAATCTATTTGGGACCAGAGGGTCTACTGACCAAGATTGCGTCCAAGGCGTTAGTGATTGACTGCAGCACGATTGCAGCCGATTCCGCTCGCAAGGTTGCCCGTGCAGCGGCCGATCGTGGTCTTGCGATGATCGATGCTCCGGTGTCAGGTGGAACAGGAGGGGCTATCGCAGGCACCTTGACGTTCATCGTTGGTGGGGAGCCTGCGGATCTCGAACGTGCCCGTCCTTTGCTAGAAAAAATGGGTAAGAATATTTTTCATGCAGGCGCAGCCGGTGCGGGTCAGGTTGCAAAGATCGCAAATAACATGCTGCTGGGTATCGCAATGGCTGGCACCGCAGAGGCGCTTGCACTCGGCGTAGCCAATGGCTTGGATCCGAAAGTGCTTTCTGAAATTATCTCCAAGAGTTCTGGTCGTACTTGGGCGATTGAACTGTACAACCCTTGGCCGGGCGTCATGGAGAATGTTCCTGCTTCGAAAGGCTATGCCGGCGGATTTGGTGTGGACTTGATGCTCAAAGATTTGGGACTCGCGGCTGAAGCCGCTGTCAGCACACAGTCTGTCATTGCACTGGGCGAGTTGGCGCGTAATTTGTTTGCGATGCACAGTGCCCAAGGTAGCGGCAAGCTTGATTTCTCAAGCATTGTGAATTTGGTCAAGCGCGAAGAGTAAGTCCTACGCAGCTCGGATCGCGTAGGGCAGTGCTTGCAGGGCAAGGCGAGGCCCGTGCGCAGCGCCGACAGCGAGTGCATTGCGATCCATCGCATCAAAGGGTGCTTCAAGGAGGAGCCAGGAGGTTTGGCCCTCGTTTGATATGTTGATAATGCGCCCGCAAGGTGCATCACCCTCGTAGACATCTACCCCAGGCGCGATGGTGGCATCGAGCGGAACATCGAGGCGAGCAAGTGTCATGCGACGCTTGAGTGTGCCACGGTAATGACTACGTGCAACGATCTCTTGGCCGGGATAACAGCCCTTTGTAAAGCTCACACCCTGTATTAAATCTAGGTTAAGCGTCTGAGGTATGAAGAGATCCTGGGTTTTGGCTTCGATCCAGGGCAGTCCCTGCTGAATGTCGGTGGAGTACCACGCAGAGGCCTCACCGGCTTGGAGCGTTTGCGTGAGCGCAGTCCAGTTTAAGGGCGATTCCTCAGCAGCGTGCTCTGAAGCCAGCCACCACCAACGATGGGTATCTATCGATGCTGGGGCCGCGATCCAGGTCCCGCTCGTGGTGCGTAAGGCTTGCCATGGTGTCAGGGGCAAGTCGTGCGCGAATGCTGACCGAAGGCTATCTAATGCATGACTGGGTGCAAACACGCCCGCGACACTAACCGCCGTTGGCGCGATTTTGACCTTTGAACGAAGGACAAACATTGACAGGCGTTTGGCGACAGCGGCAGCGAGGTCGGCGCGTAACACAATGGAGATATTGTGTGAGGCGGCATTGGCAGGATCGATCGGACCTTGACTAAAGATACCCGTTGCCAATAGGCGGCCCTGCGCGGTGCAGTAGCCAGCCAGGCACGCTGAGTCTAGACCTGCAGCGGCAAGATCGTTGGTGATCTGTCCTTGAAGAAAACTAAGTGCGTCTTCGCCCTTCGCGGAGATGACACACAACGCTTCGTCAAGGCGATGTACGGTGATCGCGCCCGTGGGCGAAGTTGGCGAAGGCTGAGCCGAGCGTGACGCGTGATAAAAAAATGGATGCATGGCACTTTGTGAGGCAAAACGGTTGGAATCGACGCAGACCATATTAAACTGTCAGCCTTATGAATGCGCTCAATAAACTTCTCCTTTATCTGGTATTGCCAGTCGTCTTGTTGCTCTGTGCCGCGGCAGCCCTTGGTTACCACTGGGTCACGCGGCCCCTTGCGCTTCCCAGTGAAAAGGTCGATTTGCTCGTCCCGTCAGGTGCCACACCAGCTGGGATTGCTCGGTTACTCAACCAAGCGGGTGTCAATATTCATGCAGGCGCGTTTGTGTTTCTTGCGCGGGCAACCGAGCTTGATAAGAAGCTGAAAGCAGGCGGCTATCAAATTTCGCGGGGAGACAGTATTTTGAATGTCCTGCGTCGCATCGCACTTGGAGAGGTAACGTCTAGACAAATTACGATCGTAGAAGGATGGACGCTCAAGCAAGTTCGTGCCGCCATTTTTAACAATCCGGATATAAAAAAATCAGATCCGGTGTGGAGTGATAAGGCTATTCCGATGCTAATTGAGGGTGGAATCGCCCTCAAATCGTATCCGCCGGAAGGTTTATTATTTCCGGATACATATATATTCTCAATTGGTACGATCGACACGGAAATCCTCGAACGTGCGGCGCGTATTCAACAAAAAGTACTTGATAAGGCTTGGCAGGGGCGCCAAGAAGGATTGCCGTTGAGGTCTCCTTATGAGGCGCTGATTCTCGGCTCGATCGTAGAAAAGGAAACCGGTAAGTCTTCAGACCGAGCACGTATTGCGGGCGTCTTTATTAATCGGCTGAGGCTGAATATGCCGCTACAGACGGATCCGACGGTCATTTATGGGTTGGGTGACGCCTACACAGGGCGTTTGCGCAAGGTTGACCTGCAAACCGATACCCCTTGGAATACCTACACACGTAACGGACTGCCGCCAACGCCGATTGCAAGCGTCGGGCTCGCCTCGTTGCAAGCGGCGCTGCAGCCAGAGAAACATGATTACCTCTATTTCGTCGCGAAAGGGGATGGCTCGAGCGCGTTTGCTAAGACCTTACCCGAGCACAATCGCAACGTTGCGCAGTACATATTGGGTCGTAAGCCATGACCATGAAGCGCGGTTTGTTTTTGACTTTGGAAGGCGTCGATGGGGCAGGCAAGAGTACGCATGTCCAGTGGATAGTGGATAGACTTGCCGACCTGGGCCAGCCAGTACTGTGCACCCGTGAACCCGGCGGGACTGCGATCGGTGAGCAATTGCGTACCTTGTTATTGCATGAAGCGATGACACTTGAGTGTGAGACTCTCCTTATGTTTGCGGCGCGTGCCGAGCACGTGCGCACGGTGGTCGAGCCTGCGCTGGCGGCGGGGACGTGGGTGGTGTGCGACCGGTTTACCGATGCAAGCTTTGCCTATCAAGGCGGCGGACGAGAGCTCGGGACGGCGAGGATTGAAGCGCTCGAGCGTTGGGTGCATCCCGACTTACAGCCAGACATCACCTGGCTCTTTGACGTCCCGCTCGAGGTCGCCCGAGAACGTTTAAACCGAACGCGAGACAAAGATCGTTTTGAGCAAGAAGCGGATGCGTTCTTTTTGCGTACGAGGCAAGTTTACTTGGAGCGCGCGTCACAACAAGCGCACCGATTTAGGGTGGTGGACTCAACACAGCCGATCGATTCCATTCGTGTTCAACTCAACAGCGAACTGGTACGTTTGGTCGATACTGGATCAGCCCGATGAGCCACGCAGCCTTCTTCCCCTGGCAAGTTCAACTTGCGAAAGATTGGCTGGGTGCGCGCGATCGGTTTGCCCACGCTTGGCTCATTCATGGGTTAGCTGGAATTGGTAAGCGAGAGTTTGCATTGGCTGCCGCAGCGGCCTTGCTGTGCGAGAGTCCTCTGCATGGATTGGCATGCGGAAAATGTTTGGCATGTGGCTGGTTATCGCATGGAAATCACCCGGATCTTAAGCGCATTCGTCCTGAAGCGCTCGCGCTTGAAGAGGGGGTCGAGGAAGCGTTGGGCGAGGACGCGAGCGATAACCTGACAGAGGTTGTGGCGTCGGTCGGCTCCCCTAAAAAAGCACCTTCCAAGGACATCAGAGTGGATCAGATTCGCTCAATGGAGCCTTGGTTTAATCATGCGACGCATCGAGGTGGTTGGCGCGTCGCTGTGATTTACCCGGCTGAGGCCCTGACGACAATTTCAGGTAACGCGTTGCTTAAGGTATTGGAAGAGCCACCGCCTTCCACAGTATTTTTGCTGGTCGCGGATGCCCCAGATCGCTTGCTGCCCACCTTGCTCTCTCGCTGCAGACGCCTAGCGCTGCCAACACCAAGTCACGTGGAGGCGATGCGTTGGCTAGCAGAGCAGGGGATCAAGTCGCCGCAAGAATGGCTCTCGGCCTCTGGTGGGGCTCCCGTGCAAGCGCTGCGTGCCGCGCAGTCTGAGGGGCGTCCTTGCCCAATCTGGCTTGAAGGGTTGATGCAATCCCTTCAAGCTGCTCGCGCAATTGATCTTGGAGCGTTAGCCGATACGGTAGCCAAGCTTCCCACCCCGTCATGGCTGGATGCGTTGTCCCGTGCTACCGTTGATTTGAACCTGGCTGCACAGGATTTAGCGCCGCGCTATTACCCTGGTTTGGGGAAAAGCACTCAAGCGATTGCAAAAGGCTGTGACGCGAGAAAGCTAAGTGACTTAGGCAAATGGCTTGCCGAGCAATCGCGTGTTGCCGGTCATCCATTAAATGCGAAACTGTTTGCGCAGTCTGCTTTGCAGCGTGTACTGGCAAGTTGTCAGCCTAGACCAGGCATGTAGTTTTTCGCTTTTCATTCATTACGTCTTGGACGATTTACTATGTTTGTGGACTCTCACTGCCATCTCGATTTTCCGGAACTGGCCGCGCAACTTCCTGAGATTCTGAAGAAAATGCAGAATAACCGGGTCTCGCATGCGTTGTGTGTAAGCGTCAATTTGCCGGACTGGCCGGGACTGATGGCTATCGTTGAGCAGCATGATCCGTTATGGGCCTCAGTGGGTGTCCATCCCGATTACGAGGACACCGTAGAGCCCGATGTCCACTTCCTTGTGGAAAACAGTCGCCATCCCAAAGTTGTCGCAATTGGCGAGACGGGCTTGGACTACTTTCGTCTGACGGGCGATCTGGGGTGGCAACGTGAACGGTTTCGCACCCATATTCGTGCGGCGCGTGAGGCAAACCTGCCTTTGATTATCCACACTCGCTCGTCTTCAGCCGATACGATCGCGATTATGCGTGAGGAGAGCGCCCAAGATGCGGGCGGGGTGATGCACTGCTTTACGGAGTCTTGGGAAGTCGCGTGCCAGGCGATGGATTTGGGCTTTTATATCTCGTTTTCAGGGATTGTGACCTTCAAGAGCGCGAAGGAATTGCAAGAAGTTGCAAGACGCATGCCCTTGGATCGCCTGCTGATCGAGACCGACGCACCGTACTTGTCGCCTGTTCCTTATCGAGGGCAAGTGAATGATCCCTCTAAAGTCATCCATGTCGCTGAAATGTTAGCCGGGTTGCGCGGAGTCTCTCTCTCGACAATAGAAGAGGCTTCAACAAATAACGTTTTCAATTTATTCAATAAGTTAAGAGCATAAATTAAAGCGTTTTATATAACGTAAATTAGTTTAAGTAAATTATTTAAAGTGAACTCTTTAAGGAAAGATTTGATGCCAGTTATTTAAGACTTTACTTTAAAAGTAAAATATATATATCCAGTAAAAATTCAAGTAACCACACAAGAATCATCATGCTTAAAAAAATAATATCCGGTTTTTTTATTAGCTTTCTATTCGGGATTTCCGTTCAGAGTGCCTCGGCTCAGCCCTCCGGCGCTGCTGCGGTAAAGGAATACTGGCTGATGATTAAGAATGACAGAGACAGCGAGATGCGCGAGCTTTTTCGTACAGGATTCAACCCAAACCGAAAGAACCCGGATCAGCAGCCCGCATTGATATACGCCGCCCGAGAAGACTCCTGGCGCGCCTTTGATCTGCTCCTGGCGCATCCTAAGATTGATATCAACCTAGCCAACCAGTACAACGAGACGCCGATTATGTATACGGCGCTATTGGGTGACCTCGTTCGCACTCAGAAACTGATTGAGAAAGGGGCGAATCTGAGCCAGCCAGGCTGGAACGCATTGCACTACGCTACGGTAAAAAACCAACTACCCGTCATGAAGCTGTTAATAGCAAAAGGTGCTTCCATCGATGAGGTCAACCCCGATGGTGATACAGCGCTTATGTTGGCCGTTCGCAACGGCAACATTGAAGTGATTCAAGTCTTGATAAATGCCGGTGCTGACCCGACCGCCTCGAACTTTAAGGCGCAAAACTCGATAGAAATTGCTCGGGATAAGGGAAACGCCCCGCTCGCGCAATCGCTTGAGAAGATCGCGCGTGAACGTCGGGCAAAGCAGCCACCGCCACAATAAACTTTGCGAACGAAGCGCTTTGGCCTAGGGCGGCCAGTTGCGTGTCAGTTAGAGCGTGGCATCAGTTCAGGCCGCAAGATTCCCTGCAGCTCTGAGTAGGGGATCATTAGGGTAGGCATCCCCAACGCGTAGGGTCCGATCTCAAAGGGGTCATACGTGATGGCCATACCCTCCGCTAGCAGGGCGGCGTTTTCAGATAGCTTGAATGGCCACTTTTTGTCGTACGCCTTGGGGTCGGCTTTTGCGAGGTCATTTGTTTGCAGCCAACGCGCATGTTGGCCTTTAAGTGCGGCCTCGAAAGCAGGCATATTGTCAGATGGAATCATCGTCTGTAAGTTGACGATGATGTCAGAACGGGGCAGCCAGTTCAAATACTGTGTGGTGGAATTGCCATGTGCACCACCCGAATAGATATAGCTGTCAAGTTGCACCACGACGATAGTTGGCGTGGCGCGCTTGAGTGTTGCGCGTATCAAAATCTCGTCGCGTGGTCGTGCGGTTGCCCAAAAATGCTCGCTCAGCTGGCTGAGTGTCTCGAAGTTCTTGGCCTGGTTGCTCTCGATTTGTGCCATAGACAACAGCGACTGTTCAACAAATGCGCTAAACCGTTCGTGTTCGGTAAAAATGAGTCGCTCAAGCTTGATGGACGGGCATTGCTTGCCAGAACATCCGGGTTTGGTTTGAACAAGCACTTGTTTTTTTGAAGGCTGTACACCCGGCTCCTCACTTGTCTTGGGCGGCATGGAACTTGGCGCCGCTGGCGCACGCGCAGAGGAAACCGGCGTCGGCGTGACGACCGCTGCGGTTTTCGCAGGTGTCACGGGCAGAGCAACAGGCGCCCGTAGCGGTGTGGGCTGTATGACGCTCTGTGCCGATGCAACGGGTGCGACGGGCTTGGCCGAGGCGGTGGTCTCGTTATATTGACTACCGATATTGAAGGTGTCACCGGATCCAGTCTGAAATGTTGTGGTGCCCGTGCTTGCGACTTCGGTCGACGATGCGTTGGGTGTCGTTCGTGTGGTTGACGGAACCTTAAGCGTCTGTGACGGGCTCGCCAGCGTAATGTCACCACTCGAACCTTGCGACGAACAGCCGGCGATCACAGTCAAAGCACTCAGGCAGATGGTTAGTACAAATCGACTCACGTTGGTATTCCCGTTTTTTGACTAGCCGAAGTGTACGGGGCTGAAAGCGCCTGTTTAATATCTTCACGCAGGGTAAGCGGTTTGGTCGCTGGGGCATAGCGGTCGAGCACATGCTGGTCACGCGCCACCAGAAACTTCGTGAAGTTCCACTTAATGGCTTCAGTGCCAAAGAGACCTTTTTTCTCTTGCTTTAGCCACTCAAAGACCGGACTAGCGTTCGGGCCGTTTACCTCAACTTTAGCGAACATTGGAAAGGTGACTTTGAATTGCGTGTCGCAGAATGCGGCGATCTCAGCGTTATCGCCAGGCTCTTGATGGCCGAACTGGTCACAGGGGAAACCCAGTACCGTGAACCCTTGCGCACCGAATTCTTGCTGAAGAACTTCGAGCTCAGCGTATTGCTTAGTGAAACCGCACTTTGAAGCGACGTTTACGAAAAGAAGCACCTTTCCAACGTAGTCTGAGAACTGCTGGGGTTTGCCATCGATGGTAATCGCACTTAATTGTTCGAGGGACATGTTTGGTCTCAAGGAGCAAGAGAAGAGAATGCCTCAATCGCGCGTAGCCGAGAGCTGCGCAGATCGACGCGTTGTACTGGGTAGCCGATAGCCGAACGGGTTAACGGCAGCGGATCGTGAATTTCCTTGGCGCTAAGATGAGCAAGCTCAGGGATCCAATGCTTAATAAAAGAGCCCGTCGGATCAAAACGTTCTGACTGGCTAATAGGATTAAATACGCGGAAATAGGGCGCCGAATCTGCACCGGTCGAGGCGCTCCACTGCCAACCCCCGTTATTGGCAGCAAGCTCGCCATCAATAAGATGTTGCATAAAAAAGGCCTCGCCCCGACGCCAATCAATCAGCATGTTTTTGGTCAAGTACATGGCCACGACCATACGCAAGCGGTTATGCATCCAGCCAGTCCGTAATAACTGGCGCATCGCAGCATCAATAAGCGGGATTCCAGTTTGACCGCTCGCCCACGCACTAAAGTCCTCGTCAGCGTCACGCCAGACGATGGCGTTTGTCTGTGGGCGCATGGGCTGATGCATGGAAAGTTCGGGGTAACCGTGCAGCAGATGCTGATAGAACTCGCGCCATAAAAGTTCGTTGATCCAGGTGGTGATGCCTGATTGCCCGGTACCTAGTTCACCCTGATTGCAGATCATGGCACGGTGTAAACATTGGCCAGCAGAGATCAAGCCTGCAGCTAAATAGGGTGAGAGCGTGCTGGTGCCTGGTAATGCGGGAATATCGCGGTCGCGCTGATAGAGGTATATCGCTTCATCAGAAAAGCGCTCGAGCCGCAGATGCGCCTCTGCTTCACTTGCTGGCCAGCCGTCGCGAATGATTTGCGGCACCTGCGCGCAATAGGGAAGATTCTCTGGAACTGGATCCGCCTTGACCGAGGACAACTTCGCTTGCTTGGCGGG
This sequence comes from Bordetella parapertussis, assembly GCA_945865935.1. Classification (GTDB taxonomy): domain Bacteria; phylum Pseudomonadota; class Gammaproteobacteria; order Burkholderiales; family Burkholderiaceae_B; genus Zwartia; species Zwartia parapertussis_E. The sequence goes on along the minus strand of CAMBFI010000005.1, from coordinate 15,363 downwards.
TGCTGGCGTCAGTTTGTAGGGGCGGTCTTGCAGTGCACTGCGGCACGCGCGTGCAAACGGCGTAAATACTCGGTAGTAGCTATCGCCACCGGTCTTGACCGTGCCCGGCTCAAGCAGCGTTGCACCCAAGTGCCCGGTCAGCATGACGCCATGCTCTTTGAGTAACTTGTAGCTCGCCCGATCTCGGTTGCGCTCGTTTAGGCCATACTCGCGGTTGCAATGTACCGCTTCAGCACCGTGTTGTTGCACAAACGTTAGCAAAGCCTGAGGTACATTTTTCCATCGTGGTACGACAAGTAGTTTGAGCGGAATATTCAGATCGGCCAGCTCGGCGGATAAGCTTTTGAGCGCACGAAGCCAGAACTGCACTTTGATCGGTGCGTCCTGATGTGAGGCCCATTGCTCTTCAGAGATGATGAATAGCCCAATCGTTGGACCCGTTGCCGCCGCAGCGTATAAAGCGGGCTGGTCATGAATCCGCAGATCGGTTCTGAACCAACAAATACTTGTCATTTTGTCTGCTCTCGCCAGCGCTTAACCGCTGCAAGGGTGGTGGAGACATGCTGATCTGGATTCAGGCTCGCGTGCGTGAAGTAAATCTTTTGGTCTGGTGTCACAACATAGGAGATGCGGCTTGCCATGGCGGATGAAAAAAACATCGTTGCTTGGTAGGCTTTCATGGTCGTGCGGTCTAGGTCTGCTGCGACGGCAAATTTGCCGCCACAGGGCCCGAGTGAAAATTTCTTAAGTGTCTCAATGTCATCCCCAGAGACGCCGATGACCGTCGCGCCAAGCGCTTGAAAATCGTCGGTTGCCTGGGCAAAGAGGTTTGCTTCAATCGAGCATCCGCTGGTGAATGCTTTCGGATAAAAGTAGACAATCACCGGACCGGTCTTCAGTGCTTCGGTGAGGGTGAAGGTAAACGTCTTGCCAGCCAACGCTGCAGGCGCACTGAAAGCAGGCGCAATGGCCCCCGGCTGCAGTTGCGCCAGTGCTACAGACTGTAAACAGAGCGATGCGACGACGCTTGCGAGTGCACGCCAAAGAAAGCGTAGTTGCTTCATATTAAGTGGAAGTGTTTGTTTCATTTGTAATTGAGCGTACAGTTACATTAATAAGTGGACTTGAGCAAAGGAGTGGAAATGATTCGAAATCCTACAAAGCTTGTTGATTCAGTTGTCTGCGCCTTCATGTTCGGTGCCGCGTTGTGTGTATCGGTGCCAGCCAGTGTGGCTCAACGATCATTACCTCCAGTTCCTGCGATTGTCTGGCCAGACACCGTCGAGCCAGATCCCGCGAGGTGGGGCGAGGAGGATGTCACGCCTGAGCAAAAGTTTAAGACTGCTCGCGCCGAAGCGATGGCTGCACATCAAGACGCACAAAACGCCTGCAAAAGCATGCCAAGCGATGATCAGCGACTTTGTATGGCTCAAGCGCGCGTCGTGTTCGACTCTGACATACAGGACATTCGGCAACGTTTTGGCGATTTCCGCTAGTTAAAACGCCCCCGTGTGCCGGCAATGCTGAATTTACCAGCACCTAGTAGTGCAACGCACAGTGCTCCAAACAAAAAGAAACCCTGTAACTCAAGAAACCAACCTCCGGTTTTCGTCAGTTGAAATAGTTGGTGGCTGTGCGCTAAATAAATAGCAATGAGCATATTGAACACCACGGCTAACGCTGCGGGGCGTGTCAATACTCCCAAGATCATGAGGGCTGGTGCCACGATTTCGCCGATATACACGCCGAAAGCCAGAGCGCTCGGCAAACCGTTGGTCACAACGAGCGCGCTTATCCCATCAATGCCATGAATCAGCTTGTGTAGACCATGGGATAGCATCAGGAGCCCAACAGTCAGGCGCAGTATTAGCTTACCGGCATCATCGAAACGATTCATCAAGTGTCCTCTTGTGGAGTGCTCCAAAACTTAGCAGGAATCAGCTAAGCCACAGTTGCACAATGCTAACAGAGCAAGCCGTTGTATTCGGGGATTTTTTTTGCGAACGGAAGGAAATCCCACTACGGTATTAAGGATTACTTTTTTGACTATTCGGTATGATTAGCCGACAGAATACGCATACAGGAGCGCGCAGTGGAAACGAATCACGCAGCAGGTCAAGAAAGTGAAGAGTCAAAGATGATCGTCGAATTAGTTGCCAAGTTCGTCGATCAGGAATTAATGCCACTTGAGGCCGGAGTGCTTAGCCGCGAGATCGCTGGAGAGCACTGCGCACTGACCAAAGACGAAGAAGCGAGCTTACGTGCGAAGTGCAAGGAGTTGGGCTTGTGGGCGCTGGACGCACCTGAAGCAATGGGCGGTGCGAACCTACCGGCCGTGACGCTGATGGCGCTGAACGAAGAGCTCGGTCGCACAGTCGTGCCCTTTACCTTTCCACCTGATTCGCCGAATCTCCACATGTTGATGGCAACGGCCAACGAGCAGCAAAAGAAAAAGTATCTTGAGCCGTACGCGACAGGTGACGCGAAGTCGGCCATTGCAATTTCAGAGCCTAACGCAGGTGGAGATCCGTCCGGCATGTTGACCCGTGCCGTGTTGGATGGCGACAGCTGGGTGATTAACGGTCGCAAGATCTGGGTTAGTCGTGTGCCCGCTGCAGACTTCGTCGTCGTAATGGCGCGTGTCGGCTCAGGCAAGCGTCACGAAGGGATCACGGCTTTTATCGTAGACAAAGGGACCAAGGGTTTTGAGATCTTGCGTGAGATTCCTATGCTCGCCGGCCATCGCACCTATGAGCTTGCTTTTGAAGATTGTCGAATTCCCAAAGAGAATTTGTTGGGTGAGGTCGGAGCGGGCTTCGCGCCGATGCAGCTGCGGCTGGTGATACGACGCCTGCAGATGGGGGCGTGGTGTATTGGCATGTGTCGTCGTGCACTGGACATGATGTGTACTCACGCCAAACAACGAGTTACGTTTGGCATGCCGCTGAGCGATCGTCAGGCTATACAGTGGTGGATTGCAGATGCCGCCATGAAAATGCATGCCTGTCGCTTAATGGTGCTGGATGCTGCGCGTAAGCAGGACTTGGGACAAGACGTGAAGTTCGAAGCCTCGATGATCAAAGTGTATGCAACCGAGATGGCTGCAGAAGTTATTGATCACGCTATGCAGACCTTTGGAGCCATGGGTGTCACCAAAGAGATGCCGCTTCATTTGATGGCGCAACGCATTCGCGTGATGCGCGTCTATGAAGGACCTTCAGAAGTGCACCGTATGTCGATCGCTAAAAAGATTTTAAAAGAGGCACGCTAAGTGCGGAAAAATACACCATTAGATGGCATCACGGTCATCGATCTCACCCAAATATATCAGGGGCCTTACGCAACATTCTTGATGGCAAAAGGGGGCGCCGATGTGATCAAGATAGAGCCAATAAACGGTGAGCCTTCGCGCATCCGTGCCAAGGTCAGCGGTAGTGCCTCGTTGCCCATGGCGATGCTCAACACCAATAAACGCGGTGTCACGCTGAATCTAAAGACAGAAGGCGGTCGCGAACTGTTTAAGGAAATGATCAAGCGCGCAGACATCGTGATCGAAAACTTTGCGCCTGGCGTGATGGATCGCCTAGGAGTAGGGTGGTCGGTTCTGCACGAAATCAATCCACAGTTGATTTATGGAACGGGTACTGGGTATGGCTTGTCAGGCCCTGATCGCGACAACCTCGCCATGGACGTCACGATTCAAGCGTCGTCTGGGATGATGAGCGTGACTGGGATGCCAGATGGCCCGCCGATGCGTGCAGGGGCGTCGATCGTCGATTTTTTGAGCGGTGTGCATTTGTATGCGGGCATCATGACGGCTCTGTATGAGCGCACCCAAACAGGTGAGGGGCGCTTAGTCGAAGTGGCGATGCAAGATACGGCCTATCCTACGCTCGCATCGAATCTTGGCTTTACCTACAGAGGGAGCGGTGCTCTACCGCCGCGGGTGGGTAATCGGCATGGTGGCTTGGCACTAGCGCCCTATAACGTCTATGAAGCGAGCGATGGGCACATTGCGGTGGTGTGTGTCACGGAGCCCCACTGGCACAAGATGCTGGCCGCAATGGGTCGTGAGGATCTAAAAGATGACCCACGGTTTTCCACGAACAAGGCACGCGTAGAGAATCTTTCCCAAACAGACGAGGTGGTGCAGCAATGGGCTAGCTCGCGCACACGCGATGAACTGGTTGCGTTAAGCAAACAGCATGGGTTTCCCGCCGCACCGGTTCGTAACTTAATCGAAGTGATGAACGATCCGCACATGCACGCGCGCGGTATGTTGGAATGGTTTGAGGATGAAGATCTCGGTCGTATCGTCTTGCCAGGTAGTCCACTGATGATTCACGGTGCGGATCGCGTGGCAACCGTATCGAGTCCGAAACTTGGACAACATAATCAAGAGATTTATGGACAGTGGCTAGGAATGTCGGACGCCGCCATTGAAGCACTTAAGAAAGAAGGCACGATTTAACTGTCTTCATTAATACAGGCGGGATACTACCCGTAGGAGATTCGTATGACTGCATTACCCGTTACGTATGAACAAGAGGGCGGTATTGTTATTCTGACCTTGAACGAGCCAGATACCCGCAATGCTCTGTCGCCAGAAATTAACGATATGCTCGTCGAGTATGTCGCGAAAATTAATAAAGACTATAGCGTCGGTTGCGTGATCTTGACGGGTGCAGGCGAGGGGTTCTCCTCCGGTGGTAACGTCAAACGCATGCAAGATCGCAGCACGTCGGCCGTGCAGAAGGCGCCCGTCGATGTTCGCCGTTACTACACCGAAGGGATTCAACGGGTGCCGGTCGCAATCTATAACTTGGAAGCACCCATCATCGCGGCTGTAAACGGCGCAGCAATCGGAGCAGGTTTAGATTTAGCGACGATGTGTGACATTCGTATCGCAGCGCGCAGCGCGAAGTTCGCTGAAAGTTTTGCGCGAGTAGGGCTGGTGTCAGGCGATGGCGGTGCTTGGTTTTTGCCACGTGCGGTGGGAATGTCTAAGGCGTTCGAGATGACATTTACAGGTGATTTTCTTGATGGTGAAGAGGCCGCGCGAATTGGATTGGTTTCAAAAGTGGTGGACGATGCTGCGCTGATGGACGAGGCAAGGACGATGGCAGCACGCATCGCCTCGCATCCTGTGCATGCCATTCGTGCGAGCAAAAAATTGGTACGGGACTCGCAGCATGTGAGCTTGCCGGTTTCACTCGATATGGCTTCGGCCTATCAGGCACTCGTGCAAACAACCTACGATCATCGCGAAGCCATTACGGCTTTTGCGGAGAAACGTAAACCAAAGTTTGAGAATCGTTAAAAAGTAGGGCGGTTTGATCCTAGCAATAGTCTGTATCATGGGTACACACTAGCAACAAAGGATCACCATGAAACTCACATTCCTAGGCGCAGCGGGAACGGTTACTGGCTCAAAAACACTTGTTAGTACGATCCAAACACAAGTGCTCATCGATTGTGGGCTGTTTCAAGGATTCAAAAATCTCCGTGCATTAAATCGCACGGAGATGCCGCTAGACGTCACCAAATTGAGTGCGGTGGTGTTGTCACACGCGCATCTAGATCACTCTGGTGCGCTTCCCGTGCTCATGAAGCAAGGCTTTCATGGTCCTATTTACGCGACACCCTCAACCATCGACTTGTGTCACGGGCTACTACTAGACAGCGCAAAGCTGCAAGAAGAAGAAGCGGACTTTGCCAACCGGCACCATACGACTGTGCATGCGCATGCCTTGCCGTTGTACACCGTTGCCGAAGCAAAAAAAACACTTCGTTTATTCAAGCCACTCGAGTTTGAACGCGCACTGGAAGTCGCGCCTGGAGTGAAGGTGCGTTTGCGCCCGGCCGGCCATATTTTGGGTGCGAGTACCGTTGAACTTACCGCAGACGGAAAAACTGTCTTGTTTTCCGGAGACTTGGGTCGTTCTAGCGACAAGATTATGCGGGCGCCTGCACCGATTGATCACGCAGACTATGTGGTTGTTGAATCCACCTACGGTGATCGCGTGCATGAAACCACCGAACCCGAAGCACAGCTCGCCGATGCGGTGAACCGATGCGCCGTGCGCGGCGGTATTGTCGTGATCCCTGCGTTTGCCGTTGGGCGCGCACAAGAGCTTCTGTTGGCCTTGCACCGGCTCAAGCAACGCGGCGCCATTCCAAACCTACCTGTCTATCTAAATAGCCCGATGGCGATCGATATGACTGAAATCTATCAACGGCACTGCGACGAACATCGGTTAGATGCCAAAGACTGCAAGGCCTTGGGCTCGGTCGCAAAAATGGTTCGTACCCCAGACGAGTCACGGGCGCTCGATGCCATTCGCTATCCTTCAGTCATTATTTCAGCAAGTGGCATGGCGACCGGTGGACGGGTGCTGCATCACCTGAAGACCTTGGCGCCAGATCACCGCAATATGATTGTGTTTGCTGGCTTTCCGGCTGCAGGCACGCGTGGTGCGCGAATGCTTGCGGGTGAACGTACTGTCAGAATCTATGGTGAAGATGTTCCGATTAACGCCGAAGTGATATCGATTACGGGAATGTCGGCGCATGCCGACTCCAATGAGATCCTAGCCTGGCTACAAACGGCGCCAATCGCACCAAAAGGTGTTTTTCTCAATCATGGCGAGCCAGCGGCAGCAGATAGCTTGCGGCTACGCATCAAGCACGAGCTTAAATGGGCCGCGAGTGTGCCGTTACTGGGACAACAAATTGAGGTTTAATCCAGTAGGAGGACATTTGTTTGTCCATGCGTATTAACCGCATAATGTATATTATGTAAAGTAATGGAAATATGTAAATGAAGGTATGTATCTATGGCGCCGGCGCAGTCGGCGGCCACCTCGCCGCCCGCATCGCTGCGCAGTTCCCACCCGGCGGCCCGCACGAACTATCCCTGATTTGTCGAGGCCCGCAACTAGACGCTATCCGTCGCAATGGCGTGACCTTACACCGCGGCGATGAGGTGTACACCGGCCGACCAAGCGTTGCGACCGATGATCCGACAAGTTTGCCCTCGCAAGACATTGTGATTGTGACGCTTAAGGCGACGGCTTTGCCGGCTGCGGCGGCGTCGATTGAGCGACTGTTGGCGCCCGATGGCGTCGCGGTCTTTGCCACGAACGGCATCCCTTGGTGGTGGAATAAAGGCTTAAACGTCCCGCAAACCCCTCTACCCTTGCTTGATCCCGATGGCGAGCTTTGGAACAGGCTGGCAGATCGAAGTGTCGGTTGTGTGATTTATTCGCCTAACGAGGTCATCGAGCCTGGCGTGATCCGCAGCAACGTAAAAGATCGCTGGATGATTGGTGAGCCCGACGGCACGGACTCTGAACGTGTGAACCGGGTGGCCAGACTGCTTGAATCTGCCAATATTCGTGGGGTCGCCACGACCGATATCCGCTACGAGACTTGGTACAAGTTGCTGATTAACTATGCGCTTAATCCTGTGGCGGCCTTGACGAGACTGCCGACTGTCAACATGAACCAACACCCTGATGTGGTGGCGTTGCGCAAGCAGATCATGCTTGAGGTTATCGATATCGCACTCGCATGCGGTACTGATTTGCGCGGCAAGATCGATCTGGATGAGGCCGTGACACCTACCAAACGCTCTGGTTCCAACAGAGCCTCGATGTTGCAGGATGTTTTGGCAAATCGACCGCTAGAAGTCGAAGCGATTTTGGGACAGACCGTTGCGCTCGCACGTCAGCACGGCGTGCAAGCGGTTCGTTGTGAGTTGATGCTTGGTTTGATGCGCGGCTTAGCCGAATCGATGACGCTTAAGTCTTAAAGGCGGCGCGCAATTCACGCACACCGATCGCAAGCGTGCGTGCATCAACACCCACGGCAACAAAGGTGCAGCCTAACTTTAGGTAGTGCTGCGCCAATGTTCGGTCAGGGGTCAAGATCCCTGCAGCCTTGCCGTGCTTCAGAATGGTCGCGATTCCTTTTTCGATGGTCGCAACCACCTCAGGATGTCCTGGGTTACCCAGATGTCCAAGCGCAGCGGAGATATCCGAGGGTCCAAGAAAAACGCCATCGACGCCCTCCACTGCACAAATTTCGTCGAGGTTACGTAACCCTGTAGCCGTCTCCGCCTGAACAAGCAGACACACATCATCGTTCGCAATCTTGACATAGTCTTTACGTGAATCCCAGCGCGACACGCGCGCCGAGCCGTAGCCCACGCCACGAATGCCGTGGGGTGGGTAACGCACCGCTTGCACCAATTCACGTGCTTGCTCGGCCGTATCAACCATCGGTATCAATAGGTTCTGCACGCCAAGATCGAGTAACTGCTTAATGAGGTGCGTCTGGCCAATGGGCGGGCGTGCGACCACTTGCGTGTTGTAGGCGGCACAGGCTTGCAGTTGCGACAAAATGGTAAGCGGATCGGTCGGTGTGTGTTCACCGTCGAGCAGCATCCAGTCGAACTCTGCGGTCGCACAGATTTCTGTTGTAAAGGGATCGGGAATAGAGATCCACAGACCGATATTGGCCTCTTTGGCCTGCAATGATTTTTTAAATCGATTTGTGTAATCAGGCATGTAGATCTCCGATGGTTTACTTCGCGAGTACTTTGCTCAACGCATCACCGATCTGGCTAGTAGATGCTTTGCCGCCAAGGTCTGGCGTCAACGGGCCTTGCACGAGCACTTCTTCAATCGCTTTGACGATTGCGTCATGTGCATCGAGGTAAGGCTTCTGTGCTTCGCCCGTCAATCCACGTCCGAGGTAGTCCAACATCAGCGCACCGGACCAGATCATTGCGATAGGATTGGCGATGTTCTTACCCGCGATGTCCGGCGCTGAACCATGCACAGGTTCAAACAGCGACGGAAACTTGCGGTCTGGGTTGAGGTTGGCCGATGGCGCCAAGCCAATGGTGCCGGTACACGCAGGGCCTAGGTCGGACAAAATATCACCAAACAAGTTCGATGCAACAACCACATCAAAGCGATCAGGTGTCAAGACAAAGCGTGCGGACAGAATATCGATATGCTGCTTGTCGGTCGTCACGTCTGGGTAATCTTTACCAACCGCGGCAGCACGCTCATCCCAATAAGGCATACTGATTGCAATGCCATTTGATTTAGTTGCGATAGTCAGATGTTTGCGCGCGCGACGCGACGCCATTTCAAAGGCAAAGCGAAGCACCCGATCGCAGCCAATGCGTGTGAAGATGGATTCTTGCAGAACGATTTCGCGGTCCGTGCCTTCAAACATCTTCCCGCCGACTGCGGAGTACTCGCCTTCGGTGTTTTCGCGCACAACGAAGAAGTCGATGTCACCTGCTTTGCGATTCGCAAGCGGACAGGGCACGCCGTCAAATAAACGAACAGGACGCAAGTTGATGTACTGATCGAATTCGCGGCGGAACTTCAAGAGCGAACCATATAACGAGGTGTGATCCGGTACGATCGCTGGCCAACCCACCGCGCCAAAATAGATCGCGTCGCAATCTTGCAGGTGCGACTTCCAATCGTCAGGCATCATTTGTCCGGTCTTGGCGTAGTAGTCGCAAGAGGCCCATTCAAAGTGACGGTACTCAAGGTTCAAGCCGAACTTGTCTGCAGCGGTCTTTAGAACTTTAAGTCCCTCAGGCATTACTTCCTTACCAATACCATCACCGGGCAGTACTGCGATACGAAATGGGCGGCTCATGCGCATATCCTCTTGTTTAAAACGTAGTGAATAAGATAGCGCGATGTTAACCGTTTCCCTGGGTTTTGCTCGCCTCGAACAAAAGGAATTCTTATACATCTGGACCGCCAAACGAGACAGCTCGCGGGTATGCTTTGACAATCAATAAACAAGGAATGCACAAATGAAACTATACGGATTGCCGGGCGCCTGCTCTTTAGTGGACCACATTGCACTGCAATGGATTGGAAAGCCTTTTGAGTATGTCGCCGTTGGCCGTGATGCGCTCAAACAAGCCCCCTTTCTTGCTGTCAGCCCAATGGGTGCGGTTCCTGCACTCGATGATGCGGGTTTCACGCTGACACAAAACTGTGCAATTCTCGAATACCTTGCTGAAAAAAATCCCGAAGCAAAGTTGCTCGGCGGGGACTCACTCAAGGCGCGCTCGGAAGCACGACGCTGGCTCGCTTTCTGTAACTCGGATATTCACAAGACCTACAGTATGATTTTTGGTGCCGCCAGGCTGCTCGGAGATACCGCAGCGCAGACCGAACTGAGCCATAACGCTTCTCAACGCGTACGCGATATGTACGCGATTGTCGACAAGCACCTTGCAGGGCGTGAGTGGCTGTCGGATGGGCGTTCTGTGGCGGACGCATACCTGTATGTCACGCTTCGGTGGGCAAGCGCGAAGAAAATCGACATCTCCGACATGCCGAACTTGCATGCGCATTTCAAGCGCATGTCTGCCGACCCAGCTGTGGAAGCTGCGTTGGCTGCTGAGGGAATGAAGTAAGGCGAGAACGAATCTGGCACCTCTGGGTGCTGCTGTTCGTAACAGACTGAAATATCTATCCGACTAAAAAGACTGAAGAAAACGATTTTTTAACTTAACTGTTCTATGATTTCTTCACTTAGAAACGCTTTTCATCAAAGGATGAAACATGAAGAAAACAGTCGCCCAAGTGTCCCTCATTGCGATATTGGCTGTTGCGGCGGCGTTGCCAGCTGAGGCGGGTGGCCGACGCGGGCAGTATTACGGCAACAACAATGCGAACGGATGGGCTGCGGCCGCCATCGGTGCCGTGGTAGGTGTAGCAATAGGGTCCGCCATCATCAGCCAGCAGACCCCGAGCTACAACACCTACGAGCAACGCAACTACGTTGTGCAACCCCAGCAGCAGTACTACTACGTACCACAGCGCGCCTGCCAAACTACCCAGGTACCCGTATACGATCAATACGGACGTTTAGTGCAATATCGACAGGTTTGTAACTAGAGCTGTGACGTACTACTTATCGCGAAGCGAAAAAATTGGCGTTGCACGGGGCAACAATCAAGCATATAAAAATGAACGTTAATGAGTCGTTTAAAAGGAGCTCTTAATTGTTTTCAAATAACTACCCCCGTGACCTCATTGGCTATGGTGCCGAGCCTCCGCAGGCGAACTGGCCGGGCCGCGCAAAGATTGCGGTTCAGTTTGTACTGAATTACGAGGAAGGCGCCGAGAACTCGGTTCTCGATGGGGATCCCGGTTCGGAGCGGTTTTTGTCAGAGATCGTGGGCGCCGAAAGCTACCCTGCAAGACACATGAGTATGGAGTCTATTTACGAATACGGCTCACGCGCCGGGGTTTGGCGGATACTGCGCGAATTCGAGCGCCGTAAGTTGCCATTAACCGTCTTTGGTGTAGCGCTTGCATTGAAGCGGCATCCCGAACTCACAGCCGCCCTGCTACAACAAGATCACGAAATCGCCTCGCACGGTCTGCGCTGGTTGCACTATCAAGGGATAGACGAGGCGACGGAGCGAGCGCACATGGCGGCCGCGACCAACATGCTCAAAGAGTTGACGCAAGGCAAATGGCCGCTCGGCTGGTACACCGGGCGAGATAGCCCAAATACGCGCAGACTCGTTGCGGATCATGGCGGCTTTGAGTACGACAGTGACAACTACGGCGACGACTTGCCTTTTTGGACCGATGTCACGAAAACAGACGGCACTAAGGCCCCGCAGTTAATCGTGCCCTACACCCTCGACGCCAACGATATGCGTTTTGCGACCCCCCAGGGTTTCAACACCGGTCAGCACTTCTTTGAGTACTTGCGCGATAGCTTTGATGTCTTGTATGCCGAGGGCGAAGACAACCCCAAAATGCTGTCTATCGGCATGCACTGCCGGCTGTTAGGTCGTCCTGGTCGTATGGCGGGTCTTATCCGATTTCTTGACTACATTGAAAAGCACGATCGCGTATGGGTTTGTCGGCGGATTGACATCGCACGTCACTGGAAAACGGCGCATCCGTACCCCAAAAAGTGATGTTCGTGCTCTACAATGTTCGATTACAAGAAGAATCGCGGCACGCATGAATAACCGTCAAGCCCTACCTGCCCTCACGCTTGGAGCGCTGGGTGTCGTATTTGGCGACATCGGAACAAGTCCCCTTTACGCACTAAAAGAAATTTTTAATGGGCGACACCCCGTGCCGGTCACGCCAGACAACGTGATGGGTATGCTTTCCATTGTGTTTTGGTCGATTATGTTGGTTGTGTCCGTTCAGTACGTAACGGTCATCATGCGCGCTGACAACAAAGGTGAAGGCGGGTCACTTTCTCTGCTTGCGATGATGACGGAGCGCACGAAGGCCTTAGGTTTGACCGGCATTGTGACGATGTTAGGCGTATTTGCTGCAGGTCTATTTTTTGGCGACAGCATGATCACGCCTGCAATTTCTGTCCTCTCTGCTGTTGAGGGTCTAGAAATCGTCACGCCTAAGTTCACGCCGTTTGTCATGCCGATCGCTGTCATTATTTTGACCGCACTGTTTCTAATTCAAAAACACGGCACGTCCTTTATCGGAATGTTTTTCGGACCGATTATGGTGCTATGGTTTTCGGTGCTTGGTCTGCTGGGAATCGTGCATATCGCACATGATCCACAAATTTTGTTCGCGTTAAATCCTTATTACGCCTTTAAGTTTGCGATCGCCTACCCCGTCTTAACCTTTTTTGCTCTGTCCGCTGTTGTGCTGACTGTAACGGGTGGAGAGGCGCTCTATACAGACATGGGGCACTTTGGCCGCCGACCCATTCGTTGGGCTTGGTTTGGGTTTGTACTTCCTGCGCTCGTGTTGAACTACTTTGGGCAAGGAGCCTTGTTGTTGGCAGATCGAAGCGCCATTGACAATCCATTCTATAAAATGGCGCCTGACTGGGCTTTGATACCCATGGTGATCTTGGCAACAATGGCAGCGGTCATTGCCTCGCAGGCGGTGATCTCCGGAGCATTTTCAATTTCGCGCCAAGCGATACAGATGGGTCTATTACCTCGAATGTTGATTGTCCACACCTCCGGCGAGGAGAAAGGGCAAATTTATGTCCCGTTCACTAACTGGATGCTGTTCTTCTGCGTCATTGCTCTCGTCCTAGGCTTTAAGACTTCGTCAAACCTTGCCTCCGTTTACGGTATTGCCGTGACCGGAACTATGCTAATTGACACTATTTTGATCGTATTTGTGATGAGGCTTATTTGGAACTGGTCGTGGCTGAAGACATCAATGATTGGCGGCTTTCTGCTTATCGTCGACTCTGCATTTTTCTTGGCTAATGCGATCAAGATTCCGGAGGGTGGGTGGTTCCCTATCGGTATTGGTTTGATCACCTTCGTCGTTCTGACCACCTGGCTTAGAGGGCGTAAAGTGCTCGGTGCTGAAGTGGCAAAGCAAAGCATGCCGATGGATCTATTTATACAAGCGATCGATGACGTCCACCGTGTGCGTGGCACCGCCATCTTTATGACGAGCTCCTCTAGCGGCGTACCCACCGCCCTGCTTCACAACCTGAAGCATAACCAGATATTGCATGAGCGCGTCGTGTTGATGACCGTGAACACTGCCGACACGCCCATCGTCAAAGCGGATCAGCGGGTAACGTTCGAAGATCTTGGCAAAGGATTTAGCCGAATTGTGGTTCGTTATGGGTTTATGGAGAATCCAGATGTACCGCGTGCATTGACGTTGTGTGAGAAACAATTCGGTCAAGCCTTCGACATGATGTCCACCACGTTTTATTTGTCTCGAGAGACTGTGGTTCCCTCTGGTCAACGCAGTGTGTGGGCCTTGCGAGCACAGCTCTTTCGCCTGATGTCTAGGAATGCAACCAGTGCCACCGACTTTTTTAAGATTCCTGCCAACCGCGTCGTTGAGCTTGGCACCCAACTTGTGATCTGAACCTTATGTCAACCGTCGAGCTTGAGTTTCGTAGTGACAATTGCGGTCGCGCTGCGCCTGAAATTCTTGAAGCTCTAGTTCACAGTAACAACGGAACGGCGCTAGGCTATGGTGCTGATGACCTGACTGCGTCCCTACAAGACCGTATGAGCGCCCTTTTCGAGCGACCCGTGCGCGTCTTTCCAGTTCCGACGGGAACAGGTGCAAACGCCTTAGCACTCGCTGCCACGACAACTTCCTTCTCGGCGGTCTATTGCAGCCCCGAGTCCCATATCAATACGTCTGAATGCAACGCTGCTGGTTTTTTTGGCTCAGGATTGAAAGTGGCCCCGCTTTCTGGGCAGTTCGGGAAGCTCGACCCTATTGCGCTGGAGCACGCGGTTACCGCTGCAGGTAAAGGCCAAGCACATAAAAGTCAGCCCGCGGCGGTCAATCTTGTTCAGGCAACCGATCTGGGCGCGGTCTATACCTGTGATGAAGTCGCGCGCCTTGGCGCCATCGCAAAAAAGCATCATCTCGTCACGCATATGGATGGAGCTCGATTCGCCAATGCGGTTGCATACCTCGGTTGCACGCCGGCAGAGCTGACATGGAAGTCTGGTGTGGATATTTTGTCGTTTGGTGTCACCAAGAATGGCGGGCTACTGAGCGATGCGATTGTCGTTTTTGACGACACGATCGCAAACAAGATGGGCTTTCATTTAAGACGTGCGGGGATGATTTGGTCCAAGATGCGTTTCGCTTCTGCACAAGTTTTAGCTTATGTGCAAGATGATCTCTGGCTTCGGCTTGCTTCTCAATCTAACCAGGCTGCGAAGACGCTCGCACAAGGCATTGAGGCTATTGATGGCGCACGCAGCATCGCTCCGGTTGAAGCAAACGAGGTTTTTCTCACCATGCGTGCCTCGGCCCTCGATCAACTCGCAGCTGACGGCGTACAGTTTTATCGCCGCGGACCTGAACTGGCTCGTCTTGTTTGCCGCTGGGATACAACCGATCAAGAAGTTAAACAGCTTGTTGCACTCATTCGACAAGCTGCAAGCAAACCCTAAGTTTCTGACGCTATTGATGCTTGCGACCCTAGGAACGCACGATGAATCACCTATTCAAGACACTCACACTTTCAGTCCTGATAACCCTTGGCTTGCTCGCACAACAAGCTCAGGCACAGTCGGGGCTCACGCTGGCGCAATATCGTGAATGGAAAAAAGATCCGATAAAAAAAGAAATGCTCACCACCTACACCGCTGGCATGGGGCAAGGAGTTGTATTTTCAAACGTACACAACAAGTCTTTCAATCTGATGCAAATATTTTGTCTGACCTGTCTGGTTTTATCGGACCATTTTCATTTAGAAACGAGGGCTCCGGTTGTTGAACTGCTTTTCCATCCAGATACGTACTCAAGCGGCGTTTGATAATCCAAACTTGAATGCGGTCTGATCGTATTGTAATGTTCCCGCCACTGC